>CAZRGT010000026.1:0-22411 GCA_964599725.1 uncultured Gemmatimonadaceae bacterium | reverse complement strand
GGGGGGGGGTCCCGCGGGTGTCCCGGGCCGGGGGGGGGGCCAACGGGGGGGGGCGGGGGCCGGGGCCCCCCCCCCCCCCCAGAGGGTGCGGCGGGCTCCGTGGCCGCGCGGGTGGCGCGCGGGGGCGGGGCCACGGGCGCCGGCGAGATGACCGCCGTCAGCCGGCCCGAGTCCGGGACGATGCGGACGCGGACCAGGCCCCGGTCGGCGACGTAGTCGAATTCCGTTTCTTCATGGCGGTCGATCTTGTCGGCGGCGTCCGAAGGCGCCACCTCGGCGAGCAGGGCGTAGATGTGCGCGTCCGTGAGCGGCTGCTTGCTCACCTTCCGCGGCTTGCCGTCCTTCACTATGGTCACCGGCTCGTCGGGCAACAGGTAGAGCTGATCGCCCTGCTCGCGCAGCAGGATGTCGACGAACGGGTCGAGGCGCGCCGTCACGGTCAGTCCTGTGGGCGCGCGAACAGGACGTGCGCGCGGTTGACATAGTGAGTGCTGTCGTGGTTGGACAGGGCAAAGAACGGGACGGCCCCGGCGTTCAAGTAATCGAGTGTCCGCGAGTGCTGCTCGGGTAGCTCGACCTGGGCCCGCCCCCCGATGGTCGTGCCGTTGGAGAGGACCAGCTCGAGTCGCAGCTCCTTGGCGGCGCTGAGACGATCCGGATCGATGATGGGGCCGTGCGCGACGGTGAGGTCCACCATCTGGGTCTTGGCGACGAGCAGCATGGGCCCCTCGTCCGCGGGGCGGAACGGGAAAAACGGGTCCGGCCGGTTGAGCATTTCGAGCGGGGTCTCCGCTCCATCGTGTTGCGGCACGCGCGCCGCCAGGAACACCGTCCCCGCCTGGGGCGGCCCCTGCGACAGGGTGATCCGCGCCGGGACGGAGACATGGGGCAGCTGAAACGCGCTCATCGCGGCCCGATGATCGTCAGCGGGTGCGACATTGGACCGAGTCGGGCGGGATCCGACCGCACGCGATGGATTGGTCCATGCCGGACGCCAGTATCCCGCAGGCCGTCGTCTGGGCTCCCTCCTGCGCGCCTTGTTCGGTGCTCCCGGCAGCGGTGGCGCAGTTCGATTGGCCCCGGTAGGTGACGCACACCCGACATTCGTTGGCCGTCTGGCCCGACGTCATCAGTATCACAACGAGGCCGGCTGCCGCGACGACCGCCAGCAGCGTGCCCACGGTGGAGCGTTTCACGGCATCCTCGCGCGCTTGGGTGGACGGAAGGTCCGCCCCCAAGCTAACATCCAGTATGGCCGAAAAGAAAAAGCCGGGGGTGTCCCGGGACGCGTGGCGTGAAGCGCGCGCGCTCATCTGGTCGCACCGGCGACGGCTCTCCCTGGGACTGGCGCTGCTGGTGCTGAACCGGCTCAGCGGGCTCGTGCTGCCGGCGTCCTCCAAGTTCTTGATCGACCACGTGATCGGGCAGCGCCGCCCGGACCTCCTGTTCTGGATCGCGGTTGCGGTGGGGGCGGCGACGCTGGTGGGGGCGGGAACGTCGTTCGCGCTATCGCAGGTGTTGGGGGTGGCCGCGCAGAAAGCGATCACCGACATGCGACGCAGCGTGCAGGAATACGTCCTGCGCTTGCCCACGAGTTACTTCGATTCCACCAAGACCGGTGTGCTGATCTCCCGGGTCATGAACGACGCGGAGGGGATTCGCAACCTGGTGGGAACGGGGCTGGTGCAGCTCGTGGGTGGCCTGATCACCGCGGTCATCGCCCTCGGCGTGTTGTTCTACCTCAATTGGCAGCTCACGGCCGTCTCGATCGTGGTGCTGGCGCTGTTCGGGGGCGGCATGGCGTACGCCTTCACGAAGCTGCGCCCGCTGTTCCGGGAGCGATCCAAAATCAACGCCGAGGTGACCGGGCGCCTGGCCGAATCGCTGGGTGGGATCCGGATCGTGAAGGCGTACCATGCCGAGCGCGGGGAGCGTCTGGTGTTCACGCGCGGCGTCAACAAGATGTTCCGCAACATCGCCGCCACGATGACCGGCATCTCGGGCCTGGGCGCGTTTTCCTCTCTCGTGATCGGGGTGATCGGAATCATCATGATCCAGGTCGGGGGGCGCGCCATCATCGGCGGCACGATGACGCTGGGCGACCTCGTCATGTACATCTTCTTCACCGGTCTCATGGCCGCGCCGCTGATCCAGATCGCCTCGATCGGCACCCAGATCACCGAGGCGTTCGCGGGGCTGGACCGCATCCGCGAGATCCGCGCCCAGATCACCGAAGACGCCGATGACGCGCACCGCGCCGCCTTGCGCGAGGTAGCCGGAGCAGTGGCGTTCGAAGACGTCAGCTTCGCCTACAAACCCGGCGTGGACGTGTTGAAGCACGTCAGTTTCCGCGCCCCGGCGGGCTCCACCACGGCGCTGGTCGGCTCGTCGGGCTCGGGGAAGAGCACGCTGATCGGCCTGGTCATGGCATTCCACCGTCCCCAGTCAGGCCAGGTGACGATCGATGGCCGCGATCTGGCGACCGTGCCGCTGCGCGATTATCGCACGCAGCTGGGCGTCGTGCTGCAGGACAACTTCCTGTTCGACGGGACCATCGCCGAGAACATCCGCTTTGCCCGGCCGCATGCCACGATCGAGGAAGTGAAGGCGGTGGCCCGCATCGCCCATTGCGACGAGTTCATCCAGGGATTCGAGCAGGGGTATGAGACGGTCGTGGGGGAGCGGGGCGTGAAATTGTCGGGGGGCCAGCGCCAGCGCGTGGCGATCGCGCGGGCCATCCTGGCCGACCCGCGCATCCTCATTCTCGACGAAGCCACCTCCAGCCTCGATTCCGAGAGCGAAGCCCTGATCCAAGACGGGCTCAAGAGCCTGCGCCGCGGCCGGACGACCTTCGTCATCGCGCACCGGCTGTCGACCATCCAGAGCGCCGATCAGATCCTCGTGCTCGAGGGGGGGCAGATCGTGGAGCGCGGCATGCATCACGAGCTGTTGGCGTCGGAGGGTCGGTACCGCCAGCTGTACGACAAGCAGTATCGCTTCGAGCGCGATCGCTTCATCAATCCGGGGGAGGACTTCACACCGGAGCCCGATCGGGAGCCGATGCCGGCCGGGCCGGTGGTGCCGCCGGGAAGACTGTAGGAGCGTGGCAGCTTCCGAAGCAGCCTTCGCCGACCTTGCCGTTCTTCTGGCCGACGTCGGGCGCCAGTGCTATGCCCGGGGTTGGGCGCTGGGGACGGCCGGCAACTTCAGCGCCGTGGTGAGCCGGGATCCATTGCGTCTCGCGATGACGCCCAGCGGCGTGGACAAGGGGCTGCTCACGGCCGGCCAGATCGTCCAGATCGACGAGCACGGCCACGTCGTGGTGGGATCGGGGGCCGCGTCGGCCGAGGCCAGCCTGCACCTCACGATCGCCCGGGTGCGCCGGGCCGGGGCGGTGCTGCACACACACTCCATTTGGAGCACCATCCTGTCCGACGCCTCCGCCGCCGACGGAGGACTCGGCATCGAAGGCTACGAGATGCTGAAGGGTCTGGACGGCGTGCACACGCACGAACACCGGGAGTGGTTGCCGATCCTCGCCAACTCGCAGGACTGGGCAGCGGAGATGCCACTCGTCGAACAGATCCTGGCTCAGCATGCCGATGCCCACGGGTTCCTGCTGCGCGGCCATGGCCTGTATACGTGGGGCCGGGATCTGGCGGAGGCCAAGCGGCAGGTGGAGATTTTGGAGTTCTTGCTCGAAGTGACGGGACGAAAGAGAGGGATAGCATGGCGACCGTGAGAATTCCCGACGAGAATCGGACCCTGATCGATCCCGAGACGGTGACGAAGTATCTGGCGACTCTCGGCATCGAGTACGAGCGATGGACGCGTTCCCATCCGGTTCCGGTGGACGCGCCGGCGGAGGAGGTGCTCGCCGCCTACTCGGTGGAGATTGACAACCTGAAAGCCCAGGGCGGCTACGTCACGGCCGACGTCATCGACGTGTCTCCACAAACACCGGGACTGGAAGCGATGCTGGCGAAGTTCAGCAGCGAGCACTGGCACGACGAGGACGAAGTCCGCTTCATCATTCGCGGCCGCGGGCTGTTTCACGTCCGGCCGCGCGAGGGACCGGTGATCGCCATCGAAGTGGAAGCGGGCGACCTGATTCGCGTCCCCCGGGGAACGTGGCACTGGTTCGATCTCTGCGCCGATCGTGACATTCGCGCCATCCGGCTGTTCCAGAATCAGGCGGGCTGGACGCCGCACTACACCCAGAGCGGAGCAGATCAGGGCTACCAGCCGATCTGCCTCGGGCCCGTGTACTTCCCGCCCCAAGGCGTGTCGCGCTGAGCTCGGTGCTGCTGCGGGACGCAGGGCGGATGCGGACCATCGTGCTGGACATCGAAGGAACGACAACGCCGGTCGAATTCGTCTCCCGGATCCTGTTTCCCTATGCGCGGGCGCACGTGCGGGAATTCGTCGAGCGGCATTACACCGCCGCGGAGGTCCGCGCCGACATCGCCCGGTTGCGGACCGAACACGCGGCCGAGTCGGAGCACCAGCAACGCCCCCCCCTCCCCCCCTTGCCCTGGCGAGCGGACTCGGCCGACGACGAGATAGCGTCGGTCGTGGCCTATGTGCGGTGGTCGATGGAGTGCGATCGCAAATCCACCGGCTTGAAATCCTTGCAAGGGAAGATCTGGGAAGCCGGGTATCGTACCGGCGAGTTGCGGGGGCAAGTCTTCGCCGATGTGCCGCCGGCGCTGGCTCGCTGGCGCCGCCACGAACGGGACATCTGCATTTTCTCCTCCGGCAGCGTTCAGGCGCAGAAACTCTTGTTCTCGCACTCGACGGCCGGCGATCTGACCCCGTGGATTCGCGGGTATTTCGACACCACCAGCGGACCAAAGACAGAGGCCCAGTCGTACCAGCGCATCGCGGCCGCCCTCGAGCGGTCGCCGTCGGAGATGATGTTTCTGTCGGACGTAGCCGCGGAGCTGGATGCGGCGCAGCAAGGAGGCATGCGAACGGCGCTGTGCGTTCGGTCGCCCGGGGCACCGGCTGACACCGGCGCACATCCCGTCTTTCACACCTTCGACGAAGTGTTTCCGGGCTAGCGCTCAGCCATCAGACTTCAGCGGGAACGTCGCTTTCGGGAGGAGACTGAAGCTCTTCCTGGTCGCAAACGCGTTGTCGTAGCAGGGCGCGCAATACACCGGTGTGTGGTGCGCTTCTACGAATTCACGCAGACACCAGGCACACACTTCTCCTGCGGCAACGCGAGGGGGAAGGGGAGGGGGGCTGATGGCGCCCTGCTCAGGCGGCGCGATCGGCTTTCGCTCGCGCCTCGGCGAGGCGTGCGAGACGTTCTTCGATGCGGGTGCGGGAATCGGCGCGCTCGTCGCGCAGCGTCGTCAACGCTTCCTGATACGAGTCCTGGGAGGCCGCGAAGTTGCCGTGCTCGAGCTCCAGATCTCCCAGGGCGAGCAGCGCCTCGACGGCGATGGACGGCTCCCCGGCCCGGAAAGCCACTTCCACGCTGGTGCGGCAGGTCTCCCGGGCGGCGGGGATTTCGTTGCGCTGGTTGTGCAGCACGCCCAGGCGCCGCAGGCCGACGGCTTGGGCCGCCCAGGCGCCGCACCAGGCCGCTTCCGCGACCGCGGCCATGCAGCAATCCATCGCCTCGCGGATCCGGCCGCCCCGCTCGTGCCGCCGCGCTTCCAGCAGCAGTTCCGCCGTGCGCAGGACGCCGTCGACGGTGCGTGCGGTCACGTCGCTGTCTCCCTGGTTCACGATGTGTTTCGGATCACCGGCTCCGACCCCTCCAATTTGGGCTCACACCCGCACCCCGTCTGTGGCGCAGGGCACACAGGCTGTACCGGCTGTGACACAAAGCGCCGAGGATTTAGAGTCCCCGGCGCGCCATGCCCTGCTATGTCCTGTGGCGTCGCCGGCCGAGGCATGCGAACTGGAATTCGGGGGGAGGTGTCGGCTGCCGTGCACGGCACCCGGCTTGCCGGCGCGACGTCTGCTGACGCCGCCTTGGCCGGAGAAACCCTCCCCTATGTCCTTGCTGCCCAGCGCTTAAGCAACTACTGGGCCACGTGCTCGGCCACCGGGGCCGGCTCGTGGAACTGCGCTTCCTCTGTAGAGTTAGCCATCGCCGTTGTGGACGATCGCCCACCCGCGACGACCTGCGTAACGTCGTCGAAGTACCCCACTCCTACGAACTCCTGATGCTTCACCGCCTCATACCCTCCCGACTGAGCCGCGAACTCCTGCGTCTGCAGCTCGGCGTAGGCCGCCATACCGCGGTCCTTGTAGGCCCGGGCCAATTCGTAGGTCGCCATGTTCAGAGCATGAAAGCCCGACAGGGTCACGAACTGGAACTTGTAACCCATCGCGCCCAGGTCCTGCTGGAACGAGGCGCACTGGGCCTCGGATAGGTGCTTCTTCCAGTTGAAGGACGGCGAGCAATTGTACGCCAGCAGCTTGCCGGGAAACTTCGCATGGATCGCGTCGGCGAACTGCTTTGCCTCGCCCACGTCGGGCTTGGCGGTCTCGAACCACAGGAGGTCGGCGTAGGGCGCGTAGGCCAGCGCCCGGTGGATCGCCGCCTCCACGCCGTCTCTGACGCAGAAGAACCCCTCGTGTGTCCGCTTGCCCGTGCAGAAGGCGCGGTCGTACTCGTCCACGTCGTTCGTGAGCAGCGAGGCGCTGTTGGCGTCGGTGCGGGCGATGAGCACCGTCTCGACGCCGCACACGTCGGCGGCGAGCCGCGCCGCGACCAGCTTCGAGACGAACTCGCTCGTCGGCACCAGCACCTTCCCGCCCAGATGGCCGCACTTCTTGACCGACGACAGCTGGTCTTCGTAATGCACCGCGGCGACGCCCTCGGCGATCATCCCCTTCATCAGCTCGAACGCGTTGAGATTGCCGCCGAACCCCGCCTCGGCGTCGGCCACGAACGGGACGTACCAATCGATGGCCTCCTCACCGCGGGCGTGGTGGATCTCGTCGGCGCGGCGCAGGGCGTGCTGCAGCCGGCGCACCAGCCAGGGCACCGAGTCGGCGGGATAGAGGCTCTGGTCGGGGTACATCTGCCCCGAGGTGTTGGCGTCGGCGGCCACCTGCCAGCCGCTGACGTAGATCGCCTTGAGACCGGCCTGCACCTCCTGCACCGCCTGATTGCCCGTGACCGCCGACAGAGCGGCGATGTACGGCTCGTCGTGCATCAGCCGCCACAGCTTTGCCGCGCCGACCTCCGCCAGTGTGTAGGCGATGTCCAGCGATCCCTTGAGCCGCCACACGTCCTCGGCGGTGTAGGGGCGTATGATGCCGGCCCAGCGCGGGCTCGTGGCCCAGCGTCGCTCCAGCTCGGCGATGAACTCCTGCTTCATGCGTCCCCTGTCTTTCAGTCGATGTAGTCGTACGCCACGGTGGTCAGGAACTCCGGGAAGTCCGTCCCCGTCATCATCCGGTCGAAGAGCTGCGACGCAAGATCGAACTTCCCGGAGTCGAACCGAGCCGGTCCCAGCTGCTCCCGCAGCGTACCCAGCTCGTCCGCCATCGTGTGCCGCACCAGCTCGGCGGTAACCCGGCGCCCGTCCGCAAGCTTCGCGCCATGCGCGACCCATTGCCAGACCTGGGTGCGGGAAATCTCCGCCGTCGCGGCGTCTTCCATGAGGTTGTAGATCGGCACGCACCCGGTGCCGCGCAACCAGGACTCCAGGTACTGAATGCCGACGTCGATGTTGGTGCGCAGTCCCTGGAACGTGATGTCGCCGTCCGGCACGGCGAGCAAATCGGCGGCGGTGACGCGCACGTCGTCGCGCGTCACCGGCAGTTGGTGGGAGGCCGCCATCCTGGCGTCGAAGACGCCTCTGGCCACCGGCACCAGCCCTGGATGCGCAACCCAGGTACCGTCATGCCCGGCATTGACCTCCCGTAGCTTGTCCTGCGTCACCTTGGCGAGCGCGGCGCTGTTGGCCGTGGGATCGTTCTTGATCGGGATCTGCGCCGCCATCCCGCCCATCGCGTGAATGTGGCGGCGATGGCAGGTCTGGATCAGCAGATCGACATACGACTTGAGGAAGGGCCGGTCCATCGTGACGGCCGCGCGGTCCGGCAACACGAACGCCCGATCGTTCCGGAACTTCTTGATGAAACTGAAAATGTAGTCCCAGCGCCCGCAGTTCAGCCCGGCGGAGTGTTCGCGCAGCTCCCACAGAATTTCGTGCATCTCGAAGGCGGCCAGAACGGTCTCGACCAGCGCGGTGGCCCGAATGGTTCCGCGGGGAATGCCGAGCGCGTCCTGCGCCAGCACGAAGACTTCGTTCCACAGCCGTGCCTCGAGATGGCTCTCCATCTTCGGCAAATAGAAGTAGGGCCCCGAGCCGCGGCGGATCAGCGCTTCCGCGTTGTGAAAGAAGAACAGCGCGAAGTCGAACAGCGAAGCCGATACCGGCCGCCCGTCCACGCGCAGGTGCTTTTCGTCCAGGTGCCAGCCGCGCGGCCGTACCATCAGGGTCGCGCGCGACTCGCCCAAGGCGTAGTGTTTCCCGTCCGGGCTCTGGTAGTCGATCGTGCCGCGTACCGCGTCGTGCAGGTTGAGCTGTCCCTCGAGGGTGCCGCGCCAGGTCGGGGAATGCGAATCTTCGAAATCGGCCATGAACACCCGCGCGCCCGAATTGAGCGCGTTGATGATCATCTTGCGGTCCACGGGCCCCGTGATTTCCACGCGACGGTCGAGCAGGTCCTGCGGGATCGGGGCCACCGTCCAGGTCGCTTCGCGTATGGCGCGGGTCTGGGGCAGGAAGTCCGGGCGCTCGCCCTCCGCGATGCGACGTTGCCGCGCCGAGCGGGCCGCGAGCAGCTCGTGGCGGCGATCCTCGCAGGCCCGCGCCAGGCGCGCCACGAGCTCCAGGGCGCCGGGTGTGAGGATCCGCTCGGCGCAATCGTCGATCGGTCCCAGGATTTCCACGCCGGGAACGGCGGTAAGCACCCCGGATCGGGCGGCGGCGGGCGAGGAGATGGTCATCGAGGACGTGGGTGTGGTGGGCAAGTGTCGTGCCTTCTCCAGAGGATAGTCCCCCTCACGAACGCCCGACGACGATTGGCGAGTGGCGTGGACCGGACGACACGCCATGAGCCTAATGCCCATGATACAATACTGTTTGTGTGGCGGAAACGCCACAGAGAGGACCGGAATTGACGGCCCCGTTGGCGACTAGCGGCTGGAAACGGTACTCCGAGCCGCCGAGCGTGGCGGCACACGGTCAGTCAAGTCTTGCTAGCTCCCCTGTCGCTCAGCCCCTGCAATCGTCGCCCGCAAGCTGTTGTGACGACGAAAATGTGACGGATGGCCAGCCTCCCAAGTGGCTGGCCCGCCGCGAGCTAGCCCCGATCAAGTCGAATCCAAACAAGGGCATAGCTCTTGCGCTACGCGGGGGCAGCTTTGGAGGGAGTCCAAACAATGGCCGCAGGCAGACGGAGCGGTGGTGATCGACGCACGGACGGCCGCCGCGACAGCACCGAGCGGCGGCAGCAGACCGTTTCGGTGGCCGAGGAGCGTCGCAGCGGGCTCGATCGCCGCATGGAGCTCGACCGGCGCTCGAGCATGGATCGCCGTGTGGTCGCCGAACGTCGTCAGAGCGTGAGACCGCCGAGCCGCGAGCGGACGCGAGTGTAGGGCATCCCCGTTACGGGATGATGGGCGCCAAACCCTTCTCGGGAGACCGGGGAGGGTTTCCATTTTCGCGCCGATTGGCCGCCCCCCGAGTGCGTAGTAGCTTACCGCTCCATGACGGTACTCTCGGTCGCCGCCCTGGTGTGCGCCCTGCTCGCGGTCACGTTCGTCTGGATCGCGGTGTCGTCGTTACGGCAGCGCCGCTTCGTGCGTGGCCTGATGACCCTGCTCTCGGGCCTATTGGCCCTGTCATTAGCCGGGCTGGCGGCCGCCGTGACCATCGGCGTGAAGGGCTATCGCGCCCTGACCCACGAAGACCTGGCCGCGCGGGTTCGCACCGAACCGATCGGACCGCAGCGCTTCCGGGCCACGGTCGAGCTGCCCGAGGGCAAGAGCGGGCAGTTCGAGATTTCCGGGGACGCCTTCTACATCGACGCCCATATCCTGAAATGGAAGCCGATCGTCAACCTGCTCGGGTTGCACACCGGCTATGAGCTGGACCGCGTCGGCGGTCGCTACACCGTCGTGCAGGACGAGCAGGGGAAGCCGCACACCATCTTCCCGCTGCGGCCCGAGCGGGCCGTGGACGTGTTCGGCTTCGTCCAACGCCATCCCCGCATCCTGGCCCCGCTCGTGGACGCGCAGTACGGTTCCGGGACGTTCGTGGGCGCCGAGCGACCTGGCCGGTTCGAGGTGATGGTCTCCACGAGCGGCCTGCTGATCCGCCCCGTCGCCGATTCGGTTCCTTAACCTCGCCCCATGCTTGTCCTGAAGCTCTTGCAGTCGCTGGTCAAGGCACTGCACAGTGAAGGAACGCCAGGTCAGGTGGCGGCGGGCATCGCGCTGGGCTCGATTCTCGGGCTCACGCCGCTCGTCAACCTGCACAATCTGATCGTGGCGGCGTTGATCCTGATGCTCAACGTTTCGGTCCCCGGGGCGCTGCTGGGATGGGCGCTCACCGTCCCGCTCGGCTTCGCACTCGATCCGGCGTTCGACGCCGTCGGGCAGCAGCTCCTCATGGACACCCCCGCGCTGGCGCCGCTGTGGACCACACTCGCCAACACGCCGGTGGTGCCGCTCACCAACTTCACCAACACCGTCGTCATGGGCAGCCTGGCAAGCGCGCTGCTACTGGTCACCCCGATCTACTTCGGCAGCCGCTGGGCCGTGCGACGCTACCGCGAGACCCTCGGGGAGCGGGTGAAGCAGTCGGGGCTGTACCGGGCCATGACCGCTTCCAGGCTGTACGGCATCTACCGGATGTTCCGACCCGATGTCTGAAACTCGGCCGCCCCGGTTCCGCTGGACGGCGATCGTCCCGCTGGTCGTCTTCTTGGCGCTCCTCGTGGGAGGTTGGTTGTTCTTCGCCGACCGGTTGGGCCGGCTTGCCGTGGAGCGCGGAGGCACGGCCGTGCTGGGGGCGCGGGTCGATGTGCGGTCGTTTCACGTCTCCCTTGCGCGCGGCACCGTCGCTATCGCCGGATTGGTGGCCGCGAGCCCGTTCGATTCGCTGCAGAACATGGTCGAAGCGGAACAGCTGGTGGCCGACCTCGACCTGCTCCCGCTGCTCGAAAAGAAGGTCACGATCGACCGGCTCGTTGCTACCGGGTTGCGGTTCGGGACGCGCCGCACGACGAGCGGCTTCGTGCCGTCCCCGGGCCGGGGCGGCAGCGCCCAGATCATGGCCAACGTGCGCGCCTGGGCCGCCCAACCCGCGCTCCAGGTTCCGCTGTTGCAGCTGGCTACCGGGAAGCTCAGCGTCGACAGTCTCGACCCACGGAAACTGCAGACGATTCAGGCGGCCGAGTCGCTCGCGGCCCGGGTCGACTCGAGCGCGCGGGCGTGGACCGAAGCGTTCGCCGGGCTCGACGCGCAGGCCACCGCGGACTCCGCGGTCGCGTTCGCCCAACGCTTGCAGGGAGCCAAGCCGACCGACCTCACGCTGATTCGGGACGCCCGGCGCATGGTCGACCGGGTGAAACAAGCCCGCACCCGCCTCGCGACGTTGGAGCGCGGCGTGAAGGCCGGCGCCGGCACGCTCGACCAGGGCCTCGCCGCGATCGGCGCCGCGCGGTCGCGCGATTACGCCTTCGCCAAAAGCCTGATCCGGCTGCCGCCGATCGACGCGGGCGCGATCGCCTGGGTGTTGTTCGGCCCCGAGGCGGTGGTCAAGTTCCAGCGCGCGCTGTACTACACGCAGCTGGCGCGGGCGTACATGCCCCCCGGCTTGACCCCGCGGGCCGAGCCGGCACCGCCCCGGGTGCGCCGCGCCGGCCTCTCCGTGGCCTTCCCGCGCGAGCACCGGTTGCCGGGCTTTCTGCTGCGCGACGCGGAGCTGTCGCTCCTGCTCGGCGCCGATTCCGCCGGTCCGCGGCGGTACACCGGACGGCTCCAGGGACTGACGAGCGCCCCGTCGCTGTACGGCCGCCCCACGACCTTCGACGTGCGTGCGCCGACCGTGTCGGCGGACGCCGTGTTCGACCATGTGCACGACACCCCGCGGGACGCGCTGGGAGGCACGCTGCGCGGCGTCGCGATTCCCGCGATCGCGCTGCCCGGGCTCCCCATCCGGGTGGCGCCCGGCGCCGGGGATCTCACGCTGGGCTTCGCGCTGTACGGCGACTCGCTGCGCGGCCGCTGGCACGTGCTGGCCCCGGCGGCGGTGTGGCAGCGCGACAGCGGCGCGGCGGGCGGCGCCACCGCCGATCTTCTGTGGCGGGTGGTGTCGCGGATCGACCGCCTGGACCTGATCGCCGAGCTGGGCGGCACGCTGGACCATCCGCAGCTGCGCGTGCGCTCGAATCTGGACGATGCCGTCTCGGACGGGTTGCGCGCCGCCATCGCTGACGAGATCGCCGCCGCCGAAGCGACGCTGCGCGTGCGCGTCGATCGGTTCGCCGATTCCACCCTCGCGCCGATCCGCGCGCGGGTGACGCAGGCGACGGCCGATGCGACCACACAGGTGGCGCGGGCCCGGCGCGTCGTCGAAGCGGCGCAGGCGCGACTCGAACAGCAGCTGAGGAAACTCACCGGGGGGGTTCGACTGCCATGAAGCGAGTCAGCACGTTCGTCGAGTAGACCAGGGCGCGGTTCCAAACCCGGCCGTCCCGAGAGGCATCCCACCCATGTGCCGGCGCTGGTGCAGGTGAGCGATCTCGCACGCCGCGCCCAGGCGGGCGACGAGGCGGCGTTCGAGGCGCTGTACCGCGAGCACGCGGGGCGCGTATTCGCCGTGTGCCTGCGTCTCAGCGGCGACCGGAGGCGCGCCATGGAGCTGACCCAGGACGTCTTCGTCCGATGCTGGGAGCAGCTCAAGAGCTACCGCGGCGAGAGCGCATTTGGCACCTGGCTGTACCGGCTGGCGGTGAACGTGGTGTGGACAGCCAACCGGGGGGACCGCCGGCGTGAGGCCCGAGTCACGCCGGTGGAAGATCCGGGCGTACTCGAGCCACGACGCGACACCCCGGCGATCGGGTTGAGCCTCGACCTGGAGCAGGCCATCGCGGCGCTGCCCGAAGGCGCGCGGGAGGTGTTCGTGCTGTTCGACATCGAAGGCTATCGACACGAAGAAATCGCCCGCATGACCGGGATCGCCGTCGGCACGTCCAAGGCGCAGCTGTTTCGGGCGCGGCGGCTGCTCAGGGAGAAACTGGAGCGATGAACGAGCGCGAGCGCGAGATCGATCTGCCCCCCGAGCTGCGGGCGGCCGTCGACGGGCTGCCGCGCAGCATCGAGCCGCCGCAGGATCTGTGGCCGGGGATTCGAAACAGAATTCGGGGGAGGGGGGAAGGGGGAAGGGGGAAGGGTCATCGCTGGTGGATTCCGCTCGCGGCCGCGGCGGCGCTCGTGGCGGCGTTCGCGTTGTGGCGCGTGATCCCCCGAGGCGGCGACGCGTGGGAGGTACGCCGCGTCGCGGGCGCGCCGCGGGTGAACGGCGCCGCGCTGGGCCGCGTCGGGGCGCTGCGTGTGGGCCAATGGCTCGAAACCGATGACTCCTCGCGGGCGGTGCTCGCGGTGGGGGACATCGGCCACGTGGACGTGAAGCCGGGGACTCGGCTGCGTCTCGTGCAGGCGCGCGCCACCGATCACCGGCTGGCGCTCCAGTACGGGTCGATCTATGCCCAGGTGGACGCGCCGCCGCGGTTGTTCTTCGTCGAAACCCCCGCGGGGACCGCGGTCGACCTGGGATGCGCCTACGCGCTCGACGTCGATTCGCTGGGCAACGGCACGCTGCGGGTGACGGCGGGCTACGTCGAGCTCAACTGGAGCGGCCGCCGCTCGATCGTGCCGCTGGGCGCCATCGCGGAAACGCGCTCAGGCCAGGGACCCGGAACGCCATATGTGCACGACGCGCCCGAAGCGCTGCGGCGAGCGCTCTTCGCGTTCGACTTCGCCGGAGGTGGTGATGCCGCGGCCCGAGCGGCGCTTGCCGCCGCCCGCGCGGAGGACGCGCTGTCGCTGTGGCACCTGTTGCAGCGGGTGACGCCTGGCCTGCGCCCGGCGTTCTACGATCGGCTCGCCGCGCTCGTGCCCCCGCCGGGCGGGGTGCAGCGCGACGCGGCGCTGCGGCTCGACGCCGAAACGGTGCACCGGTACTGGGAGCGCATTCGCCGCATCGCCTGGCGGCGGGAAATCCTGCGCGGCGTGCGCGACATCGATCCCGGGACCGGGCTCACCAAATAGACTCGTCCACGACGCCGGTCGAGTGGAACCCGCGCGAGCAAAGAGCCGAAGGAATGAACCCCCTCGGCGAGCTGGGGGCGCGGAGGCCGAAGGCGGGACGTTCAATCAGCTGGTCGACTACGTCGTGTTCGGTGACTGGATTTTCTTCGGGCTCGCGGTTCTGGGAAGTGGAGGCGTCGCAGCGTTTAGGCGTGTGTCAGGTATTCTTCCCTATACATCCGGATCAGCTCGAAAAAGTAGCTCAGCGCCAGGGGTCCGATCAGCAGTCCCAGCAGTCCGAAGTACGGCACGCCCGCCAACGCGCCGATCAGCGTGATCAGCGGATGGATGTTGGCCCAGCGGCGGAAGATCATGGGCCGCACGATGTAGTCCACGTTCCCGACGACGACCAGGCCCCAGATCGCCAACCCGATGGCCCAACCCCAGTGGCCGCCTAAGGCGAGGGCGATGGCCCCCGGCCCGAATACCAGGCCGCTTCCCACGACCGGCAGGATCGCGAACACCATCGTCACCACGCCCCAGAACAGCGCGTTCGAGAGTCCCGTCGCCCAGAACCCAATGCCCACCAGGGCGCCCTGCATAGCGGCGACGAGCCCCGTCCCGATCATCGTTGAGACGGTCACGTTCCGGAACCGCTGGCGCAACAACTCCGTGCTCTGGGGCGAGAATGGGATGTAGGGGCGCACGGATTCCCACGTCTCCGTGGGGCGCAGCAGCAGATAGTAGAGGCCGAACAGCGAAATCACGAGGTTCAGAGCGAGACGCGTGGCCGTGCCGATGAGGCCGAACGCGGAGCTGCCGATCCAGCTGACCAGTTTGCCGCCCAGGTCCGCGAGCTGGGGACCGATCGCCGTGCCGCGGATGTGCAGCTGGGCGAGCCGATCGAGCAAGGGACTCTGGACCACCCCGCCGGCGATCTCCTGCGCCTGCGTGACGATCAGGCCGGCGAAGGAGACGCCGGGCACCACGATGAGGAACAGGGCGAGCACCACGACCAGCGCGGCGGAGGCGCGGGGACTGGTGTGGCGCATCAGCCAGGCGTGCACCGGCTGGAACACGACGTAGAGGACCGGAATGCCCATGATTCCGGTGGCGAACGGCGTCAGGGCGACGAGCAGCGCGATGCCGAGAACGAGGATCAGGAAGGCGGCGCGCTGGTGGCTGGAGTCGAGAAAAGCCATGCCGCTAAGCTAGAGCCGAGACGCCTCCCGCGCTCGCCGCTTCCGGTGCATCTTGCTCTCCCTCCCCTACTAAGGATCCGCTGTGAGTCAGCGCCGTCCACTGCACCGCCCCACCGTTCTCCTCGTGCTGCTCGGCATGATCGCCGCGACCGCCGGCCAGGCGCAGCGTCGTACGGCGCCGGCCGCGCTCGCGATCGATACCGCGTCGTATGCCCAGCTCCGGTTCCGCCACATCGGACCGGAGGGCAACCGGGTCAGCTCGGTGGCAGGCGTGGCCGGCGATGCCAACACCTACTACGCCGGGGCGGCATCGGGCGGCCTGTGGAAGACGGTGGATGGCGGCATTCACTGGACGCCGGTGTTCGACGAGCAGCCGGTGAATTCGGTCGGCGCCCTGGCCGTGGCGCCGTCGGACCCGAACGTGGTCTGGGCCGGGACGGGGGAACCGTTCATCCGCTCGAACGTTTCGGTCGGCTGGGGGATCTACAAGTCCACCGACGCCGGGAAGCACTGGGCCAAGATGGGGCTCGACAATACCGGTCGAATCTCCCGTATCGTCGTGCACCCGACTAACCCGGACATCGTGTACGTCGCGGCGCTGGGCCATCTGTACGGGCCGCAGCCGGAGCGGGGCATCTACCGTACCAGCGACGGGGGCAAGACCTGGGAGCGCGTGCTGTTCGTAAACGACAGCACCGGGGCGTCGGACCTCGTGATGGATCCCAACAACCCCCGCATCCTGTTCGCCGGATTCTGGCAGGTCGAAATGCACACCTGGGGCCGCTCGAGCGGCGGCGCCGGCAGCGGCATCTGGTCGTCCGCGGACGGTGGCACGACCTGGAAACGGGTTTCGGGCCACGGGCTGCCCACCCAGCCGGTGGGAAAAATCGGGCTCGCCATGACGCGGGCGAATTCAAACCGCATTTACGCGCTGATCGAGACCGGCGACGGCGTCCCCGCCGTGAACCTGGCCCAGCCGGACACCGGGCGCCTGTTCCGCTCCGACTCCGGCGGTGCCTCATGGCAGCTGGTCAATCAGGACCGGCAGGTGGCCGGCCGGACCCACTACTACAACCGCATGGCGGCGGCGCCCGACAACGAGAACGAGGCGTACTTCCTGACGTCCGCGTTCGCCAAGACGCTCGACGGCGGCCGCTCGATCATCGACCCGCCCGACGCCGAGGTCGCCGGGTTCGACCACCACGATATGTGGATCGATCCGGGCAACGGCAATCGCATGATCGTGAGCCACGACGGCGGCGTGTCGATCACGACCAACCGGGGCAAGAGCTGGCTGCGGGTGCAGCTGCCGATCGCGCAGATGTACCACGTGACGGTCGACACCCGCGTCCCCTACTATGTCTACGGCAACCGGCAGGACGGCCCCTCGGCGCGCGGGCCCAGCAACAGTCGCACCGGCGGCAACATCGCCCGCGGCATGTGGGGCACGGTCGGCGGCGGCGAGAGCGGGTGGGCCACGCCGGATCCCGTGGACCCCGACATCATCTGGTCCAGCGCCTCGGGGTACGGCAGTGTGGGCGGCATCGTGTCGCGCTACGACGTACGCACCGGCATCGCGCGCAGCACCGAAGTCTGGCCCCGGGCGACGATCGGGTGGCCCGCGGGCGAGGTGAAGTACCGGTTCGTGTGGACCTTTCCGCTGATCATCTCGCCGTTCGACCACAACACCATCTACGTCGGGAGCCAGCACGTGCACGCCACCGCGGACGGCGGTACCACGTGGCGGGAGATCAGCCCCGATTTGACGCGCAACGACAAGACGCGGCAGCGGCCGTCGGGGGGTCTCACGCCCGACAACATCGGGGTCGAGTATGCGGGCGTTGTGTTCGCCATCGCCGAGTCGCGGCTGCGTCGCGGCGTGATCTGGGCGGGGACCAACGACGGCAAGGTGCAATTGACGCGCAACGGGGGCGGGAGCTGGACCGACGTCACCGCCAACATCAAGGGGCTGCTCGACTGGGGCACGATCACGAGCATCGAGCCGTCGCGGTTCGACACCGGCACCGCGTACCTCGCCGTGGACGGGCATCAGGTCAACAATCGCGACCCCTGGATTTACAGGACGCAGGACTTCGGTACCACGTGGACCTTGATCACCAACGGAATTCCCCGCAGTCCGCTGAGCTACGTGCACACGCTCAAGGAAGATCCGGTGCGGCGCGGCCTGCTCTACGCCGGGACGGAGAACGGGTTGTACGTCACGTTCGACGACGGCGCGCGCTGGCAGCCGCTGCAGACCAACCTGCCGCACGCGCCGGTATACGGCATCGCCGTGCAGGAGCAGTTCAACGACCTCGTCCTCGGCACGTACGGCCGGGGTTTCTGGATCCTGGACGACATCACACCGCTGCGGGCATTGACGCCCGAGATCGTGGCCCAGGACGCCCATCTGTTCGCACCCCGGTCGGTGCATCGCTTCCGCGGGATCGAAGGCCCGTTCGAGGCCTTTGAGGATCCCGTCGCCGGCACCAATCCTCCCTACGGCGCATCGTTGCACTATTGGCTGCGCACCGCTCCCAAGGACAGCGTCCGGCCGGACAGCCAGGCGATCCAGATCCTCGATGCGAGCGGAAAGCTGGTGCGGACGCTGAAGCAGGTGCCGAAGGCGGGCGTGAACCGTATCTGGTGGGATCTGCGGTTCGAGCCGTCGCGGGAGGCGCGCCTTCGGACCAGTCCGCAGCTGGCGGCCTGGCTGCCGGTGCGGCTCGAAGGCACACCGGCGCCGGGGGTGGGAAGGTTTTCCCTGCTGGCGCCGCCGGGGAAGTACACGGTGCGGCTCACGGCCGGCGGGCAAACCTCCGAGCAGACCATCACGGTCTTGAAGGATCCCAATACCGGTGCCACCGACGAAGATCTTCAGGCGCAGACGGCGCTGATGGGCGACGTGCTGGCCGACCTCGACAGCACGGTGGCGATGATCAACCGCATCGAGATCTTGCGCGGGCAGCTGGCGTCGCTGCGCGCGACGCTCGCTGGGGACTCGCTCGCGGCCGACGTCCGCGCCGCGGCGGATTCACTGGACCGCAGGTTGGTGGCGGTGGAAGAGAATCTGTTCCAGGTGCGGGTGACCGGGCGCGGGCAGGATTTGCTGCGGTGGCCGATGCGGCTCGCCGAGCAGTTGTTGTATCTCGCGCAGTCGGTGACCAGCTCCGACTTTGCGCCCACCGGTCCGCAGCGAGAGGTGCACCAGCTGCTGAGCGGGCAGGTGCGGGAGAACCGGGCGCGGCTGGATCAGCTGATCGCGGGGGAGGTCCAAGCGTTCCGGCAGTTCCTGCGGGCCCGCAACCTGCCCAACGCGATCATGTAGCGTGAGACATGCGGCCCGCCGGTCAGTGCCCCGGCTGCCGCAGCAGTGAGAGTCCGACGACGAGGTTGCGCGGCAGGCCGGGCTCGAAGGCGACGGCCTGCCCGCCGACCACGTCCGGGTTGAGGAACGCCGAGGCGACGTGCGCGCGGTCCAAGACGTTGTTGACCGTCACGAAGCCGCGCAGGCCGAGTCGGGGGGCGAGGAGGATTGGGTCGGCGGTGGCGATGGTGGCATTGACGATCCGGGAGCCCGAGACCGCGATCTGATTCGCGTCGTCGGTGAAATAGCCCGATGTGCCCTGGACGCCGAGGCGCAGCTGCAGCGGCTTGATCGCGGCCGGCGCCCAGACCAGGCTTGCGGCGTAGGTCCACCCAGGCACGCCCACCACCCGGTTGCCGCTGTAGTCGGCGAAGGCGCCGGCTCGGCCGTAGTGGACCGAGTCCACGACATAGTCCCGGTAGTGGTGCTGCTGCCAGGCGACGGCGGTCTGGAGCGCGACGCCGCCCGTCGTGTGCAGCGTGAGGCCCAGCTCCACGCCGCGCCGCTGCGCGCGGGCCGCCGTGAAATAGAACCGGCCGCCCCGGTAGGGCACGATTTCGTTCCGGACCTCCGTATCGTAGAGGGCGACGTCGTAGGAGAGGCCGGCGAGTACGCCGCCGTCGAACAGCGCCGCCTGCCGCGTGCCTACTTCGTAGGTGGTCGAGCGCATCGGCTCGAGCAGCGGGTTGATGGCGGTGATCGTATCCTGGCCGAAAGTGCCGGCCGGATCGGTCTCGTTGCCGGCGGGCGCCTCGACCCCGCCGCCGGCGCTGGCGTAGATGCTGTGCGTCGGGGTGCGGCGCCAGGTGACGCCGAGCTTGGGCGTCACGCCCCGGAATGCCTTGCTGGCGTCCAGAGTGGGGGCGAGGAAGTCCCGATAGGAGTAGGAGATCGCGTCGTAGCGCGCGCCCAGGACTACGATCCAGTGGGCGCCGAAGGCCAGCTCCTGTTGCGCGAACGCGCCGACGTTCAGGGCGCCCTCGCGCTTGTCCGCGCGCACGCTGTCGCCGCGCGTGCCTTGGGGCGTCAGCGAGTAGAAGAGGATCGCCCCATCCTGGTAGGCGACATCGACGCCCGTCACCAGCGTGCCTGTCACGTTGCGCGCGGTGAGGGTCCGGGTCTGGAGCGCGGCGTTGCCGCCCACGTGGGTGCGCGTGAAGTCGCGGAACGTGCCCCGCTCGGAGCGCTGCAGGAACTTCGGGCTCACAAACAGAGCGACGCCGGCGGTGGCCGCCGCGTTCAGGTCGTGGTCCACCCGCACGCCGAGCCGCCCGGTACGATTGTGGCGCCGCTCGTCGCGCTGTGCGTAGGTGAGATTCGCCTGGCGCGGGTCGGCGGCGACCTGGGCGTCGGTGAGTGGGCCCGGGATGCGGAAGAAGTTGTCCGTGCCGAGCGCGTACACGCCGAGTCGAGTGCGCTCGGTGATCGGCGCCACGAGTGACGTGTTGAGCAGCGTGCGGCGACTGTCGGAGTGGGCGCGCCAGCCGTCGAACGTCGTATGGGTCAGCGTGCCCGAGAGGCGCCCCAAACCGGCGGCGCCGCTGGTCGTCACGGCGAGGCGCCGCAGGCCGAATCCGCCGGTCGTGGCCTCGGCCGAGAGCAGGGAGTTGACGTCGTCGTCGGGCACCGTGGAGATACTCACCACACCCCCTGCCGCGTTGCCCCAGAGGGCGGAGGCGTTGGAGCGCACCACCTCGATCGTGTGGGCGGCGGCGAGGTCGATGCCGTCGAGCGCCGTGCGGCCGTCCGGCTCGGTCTCGGGGAAACCGTCGAGCAGCACGCGCACGCCGCGCGAGGTGCCCGCGTTGGAGCGATCGCCGGCGCCGCGGGCGCCGAAGCCGCGGATCACGAGCCGCACGTCGGTGGATCCGTAGCGGGACTGGGCCAGCACGCCGGGGACGAGCGCCAGCGCGTCGTCGAGCCCGACGCCGCGGCTGCCGAGCCAGGCGGCCCGCGTGACCCTGGTGACGGCGAGCGGGATGGCGAAGAGGGATTCGGTCCGCCGGGTGGCGGTGACCACGACCGGCGGCAGGGCGATCGTGTCGCGCGCGGTCGTATCCTTGGCCTGGCCGGCGAGCACGGGTGCCGCGCCGAGGCCGAGGACGAAACCGACCAGGGCGGCACGCTGGTGCCTGGTGCCGGGGAAGGGCATGCTGTAAAGATGCCGAGGCTTGCTCGCCTGCGCTGGCTCCGCCGGGTGGGTACGTTTCTCTCTGACTTTCACGGCAGGTGCCCCATGCGTCATACTCCGATCATCGGTCTGCTCACGGTTTCGTTCTTGGCCCCGCTGGCCCCGCTGGCCCCGCTGGCCGCGCAGGAGCACGCGCCTCACGGCACGGAGCGCCTCGGGCGCGTCGTCTTCCCGGTGTCGTGCACTGCGGAAGCCCAGCGGCGCTTCGAGCGGGCCATGGCCCTGCTGCACTCGTTCTGGTGGGAGGAAGGGGAGCGCGCCTTCCTGGGAGTGGCGGAGGCCGACTCGACGTGCGCGATGGCGTACTGGGGGCTCGCGCTGGTGCGGTGGCGCAACCCGATCGCCGGTGGTCCCGGCGCGGCCGACCTGCGGGCCGGGCAGGATGCGGCGCGGCGCGCCGCGACGCTCGGCGGGCGCACGTCACGCGAGCGCGACTTCATCGAGGCGGTCGGCACGCTGTATGGCGACACGGGCACGGTGCCCAACATCGCGCGGCTGCGCCGCTACACCGGCGCGATGGAGCGGGTGTATGCGCGGAACGCCGCCGATCCCGAAGTGGCGATCTTCTTCGCCATCGCGCTGACGGCGTCCGCCCCGGCGGGCGACACCACGTTCGCGCAGCAACGGCGAGCGGCGGCGATCCTGAATCCGCTGTTCCGGGGGCATCCCGACCATCCGGGGCTCGCCCACTACCTCATTCACGCCAACGACACGCCGCAGCTGGCCGAGCTCGGGCTCGAGGCGGCGCGACGCTACACCGAGATCGCGCCCACGGCGCCGCACGCCCAGCACATGCCGTCACACATCTTCGTCCGCCTCGGGCTGTGGGACGAAACGGTTCGCTCGAACCGGGCGTCATATCGCGCCGTCGCCGCCGCTGGGGGCGGGGGCGGGGCAGGGCGCGCGCTCAGCGCCGATCAGCTGCACGCGATGGACTACATGGTCTACGCTTATCTGCAAACCGGGCAGGACACGGCGGCGGCGGCGGTGGTCGCCGAGGCGCAGGCGGACACGGCCGGGTCACCCGCCCAGGCATTGGTGGCCGCGTACAATCGCAACGCCATGATGGCGCGATGGGCGCTCGAGCGGGGGCGCTGGGCCGAAGCGGCGCGCCTTCCGGTGCGCCCGTCGCCCGGGACGCCGGCCGCCGAGATGGTCATCCGTTTCGCCAGGGGGGTCGGAGCGGTGCGGGCGGGCGACACGGCTTTGGCGCGTGCCGAGATCGCGGCGCTGGCCGCGATCGAAGCGGAGCTGGTACGTCGCGGGGATCCGTATTGGCCGCGGGTGACCCGGATCAAGCAGCAGGCGATCGCCGCCTGGCTCGCGTTCGCCGCGGGCGACACCGCCGGGGCGCT
>CAZRGT010000025.1:0-7462 GCA_964599725.1 uncultured Gemmatimonadaceae bacterium | reverse complement strand
GACAGACCCCACACCTGTCTGCAGCCGGATGAGAGCGAGCCGCAGGTGCTCGAGCGCGGCCACCGCCTCGGTCAGCCGCTCACCGGTGTCGCCGCGTTCCCGCAGCGCCTCAGCCTCCGCTTCCAGCCGTTCGAGCACCCGGGGGACGTCTGGTGCCTGGTGCCGCTGGACATCGGGAAGCGCCTTGTAGGCGGAGAGTGCCGAGCGGCCGAGCACCAGCTCCGTCCGCTCGACTGACGGGAGGGCCTGCCGATCGGACGCCTTGAGGCCCTTCCCGGCCATGCGGAAGAACCAGCGCCCCATTCTCCCGGCCCACAGCCGGTACCACAACGTGTCGAGCCGCCTGAGCCAGCGGCGCTGCGTGATGACCTCGGCCTCTTCCTCCTGCACCTGCGCTTCGGCGAGCAGAGCGGCCCGGATATCGTCGAAGCCGTACCCTTCCCGCAACAGTCGGCGGGCCACCACGACCAGTTGAATGACGAGGATGAGCCCGATCACCCCGGGCCCCCCGAATGAAACGGTCACGCCGCTGCTGCCCGCTGTCACACTCTGGCCCGCAACCGCCATCGCCAGGAGTACCATCGTCGTGACCTGCGCGTTACGCATGAAGGCGCGCACGAGTGGCGGGGCGCGAAACTCCCGTCCCCGCGCCTCCCCCACCACTCGAGCCACGTCATCGCCCGTCTGCAAACGGTCGGCGGGAGCCTTCCGGAGGCAGCGATCGATCACCGCCGCGAGTTTCGCCGGTACTTCCGGCCGGATCACCTGGACGAGAGGCGCGGGCTCAGAGACCTGTTTTGCAAGGATCGCGGGGAGATTGGATCCCTCAAACGGCGCCCGGCCGGTCAGCGCGTAGAAGAACGTCGCGCCCAGCGAGTACAGGTCGCTGCGCGCGTCCACCGACTCGCCGCACGCCTGCTCGGGACTCATGTAGCGCGCGGTCCCGACGACCGTGCCACCGGCGCCTTCCGCATCCCTGGCGCCCAAGGCGATTCCGAAATCGGCGACGAGGGCGCGGTCGGTGGCGCGCTCGATCATGATGT
Source organism: uncultured Gemmatimonadaceae bacterium (assembly GCA_964599725.1). Classification (GTDB taxonomy): domain Bacteria; phylum Gemmatimonadota; class Gemmatimonadetes; order Gemmatimonadales; family GWC2-71-9; genus DASTHG01. The sequence goes on along the minus strand of CAZRGT010000025.1, from coordinate 6,419 downwards.
TGTCGGGCTTCACGTCCCGATGGATGACCCCGCGCTGGTGCGCGTAGCCCAACGCCCACGCCACTTCCTGCAGCAGCTTCATCGCCAGCCGGGGCGTGAGCGGCCCGGCCCGCTCCACCCGCTCCCGCAACGTCTCACCGTCCACGTAGCCCATCACGAAGAACACCAGCTCGCCCCGCGCCTCGACGAGGTGAATCGGCACGATGTTCGGGTGAGAGAGGCCAGCCGCCGTCCGTGCTTCCTGGAGGAAGCGGTCCCGCTCGGTAGCGCGCGCTGCCAGGTGGCGCGGGAGGAGTTTGATCGCGACCGGGCGGTCGAGCGCCACGTCGCGCGCGAGCAGCACGATCCCCATGCCGCCTCGCCCGAGCTCGCGCTCGATCGAGTAGCGGCCGGCCAGAACCTCCTGCAGCGCCAGGTATTCAGCCGTGATCGGAGGCGTCATGTCCAGGTCGTCCTACGGGCCAGACCCCGGGTCGTTTCGCCCGTTCGCGGGCCTGGAGCCGCTCGACCCGGCCGCGCGCAGCACCGGCTCCAGCACCGTCCACACGCGCTCCGCCACGATGCGCGCGCCCGCTGCGGTCGGATGGATGCCGTCCGCCTGGTTGAGCTCCGCGTGTCCCGCCACGCCCTCCAGCAGGAACGGGATCAGCGCCGCGCGGTTCTCGCGCGCCAGCGCCACAAACACGTCGCGGAACTCCCGCGTGTAGCGGCGCCCGAGGTTTGGCGGCGCCTCCATCCCGGCGATCACGACGCGCACGCCGGGATTACGCGCCCGGGTCCGATCGATGATCTCCTGGAGGTTGCGCTTCGCAGCCGCGAGGTCCTGGCCGCGCAACGCATCGTTGGCGCCGAGCTCCAGGAGCAGCACGGCGACCGGCTGCTGGAGCAGCCAATCGATGCGTCGCAGGCCGGCGGCCGCGGTCTCGCCGCTCACGCCGGCGTTCACGACCTGAAATCCGAGTCCGGCCGAGTCGACCTTGCGCTGCAGGAGGGCGGGAAACGCTTCTTCGGGCGCGAGACCCGCCCCGGCCGTGAGGCTCGTCCCAAAGCACAGCACTACCGGCCGAGCGTCGGGTGAGGGCACGAGCGGCGTCGTGTCCCGCGGCGGGTGGGTGGTTGACGCAGCGTCATCCCGGCGCGGGCCGCAGACCACGCCGAGCCACACCAGCACCGCGCCCGCTATCATTCGCCGCATGATGATCGAAGCCCGTGACTTGGAGCAAACCTACCTGAGCGGCGGCCGGCCGCTCACCGTGCTGCGGCAAATTAACCTCGCCATCGCGCCACGAGAGTTCGTGGCGGTGATGGGCCCTTCGGGGAGCGGGAAGACTACCTTGCTCGGCCTCCTCGCCGGGCTCGACCGCCCGACGCGGGGCATCGTCCGGCTGGACGGGGAGGATCTGGGCCGCCTCTCCGAAGATGCCCGTGCCCGGCTGCGAGTCGAAAAGGTGGGCTTCGTGTTCCAGACTTTCCAGCTGTTGCCCACGCTCACCGCGCTCGAGAACGTTCTCGTCCCGCTCGAGCTGCGTGGTCGTGGAAATGGGGCGGCTGCGGCGCGCGCCCGCCAACTGCTCGAGCGCGTCGGGCTGGGCGACCGGTTGGACCATTACCCGGCGCAGCTGTCGGGCGGCGAGCAGCAACGGGTAGGGGTGGCGCGGGCGTTCGCAGGCGAGCCCAAGGTGCTGCTCGCCGACGAGCCGACCGGCAGCCTCGACGCCGAAACCGGCCGCGCGGTGATCGATCTGCTGGTCGAGCTGAACCGCGACGCGGGGACGACGCTCGTGCTCGTCACGCACGATCCCGCGCTCGCGTCGCGGGCGCGGCGCGTGATCCGGCTCGCCGGAGGGACCATCGTCGCAGACACGAGGACGGAGGGAGCGTGAGGCCGCCGTTCGCGCTCGTCCTGGCGTGGCGCGAGAGCCGCGGCAGCCGGCGGCGGCTGGCGCTCTATCTCAGCTCGGTGAGTCTCGGCGTCGCCGCCCTGGTGGCGATCAACTCGTTCGGCGCAAACGTCGCGACCTCGGTACACGCGCAGGCGCGCACCCTGCTCGGCGCCGACCTCGAGCTCCGCTCCCGAGCGCCGTTCCCCGACTCCATCGAGGCCGTGCTCGACTCGGTGCGCCGCTCAGGCATCCCGCTCGCCCGGGTGACCAGCTTCGCCTCGATGGTGCTCGCCCCCAGGACCGGCCGCACCCGGCTGGTCGAAGTCCGCGCGGTATCGGGCGATTTCCCGTTTTACGGGACGGTGGCGACCGACCCGCCCGGTCTCTGGACCACGTTCCGTGCGACGCGGGGCGTCCTCGTAGACCCCGCCGTACTCGTGTCCCTCGACGCCCGCGTGGGCGACACCCTCCACGTGGGCGACGCGCGGTTTGTGACGGCCGGCGTCGTCACCGGGGCCCCCGGCGATGCGGCCCTGTGGACCGCGATCGGTCCGCGCGTCTTCCTGCCGGCCCAGTACCTGGAGGAGACCAACCTGCTGCGGTTTGGGAGCCTGGCGCAGTACCGCTCGTACCTCCAGCTGCCGGACGACGCGGTCCAGCGGTTTCTCAATCGCCACAACGCGCTGTTCCAGCGGCACCGAATCGGCAACGAGACGGTGGCCGAACAGGAAGAGGACTTGACGCGAGCCATCGGACGATTGGCACGCTATCTCGGCCTCGTCGGGCTCGTGGCGCTGCTGCTCGGCGGTTTGGGAGTGGGCAGTGCCGTGAACGTCTTCGTTAGCGACAAGCTCGACAGCGCCGCCCTGCTCCGCTGCCTCGGCGCGCGGCAACGCACCGTGCTCGCCGTGTATCTGCTCCAAGCGATCGCGCTGGGCCTCGTGGGCGCGGCCGCCGGCGTCGTTCTGGGCGTGCTGGTGCAAGCTGTGCTGCCCGTGGTGCTGGGCGGGTTGCTGCCACTCGATGTGTCGGTGACGCTGCAATGGTCCCCGATCGTCGCCGGGCTCGGCATCGGCGTGGGGACGGCCGCGCTGTTCGCGCTGCCGCCGCTGCTCCGGCTCCAGGCCGTGAGTCCCCTGCGGGCCCTGCGCCGCGACCTCGACGGCGGCGCCCGTGCGACCCGTCTGTGGCGTCTGGCGGTGTATGGCGCGCTGTTCTGCGGTCTCATCGCGCTGTCCGTCTGGCAGGCTCCGCGCCGTCAGGTAGGCCTCGCCTTCGCAGGCGCCGTCTTGGTGACCACGGCCCTGCTGTGGCTCACGGCGCGGAGCCTGACGTGGGCGACACGACGCTGGTTCCCGCGCCGCGCGAGCTACGTCGTCCGGCAGGGCATCGCCAACCTGTTCCGCCCACAGAACCAGACCACGGCAGTCATCCTGGCCATCGGCTTCGGCGTCTTTCTCATCGCGACGTTGTACGTCGTGCAGCGGAATCTCCTGGATCAGCTCGCGCTCGACTCGCGCCCGGACCGGCCCAACCTCGTGTTCTTCGACGTACAGCTGGATCAGCGGGACGGCGTGGTCGGGGTGTTGCTCGAGCACGGGGTGAGCCCGCTCGGCGTCACGCCAATCGTGCCGGCGCGAATCGCTCGTCTGAACGGCCGCCCCACCGATTCCCTGACGGCCGATTCTCTGGGGCGGGCGCCGAGCCGTTGGGCGTTGCGGCGAGACTATCGCAACACCTATCGCGACACCCTGGTGAGCTCGGAGCGCCTTACGGCGGGGGCGTGGTGGGAGGGGAGCACCGCACCGCGGGAGGGCGAGCTACCGCGCATCTCCGTCGAGGAGGAGCTGGCGGCCGAGCTGGGGGTCCGCGTAGGCGATCGCATCACGTGGAACGTACAAGGGGTGTTGATCGAGACGCGGATCGCGAGTCTGCGCCGGGTGAGCTGGGCCCGGTTCGAGCCCAACTTCTTCGTCGTGTTCGAGCCCGGCGTGCTGGAGCGCGCGCCCCAGACGTTCGTGCTGCTGGCCCGGGGGGGCGACGCCACGCGGCGCGCCGAGCTGCAGCGCGACGTCGTGCTCGCCCACCCCAACGTCGTCTCCCTCGATCTCACCCTGGTGCAGCAGGCGCTGGACGGCATCATCTCCAAGGTGACGCTCGCGATCCGGTTCATGGCGCTGTTCTCGATTGGGAGTGGTCTCGTGATCCTGGTCGGCGCGCTGGCGGCGTCGCGACTGCCGCGCATCCGCGAAGCGGTGTTGTTGAAGACCATCGGGGCCAGTGCCGGGCAGGTCCGCCGGATTTTTCTCACCGAGTATTTCGCCTGGGGATCCCTGGCCGCGTTGACCGGCGTCCTGCTGGCGGGTGTGGCCGGGTGGGCGCTCGTGACGCAGCTGTTCGAGCTGCGCTTTCGGCTACCCGCGTTGCCGCTGCTGGGGGTGTGGGCCGCCGTGGTCGGGCTCGTGGCGGCGGTCGGGCTGGCGAACAGCCGCGCGGCCTTCGCGAAGACGCCGCTCGCGGTGTGGCGCGACCTCAGCGAGTGACACGCGGCGGTTCAACGGCGTGAGCGCGCCGTCTGTCGAGCTTGGGGGACGCGGTCACCGCCGTCGCCGCGCGCGCGGCCCGGGCTCGGCCCCGTTCGCCGCGCCCCAGCGCTCGAGGAACATCGTGACGAAGTGATGGACCTGACCCGGTTCGACCGCGAGGGGCGCGAGTGTGAGGGCGACCGTTAGCGCCACGTGGTACTCCTCGGCGCGGGAGGCCGCGGCGCGGCTGAAGGCTGGATGGGCCTGGTTCACCCAAAGGGTGCTCTCGACCAGCCGGCCGAGCGACCGGTCCTCGGGGCGAGTCTCGAACTCGACGGTGAGCCCCGCGTGCGCCGGTCGTCGCGAACCTCCCGGCGCCAGCGGTGCGTCGCCAAGTGGCATGCCTGAGGCCGGCGCCTGCGCGTCCGCCGATGGGCAAGCGACGTTGGCCGCCCGGCGCCCAATCCACGAGCGTGGCGAGGAGCGGGAAGTCGTCGGCCAGCTCAGCGAGCACGGCGCGCAGCAGCCGCTCCAGCGGTCGGCGCTTCACGCGCTGGGTCTCGGTCACCGCGGCACGCTCGTCTCCCCAGGCTGTGAGCTGGGCCCCGACCGCCTCCTGAAGCGCCTTTCGATACGCCAGGTACAGCATGCCGGCGCGACCCGTGCGGAGGAAATCGCCCTTCGTGAGTGTGAGGGCGGAGGCGAGCGCCGGAGCCTCGACCAACCCAGTCACGTGTGCCGCGGCCGCTGGGCTGAGCCCGAGCCAGTCCCAGCCCCGCTTGATCACCTTGCCACGGGTGCTGACCGCCACGCCGGTCCGGTCGTCGGACAGGGGCTCGTCGCAGAGTTCGACGTACCACATCGCCGAAGGTTTCCGCACCCGGCCGACGCGCACGACGATGGAGGCGCGCTCCGCGCGGATTCCGTCCGCCGTCACAAGAGCTCCGTTTACACGGAGCAGGACGCCTGCCGGATAGTGGGCAGTGAGCACTGTGGCAAACCCCGGGTCGAGCAGCGGAGCGAAGTGACGCCGCAGGATGTTTACGAGGAAGCCCGGGTCGAGCAGGGGGGACAGTCCGTTGGCGACGGTGAGCCGCACGGCCGTGCCGTGCTCGACCACGAGGCCGGGTGGGGGCGTCCACTGCCAGGGAGCCCGGTGGCGCGAGGCAAGCCGCCAGCGCGTCGCCACATGTGACTTGCCACGCCGCGTCTCGGTGAGCACCTCCTCGCACGCGAGCAAGCCGAGCTTGATCCCGACGCCCGCGAAGCCGATCCCCTTCCCCCGCGTCTTGGTGCTGGCCCCGAGGTCGTGGTAGCGACGCAGCTCGGCGCGCGACATGCCGGACCCGTCATCGAGCACTGTGAGCGTGCGCGCGCCTGCGTCGGTCGCGAACGAGATAGTCGTCGCACCCGAATCGAGGGCGTTCGCGGCGATCTCGCTCACGATCGTCTGCTCGAGCGAGCCCGGGTAGGCGTCGCGCAGATCCTCGAGCAGGTGCAGCAAGTCGACGCGCGTCTCGCCCACAGCCGTTGGCCTCCTGAGTGCCGTTTCTAGGCTAACGCCCGTGATCCGAGAGCGGAACGGGGAGCCGGAACAGCGGACACGCCCGAGCGGGGCGTGTCGGACCAGCACTCGGCGACGATCGGGTCCGGGTCGCGTTGTTTTGATCTCAGTCTGACGCGGTTGAGGCGCTAGTCTGGGAGTGATGCCGAAACCGAAGCTGCTGCAATCGTTGCGGGCTAACCTGCGCCTCCGGCATTTCTCGCCGCGTACCGAGGAGGCCTATTCCGGCTGGGTCAGGCGCTATGTCCGGTTTCACCGGCTGCGGCATCCTGCTGACTTGGGGGAGGCCGAGGTCAAAGCGTTCCTGACGCACCTGGCGGTCGACCGTCAGTTGGCGCCGTCGACCCTGGCCCAGGCGTTGGCGGCGCTGCTGTTTCTCTATCGGGAGGTGGTCGGGCGGCCGTTGGCCGGGGTGGGGCCGGTGCCGCGGGCGCGGGCGCCCGTGCG
>CAZRGT010000024.1:0-18040 GCA_964599725.1 uncultured Gemmatimonadaceae bacterium | reverse complement strand
GGCCGGGATGGTGAAGAAGTTCCGATACCTGAAGGTCTCACTCGCACTGGTCTTGATGGTAGTGGGCGTGAAGATGTTGCTTGCCGAATGGCTGAAGCTCACCCTCGGGAAGCACTTCAACTTGTACTTGCTGGCTGTGATACTCGCGGTCCTGGCAGCGGGCGTGGCAGCATCCGTACTAGCGGAGCGTCGCCGAATGAGCCGCTTGAACTCAAGTTTGTAGTGCAACACTGAGCGTCAGGGGACATAGCACTCCTCCGGGGTTCGATAGGCGAGGCGCTTGCGGGGACGCGCGTTCAGCTTGGCGGCGATGCGGCGCTCATAGTGGCCCGGATAGACCAGCGGCTCGAGCGTCGTCCGATAGGGCTGCGGCGACGGCGCGTAGCAGCTCGCCGGCGTGGCGTCGCCCAAGGCCTCGTGCGGGCGCTCGTCGTTGTAGCGCAGCCGGAAGCGATCGAAGGCGCACTGCTGGGCCGCCAGGTGGGCCTGCGGCGGGCGGGCGGTCGCGGCCTTGGGCGTCCTGTGCATGCGCTCGTGCCGGCCGTTCTGCTCGGGATGCGCCGGCTCGATTAACTCGGGCCGAATGCCGAGCCGCACCCACCAGACCGAGAGGGCCGGCACAGCTCGGCAATCGACCACCCCGGCCGATGCACATCCTGCACAAATCGCAGTCGCTCATCCATCGCTGACGTCTCCCTCCACGGCATTGGCGCTCCTGGCGAGGCACCTAGGTTAGAGAGAGTGTTACCAATCAGCTGTGTACGAAGTGTTACCTATCAACCGCGAATGTAACCGTGCGGCCGCTAACCAGCGCCTGAAGCTGATGGTGGAACCTCCTTTTGTAGGCACGTTCACCTAACAGGCCGGAGGTGCCTGTGCCGCAGGCAGTCCGAAGCAGGTTCAGGAATACAGTTCGGCATGAGACGGGGAGCCGTTCATGACTCGGAAAGCCGTTGCGGTCGCGAATCAGCCGATCACCCGACATGATTTCGTGAACGGGATGCTCGTCGCTGCCGGTGCGGGATTACTCCCCGGGGTGCCGGGCTGCGCTCGAGAACCCGACGTCGCGATCGATGCGTCGCTACCAACGGACTGGTACGGGTATGGGGGCGTGGGCGACTATCGTCTGTCGCACGGGAACACGCCCGAGGCGGTCGCGATGGCCCATCGGATCCGCGACGGTGATTTCGAGAGTATCGATCGCCTCTCCGGCCCGGTCGACGAGCACGATCTCGTCATCGTCGGCGGCGGCATGGCCGGTCTTGGAGCGGCGCTGGAGTATTCCAAGAAGCGAAAGGTGGGACAGACCTGTCTGCTGCTCGACAACCACCCCGTCTTCGGCGGCGAAGCGAAAGAGAACGAATTCAACGTCAACGGCATAACGCTCCTGGCCCCGCAGGGCTCCAACGGCTTTTTCATACCGCCGGCCGTGGAGGACTGGGACGCGGCGACGGGAGACGCGCGCTACTACGCCGAGCTGGGGATACCCAGAGACCTGCCCTATCGCGACTGGCCGGCGGATCAGACACCGCTGGGTTTTGCCAAGACAACTACGGCTATCTGGTTGTCGGCCTGCAAGAACAGATCAGTGTCGGGCACTTCTTCCGGAACGGCACGTCGCCGACCGGGAGCTGGGCGGTCGACATGTGGCGGCAGGAGCTGGCCAACACTCCGCTGTCAGCCAGTGAAAAACGATCGCTGCTCGACTGGTACCGTGCGGGCAGGGCGCGGCGATTCGCCACCGAGGAAGCAGCGCGCCGCCATCTGGATCGCATGTCCTACAAGGATTACCTGGAACGGGAGCTCGGCCAGGGCCCGGAAGGCTCCCGCTACGCGGACTTGTTCCTGGCCTCCGGCCTGGGGCTGGGCAGCGACGCCGTTTCGGCCTATGCCGCCTACAATCTGCCGATGCCGGGGCTGAGCGCACCACCCGACGCCCGCCTAAAACGGCAGTCCTTCCCGGGCGGCAACTCCGGATACGCCCGGTACTTCCTGAAATCGCTGATACCGGAATCCATCGCCGGCGGCAGGGAGTTCGCCGACATCATTACGGGCGCGATCAATTTCCCGGCGCTCGATCGTGAAGGGCAGCCGCTGCGCATGCGGTTGGATGCCACGGCGGTCAGCGTGCACCACGAAGGTCCCATCGATGCATCGGATACGGTGCGCGTCGTCTACGCCCACGCCGGCCGACTCCGTCTCGCGCGCGCCAAGAGCGTGATCATGGCTACGGGCGGCTGGATCAACCGTCATGTCGTCCGTGACCTGCCGGAAGGGCACAGCAACGCGTACGGACAATTCCGCCACGCCCCATTCTTGGTTGCCAACGTCGCATTGAACAACTGGCGTTTCATGCACCGGCTGGGAATCACGGCGGCGATCTGGGAAAAGACGGACGGCGGTTTCGGCCGCACCTGTAACATCCGCAGGCCCATGGTCGTGGGCCGACATCAGCCGCCGTTGGACCCGAACCAGCCGGCGGTGTTGTCGTTCTACACACCCTTCTACTACCCGGGTCTGCCCATCGACGAACAGGTGCGGCGCGGACGGATCGAGCTGCTCACGACGTCCTATCCGGACTTCGAAAGGAAAATCGTCAAGCAAATGCACGAGTTGTTCGGGTCCGCTGGTTTCGACCCGACCAGAGACATCGCCGGCATCATCTTGAATCGTTGGGGGCACGCCTTCTCGGTGCCGTACCCCGGCTTCTACGGTGGCGCGGGTGACCAGCCGGCGCCGCGGGATATCATTCGCCGCAGTTATGGCCGGGTAGCATTCGCGCACTCGGAACTGGACGGCCTGCAGCATTGGGGCCCCGCGGCGAACGAAGGGCGACGGGCGTTCGGGCAGATCGCATCGGCGATGCGTGCGTGATGCTCCCCGGCTCCGCCGCTTTCTGTATCTTGCGTCAAACACCAATGCTTGGTTGATGTAGTACCGAACAGGGAGAATCACCATGACCGACGCAGTCGTAGCTCAAGAGTCGCTGGAAGCCGTCCTGAAGGACGAGATCATCCGCATGTATCAAGACGTGGCGGATAATCCAGGAGGCGCGTTCCACTTCTTCCACGGTCGAGAGGCCGCCGAACTGTTCGGATACGACCCCGCGTGGCTCGATCGCGCCCCGCCCGGGGCCGTGGCCTCGTTTGCCGGCGTAGGCAACCCGCACCTGCGCAGTGAAATCCAGCCAGGCGAGACGGTCCTGGACCTGGGCAGCGGCGCCGGGCTCGACGCGATCATAGCCGCGTGGGGGACGGGGGCTTCGGGAAGAGTGATCGGCGTGGATCTCAACCCAGCGATGTGCGTGAAGGCACAGGCGCACGCCGCGGCCTCCGGCTCACGAATGGAATGCCATCCAGGTCGGATGGAGGACATCCCCCTGCCGAATGAGTCCGTGGACGTCGTGATTTCCAACGGCGTGATCAACCTGTCCTTCAGAAAGCGGAAGGTGATCGAGGAAGTGTTCCGGGTCCTCAAACCCGGTGGGCGTCTGTCCATCACCGACATCGTCAGCGCGAAACAGCTCTCGCAGTCAATTGTCAACGACCCCAAACTCTGGGCCAGCTGAATTGGTGGTGCTCTCCTGGAAGGAGAGATGTTCAGGCTGCTCGAGGAGTCCGGGTTCAACCGGGTTCGCTCGGTCGTGGTCCCGCGCTTCAGGTTCAAGAAGGCCGCGACCCAGAACTCGGCAGAAGAATACGGCGTGAAGGCGGTACTCTTCACGGCCAGACGGCCGACGATCAACTAGGACGCTATCTCGGACGGGGGTTGCCGCGTGCACCTGAAGCTCCTCGTTGTGGCAGGCGGTGTCGCTTTCGCTGCCTGCATCCACAGGCCTCCGGATTCCGGCATTGAACCGATTCGGGCGTTCGACTGCACTGCCAGATATCCCCTGGGGCCCGATCCGTATGGGCGGGCCACGTACGCTCAAGCGTATGGAGCGACGCAGATCGATGCCCGTACGGTGGGCGAGGCACTCGCCAAACTGGAGTCGCAGGCTCGGCAATCCTGGAATCGGGGATGGCGAGGCAGACACCTGAGCCAACGAGCCCCGCCCTTCCCTGGCCTTCGAGATGCCTCGTGCGAAGCGGCTTCCGCACCCGAGTCCGGGTAACCACAGAATGCTCTCAGCACGAGAAGCGCTCGAACGCCTGCGAGCGGGGAACCATCGCTTCGCTTCAGACGTTCGCAGCCGCGACAGCCTTGCGAGCCAGACCCGCCGCACTGAGTTGGCGGCCGGTCAGGAGCCGTTCGCCATCATCCTCGGATGCTCCGACTCGCGGGTGCCCGCCGAGATCGTCTTCGACCAGGGACTGGGCGACCTGTTCGTCATCCGCGTGGCCGGAAACATCGTCGCGGCTTCTCAAGTCGGCAGTGTCGAGTTCGCCGCGGCACGGTTCGGCACCCGGCTGGTCCTGGTGCTGGGGCACTCCCAGTGCGGGGCGGTCCTGGCGACCCTGGAAGACCTTCAGCTGCCGACCGATCACCAGTCGCGGTACCTGCGATCGATCGTCGACCGCATCCGGCCAGCAGTGGAAGGGTTGCTGGCGACAGAGCTGAGGCACGACCCGGACGCGCTGATGCGGCAGGCCGTTCGGGCCAACATCCGCGCCTCGGCGGACCATCTGCGGCATGGGTCGGACGTCCTCGAGCAGCTCGTCCAGCACAATGGACTCATGGTCGTCGGCGCCGAGTATTCGCTGGAGACTGGGATCGTAGATTTCTTCGACGGTGTACCGGAGGCGGGCTGAGCGTCGCGGCGGACCCATCACGTGCGGCGGTCCCGCCGGTGGGCGATGGTTCCCGCGACGTAGGTCGCCTGCACGGCGCGGTCATCGCCCAAGGTCATGAGGGCGAACAGCACGTCCTCGATCGACTCGGCGCGGCTGGTGCGCAAGGCGAGCAGCGGGGTGGCCGCGGGATCGAGCACGATGAAGTCGGCTTCCCGCCCGGGGGCGAACGTCCCGATCTGGTGATCCAGACCCATTGCCCGGGCGCCGCCCAGGGTCGCGAGAAAGAATCCCCGCAGCGCGCTGAGTGTGTCTCCATGGAGACGCGCCACCTTGTACGCTTCGTTCAGGGTGGCCAGCGTGGAGAAGCTGGTCCCCGCGCCCACGTCACTGCCCAGCCCCACGTGCACCGGTCGCCGGGGGTCCTTGGCTTCCTGGACCCGAAACAGTCCACTGCCGAGGAACAGGTTGGAGGTCGGGCAATGGGCGAGCGCCGCTCCGGCCTCGTGACACCGGGCGAGCTCGGGCTCGGTGAGGTGAACGGCGTGTGCGAGGACCGTCCGCCGGCCGACTAGTCCGTAGTGATCGTACACATCGAGGTAGTTGGTCCGCTCGGGATACAGACGCCGCACCCACGCCACCTCGTCGACGCTCTCGGCGACGTGCGTCTGCACCAGCACCTCGGGATGCTCGCGCCACAGGGCCCCGGCCGCCTCGAGCTGGGCGGGCGTGCTGGTCGGGGCGAAACGCGGCGTGATGGCGTAGAGCGCTCGCCCGGTTCCGTGCCATCTGGCGATCAACGCCTTGGAATCGTCGTAACCGGTCTGCGCCGTGTCCAGCAGGTCGGCGGGGGCGTTGCGGTCCATCAAGACCTTCCCCGCGGCAAGCCGCAGATTGCGCCGCGCCGCCTCCGCGAACAGCGCGTCGACCGACTGCGGATAGACGGCGCAAAAGACGAGCGCGGTGGTGGTGCCGTTGCGCAGCAGCTCGTCGCAGAACCGCTGCGCCATCGTGTCCGCGTGAGCCCGGTCGGCGAACTGCCGCTCCGCGGGGAACGCGCGCGTCTCCAGCCAGTCCAGCAGACGCTCGCCGTAGGCGCCGATGATCTCGATCTGGGCGAAGTGGACGTGGGTATCGATGAATCCCGGCAGGATGATGCTGCCCGGATAGTGCAACGGCTCGAGGCCGGGAGGCAGCTGCTGGCGCAAGCGGTCCGCGGGTCCGACCGCCTCGATCAGCCCGGCACGACAGACGAGGAGTCCGTCCGATTCGTAGACGAACGCGGCGCGCGGATCGGTGAGAAACGGATCGTCCACGAAGTAGGCGAGGCTTCCCCGAACGGCAACGACGGACGCTGGCATGACTCACCCGGTGGCTGGCCGCCCCGAAACTACGCTAATTTTCCACGACATGCGCAGCGCCGACTATTTCTCCGCCTCGGCCCAGGCGTACGCGGCGTATCGTCCGTCCTATCCCGACGCGCTGATCCGCTATGTCACCTCGTGCGCGCCCGGTCGAGACCTCGCCTGGGATTGCGCCACCGGCAACGGCCAGGCGGCGGTGCCGCTCGCGCAAGCGTTCGCGCGCGTCGTGGCCACCGACGCCAGCGCCACCCAGCTCGCGCACGCGCGGCCGCACCCGCGCGTCACCTACCGGCTCGCCGCCGCGGGAGCGTCGGGGCTGGACGCCGCGTCGGCCGACCTCGTGACCGTCGCCCAGGCGCTGCACTGGCTCGATGTGGACGCGTTCTATGGGGAGGCGCGCCGCGTCCTCAAGCCGGATGGGGTGCTGGCCGTGTGGTGCTACGCCCGCTGCCGCATCGCACCGGAGATCGATCCCGTGATTGACTGGTTCTACGAAGAACGCGTCGGGCGCTACTGGCCGCCGGAGCGGTTGCACACGGAAACAGCGTACCGGGACCTTTCCTTTCCCTTTGACGAGTTGCCCGCGGGAAAGTGGGCGATGACGGCCTCGCTCACGCGCGCCGAGCTGCTGGGCTACATCGGCACCTGGTCGGCGGTCGACATCGCCCGCCGCACCGAAGGCGCCGATCCGGTGCCCGAGCTCGATGCGCGGCTGGCGCCGGTCTGGCCGTCCGCCGCCCTGCGACGTAGCGTGACCTGGCCACTCGCGCTGCGGATCGGGCGACCGAACTGATCCCCGAGCACAAGGAGTACTCGATGCGTGGTTTGCTCTCGACCGTCGGCATGGCCGGACTGGTGCTCGCCGGGTGTGGGCGCTCGCGCGAGACGGACGTCGCCGCCGAGTCGGCGCGCATCTCGGCGCTCGAGCGCCAGTCGTTCCAGGACCTCGCCGCGCGCCGCCTGGACGCGGTGAGCGCCTTGTACGCGCGGGACGCGCGGATGCTGCGCGCCGGCGCGCCCGCCGTTCACGGGCACGACTCGATCGCCGCCGTGTTTCGCGAGCTCACCTCCCTGCTGCCGCGCTTCCGGCATGAGTTCCGGGCCGATTCGGTTCTCGTGGCCAGTGGCGGCGACTACGCGATCGTCACCGGCAGCTATCGATTCACCCCGGATACGCTCCATGCGTCGGCGTTCGACGTCGGCAAGTATCTGGGCGTGTGGAAGCGCGAGGACGGCGACTGGCGCATCGCGCTGGACATGACCAACAGCGACGGCGCCTCGAGCGGCGCGGCCGCAGGCGATGCCGCCGCGGTGCGCGAAGTCGTGGAGGCGTACCTGCGCGGCCTCAGGCTCAACGACGTCGAGAGCCTGAAGCGGGCTTTCTGGCCAGACGCCAGACTGTTTTTCGTCGACCGGGACGGCCATCTGGGCCAGCTGACTCAGGCGCGCTGGTACGAAGGGTTCGCGGCGAGCGCGGGCCGCGAGGAAGCAGTTGAGCTGCGTATCGCGTCGGTGACGGTCACGCGCGATATCGCGAGCGTCACCGTGGTGGAGGAATACCCGCGCTCGCGCTACACCGACTTCCTCTCGCTCGTGAAATTCGGCTCGGGCTGGCGCATCGTGAGCAAGGTGTCCACGTCCGAGCCCCGTTAGCCATGGTCCTGTACGATCTGAGCCACACCGTCGAAGACGGCATGATCACCTACCGGGGGATCCCCGCCCCCGTCATCGGGGATTATCTGAGCCGGGAAGAGTCCCGCCGCCGTTACGCGCCGGGCACCGAATTCCAGATCGGGAAGATCGAGATGGCCGGCAACACCGGGACCTATCTCGACAGTCCGTTTCACCGCTACCCGGACGGTCGCGACCTCGCCGCTCTGCCGTTGGAGCAGCTGGCCCTGCTCGACGCGGTCGTCGTGCGCGCGCCGTGGGAGTCGGGGCGCGCCCTGGGGCCAGCGGCGTTCGCCGGCCTCGACCTGCGCGGCAAGGCTCTCCTCGTCCACACCGGCTGGGACCGGCACTGGCGCACGGAGCGCTATTTCGAGGGTCATCCGTTCCTCACCGAGCCCGCGGCGCGCCACCTGGTCGGCGCCGGCGCCGCGCTGGTGGGGATTGACTCCCTGAACATCGACGATACGGCCGACGGGCACCGGCCCGTGCACACCGTCCTGCTCGGCGCGGGCATCCCGATCGTCGAGCACTTGTGCGGCCTCGAACAGCTGCCGGATTCCGGCTTCCGTTTCTCCGCCGTCGCGGTCAAGGTGAAGGGGTGCGGCTCGTTTCCCGTGCGCGCCTTCGCGTCGCTCGACCTCTGATGGATCGAGCCGACGCTCGCGATCGATCGACGAATGGGAAGCGCGCATCGGGGATGACGTCGACGCCGCGTGACGGGGCTCACACCGTTAATGGGCGGATGCGATGGAAGATCTTTGCGGACGTTCACGAGTAGTAGGAACGCACATCCCGTCCGCTAGATTCCATGCTGACGCACTTCCCAGGAGTCCGACCGTCATGAACGCACTCATTCCCCATCGCCGCCTGCTGGTGACGCTGGCGGGGGCGACCGTTCTCTCTCTCGCCGCCTGCAGCGAGCGCACCGGCCCGCAACAGCCGGCCCTGACCGCGGCCCAGGCCGACAGCGTCGGTGAAGTGATCGTCGCCGACGCCCAGGCCGAGCTCGACGCCGCCACCGCCGGCGGGGGCGCCAGCTTCGTGCCCGGCGAGTCGCCGCCCAGTCTGGCGCTGCCGCTGTCGCGGCCGTTTGGCTGCCAGCCCACGATCACGCCGGCGGTTCCGGGCAACTCGGATGCGGACCGGGTGCTGGATTCCGTACGCCTGACCTTCGCCGATTGCGTGTTCACGCTCCGGCGCGGGTCGGACACGGTGCGCGGCGTGATCGACGTCGTCGACCCGACCCCGACCGTCACGGATCGGGCCATCAAGCTGGCGTTCACCGATTTCGCCCGCATCCTGGTCGACCGTCGCGGCCGCCTATCCTCGATCACGCTGAACGGGAGCCGTCAGGTGATCCGCGATTCGGCACACATCGCCCAGACGGCGGTCGATTTCCATACCGACTACGTGTTCCGCGACAGCTCCGTGGCGAGCCATGTGCGGAACTGGGATATCCTGTTCACCGCCGATTCCCCCGGCGCGATTCGGGTCGACTCCTGGCTGCCGAGCGGGACGTTGACCGTCACCGGCAACTCCACGTTCACGCACGGCGTTCGCGGCCTCGCGCTCCAGGTCACGACCCCGGCGCCGCTGCATTTCAACGCGACCTGCGAGGACCGGCCCAAGTTCGATGCGGGGACGCTGATCGTGGTGGCGACCCGCGCCGGGGCCACCACCACGATGACGATCGCCTTCACGGGCTGCGGCCAGTACACCATTACCAAGAGCTGAGCCGATCCGGCTGCCGGCACGGCCCCCTCTCCCCGCGCGGGAGAGGGGGCTTTTCCATATCTTTGGCCGCGCCGGCGCCGCTGGCGGCCGCATCCACATCCGCACTGACTTACCGAGGAGCACTCCCCATGCGCAGACTGTCGCTGTTCGTCGCCGGCGCGGCCCTGTTCGCCGCGCCGCTCCTGGTCGCCCAACAGCAGCCGATCGCGGATTACACGCGCGGCTTCGAGAAGCGCGATGGGTATTTCCCCCTCTACTGGGACGCCGCCAAGGGGCGACTGCTGCTCGAGATTCCCGCGGGACGGGTGGGGCAGGATTTCCTCTACCTCCCCTCGCTCGCCACCGGTCTGGGCGACGCCGGCACCGGCATCGATCGCGGCACCATCGGGCGTGAGCAAATCGCACGCTTCGAGCGCACCGGCCCGAAGCTGCTGCTGGTGCTCCAGAACCCGCAGTTCCGCGCGGTGGGTGATAGCGGGGCCCTGGCGCGCTCGGTGCGGGAGTCGTTCCCCCTCTCCACCGTCGCGGCGTTCGATGTGCTCGCCGAGGAAAGCGGCCGGCTGCTGGTCGATGCGACCAGCTTCATCCTTGGCGACCTGAGCGACGTGCGGGGGGCGCTGCGCGGCAGTGACCAGGGGAGCTTTCAGCTGGACCGCGACCGGAGCACGGTGTACCTGCCGCACACGAAGGGATTCCCGCGCAACACCGAAATCGAGACGTCACTCACCTTCACGAGCGACCAGCCGGGCCCGAGCATCCAGACGCACGCCCCCGAGGCACGGGCCATCACCGTGCGCCAGCATCTGTCCCTGGTGCAGCTGCCCGATCCCGGCTTCCGGCCGCGCCGCTTTGATCCGCGTATCGGGCTGTTCCCGGTGTCGTATTACGATTTCGCCCAGCCATTCGACCAGGATTACGTGCGCCGCTCCGCGATCCGGCATCGGCTCATCAAGCAGGATCCGGCGGCCGCCCTGTCCGAGCCGGTGCAGCCGATCGTCTACTACCTCGATCCCGCCGTTCCGGAACCCTATCGGACGGCGTTTCGCGAAGGGGCGATGTGGTGGAACACGGTATTCGAGACCGCCGGCTTCAGGAACGCGTTCCGCATCGAGGACATGCCGCCCGACATGGACCCGATGGACGCGCGCTACCACGTGATCCAATGGGTGCACCGCACGGACCCCGATTATTCGATCGGGCCCACGTTCGGCGATCCCCGCACCGGCGAGATCATCAAGGCCGCGGTACGGATGGAATCACACCGCTCGGTGGTGAACTACGATTGGTTCGCGGCCGCGCAAGGCGATTGGATCGCCGCACTCGATCCGAGCGTGAGCGCGGTGGACTTCGCCATGGCCCGCCGCCGCCAGCACGCGGCCCATGAAGTCGGCCACACGCTCGGCCTCGCCCACAACTTCATCGCCGCCGCCGACGGGCGCACCTCGGTGATGGCCTACCCCGCGCCGCTCATCAAGCTCACGAACGGGCGGATCGACCTGTCCGATGCATACCGCGACGGCGCCGGCAGCTATGACCCACTCGCCATTCGCTGGGCCTACGCGGAATTCCCGGCCGGCCAGGAGGACGCAGGCCTCGACGCGATCGTGCGCGAAGGCATGGCCCGGGGCCTGCGCTTCATCACCAATCCCGACGAAAGCGCCGACAACTCCTATCCGGAAGGGACGACCTGGATCAACGGCCGTGATGCTGTGGAAGAGCTGGCGCGCGTCCAGGCGGTCCGCGATACCCTGATGGCGCACTTCGACGAGCGGGCGATCCGTCCCGGCGAGCCCATGGCGCTGCTCAACCGCCGTTTCGCAACCGTCTACCTGCACCATCGCTTCACGATCGGCGCGGCAATCAAGGCGGTTGGCGGCATGGAATACCGCTACGGCGTCCGCGGCGATACGCTGCCCGTCACCCGCATCATCCCCGCGGCGCGCCAGCGGCGCGCGCTCGAGCTGCTGCTCGATGCGATTCAACCTGCCGCACTCGCCATTCGCGACAGCGTCCTGGTCGACCTCGCCCCGACGCCGTTCGGGTATGACGCCGACCCGCGCGGCTTCCGCTCGCGCGGCGCGCCGGCGTTCAACCAACTCGACGCGGCGCGTACGGTGGCAGACCAGGTCGTGGGGGGGTTGCTCTCGGTCGACCGCACCGCCCGGGTCATCGCCTTCGCGGATCGGGATCCCTCGCTGCCCACGTTGTCGGCAGTGATCGATCGCATGATCGCTCGCACGTGGGGGGCCGCGGGGCCGGCCCACGCCGCGCTCCAGCGGGTGACGCAGCGCGCGGTGCTCGACCGGCTGCTGGCGCTCGCCGCCGACCCGGGCGCCATGGTGCAGGCGCGCGCGGACGCGGAAGCCGGGCTGCGGCGTATCGCCCGGCTGGCCGCCGCGCCCGCCATGGATGCCGAGGCGCGAGCGCATCGCGCGCTCGCCGCGGCGGACGTCGAGCGGTTCCTGTCGCGCCGCGATGGGGCCACGCCACGCCCCGCGCCCACGCCGCCGCCGCCGGGAACGCCGATCGGCGCTAGTGCGGAGCCGCGCCGCTGAGGGCGGCGATCCGGCGCCGGGCCGGCACGTTCGTTGAGTCCTTGGCGAGCGCGTCCCGGTAGCTCGCCAGGGCCGTGGCCGTGTCGCCCTTCTGGAGATAGGCCTCGCCCATCAGGAACGGGATGGTGCCGGACGCCGGATAGAATTCGGCATTGAGCGTGAGCAGGCCGAATCGCGTTGTCGGCGCGTCCCGCCTGGGTTTCCCCGCGCGCCAATTGGCCAAGCACCGGCTCGCGGAAATCGTACGCGCCGCTTCCATAGTACTGCTCCCGCAGGACGCGATAGCGACGCCCCGCTGCGTCGAGCCCGCTGTCGGCCAGCACGAGGGCCAGCTCGTCATCCAGCAAGCGCGGGCGGGCCACGCCGCGGTGGCAGGTGGCACAGCGCACTTCCACCACCGGCTTGGGCCGATCGGTCACTTCGGCCAGATGCTCGCCGTTGATGTGCATCACCATGTCCATCATCACCCGCGCGACGCGCTTGGGGCGCTTGTCGTCGGACGCGAAGTTGACCGAATCGAGCGGCTGGTCCTCGCGTCCCACGTGGCAGTAGACGCAGCGAACACCCAGGGCCTGGGCGAACCCCCGCATCGTGCTGAGCAGGGCGCGCGGGTCGATGGTCTTGGGGAGCACTTTGAGGTTCGTGAACGAATCGGGGGGAAACCGGCCCTGGGCGGATCCGGGGTCCGGGGAGAGGAGCAAGCCGATGGTGGCCACCAGCAACGTTCCGTACGCGGAGCGCATCATTACCTCACAGGCAAGGCGTGTGGCTCCAATGATATCCCCCACGGCGAAGCCCGCTTCCCGGCGTCTGTGAGCGATCAGTGAGGACTTGGAATCCGCCTGGAGTGCAACCCTTTCTCCTCGTTCGCCGTCATATCCAGCGATCCCTATCGAGGACCGGCACGTGCTCGTACCCGTTTTGCTCTTCGCCACGTCATTCCAGACGGCATCGCTGACACCTCCACCGCAACCTCCCGCCTCCGCCACCCAGGCCGCCGCCACCCGGGCCGCTCGCCCGCCCGCCATCGACGGCCGGGACGACGACGAGGTGTGGCATCGCGCGCAGCCGATCACGGCGTTCCAGGAGTTCGATCCCAATGAAGGCAAGCCGGCGCGCTTCGCCACCGAGGTGCGGGTCGCCTACGACGAGCACAACCTGTACGCCTTCATTCGCGCGTTCGATCCGGAGCCGCAAAAGATCCTCAGTATCCTCGCGCGCCGAGACGTTCGGCCCCCGACCGACCAGCTCAAGATCGTCATCGACTCCTACCACGACCGCCGCTCCGGTTACGAGTTCGCGGTGAGCCCAGGTGGGGTGAAGCGGGACTACGCCATCTACAACGACACTGATGAGGACGATGCCTGGGACGGCGTGTGGGACGTGGCGACCACGGTGGATTCGCTCGGCTGGACGGCGGAGTTCCGCATTCCCCTCTCACAGCTGCGCTACGCCAACGCACCGGTCCACACCTTCGGGTTCGCAGTGTGGCGCGATATCGAGCGTTTCAGGGAGCGGGTGAGCTGGCCGCTCTACCGCCGTAACCAGCCGGGCTTCGCCTCCCAGTTGGGCGAGCTGACCGGGATCGAGGGCATTTCCTCACCGCGGCGGTTCGAAGCGACCCCGTACGTGGTCACGAAAAACGTGTCGGTGCCCACCGCGACGGGGTTCGATCGGGACCAGCGGCTCACGGCGGGAGCCGACTTCAAGTACGGCGTCACGTCAAACCTGACGCTCGACGGCACGGTGAACCCGGATTTTGGACAAATCGAAGCCGATCCCGCCGTATTGAACCTCAGCGCATACGAGACATTCTTCCAGGAGAAGCGCCCGTTCTTCATGGAGGGAACGGGCCTGCTGCGGTTCCCGGTCAATTGCAACGCCGTCCGTGACTGCGGCAGCGAGAACCTGTTCTACTCCAGACGGATCGGTCAATCCTCCAGGATCATCGGCGCGGCGAAGCTCACCGGTCGACTCCCGAGCGGGCTGTCCCTCGGCGTGCTGGACGCGGTCACGCGGCCCGAGGCCGGCGTCCTCGGACCGACCACGAACTACACCGTGGTCCGGGCCACGCAGGACGTGCGAAACGGCGAGACCGGCTTCGGCCTGATCGGCACCGCGGTCAACCACTCGCTCGATCCCGCGATCCGGGATCTGCTGCGGGGTACGGCGTATGTCGGTGGCGCCGACGTCCGGCATCGATTCACGGGCGGCCTCTACGAGGTGAACGCCTCCATCACCGCCAGCCGCGTGTCGGGCTCCCCCGCCGCCATCGCGGCCACCCAGCAGAGCGCGACCCACTACTACCAGCGGCCCGACGGCGCGCTGCGCTTTGATTCCACACGGACCAGTCTCGCCGGTCACGCCGAGCAGGTCCGGTTCGGCAGGGTCGGCGGCCCGCTGCTCCGCTTCGAGACCAGCTACCAGCGCGTCTCGCCGGGCTACGAGATCAATGACCTGGGCTTCCTGAACCGGGCCGACCGGCAGGAGCAGGCGACGTGGGCGGCGCTGCAGTTCCAGAAGCCGACCGCGGTCTATCAGCGGCTGTTCTGGAATTTCAACGAATGGAACGACTGGACCATCGCGGGGTTGCCGCTCCAGCACGCCGTGAACACGAACGCCCACACCGAACTGAAGAATCACTGGTGGCTGCACCTGGGCGGCACGCTGGGCCAGCTCGGCACGACGTACGACGACCGCCGCGCGCGCGGCGGGCCGGCCGTGCGGAACTCTCAGTTCATTTCCTCCTGGGGGGGGATCCAGGGCGATCAGCGGAGCGTGATCGTCCCGTCCATCTGGTTCAACTATTTCCGCACTGACGAAGGCCGCACGACGTTCTTCAACGTTAACCCATCGGTGGATCTGCGCGTGTCCTCACGTTGGACCGGGTCACTGGGTGTCAGTATCTCCAAGAACCGCGACAACACCCAGTGGTACGACAACATCACCGACTCGACGGCCGTGAAGCACTACACCTTCGCGCACCTGGAGCAACGCACGGTGAGCCTGCAGTGGCGGGTCAACTTCATCGCGACGCCAAACCTCTCGGTTCAGATCTACACCGAGCCGTTCGTGAGCAAGGGGCGGTACTCCGACGTACGCGAGCTCGACAACCCGCGCGCGAGTACGTATGTGGGGCGGTTCAAGCCGTACGCGGATACCGCCGTCGCCAGCAACCCGGGCGGCTTCAACTTCAAGCAGCTCCGGTCCAACACGGTGCTGCGCTGGGAATACAAACCGGGGTCGACGATCTTCCTCGTGTGGACCCAGGGGCGTGAGGCCTTCGCTCCGGCGTACGGAAATCGGTCGTTCGGCGGTGATTTCCGGGACTTGTTCCGCCAGCACCCGGACAACACGTTCCTCATCAAGGTGAGCCACTGGTTCGATTGGTAATTCAGAGCAGGGAACAGGGAGCAGGTTGCTAGCTGCTCTCTGCTCCCTGCTCCGCTTCCTTCGGTGGCTCCCACAGCTCGAAGCGGTTCCCCTCCGGGTCCATCGCCCAGCCGAATTTCCCGTACTCCGACTCCTCGACCTTCTCGTCCACCGTCACGCCTTCGGCCCGCAGCTGCGCGCGGACGGCCGCGAGGTCCTCCACGATGTAGTTGACCATGAACGGCTTGGTCCCGGGGTCGAAATACGTCGACTCCTCCTTGAAGAGACTCCACACCGTGTATCCGGTTCGCTCGGGCGCGTCGTGTCGGCGCCAGAGAAACTGGGTCCCACCCCAGTCTTCGAACTTCACGCCGAGGTGCGTCTGGTACCACGCGCCGAGCCCCTTGGGGTCACGCGCCTTGAAGAAGATCCCGCCGATGCCCGTCACCCTGGCCATTGGTTCGTCTCCGCGCAAGAGAGTCGTGCGAATCTAGGCGCCCTTAGCGCGATCCGTTGTTCAGGTACGCGCGCGCGGACTCCAGCACGGTCGTCTGCGCCTCGCCGAGCGATCCCTCGAGCGATGCCCCGGCCGCCTTGTGGTGCCCGCCGCCGCCGAATGCCTGCGCCAGCGCCGCCGAATCGACGTCCCCCAACGAACGAAACGATACCTTGATGCGCCCGTTGGCGATCTGGCGGAACAACAGCGCGAGACGCACGCCGGCGATCGAGCGCGCGTGCTCCACGATGCCGTCCAGATCGTCTGGCGTGGCGCCGAACCGCTCGAGCGCGCCTGGCGGTACGGTCACCCAGGCGAGACCCCGCTCGGGCTCGACGACGAGCGTCTGCAGCACGTCGCCCAGCAGCCGCACCCGCCCTTCCGGGGCGCTCGAGTAGACCGCCTCATAGATCGACTCGGGATCGACGCCGTGCTCGAGCAGCGCCGCCGCCACGCGCAATGCGCGAGCGGTCGTGTTCGAGAACCGAAACCCACCCGTATCGGTGAGCAGCCCCACGTACAACGCCCGTGCCGCATCGGTCGAGAGGTTCCAGCCCAGCTCGGTGGCAAGATCGAAGACCAGCTCGGCCGTCGCCGTCGCTTCGGGAGCGACCAGCCGCGGCCCCGCGGGCAGGGTTCCCTGGCTCACGTGGTGATCGATGCAGGCCACCGGCACGCCGCGCTCGCGCACGGCCGTGGCGAGATCGCCCAGACGCCCCAGGTCCGAGATGTCGAGCACCACGATGACGTCGGCGCGCGCGACCTCCTTTGCCGCGTGATCGCTCGCGTCGGCGCCCGCCGGCAGCATGAAGCCGAACCGATCGGGGACTCCCGTCGGGTTCGCGATCACCGGATGGAGACCGCGCGCCCGCAGCAGGTGCCACAGGCCCACTTCGCTCCCCACGCCGTCACCGTCGGCGTTGACGTGGGTCGTGAGGGCGACGCGCTGCCCCGGCTTGAAGACGGCGGCGATCTGGCGGGCGGCGGCGGCGCGGTCGGGGGAGATGGAGATGTCGGTTGGGGGCATGGCAGAAGATAGATACGTCGAGGAGAAGCGTCGAGGGAAATTCGTCCAGAAAAAAGACGTCGAGGGGAACCGTGATGTGACGATTCCCCTCGACGGTGTTCCTCGAAGGCTTCCCTTGACGCTTCTCTTCTCGACGCTTCTACTTCTTCAGCTCTTTCTGCAGCACCGAATGTTTCCGGCTGTACCCGAAATAGATCACGAGGCCGATGATCAGCCACACCAAGAGCCGGATCCAGGTGTCGCCCGGCAACGTGAGCATCAGCCCAGTGCAGCACAGGATGCCCATGATCGGCACGAACGGCATTAGCGGAGTCCGGAACGGCCGATCCAGATCGGGCCGCTTGCTCCGCAGAATCCACACCCCGGCGCATACCAGGACGAACGCCAGCAGCGTGCCGATGTTGACCAATTGGCCAAGCAGCTGCAACGGCAGCAGACCGGTGGCGAGTCCCACCGCGATCCCGGTGTAAATCGTGGACAGGTACGGCGTCCGGTAGGTGGGGTGCACCTTGCCGGCCCACTTTCCGAGCAGGCCGTCGCGCGACATCGAGTAGAATACGCGCGACTGGCCGAGGAGCATCACGAGGATCACGGAGCCCAAACCGAGCACCGCGCCGACGTCGACGGAGATCCGTACCAGCCGCGGCGCTCCGATCTTCTCCATCGCGTAAGCCATCGGGGCCGGCAGGTTGAGCTCGCTGTACGGCACTATCCCGGTCAGCACCGCCGAGACGACGATGTACAGGATGGTGCAGATGGCGAGTGACCCGAGGATGCCGATCGGCATGTCCTTCTGCGGGTTTTTCGCCTCCTGAGCGGCGGTCGATACCGCGTCGAAGCCGATGTAGGCGAAGAACACAAGACCCGCGCCGCGCAGCACACCCGACCAGCCGAACGTGCCCCATTCGCCGGTGTTCGGTGGGATGAACGGCTTCCAGTTCTCGGTGTTGATGTGGGACAACCCGACGGCGACGATGAGCAGCACGATCGCGACCTTCAGGATCACGATGAAATTGTTCACCCGCGCCGATTCCTTGATCCCGATCACCAGGATCGTGGACATGATCGCCACGATGAACACCGCCGGGAGG
>CAZRGT010000023.1:0-62073 GCA_964599725.1 uncultured Gemmatimonadaceae bacterium | reverse complement strand
ATCCTGGAGCTCGAGCCGGGGATCCCGCCGCGCGGGCGACTGGTCTCCCTGGTGACCGATTGAGCCTCAGCGGTGGATCGAATCCACCGGCATGACGATCACCGGTCCGAGCGAGTCGAGCGGCTTGTCGAACGCGCCCGGCTTGCCGACGATGAGCGTCACGAGCTGATCGGCGTGCAGGTACCGGCGCGACACGTCCGCCACCTGGGCCGGCGTCACCGCCTGAATCCCCTTCAGGTAGAGATCGAACCAGTTGGGCGGCAGGCCGTCGATCGCGTACCCCAATTGCGTGGCCACGATCTCGCCCGGGTTCGCGAATTGAAACACGAAGCTGTTGACTTCGTTGTCCTGGGCCAGCTTCACGTCGCGGGGCGTCACCGGCTCGGTGGCCATCGACGCGATGATCTGGCGCATCAGCGACACGCCGGCGACGGTCTTCTCGGCGCGGATCTGCGCCCCCGCGAAGAACAGGTCTTCGCGCCTGGTGTCGGCCCCCCAATTCGAGAACACGCTGTAGGCGAAGCCCGAGTCCGAGCGCACCCGCTGCAGCAGACGTGAATTGAACCCGCCGCCGCCGCCCAGCAGAAAGTCGGCGACTTCGGCGGCGAAGTAATCCGGGGTGTTGGCGATCAGGAGCCCGCCGGCGTGTCCCATGCGGATATTGGTCTGATTGACGTCCTTCTCGATCAGCACCGTGCGCGGGCCCCGCGCGATCGGTAGCGGCGGAATCGGCCGCAATCCCGGCCGGCACGCGGGCCAGCCGCGGAACAGGCTCTCCAGTTTGGCGACGAGACTGCGCTGGTCAAAGTCACCGGACACGCCGATCAGGAGGTTCTGGGGGCAGAAGATCCGTTCCTGGGTCCAGCGGAACCGCCGCGGCGTGAAGCCGCCGACCTCGTCGGGGGTCACCTGGGAACGGCCGATCGGGTGGTCGCCCAGCATCACCTGGCTCCAGGCGCGGTTGAGGATCGACCCCGGCTGATCGTTGCGGCGGCGCCAGGCCTCCAGCACCTGGTCGGCGGTGATGCGCACCCGCGCCGAGTCGTTGCGCGGATTACGCAGCAAATCGAATCCCAGCTCGAGCATCTGATCCCGATAGCGAGACAATCCGGAAACGGACGCGTTGCTCTGCTCGTTGCCGGTCGAGATGCTCACGCCGAGCGCGTAGAAGTCGATCAGCTTGTCGACCGAGTCCGGGGAGAGGCGCGTGGTCCCCCCCGTCCGCATCAGATTGTCGGCCTGCCAGCCAACGCCCCACAACGAATCGGGCAGGTTGCCGACGCCTACCTTCGAGACCACTTCGACATCGAGCAGCGGCAGGCTGTGATCCTCGAGCAGATAGACGGGGACGCCGTTGGACAGGACGATCCGCCTGGGGGTGGGGGGGGTGAACCGGAGCGGCGCGAACTGCAACGCCTGGATCTGGGCCTTGGTGTCGCCGGTCTGCTGGGCGGCCGCCGGTACGAACGCGGCCACGAGCAGGGCGCCGAACACGAGACGCGCGCGCATCAGTGGGTCCCTCCGGGAGAATCGGGACTGGACGGCCGGACCAGCGTTGCGACCGTCCGGTTGCTCTTGGTGAAGTGGGTCCGCGCCACGCGCTGCACGTCGTCGGCGGTGACCCGGGCGAGCGCGGCCTGGACCCGAAACGTCTGGCGCCAGTCGTACCACAGCGCTTCGCTGTTCGAAAGCTGGAAGGCAAGGCCGAAGTTGTCCTGCAGCCGCTGAATGGCGCCGGCCTGCACTTGGTTGCGCACCCGCTGCAGCTCGTACTCGGTCGGGGGCTCCCGTTGGAGGCGCTCCAACTCGTCGTACACCGCCGCTTCGATCTCCAGCGTGGTGTGCGGCGCGATCGGGACGCCGGAGAGTTGCAGCAGTCGCGGGTAGAGCTGTCCCGGGGCCATGCCGGAGCTGATGGTGGCCGCGACGCGATCGCGGATCACCAGGCGCTGGTACAGCCGCGAGGTCCGGCCGCCCGTGAGAATCGCCGACAGGACCGACAAGGCAGGGGCGTCGGGATGCTCGCCGCTGGGCACGTGATAGCCGATCAACAGCTGCGGGTTGGCGTCGTATTCCACCTCGATGCGGCGCTCGCCGTGCTGCAGCGGCTCCTGCGTGACCACGGGATGATGCGGCTCCCCCGCCGGGATGTCAGCGAAGGAGCGGTCCGCCCACGCCGTCATGCTGTCCACGTTGATGTCGCCGACGATCGCCACGACGGCATTGTTGGGACCGTAGAAGCGCTTGAAGTATTCCTGCGCCGAGCTTCTCGTCACCGCCTGGATCTCACTGGCGACCCCGACCACCGGGCGACCATAGGGATGGGCCCGGAAGGCGGCCTGGAGAAACTCCTCCCGCAACAACCCGCCGGGTTGGGTCTCGACGCGCAGGCGGCGTTCTTCCATGACGACTTCACGCTCGGAGTAGAACTCGCGCAGCACCGGATTGCGGATGCGGTCGCTCTCCAGCAGGAACCAGAGCTTGGCCCGGTTCGAGGGGAGGGCGAAGTAGTAATTGGTGACGTCGTTGCCGGTGGAGGCATTGAGGAACTGCGCGCCGTTTTCGGTCAGAATGCGGTCCAGCTCGTTGGACATCACGAAGTGCCGGGCCGAGTCCTCGAGCTGCTTGAGCCGATCGCGCAATGCCTCGAGCCGGGCGCTGTCAGTCGTGCCGCCTTTGCGGAATTCGGCGGTGAAGGAATCCGCCACGGCGTCGATCGCCGGAAACAGCGCCTGCTCGGCCGTATCGTTGGTCGTGCCGATGCTGTGCGTCCCCTTGAACAGCATGTGCTCGAACAGGTGCGCCGTACCGGAAATGCCGGTCCATTCGTCCACTCCGCCGGCGCGGAAATGCGTGACGAACGACACCGTGGGGGCGCCCCCGCGCCGCAGGAATAGGAACGTCATGCCGTTGGGAAGCACGCGCTTCACCACCGGCAGCTGCTCCCCGGGGGAGCTCTCCTGCGCGCGCGCTGGCCCAGGCAAGGCCAAGAGCAGCGCCGCAACAGCAATTCGTCGCATGAGCGAACCTCGCATGGTAGGGTAAACGAGCCTACACAGCTTAGCCGATTCGGGACGGTTCGCGAAAGTCGCTTTGACGTGTTCCTAACGTTGGCAGAATGCGCACAGCGTCGTCTGCCGCAAGTCGATGGCGTGGGTGGTCACGAGGCGCCGGCCACAACGGGGACACGGCTCGCCGCCCCGGTCATAGACGTTCAGCTCGAATTGGAAACGGCCCCGCTCCCCGGTGCCCGTGCGGTAATCCCGAACGGTCGTGCCGGACGCCCGCAGGGCGCGCTGCAGCACGTCGACGATGGCGACTCGCAGGGCGTCGGCTTCGGCCCGCGACAGACTCCTGGCCGGGCGGCTGGGGTCGATCCGCGCGTCGAACAGGGCTTCGTTGGCGTAGATGTTGCCGACGCCGGCCAGCAACTGCTGGTCCATGATCGCCTTCTTGACCGCCGAGCGGGTGCGCGACAGGGCCTGCGCGAACACCTCGGGGGTAAACTCGGGCTCAAGCGGCTCGGGACCGATGCGGGCGGTATACGCCGCCCAACCGCGCTCGTCGAGCAGCCACACCGTGCCCAGGCGCCGGACGTCGCGATACACGAACACGTCGCCGCCGGTAAGCGTGCACGTCAGCACGGCGTACCCGGACTCCTCGTCCGTCCAGCCGGGATCGTGCACGATGAGCGATCCCGTCATGCGCGGCTGGATCACCATGCGCTGGCCGCTCTTCAGCCGGAACACGGCGTGCTTGGCGCGGCGCGTCGCGGCGACCACGGTATTGCCGGTGAGGGTCGCGAGCAGCCGCTTGCGCGACACGCGGCGCAACACGTCGCTCTTGGCGAGGTGAGCGCGCCGGATGCGACGGCCCACCAACCGCGGCGCGACCTCGCGCACGATCGTCTCGACCTCAGGCAGCTCGGGCATACAGGGGGGAAGTTAGCGCTGCAGCTCTCTCCAGCCGATGTCCCGCCGGTACACCTTGCCCTCGAAGGCGATGCGCTGGCATGCCTGGCGGCTGGCGACGGCCGCTTGCCGGACCGTGGGTGCCCGCGCCGTGACGTTCAGCACGCGTCCCCCCCCGACCCGGAGCGTGCCGTCCGCATCGCGAGTGGTGCCGGCGTGAAACACGAGCACGTCCGATCCCAAGTCCTCCGGCAAGGTGATCGACGCCCCCGTTTCGGGAGCGTCGGGGTAGCCGCGGGCGGCGAGCACGGTGGTGACCGCCGCCCCCGATGCGGGGAGCGCATCGCCCTCGGGCTTCCATGTACCGGTGGCGATCCCCAGGAAGTGCTCCGTGATTCCCGTCGACAGCATCGGCAGCACCGCCTGCGTTTCGGGATCCCCGAAGCGGCAGTTGAATTCGAGCACGAACGGCGTCCCATCCGATGCGACCATCAGGCCGGCGTACAACACGCCGTGGTATGCGGTCCCGCGGCGCCGCATTTCGGCGAGCGTCGGCTCGAACACCTCATGACGAGCACGCGCCAGCAGGGCGGGCGTGGCGAGACTCACCGGCGCATAGGCCCCCATTCCACCGGTATTGGGACCGGTATCGCCCTCACCGAGGCGTTTGTGATCCTGCGCGGCCGGGAGAAACACCAGCTGCTCGCCGTCGGTCAGCGCGAGCAGCGACAGCTCTTCTCCCTCGAGCAACGCTTCGACGACGATCTCCCGCCCGGCGTCGCCCAGCGCGCCGCGTTCGAGCATGGCGCGCGCCGTTTCGGCCGCTTGGGCCCGGGTGGCGCAGACCACCGCGCCTTTGCCGGCGGCGAGCCCGGAGGCTTTGACGACCAGCGGCTCGGTGTGCCGGGCGATGTAGTCGAGGGCCGGCGTGAGAGAGATGAACGTGCGGCTCGGGGCAGTGGGGACGTGGGCCTGGGCGAGCACTTCCTTGGCGAACGCCTTGGACGCCTCGAGCTGCGCGGCGCCGCGGGTCGGTCCGAAGGCGGGCCGGCCGTCGCCCTGCAACCGGTCGACGAGGCCCGCGGCGAGCGGCGCTTCGGGACCCACCACGACCAGATCGACGCGATGCTCCCGCGCCGCCCGCGTGAGGGCGTCGATGTCGGTGGCCGGTATGGGGAGATTGGTGCCGAGCGTCGTGGTGCCAGGGTTGCCGGGCGCGGTGAACAGGGTCGTCCGGGGGTCGTCCGAGTGCAGCGCCCAACACAACGCATGCTCCCGGCCGCCCCCGCCGACGACCAGAACTCTCACTTCTTCTTGAGGGCGTCTGAAAACGCCTGCGCGGCGCGCTTCGCCGTATCGACGACGTCCGAGACGACGGCCTTGGCTTCCTTCATGTAGTGCGCACGGGCGTCATCGATGTCCTGGTCGAGCGGACGCCCCTCGGCGTCCGGGCCGCGGCGCGGGTATTCGTCGCGCAGGATCCGGTCGTAGTCGCCCGCTTCGACCCAGCGCTGCAGCTCGGCGGCGCGGACGGTGTTGAACGGATGCGTGCGCATCAGCACGCCCAGGATCTTGAATACCCGGTCCAGCGCGCCGCCCGTCTCCTCGTACTCCTTGGCCTGCGCCAGGAACGCGTTGAGATCCATCTGCGTGATGTCGCCGCCGCCGGCGAACTTCATGTTCATGCGCAGCGACGCGACCGGATCTTGCGTGGCGAGCAACCCGGCCCGGTCCGACGACAGCTCGCTCTTGCGGAACCATTCCAGCAGCGCCAGCTGGATCGGCAGGATCGCGATGCCGGCGAGGAACGGCAGGGCGGAGAAGCTGACGTTGAGCAGCAGGACCAGCAGCGTGTGATACAAGGCGTGGCCGCTCATGACGTGGCCCAGCTCGTGGCCCAGCAGCGAGCGCATTTCGTCGTCGTCGAGCAGCGTGAGCGCGCCGGAGTTGATCACGATGAAGGGTTTGTCCATGCCGAACGCGCCCGCGTTGGCGAACGGCGTCTGCGACACGAACAGCTCCGGGCGCGGCGACCAGTCCAGCGTCGTGATCACCTCGGTGTAGAGTTGGTTCAGTTTGGGGAACTGCGTGGGACCGACGCGCACCGCATCGGCCTGGAACAACAGCCGGACGCCGCGCTCCCCCAGGAAGCCGTAGATCTTCTTCAAGACTTCGTCGAATCCCGGCACGGCGCGCAGCGACTGCAGCGCCGCCCGGTCGGCGGGATGCTCCCAGGCCACGGGGGCGATCTGCGTGAGAATCTTGCGCGGGCGCGCGGCCGGCAGCCCGGGGGGAGGGGTCGTCGCGTCAGTCATCGGATGCTCCGAAGGTGGAACCGTCCATACGGTGGCTCGCGGCCTCAGTTTCCGGCCAGCGCCTGCTCCAGATCCTCGATCAAATCCTCCACGTCCTCGATGCCCACCGAGAGGCGGATCAAACTGTTGGTGAGGCCCATCTTGCGGCGCAGCTCGGGCGGCACGCTGGCGTGCGTCATCGATGCGGGGTGTCCGATCAGGCTTTCCACGCCCCCCAGCGACTCGGCCAGGGCAAAGACCTTGGTGCGCTCGACGACGCGACGGGTGTATGCCTCATCGCCCAGCTCGAGGCTGATCATGCCGCCGAACCCGCGCATCTGGCGGCAGGCGAGGTCGTGCTGCGGGTGCGACGGCAGGCCCGGGTAGTACACGCGCTGCACCCGCGGGTGATGCGTGAGCCATTCAGCGATGCGGCGGCCGTTGGCGTCGTGGGCGCGCATGCGCAACGGAAACGTCTTGATGCCGCGCAGCGCCAGCCAGCAGTCGAACGGTCCCGGGACGGCCCCCGAGCTGTTTTGGAGGAACGCGAGGCGCTCCGCGAGGTCGTCCCGCGAGGTCACGAGCATGCCGCCGATCATGTCGCTGTGGCCGTTCAAGTACTTGGTGGTGGAATGCAGCACGATATCGGCGCCGAGCTCGAGCGGTCGTTGGAAGCACGGCGTAGCGAATGTGTTGTCGACCGCGAGCAACGCGCCCGCCGCCCGGGCGACCTCCGCCGTCGCCGCCAGGTCGCACAGGCGCATCATGGGATTGGTCGGGGTCTCGGCGTAGACGAGTTTCGTGGCCGGCGTCACCGCCGCGCGCACGGCATCCGTGTCGCCGCCGTCGACGAACGTGAACGCGAGCCCGAGCCTCGCCCAGATGTGCGTCATCTGCCGATGCGTACCGCCGTACACGTTCTCGCCGCACACCACATGGTCCCCGGCCGATAGGAGCTTCAGGACGGCGTCGGCGGCCGCGAGCCCGGAGGCGAACGCGAGGCCGTGCCGCGCGCCCTCCAGCGCGGCCACGCTCCGTTCCAGCGCCTGCCGGGTCGGGTTCTGGGTCCGGGCGTACTCGTATCCCTTGTGCCGGCCCAACCCGGCCTGGATGTAGGTGGAGGTCTGATAGATCGGGGGCATGACGGCCCCGGCCAGCGGGTCTTCGACGATGCCGCCGTGGACGGCCAGGGTGGAGAGGCGGCGGCGCGGGTCGCCATCGAGCGCCTTGGTCATGGCGGGAACGTACTGACGCCTTTCGCCCCGAGCAAGCGAGCTTTACGTTAGCGGATCATGAGCGAACGGAACGGGCTCGCCTGCCTGGTGGTCGACGACGAGCCGCGCTTACGCCGCGTGCTGGTCCAGCTGCTCGAGAGCGAAGGGTTCCGCTGCCGCGAAGCCGGCAACGGGGTCGAGGCGCTGCGGGCCATGGAAACCGACCCTGCGCCGCTCATCATCTCCGATCTGCGCATGCCGGAAATGGACGGCGCCACCCTGCTGCGCCACGTCGTGCAGCGGTGGCCGCTCACCGCCGTCGTCATGGTCAGTGCCGTCGCCGACGTCGACACGGCCGTGAAGTGCCTCCATTCCGGCGCCCTCGACTACGTCAGCAAGCCGTTCAACCTGGAGGAGGTGCGCGCCCGGGTGGAGCAGGCGTTGCAGCGCCGCCAGCTGAAGCTCGACCTGAGGAGCTACCAGGAGCAGCTCGAAGACCGGGTCCGCGCGCAGGCCGGACGCATCGAGGAGCTGTTCCTGGGTGGCGTCCAGGCGCTGGCCCAGGCCCTGGAGGCGAAAGACCCCTACCTGCGGGGCCACTCACTGCGGGTGTCGGAATACGCGGTGGCGATCGCCCGACGTGTGGGGTTGGACGCGCCGCTGATCGACACCATTTCACTGGGGGGACACCTCCACGACATCGGCAAGATCGGTGTCAGCGAAGAGGTGCTGCACAAGCCGGGAAAACTCTCGGAGCAGGAATACCGCCACATCATGGAGCACCCGGTGATCGGCGCGCGGATTCTGGGGCCGTTGCTGCGGGATGCCCCGTTGGTGATCGCGATCGTCCGCTCGCATCACGAGCGGATGGACGGCCGGGGTCTGCCCGATGGTCTGCAGGGGGACGCCATCCCGCCGGTGGCCGGCATCGTGTCGGTGGCGGACGCCTTCGACGCGATGACCAGCGAGCGTCCGTACCGCCATTCGCTGCCGGTCGAGCGGGCGCTCGACGAGCTGCGTGCCCAGCGCGGGATCCAGTGGAGCCCGGTGGCGGTGGACGGATTCTTGGGCGCGTTCCCCGATATCAACCAGCTGCCGCTCGTCACGCCGGAGCTGTCCACCGCAGCCGAGCAGTAACGTAGCCACCATGCACGACACACTGATGGTCGGCGTTTCCGGCATTCGCGGGATCGTAGGCCTGGACCTCACTCCGGAGATCGTCGCGCGCTACGCCGCGGCGTTCGGCGCCTGGGCCCGGACGGGCGGCGCCCGGCGCCCGCGCATCGTGCTGGGACGCGACGCCCGGACCTCGGGCCCCATGTTCGCCCAGGCGGCGGCGGCGGGGCTCGTGTCGGTGGGCTGCGACGTGATCGACGTCGGGCTCACGACCACTCCGTCGGTCCAGCTGGCCGTGGAGCATCACGGCGCCGCGGGCGGGATCATCCTGACCGCGAGTCACAACCCGATCGAATGGAACGCCCTCAAGTTCGTGGGACCGGACGGCGTGTTCATCGACGAAACCGCCGGGGCGCAGCTGCGGGCGCTCGCCGCCGAAGGGCCGATCGTCCGCGCCGACCATGGGTCGTTGGGCGCGGTGACGCCCGATGCCGAGGCGTTGCGGCGTCACGTGGCCGCCGTGCTGAAACTCCCGGGCGTGGAGGCCCGCCGGGTGCGCAAGCGGCGCTTCCGGGTCGCGCTCGACACCTGTCGCGGCGCGGGCGGCGCGATCATGCCGAACCTGCTCGAGCGGCTGGGCTGCGAAGTCGCCGGCATCAACCTCGAGACGGATGGAAAATTCCCCCGTCCGCCGGAACCGATTCCCGAGCACCTGGGCGCCCTGGGCGCGGTGGTGCAGCGGGTTCAGGCCGACATCGGCATCGCCGTGGATCCGGACGTGGACCGCCTGGCGATCGTCGACGAACAGGGCGAGCCGATCGGTGAGGACTACACGCTCGCGTTCGCGGTCCGCGCGGTGCTGGGCCGGATGACGACCGGGAAGGGCGAAGGGGGAAGGGGGAAGGGGCAGGCGTCGACCAAGGGTCCGACGGCAGCACCGGTGGTGGTGTGCAACCTCTCGACCAGTTTGGTGGTGGAGGACGCCGCGCGCGATTGCGGCGCCGACGTAGTACGGACGCCGGTCGGGGAAGCGCACGTGGCGCGAGCCATGATCGAGCGCGAGGCGCTGATCGGCGGCGAAGGTAACGGGGGAGTAATGTACGCGGCGTTGCACGTCGGTCGTGATGCGCCCGTCGCGGCCGGCCTGGTGCTGGCGCTGCTGGTCCGCGACGGCCGGCGCGTCAGCGAGATCGTCGCCGCCTCCCCCCGCTACACGATCGTGAAGGACAAGGCGCCGCGCGGGCGCGCCGGCGGGCTGGCCCCGGTGTACGCGGCGTTGCGGGAGCGGTTTCCGGACGCGACCGTCGACGAGCGGGACGGGGTGCGCCTCGGTTGGCGCGATCGCTGGCTGCACGTGCGCCCTTCGAACACGGAGCCTGTGGTCCGTCTGATCGCCGAAGCGCCGAGCCCGCACGAGGCGCAGCAGCTCGTGGATACCGGACGCACGCTATGTGCGGAATCGTAGGGTGAGGGTCATCCTCCAGCGCGTCTCCCGCGCCGAAGTCCGGGTCGGGGGCCGGAGGGTCGGGGGAATCGGGGCGGGGTTCGTCGTGCTCGCGGGCTTCGCCCCGGCCGACACCGAGGCGACCCTCGCCTGGATGGCGGACAAGGTGCTCTCGCTGCGAGTGTTTGGAGACGACGAGGGCAAGATGAACCGCGGGCTGGACGAGGTCGGCGGGAGCGTGCTCGTCGTGTCGCAATTCACCCTCTACGGCGACGCGCACAAGGGCCGGCGCCCCAGCTTCATCGCGGCCGCACCGCCCGATGTCGCGATTCCCTTGTACGAGCGCTTCGTCGCGTTGCTCACCGAGCGCGCCCAGCCGCTCGGCGTGGCCGTCGCGACCGGCGAATTCGGGGCGATGATGGAGCTCGAGCTGGTGAACGACGGGCCGGTCACGCTGGTGCTCGAGCGATGAATCCCATCGTCCTGGCGAGCGGCTCTCCACGCCGCCGGCAGCTGCTCGAGATGCTGCGGATTCCGCACCGGGTGATCGCTCCCGACATCGACGAATCGCGCCGCGACGACGAAACCCCCGAGCGCTACGTCGTACGCCTGGCGCGCGCCAAGGCGCGGGCGGTGGCGGACCAGGTGCCGGGGGAGGTCGTGCTCGCGGCCGATACGACGGTCGTGCTCGCGGGCGAGCTGTTCGGGAAACCCGACGATGCCGCGGCGGCGGTGGAGATGCTGGGACGCCTGCAGGGGCGCACCCATGAAGTGATGACGGCCGTCGCGGTCGGTCGGGACGAGGAGCTCGAGCACGCCCTCGACGTGTCGCATGTGACGTTCCGGCCCGCCGACCGCGCCACCCTGGCCGCCTACGTGGCGACGGGCGAGCCGCTCGACAAGGCCGGCGCGTACGCGATCCAGGGCTTGGGCGCGCCGCTCGTCGAGCGGGTGGAAGGAGATTTTTTCGGCGTGATGGGGTTGCCGCTGCGGCTGGCGCTCGACCTGCTGGGTCGCTTCGGGCGGCCCTACCGTTTCACGCGATAAACCGGCACGGGCTTCGTCTTCCCCTTCACCTGCATCGGCTTCAGCGCTTCGACTTTGGGCGGCTGCTTCAGCGCCTTGTAGAACGGCTCGGCGATGAGGATCTCGTTCGGGCCGGCCACCGAGCAGAGGCGGCTCGCCGTATTGACCGCGTCGCCGATCACGGTGTATTCGAGACGGCGATCCGATCCGAAGTTGCCGGCGAACACTTCGCCGAAGTTGATCCCGATCCCGATCTTGATCGGCGGGCGACCCTGCTCGCTCCACTTCGCGTTCATCTTTTCGAGCGCGGTGAGCTGGTCGAGCGCGCATTGCATCGCGCGGTCGGCGTCGTCCTCGTGGGCGATCGGGGCGCCCCACAGGGCCATGATCGCGTCGCCCATGAATTTGTCCAGCGAGCCCGAGTGCTCGAACACGATCTCCACCATTTCGGTGAAGTATTCGGTGAGCAGTTTGGCGACGTCGTCGGGGTTCATGTTCTCGGACATCGGGGTGAAGCCGCGGATGTCGGAGAAGAAGATCACCACCGGGCGTTTGTCGCCACCCAGCGTGACGGCCCCTTCCTGCTGGGCGATCTGGGCGGCGACGTTGGGCGCAAAGTAGCGCTGGAAGTTCGACAGGACCATCGCTTCGCGCCGGATGCGCTCCGAGAGATTGGAGTTCTCGATCGCGAGCGCGGTGAGGCCGCCGAAGGCGATGAGGAACTCGAGATCCTCATCCCCGAAGGACTGGATCGCCGTCTGATTGTCGACGTACAGGATGCCGAGCACCTTCTGATCGGTGCCCATGAGCGGCGTGCACATGGCGCTGCGCACGCTCTGAATCAGGATCGATTTCCCCTTGAACCGCTCGTCGGCGGCGGCGTTGTCCGACAGGATGGCCACCCGGTCCTCGACCGCCTTGCGCGCGATGGACTGGGGGACGTGCCGCGCCGCGTTCGTGTCGCCGGTGCGGCTGCGCGAGAGGCGCGGCACGAGCTCGCCGCTGCGCGGGTCGAGCAGCAGGATCGAAACGCGATCCACGTTCATGATCTGGAACGTGAAGTCCACCACCTTTTGCAGCAGCGCGTCGAGCTCCTGTTGGCGCGACAGCTCTTTGAAGACCTCGAGCAGCAGCGAGACCTTCTTTTCGCGCCGCTCGGCCTCGTTCTGCGCCGCGACCTTGAGATGACCTCCACCGGCGGCCGCCGCCCCCGTGCCGCCCTGCACGATCGCCGGCACACCGCCCGAGGCCGGGGCGACCGGCAGCTGGCGCACAATGGTCCCCTGGGGAATGGCGCGCGACCCGGAGGTCTGCCCCGCCTCGGGCGTGGAGGTGGACGGTCGATCGGGCGGCGTGGTCCCGGCGACCTTGAAAGCCACTTTCCCGAACGTGATCACGTCGTTGGCCCCCGCATCGGCCTCCGTGATCCGCGCGCCATTGAGGAACGTGCCGTTGGAGGAGCCGAGGTCTTTGACGTGCACGCCGGAAGGCCCGAGGGCGATCTCGGCATGACGGCGGGAGATCGTGGGATCGTAGATCGGGATGTCGCTGGTGACGGCGCGACCCACGACCAGGGTGCGACCCGGCGCGAGGTCGATCGCTTGATCGCCGGAGGTGCTCAGCAGCTTGAACACAGTGCCGGAATATACCCGCGGGTTACGCCAGTGCGAGCACGGCGGCGCTTGCCGCGCACCGCATCCACCGGATAGCTTGGCCCGCGTGCGCGCTCTGTCGCTCGCGCTGCTCGCGCTCATGGTCGCGTCGACCCTGGCCGGGCAGCAATGGAATTCCCCCGATGCCCTGACCCTCGCGGAGCGCGCCATCGCGCGCCGGGCGGGGGCGGCCGCCGACACCACGCTGCACGACTACCGGGCGCAGGGGCATGGGTTTGTGTTCTTCCTCGGGGCGTTCGGGGAGGGGCTCGCCGAGCCGCCGCGCCTCATCAAGGCGGACCAGCTCGAGCTCGCATTGTACTGGCAAGCCCCGGGCTCGAGCAAGCAGCGCATCATCGGTTGGCGCGACCGCGCCGAGCTGCCCACCGACATCGTGTACCATCAGGATCACCTCGGCATCGTGCAGAACGGATTCGGCCGCACCATTCGCCTGGGCGACGGGGACGAAGTGCAGGGTGTCCCGCACCCGCTGGCGCTGGGAGGACCGCTGCTGTACGACTACGCCACCGGGGACACGCTCACCATCGGGCTGCCCGAGCGACAGATTCGCGTCGTCGCCCTGCGCGTGCGACCGAAGCAGCTGGCGACGCCACGCATCGTGGGCACCGCGTTTCTCGACATCGGCAGCGCCGACCTGGTGCGGTTGGCGTTCAACTTCACCGCGGCCGCCTATCGGGACGCTTCGCTCGAGGACGTCAGTATCGTGCTCGACAACGCCCTGTATGAAGGCCGCTGGTGGCTGCCGCGCCATCAGGAAATCGAGATTCGGCGACGGGCCACGTTTCTGGACCTGCCAGCCCGCGGCATCATACGCGGGCGGTGGGACGTGGACGGCTACGTTTTCAATACTGGCCTGGCCGGCTCCTGGTTCGCGGGGCCCGAGATCACGCCCGCGCCCAAAACGGAGCGCGATTCGTTTCCCTGGGGCGGGTCGCTCGACTCCGCCATCCAGGACGTGGCCGAGCCCGGGCGTCACAACGATCTCGCCCAGGTCCGCGCCGACGTGGCGCGTATCGCCGGGCGGCGCGCGCTGTCGGGCTGGCGTCGCAGCGGTCTCAGCGTACGCGGGGCGAGCGACCTGCTGCGCGCCAATCGCGTGCAGGGCGTCGTGGCCGGCGCGGGCGGCGTGTGGCGGCGCGGCGGCTTCGAGGCGCGGGTGCGCGCGAGCTACGGCTTCGCCGACCGGGCAGTGAGCGCCGGGCTCTCGGCCCGGATCGCCGTGGGCGCCGCGACGCTCGGGGCCATCGGGTACCGAGAGGTCCGCGACGTCGCCGACGAGCCGATCGTGGCGCCGCTCGTGAACTCGATCGCCGCCCAGGAATTCGGCGAGGACTACGGAGACTACGCGCGGGTAGGGGGCGGCCGGCTCGAGCTGGAGTACGCGCTGGGTGGCGGCGTCACCGGCCGGCTCGCCGTCGCGCGCGAGGCGGTGGGGAGTCTTCCCGTGCGAGCCGCACCCGCGACCGGCCGCTACCGGCCCAACCCCGCGCTCGGCGGTCCCGCGCTCGAGGTGGTGACGCTCGAGTTGCGGCGGGTGAGTGAAGGGTTCGCGGTGCGACGGGACCGCTTTTTCAGTCTGTCGCTCGAAGGTGGACGACGGGATGGGGGCGCGACCTACCTGCGGCTGGCCGGTACGGCGCACGTGCTCGTCCCGGTCGGCGCGACCCGCGTGCTGGCGCGCGTGCGGGGCGGCATCGCGAGCCGCGACCTGCCCGCGCATCGCACATTCGTGCTCGGAGGCCGCGGTACGCTGTTGGGCGACGACTTCCGCGCCTGGGGTGGTCGCGCGACCGCACGCGCGCACCTGGAGTGGCGCGTCCCGACGCCGTTCCCCAGCCTTTCGTTCGGCGTCGCCCGGACGCCGGCGAGCATCACGCTCGCGCCGTACGTCGCGGCGGGTTGGGCCGAGCGTCCGGTGACCGGCACGCCGTGGCGCGCGACGCCCGGGGTGCGCATCACGGCCGGCCTGGGCCTCGAGTGGCTCGGCGTGTTCCGCGTCGAGGTCGGATATGGCGTCCAGAGCCGCCGTGCGCACGTGGCATTCGACGTGACGCGGGACTTCTGGAGCGTCCTCTAGCCCGGGAACGCGCCACCCGAGTAGGTTTCCGTACCACCAGGCCTATGCCCGAGACCAACTTCCCCGACGAGTGGCTGGCCCAGTCGCTCGAGGCGCTCACGACCGAGCGTCTGGCCGAGCTGCGCGCCAAGGCCGAGCCCGGGAAGACGCTGTGGGAAGCCGTCGTGCAGGCGAAGCTCGCGACCGACGACGAGATTCTCGAAAAGCTGAGCACGCGCTTCCGGCTGCGCATCGCCGATCTGGCGCAAGTGGACCCGGGCGCCCGGGCCGCCCTCCCCGAGGCGCTGGCTCGACGATACCGCGTCCTGCCGATCCGGGAGACCGATTCCTACCTCGAGGTCGCGACCGCCAATCCGTTCGATCTCGATATGGAGAAGACGCTCGCCTTCGCGACGGCGCGCGAGATCCGGCTGACGCTCCTGCCGCCCTCCAAGATCAGCGAGCAGATCGAGCAGCAATACCGGCCGGAAAAGGCGCTCGACCGGCTGCTCGAGAACATGGGGCAGTCCGCCGAGCTGGTGCAGTTGACCGACGAGACCCCCCCCGACGAGTACAACATCACCGAGGCGGCGGCCAGCGAGCGGCCGGTCGTGAAGCTCGTGGACCTGATTCTGTCCGAAGGGATCCTGTCGCGCGCCTCGGACATCCATATCGAGCCGGAAGAGGGCGGGGTCGCGGTGCGCTACCGCATCGATGGCGTGCTGCGGCAGGTGATGAAAATTCCGCGGTCGGCCGGGCTGCCCCTCATCTCCCGGATCAAGATCATGTCGCAGCTCGACATCGCCGACCGGTTGCGGCCGCAGGACGGGCGCGCGCGGGTGGCGGTGAATGGGCAACCGATCGATCTGCGCGTGTCGACGCTGCCGGTGGCGCATGGCGAAAAAGTCGTCATCCGCATCCTCGACTCGCGCGCCACGGTCAAGACGCTCGACTCGCTGGGGCTGAACCCCAACGAGGTCGAGCAGGTACTCAAGCTGCTGGAATTCCACGAGGGCATCATCCTCGTCACCGGGCCCACCGGGTCCGGCAAGACGACCACGCTCTATTCGATGATCAACCAGATCAAGAGCGAGGGTGTGAACATCGTGACCGTCGAAGACCCGGTGGAGTACCGGATGCCGGGGATCGTGCAAGTGCAGGTGCAGGAGAAGACGGGGCTCACGTTCGCCACGGTGCTGCGCTCGATCCTGCGCCAGGATCCGAACGTGGTGCTGGTGGGGGAAATCCGCGACAAGGAAACGGCGCAGATCGCCACCCAGGCGTCGCTGACCGGCCATCTGGTCCTGTCCACCCTCCACACCAACGACGCCGCCAACGCCGTGACCCGGCTGGTGGACATCGGGGTCGAAGCCTACAAGATCGCGGCCGCGCTGCGCGGCGTGGTGGCGCAGCGGCTGATGCGGCGCTTGTGCACGACGTGCAAGGAAGCCGTGACCGACGCCCCGCCGGAGCGGCTCAAGCGGTGGATCCCGCATGGCGCGACGCTGTATCGCGCCGCCGCGTGCCCCGATTGCGCCATGACCGGCTATCGCGGACGCTTCTCGATTCTCGAGGTCCTGACGATCACGCCCGAGGTCGAGCGTCGCATCGCCGCGGGGGAAACGGCTGATCGCATCGCCGATGCCGCACGGCGCGGGGGCATGTCGACCCTCTGGGACAGCGGGGTGAATCACGTGCTGCGGGGAGAAACGACGGTCGAAGACCTGCTGCGGGTAGTCGACGTCCCGATGGAGGACGAGCGCCCCCCGGAGCCGGCTCGCAAGAGCGGGGGGAAGGCCACGGCGGCCGCCGCGTCAGCCCCGGCGGCGCGCCCCTCCCCGGCCGCCGGCTCGATGCCGCACGCGGAGCCTTTGGCCACTGGCTTCGAGCTGCTGGACGACACCGGCACCACGAGTCGGTCGGGGCCGCACGGACCGGCGCGCCGGGTGCTCCTGGTGGACGACGAGGACAGCCTGCGCAAAGTCCTCAAGGATCTGCTGGAGCGCGACGGTTACGAAGTCGCCGAGGCGCGCGACGGCGTGCAGGCACTGGACCAGGTCGATCGCGTCGGCCCCGACGTCATCGTGCTGGACCTGAATCTTCCCGGTCTCGACGGCTATGGCGTGCTGGCGCAGCTGCGCTCACGACCCGCCACCGCCGACATCCCCGTCATCGTGCTGACGGCCAAGGGAGACGAAGACAACGAAGTCCGGGTGTTCGAGCTCGGCGCCGACGATTTTCTGCAGAAACCCTTCCGCGCGCGCGCGTTGTCCGCGCGTCTCGAGGCGGTGCTGGGCCGGCGGCGTTCACGCCCCGCGTGACGGCAATCCGCGTCTCGTTCGTCGACACGTTCGCGCTGCGGGGGGCGGGACCGGCGCTGCAGGTGCTCGTGCTGCGCCGCGGATCGCATGGCCGCAATCCCGGGTCGTGGGAAACGGTGCACGGGACCATCGAGTCGGGCGAGACGCCGGTGCAGGCATCGTTACGCGAGCTGCGCGAGGAAACCGGCCTGGTGCCGGAGCGCTTCTACAACCTCAGCCGCATCGAAGGGTTCTACCAGCACAAGAGCGACGAGCTCGTGATCATTCCCGCGTTCGCGGCGTTCGTCCCCGCCGACGCGCACCCGCTCCTCTCCCGGGAGCACGATGCGTTCGTCTGGCTCTCTCCGGGCGATGCCGCGCGACGCTTCGCGTGGCCGCGCGAGCGCAGAGCATTGGAGGACGCCTTGTCAATAGTGGGGTCGGGGGGAGGGGGCTTGCTGGACGACGTGCTGCGGGTATCCTAGTGCCGTTCGAACTGTTCGCGCCAAGTCATCGGAACCCGTAATGGCGGTCGCCCTGCGTACGCTGCTTTCGCCATGTTGGCGAATCAAGTTGGAACGGCACTAGCGGGCATCCCTCACGCGGTGTGGCATGGAGCCGTCCACGGTGAGATCCAATTCCGGCGCGTCCCCCCGGCGCGCGAGCCGCGTCGCATGAATCCGTTCTACCACCGGATCTACCGCATCGTCCGTCACATTCCCAAAGGACGCGTCGCGACGTACGGGATCGTCGCCCGGCTCTCGGGGCGTCCCGGCGCCGCGCGCACGGTCGGCTGGGCCCTCTCGGCGCTGCCCGAAGACAGTGACGTGCCGTGGTGGCGCGTGATCAACGTGGCGGGACGCATTTCGCTCGCGGGCGATCACAGCGCGGTGCTGCAGCGGGCGCTGCTGTTGCGCGAGGGCGTGAAATTCGCGCCGGGCGGCGCGGTGAATCTGGGAACATTCGGCTGGCCCGCCGAAGCCTACAGCGTCGTGGCGGCCCACAGCCGGGCCGCTTCTTCCCGCAGATCCCGCAGGTTGAACGGCTTCCGCACGTAACGCAGGCCGAGCCGCTCCAGCGCTTCTTCCGTCGCCGGCAGCACGTCGCCCGTCGCCACCAAGGTCCGGGCTTTGAGTCCGGGATGGCGCGTCGCCAGCTCTTCCACGAACAACCGGCCTCTCGCGCTCACCTGTCCGTCTGCCAGGATCAGGTCGTAGCCGCGTTCGCCCGCGAGATCCAGGGCGTGCTCGGCGTTGCGCGCCACGTCCACGACGTGGCCTTCGCGGCCGAATAGCGCCTGCACCAGACGGCGGACCGCGGGGTCGTCGTCGACCAGGAGGATCGCCCGTTTCGCGAACGACGGCGGCAGTGGTGGGGTCGGTTCCGGCGGGGGTGGCGGGGCCGGCGGGGCCGGCCGGGCAGCCGGCGCCGGGGGGAGCTCGATGTGGAACGCCGCTCCTCCGCCCGGCGCGCGCTCGTAGACGATGTGCCCGCCATGGGACTCCACGATGGAATAGGAAATCGACAGACCGAGCCCCGTCCCCTGACCGGGCTCCTTGGTCGTGTAGAATGGCGTGAACAGGTGCCGCACGTGGTCTTCCGGGACTCCGGGCCCGGTATCGCTCACCCGGAGATGGATGTGGGCGTCGCTCCAGGTTTCGATCCGGATGGCCCGGGTGCGGTCCTCGGGCAGCTCGCCCACGGCCTGGGCGGAATTCGTGAGCAGGTTCAAGACGACCTGCTGCAGGGCGTGCCGGTCGCCGATGACTTCCGGCAGGTCGTCGGGCAGCACGATCTGGGTTTCCACGTCGCGCAACCGCAAGTCGTATCCCATCAGGAGCAGGGTGCGCTGGACCAGGTCGTTCAGGTCCAGTCGAACGCGCTCGGCGGGGCCCTTGCGTGCGAAGGTGAGCAGGTTGCGGACGATCCGGCCCGCGCGGTCGGCCTGCTCGTGGATGACCTTCAAGTGGCCGCGGTCGCCGGGGCCGAGCTCTTTCTGCTCGAGCAGGAACTCGGACAGGCCGGCGATCGAGGTGAGCGGGTTGTTGAGCTCGTGCGCGACCCCCGAGACGAGCTGTCCCACGGTGGCGAGCTTCTCGCTCTGGATCAGCTGGGCTTCCATGGCCTGCTGCTCGGTGACGTCCTGCACCATGACCACGGCGGCCTGATCGGGCGTCGCCCCGGGCATCCGGGCCGCGTTGATGCGGAACGTGCGGCCCGACATCTGGGTGCGCTCCACCAGCGGGGCCGGCCGCTCGTCCCGGCGCACCGCTTCGAGCAGCTGATCCAACGCGTGGGCGCGCCCGAGCAACGCGGACGCGAGGTCGACGCCGATGACCGCCGGGAGCTGCCCGCCCAGGATGGCGGCCAGTGATCGGTTGGCGCGGCGCACGCACCCGGCTTCGTCCACGACCGCGATCCCTTCCGACAAGGCGTCAAAGGTCGTTTCCCATTGCTCCTTGCCGCGCCGCACGAGATCGAAGAAGCGGCCGTTGGCGAGCGCGACGGCCGCGTGTGTGGCGACCGTGGAGAGCAGGCGCACGTCATCGGGCGCGAGCGCGCCGCCGCGCGGTTCCGTGACTACCAGCGTGCCGACCACGACGCCGTGGGCGCGTAACGGCACCGCGGCGGCCGACTCCACGGCCATGCCGCCCGCCAGCTGGGCGCCGGTTTCGCTGTTCCGGATGAGCTCGAGCCGTTCGCTGCGGGCTGTGCGGGCCACCAGCCCGGGGTCGGAAGCCGGGACGGTCGTCCCCTTCAAGCTGGCGAGCGAGCCTTCGGCGGCGGCGATGGTGAGCGGATCGCCGGCCTCCTCTCCCGCCAGGGCGACGAGCGCGCCGCGCGCGTCGATGAACCGCATCGCGTAGCGCACCACCTGCTCCACGATGCGTTCCAGC
Organism: uncultured Gemmatimonadaceae bacterium; assembly: GCA_964599725.1. Taxonomy (GTDB): domain Bacteria; phylum Gemmatimonadota; class Gemmatimonadetes; order Gemmatimonadales; family GWC2-71-9; genus DASTHG01. The sequence goes on along the minus strand of CAZRGT010000023.1, from coordinate 42,142 downwards.
TTGATCGATTCCGACAGCACGTAGGACAGCTCCTGCAGCCAGAACAACTCCGAGAGCCGGCGGTTCAGCTCGTCGGCGGTCCGCTGCCGGTCACGCTCCAGGGCGCGCAACTGCCGCCGTACGCGCCGGACCGCCCACAGGGCGAAACCGGCCCCGGCGACGATGAGCGCGATGCCGAGCGAAGAGGGGAGGGACACGTCGAGTAAGGTAAGAGACCTCGCTTGCCGGCGAGAATCCGTGGTCTAGCGTGAGGCGCAGATCAGTTGACAACTCCTCTCAAGTAAGATATCGCACCCAGTCTCGAGATGCCGAAACGGCCTCGGCGCATATTGGGTCTGATGCGCCACGTCGCCGCGTTTGGTCTCCTGCTCGCCGGGTGCGCCACCCCGCCGGCTCCTTATGTGGCGCGGGCCCGCACGGCGATGGGGGCGGTCTTCTCGGTGGGCGCCTGGGATGGCGATACCGCGCGTCTCAGGCGAGCCGTAGACGATGCGGTCGACTCCGTGCGGCGGATCGATTCGCTGCTGTCACCCGATCGGGAGGCCTCCGAGCTCAGCCGGGTCAACCGCTCCGCAGGACGCGGTCCGCAGCCCGTCTCCGCGTCGTTCGTCGCCGTTTTGCGCGAAGCGCTGGCCATCTCCCGCGCCTCCGCCGGGGCGTTCGACCCAACGGGGAAAGACTATCGTGGCGTGCGCCTCGACAGCGTTCGTGGAACCGTACAGCTGCGGCACGGGCTGACGCTGGACCTCGGCGGGATCGCCTCGGGCTACGCCCTCGATCGGGCGCGGCTCGCCCTCAGCGGGACGGTGGACAGCGCGGTGCTTGGCGTCGGCGGTGTGTTGCTCATCATGACGGGCTCGCCCGCGGGTTCCGGTCGGACCGTGGGCGTCTCGGATCCCGCGAATTCACTGCGCACGCTGGCGCGGCTGCAGCTGCCGGCCGGCGTCTGGGCGATCGGCACGACCTCCGTGACGGACATCGATCCAGTTCAGGATCCGCGTACCGGTCAACCCGCGGCGCAGGTGCGCTCCGTCACGACCCTCGCCCGGGACGGCCTGACGGCGGCGGCGTGGTCTCGCGCGTTCTTTGTGCTGGGATGCGACCGCGCCCTGGCGCAGGCGCCGCGGCTCGGAGTGGGCGTGCTCTGCGTCGACGAGCACACCCGGTGGACCGCCGATCTCGACGGGCGCGTCGTCCTGACTACGGATTCGGTACCGGCGGCTGGGACTGCGCCCGCGCCCGGACGCGGGCACGCTCCTGCTCCAGGACCTGCAGCGCGCGGCTCCACGACATCGCCGGCGAGCTCTGATAGCTCGCGCTGAGGTCCTCGAGCCAACTCACCCCGTCTTCATACAGATAGATCGCCACCGCCTGCTGCCGTTGGTCGAGCTGCAGCGTATTCCAGGTGGGGGAGAGCGGGGCGATCTCCACCGGCCGGAACAGCCGGCCACGGCTCTGCAGCTGCACGTCTTCGGGGGAGAATCGCGCGCCCGGCGCCTGGCCGAAGAATGTCACCAGGACGAGCGTCGGATTCGTCAGGCCGGCGCGCCGGGCGGCGTCGGTGATGTCCTGGCGCCGGCTTTCCAGCAATTGCTCCAGCGAGCGATAGGTGTCGGTCGCGAGCAGGCGGATCACCCGTTCGTCGAGCGGCAGGATCTGGAGTTGCAGCTGGTCGGTAGCGAAGCGCAACGCGATTTCGTCGCGGTGCAGCGAGCCGAAGCCGGCGGGGACCGTGTCGCTCGGGGCATTCAGGGCCCCGGCCTGCGCGCCGAGGTGGACCGGGGGGCGGCAGGACGCCAGCACGGCCAACGCCAGAATCGGAAGCTTCGTCATCACCCTCGGCCCTCCGTCCGCAGAACCTCACGATAGCATGCTTCGACCCGGCGCGCGTGCTGCTGGATGTCGAACAGCGCGCGCGCCCGGTGGAGACCGGCTGCTCGCAAAGCGGCGAGCCGGTCGGGCGAGGCCGCCATCAGGTCCGTGACGGCGGCGGCCATTGCCTCCGGGGCCCGCTCGGGAACGAGCAGGCCGGTCTCCGGGGTCAGGGCGTCGCGGTTGCCGCGGATGTCGGTCGCCACGGGCACCGCGCCGCACGCCATCGCTTCGAACAGGACCCGCGACAACCCTTCCGTGTCCTGGTGCGAGCCACTCACCAATGCGTCGGCGGCCTGCATCCAGCGGTGGATGTCGGACTGCTGGGGCAGCACGCGGACGTCCAGAGCGGTGCCGTGCGCGTGCGTGCGGCGATCGATCTCGTCGAGAATCGCCGGCGGAGTGGGGCTGCCGATGACGAGCAGCAAGGGTCTGCGGGCGGGCGGGTGCGCGGCGGCGAGCAGGGCCATCGCGTCCACGATGTCGAGCACACCCTTGCCCTCCTTGATCTGGCCGACGAACAACAGCACGAAGCGCCCGGTCGGGAGGTCGAGGGCGCGGCGCACGGCGGTACGATCCGCGGCTGGGCGGAACTGCCGCAGGTCCATTCCATCGAAGATGGTGCGATAACGCGCGGACACGCGACGGGAGCCGGAGAAGCGTAGCCGGGTGGCGTCGGAGACGCCGATCATGGCATCGGCCAGCCGCTCCAGGATCGGGTCGAGGTTGTGGCGGGCGGTGAGCCGCACGAACCAGACCATCTTCGTCGCGGTGCCGAGCTTGGCGAGCCCGCAGGTGAGCGCGTCGCGCGGCGCGTCGGGCGCGATGACGTCGATCGCTCGCTCGCGCAGCAGGGCACGGATATGGCGGCTCGAGCGCCAGACCGCGCGCAGCGTGCGCGGTTTGATGTGGTACAGCGGGATGTGCACGACCGGACACCCGAGGGTGCGCAGGTGGTCGGTGAGCTCGCCCGGGCCGGGGCAGATCACCAACGGTTCGACGGCGCGGGGGTCGAGGTGCTCGATCAACAGCACCATGCTGCGCTGCCCCCCCATGTGCAGGTGGGTCTGATGGCTCACGAACGCGACCCGCATCGGCCGCTCCACCTCAGGCCCTCGCCGCGAGCGCCGTGATCGCGTCGCGCAGGTCGGGGATCCCTTCGGCGGTGCGGGTGCTGGTGACGAGCACCTGGTCCTCGTCCAGGGCGAGGGCGGCGGTAAGGGCCCGGGCCCGCTGCGCGCGAGGGCCGCGCGGCAGTTTGTCGCTCTTGGTCAGGACGGCGAGAACCGGAGTGGCGGCCGCGGCGAGGCGATCTTGCATGGCCCGGTCGTCCACGGACAGTTCATGTCGGATGTCGAGCAGCCAGACCACGCCGCGCAATCGCGCGCGCGTCAGCGCGTGACGCAGCAGGCCGGCGAACGCCGCGCGGTCGGTTTTCGAGGCGCGCGCGTAGCCGTAGCCCGGGAGATCGAGCGCGTAGTACGCGCCGACGTGGTAGACGTTGAGGGCCCGCGTCTTGCCCGGCGTCGCCGACACGCGCGCGATCCGACGGCCCAGGACGGCGTTCAGCAGACTCGACTTGCCGACGTTGGAACGGCCGACGAACGCAATTTCGGGAAGCGGAGGCTCGAGCGGGGCGTCGGCGCGCGGAAAGGTGCCGACGAAGCGGGGATCGGAAGCGGTCAGGCTTCTTTCTTTTGGCGCGGCCGCTCGGTGACGAGCAGGGGCGGCCGCCCCTCGGTCACGGTCTCGGCGGTGATCGCGACCTCGCGCACATCGTCCCGGCTGGGCAGCTCGAACATGATGTCCGTCATCATGTCCTCGAGGATGGCGCGCAGGCCGCGGGCGCCGGTGCCCCGTTTGAGCGCCTTGCGCGCGATCTCGCGCAGCGCGTCTTTCTCGATGGTGAGCCGGACGTGCTCCATTTCGAACAGCTTGTGGTACTGCTTGGTGAGGGCGTTCTTGGGCTCGACCAGGATGCGGACCAGCGCCTCCTCGTCCAGCGCGTCGAGCGGCACCGTCACCGGCAGCCGGCCGACCAGCTCCGGGATGAGTCCGTAGCGCAACAGGTCGTCGGGCTCGACGTCGGCGAACGGATTGCGCTTCACCTTTTCGATCGCCCCCGACGCGATCTCTTCCTTGGTGAAGCCGATGCGACGCCTCCCCGTGCGGCTCTCGATGATCTTCTCCAGGCCGTCGAACGCCCCGCCACAGATGAACAGGATGTCCTTGGTGTTGACCTGGATGTACTCCTGCTGCGGGTGCTTGCGGCCGCCCTGCGGCGGCACGCTGGCGATGGTGCCTTCGAGAATCTTCAGCAGCGCCTGTTGCACGCCTTCGCCCGACACGTCGCGCGTGATGCTCGGGTTCTCGGACTTGCGCGCGATCTTGTCGATTTCGTCGATGTAGACGATGCCGCGCTCGCAGTCGGCGACGTTGAAGTCGCCCGCCTGCAGCAGCCGTACCAGGATGTTCTCGACGTCTTCGCCGACGTAGCCCGCTTCCGTGAGCGTGGTGGCGTCGGCGATGGTGAACGGGACGTCCAGGATGCGCGCCAGCGTCTGCGCCAGCAGCGTCTTGCCGACGACCGTGGGCCCGATGAGCATGATGTTGCTCTTGTCGAGCTCGACGTCGCTGTCCTTGGCGCAGTGCGAATTGATGCGCTTGTAGTGGTTGTAGACGGCGACGGCCAGAGTCTTCTTCGCTTTCTCCTGGCCGATCACGTACTGGTCGAGTACGTCCTTGACCTCGGCGGGCGTCGGGACCTGCGTGATCGCCTCGGAGACTTCCCGCTCCTCGTCCTCCGCCAGGATCTCGTTGCAGAGCGCGATGCACTCGTTGCAGATGTACACCGACGGCCCGGAGATGAACTTCCGGACGGAGTCCTTCGACTTGCCGCAGAAGGAGCAGCGGAGATGCTTGTCGTGGGACATGGGGTGCTTAGTATGGGAAGCCGCCGGGGCGGACGCAAGACCTCACGGTTTCTTCCCGTCGTCGATCTGCTTCACATTCGAGATCACATGGTCGATGAGGCCGTAATCCTTGGCCTCTTCGGCCGACATGAAGCGGTCCCGGTCCATGTCCTTTTCGATCTGCTCAAGCGGCTTGCCGGTGTGCTTGGCGTACAGCTCGTTCAGCAGGCCGCGCAAATAGAGAATCTCGCGCGCCTGAATCTCGATGTCGGACGCCGTGCCCTGCGTGCCGCCCGAGGGCTGGTGCATCATGATGCGCGCGTGGGGCAGCGCCGAGCGCTTGCCGACCGTGCCGGCGGTGAGCAGGAAGGAGCCCATCGACGCCGCCATCCCCATGCAGATCGTGTTCACCGGCGCGCGCAGGAACTGCATCGTGTCGTAGATCGCCATGCCGGAGGAGACGATGCCGCCGGGCGAGTTGACGTAGAGGAAGATGTCGCGCTCGGGGTTGTCGGCGTCGAGAAACAGCAGCTGGGCGATGATGATGTTCGACACGTCGTCGTTGATCGCGGTCCCGAGGAACACGATGCGGTCCATCAGGAGCCGGCTGAAGATGTCGTAGGTCCGCTCGCCACGGCTCGAGCGCTCGATGATGTAGGGCGGATAGATCGTGCTCATCGTCAGGCAGGCTCCAGGGTGGACTGGGACAACAGGAACGCGAACGCTTTCTCTTCGGTCAGGCCGCGCTCGACCTCGCGCAGCCGGTGATGTTTCTCGAGCGATGCCTTGAGCTCGGCCACGGGCACGTTGCGCCGGCCCGCGAGCTCGGTGAGTCGCTGGTGCACCTCGTCGGCCGTGGCGCGCAGCCCGTGATGCTCCACCACCCAGTCGAGCACCAGGTCGCGCTGCACCTGCTGCAGGGCGAGCGGCCGGAATTCCGTGGCGAACTGCGGCAGCTTGTCTTCCCCGATGCCGTAGGCCTGCGCGTAGGTCAGGATGACGCGCTCGACCAGCGGTCGCGGCGCGGTCACGTTGTTCGCCGCGACGAGCTGCGTCACGAGCCCGGCCTTCACGTGCGCGTCTGCTTCGCGCGCCGCTTCCCGCTCCAGATCCTCCCGTACGGCTCGGCGCAACGCGTCCAGCGAATCGAAGTCGCCGATCTCGCGCGCAAACGCGTCGTCGGTGGCCGGGAGCGTCTGCCGCTTCACCTCGTGCAGCGTGAGCCGGATGGCACGCGTCTGGCCGCGCTTCGCCACTTCGGGGAAGTCGTCGGGAAAGCGCACGGTCGCATCGACCGATTGCCCCGCGGTCATCCCCAGGATGCGCTCTTCCACCTCCGGGATGGCGCGCCCTTCGCCCAGCACGAAGTGGTGGGGCTGCGGATCCTTCACCTCGCCGCCCTCGCGCTGCGCGATCGTGACGTGCACGAGATCCTTGAGCGTGGGTGTGCCCTCGGCGACCGGCGTCCACGGCGCCCGCTGCTCGCGCAGCGTGTCGAGCTGCGCCTGTACGTGGGCATCGGTCACGGGCGCCACCGTCCGCTTGAGCGTGAAGCCGCCCAGCCGGGCCAGCGTGATGTCCGGCTTCACCTCGACGTGGAAGGTGAAGGTGACCGCCGCGCCTTCCTCCCACTTGAGGTCGTGGATGTGCGGATCGGCGATCGGCTTCATCGGCTCTTGCTCGAGCGCGCGCGACCAGCTCGCCTGGATCAGGTCGCGCAGCGCCTGCTCGCGGATGTCGGCGGCGAACTGCTTCCGGACGATGGCCTCCGGCGCCTTGCCCTTGCGGAAGCCGGGCAGCCGGGCGCGCGCCTGATAGGCGCGCGTGGCGCGATGCTCGGCGTCGCGGACGCGGTCCACGGGGACCGTCACGGCAAGCGAAGCCGCGCCCGGCTCGGAGGCGGTCTTGGTAATCTCGATCTCGGGCACGGAGGGAATCTAACCGGGTGGGAAAGTGGGAGGGGCTCAGCACTCGGGTTAGGCGGTCGTCACGGTCTCCTCATCATCGCTTCAGGACCGGCCGCCTAGCCTGACGATGGCTGATACCCCTGGGGCCACGCTCGCACGAGGAGGAACCGCATGGAACTCGGTATTCGCATCGCCGCTTCCGCGCTCGTTCTGGCAGTCGCGGCCGCCCCGCTTGGCGCCCAGCAACGAGACCTCGTCTTCAGGGTCTATGGCGGCGGCGCCGATCATCTGGCCGACTTCCAGAGTGGTCCCCCGGTCTGGCTGATGCCCGGCTACAACCTCGGGGCCAGCATCGGGATACAGCTCAGTCAGCGCTTCACGCTGCATGGAGACTTCACCTACACGCGCAACCCCTCCCGGGGGAGTTCCTCCTTCGCGGGATCCGACATCAATCACTTCTACTACGGGGCTCATGTGGAGGCCCGGTATCCGCTCGGGCGCTGGGCGGCTTTCGGGTTCGTCGGGGTGGGCGGGGTGTCGGTGGATCAGCTCGGCCTCGACCAGTTCGAGCCCTTCACCAAGCCCGCGGCGATGCTGGGCGGCGGGGTGTACTTCGGGATCCCCCACACGCGGCTCGAGGCGTTTGGGCAAGTGAAAGGCATCACGTACAAGTGGAATCGTGCGGGCTTCGACCGTCAGATGTTCGACGTGACGTATTCACTCGGCGTGAGCTACCGCCTCCCGGTCATGCTGCCGTTCTGAGTGTCAGGGGCGACCGGGACAGACAAACGGCCAGGAGCGATCCTGGCCGTTTGTCATTGCGTTGGGGAGAGGTGCGACCGGAGGGAGTCGAACCCCCACGGGTTGCCCCACAGGATCCTAAGTCCTGCGCGTCTGCCAGTTCCGCCACGGTCGCCTGATCGTCGTCTCAACCTATGTCCTCAGCAACGTTCCCGCGGCGAGCGCGATCAGCCCGAGCCCTCCCGCGATCGATGCTGCCCGCACCAGCCGCCGGCGTAGCCCCAAGAACTGCTCCGGCAGCATGCCGCGCGCATCGAGGTCGAGCCGCCCGAGCCGCGCCGCGGTGGGCAGGGCCACGCTCAGCGCGATGACGGCCGCCGGGATCCCGGCGGCCATCATCAGCGTGAGCCAGCCCGGGACGGCGCCTTCCTTCATAAAGCGCATGCTCAAGGGGAGTCCTGAGAGCACGACAGCGACGGCGCCCGGGCCGACGAGGATGCGCTGCACGGCGCTCGTGAGCCGGTAGGCCGCGATCCGCGACTCGGGGGAGAACCGTTTGGCCGCGACTCCGGCGACCATGGTGGCGAGGCCGCCCCCGAGCCACAGCACCATTCCCAGCACGTGCACGAAGAGCCACAAGCCGTGCATTCGGTCTCCTCCACTCCGATTTGCGCTACAAGATGGCCCGGACGGCCTGAGGCGTCGAGCGGGTCTTCCCCTCGCGGGGTCTTCATGAAGTCGTATATTCGGGCCCCCAAGCCGGTCTACGGGGGGTCCATGGAGTTTTTCAAGCGCGCCACGCGGGAAGGCTTCGTCGCGGGGCTGATCGGGGCCGGAGCAGTCGCCGTTTGGTTCCTGATCGTTGACGCGATCAATGGGCGACCGTTCTACACGCCCGCGCTGCTCGGGTCAGCGGTGTTCTGGGGGCTGCGCGACCCTGCCCAAGTGCAGGTCGCGTTCTCCACGGTGATTGGGTACAGCATGATGCACGTGATCGCGTTCTGGGTGGTCGGATCGATCGCCGCCGCCCTGGCCGCGCTGGTGGACAGGATTCCTTCGACCCTCTTCCTGGTGGTGGTGTTCTTCGGGGCCTTCGAAGTCGGCTTCTACATCCTCGTGGCGACGGTCGCGCAGTCGCTCCTCGGCGCCTTGGCGTGGATCAACGTCGCGATCGGCAATGGGCTCGCCGCGGTCGGCATGGGCTACTACCTCTGGCGCGTCCATCCGCACATTCGGGAGGCCCTGGCCGCGCACCCGTTGGGAGAAACCGAGGACGGAGACTAGTGCCGAACGGCACTAACGCAGCCGTTCGTAGCGGATGGTGACGCAGCCCGGCTCCGGGCCCGGACAGTAGTAGCTCAAGAACTCCAGTTTGGTGGAGCGCCCCCCCCGCGAGCGGATGACGTAGATCTGCCGCTTCGGGTGGAGCAGGTGGGAGAACATGCTGTATCGGTACCACCCCGCGATAGCACGATTGAGGGTGTCGCGGTCGAACGTCGTGGCGACGTATCCCGCCAACGGCGGCGTGCGCAGCGCCTCGAAGCTGACCGAATCGAGTCGGGCGGTTTCGCCCGCTACGATCACGTGAAAGCGTCGCACGGCCATGTCCCATCCAGCGGTGTCGGGCGGGGCCAGCGGGCCGGCGGCAAACGCAAAGAACTGCCACCGGGCGGGATCGCGGGCGTCGATCGTGAAGGTGTCGAGAGTCGGGGACGCGCCGGTCCAGGGCGGATGGGGCCGAGGCGCATAGATCGAGACCTGACGGGGGACCAGCGAGGCGCCGACGAGCCAAACCATGGCAACGCCGAACAGACAGGCGATGATGATCACGGGGAGTGGCAGCCGGCGCATGCGCCGGGGAGAGTACCGATGATCAGGGAGCTTCGTCAATGCGGATGAGCTTCCGGACCTATCGCGACGTCGTCGATCCGGATGGATCGGGCATCGCCGAGCAGGTGGTCGCGCAGCGCGCGCGGGTGCAACGGCGTCTCCGCTCGGTGCGGCGCGTGGTCGCCGTGATGAGCGGCAAAGGTGGTGTTGGGAAGAGCTACCTGACGGCCGCGATCGCCCGAGCGGCCGCGGCGCGCTGGCCCGGCCGGGTCGGGGTGCTGGACGCGGACCTCCGCAGTCCGACCGTCGCCCGGCTACTCGAGGCGCCGGTAGGGGAGCCGCTCGTGGTGGCCGGCGGCAACGTCCATCCCGCGGTCGGCGCCGGGGGCGTGCGCGTGATGTCGACCGAGTTCCTGCTCGAGTCCGGCCGGCCGCTCGTGTGGCGTGAGCCCGACGCCGAGCAGTTCGTGTGGCGGGGGGCGCTCGAAACGGCGGTGCTGCGCGAGTTCCTGGGCGACGTCGCGTGGGGCGACCTCGAGCTGCTGCTCGTGGACCTTCCCCCGGGCGCCGACGGCGTGGCGGACCTGCGGGCGCTCGTGCCTCCCCCCCAGCTCACGGGCGCCCTCGCCGTGACCATTCCCACGGAAGAGGCCCGGCGGTCGGTGGCGCGCGCGCTGCAGGCCGCGCGCGACGCCGGCACCAGGCTGCTGGGCGTGATCGAAAACATGGCGGGGTATCGCTGCGGAGACTGTGGACGGACCGGTGCACTGTTCCCCGGGAGCGCCGGGGCGGAGCTGGCCGCGGCGTTCGGGATCCCCTTGGTGGCCCGAATTCCTTTCGTGGCCGATGCCGGTGCCGCGACGTTCGAGCGCGGCGAGGGCGACCGGGTGCTCGAGGTGATCGTATGAAATTCCTCTGTCTCGACTGTGATGAGCAGATGCAATTCGCCGAGCGGCAACAGCCGGGCGATGGCACGTTCGCCGCGGCCTTCCGGTGCCCCTCCTGCGGCCGCGCGGTGGCGCTCCTGGCCAATCCGATGGAGACTCAGCTCGTCGGCTCCTTGGGCGTGAAGATCGGGGGCCGCACACTCGACGCGCAGCCCCTGGAGATGGCCCGTGGCACGATCCAGGGCCGCGACGACGCGTTCGTCGATGCGGACGACACGGGGGGCGGCCGACCAGGCTGGAGCGGGGCGGCCGATGAGCGCTTGGCTCGCGTCCCGTCGTTCGTGCGCGGCATGGTCAAGCGGATCTACGCGGACTACGCGGCCCAGCGAGGCATTACCGAGATCACACCCGAGGTCATGGACCGGGCGCGGGGCGATCTGGGCCTCGAAGGGATGTAGCGTGGCCGCGAACGAGCTGGTGGTCGGCGATCTGCGGATCGGGATCGATCCGTCGCTGTGTGTGGCGTTCGCGGATTGCGTCACGGCCGCCCCGGAGGCGTTTCGCGTCGGCGATGACGATATCGTCGCCTTCGTCGAGCCGCAGCGGGTCGGGCGCGAGCGGCTCATCGCCGCCTGCGACGCCTGTCCGGTGGACGCTTTGTTGGTGTGGGACGCGCAGGGCACGCAGCTCGTGCCGAGCCGCATTCTCGCGCAAGGAGCCTGATATGTACCGTGAAGTGTTCGTTCCGGTGGACAACTCGCAGCACTCGGACTGGGCCGTCGACCGCGCCATCGAGCTCGCCGCGGCCCAAGGGGTGAACGGGCGGATCACGGGCAGCCACGTCTACGCCGCCCGGCTGCACGACATCCGGTTCCGCCAGCTCGAGACCGGTCTGCCCGCGAAGTTCCAGACCCCAGAAGAGATCAAGCGCCAGCGCAAGGTGCACGACAAGCTCATCGAAAAGGGCTTGCAGCTGATTTCCGACTCGTTCCTCGATCAGGTCGAGAAGCGCTGCGCCGCCCGCGAGGTACCGCTGCGGCGGCAGCTGCTCGAGGGAATCAACTATGAGGAGCTCGTCAAGGAAGTGAACCGCGGCGCGGGACAGCTGCCGAGTCTCATTGGCTTCGACCCAAACATCGCCTCGCACTACGACGGAGGGGAGAAAGTCCGCAGCGACGTCCGGCTCGGCGAGGATGGACGGATCGTTGGCGAAGACGAGGCGCAGGCCGACAAAGTGGCCGGCTCCTCCGGCCGCGAATACGACGTGCTCGTCATCGGCGCCCACGGGATCGGACGCCAGCGGTACTCGCAGCTCGGCGGGGTCGTCGCCCGCGTGTCCCGCGGCGTCGCGAAGGATCTCCTGGTCGTCCGCGACAATAAGCCGCTCACCGGTGGGAAGCTCATGGCGTGCGTGGATGGCTCGTCATACAGCTACCGGGCGATGCGGGTCGGGCTCGAGTTGGCCCGCACGTTCCAGGCGAAGCTCTTCGTGTGCAGCGCGTTCGACGTCGAGTACCACCATGCGGTGTTCGGCAACATCAAGGACGTCCTGTCGGAGCGCGCGTCGAAGGTGTTCAAGTTCGAGGAGCAGGAAGAGCTCCACAACAACATCATCGACAAGGGGCTGCTCAAGCTCGCCCAGGCGAACCTCAAGCGCGCCGAAGTGATGGCCCAGGAGTTCCCCGACGTGGAGCTCGTCCCCCAGATCCTCATCGGCAAGCCGTTCCAGGTCGTGCTCCAATGGGCGGAGGAGATCCAGCCGAGCCTGCTCATCCTCGGACGCCACGGTGGCCACCGGATCACGGGCACCGACATCGGCTCGCAAGCGGACAACCTGTTGCGCCTCGCGCCGTGCAACGTGCTCGTCACCGGCACGGTGGGGCTCCGGCCCGAGGACATTCCATGGATCGAGGAGGATGGCCAGGCCGGGCTGCCGTGGGCGCCCGACGCCGAGGTGCGCATCCTGCGCGTGCCGCCGTTTGCGCAGGGGATCGCGCGGCGCGCGGTGGAGGAATTCGTCATGGAGCACGGGGGTGACATCGTCACCACCCGCCGCCTCGACGACGCCATCCAGAAGCTCTTGCCGACGCACATGCAGCTGATCATGGGCATTGGCGACGCGGAGGAGGTCGCTCGTGCCGAGGTGAAGGCCGAGGAGCAGCTCGCCCAGACCCTGGTATTGGGCAACGACGCCGACGCCGAGCTGGCCGGAGCGATGGTCGAGGCGAAGTGTCCGGTCCCCCCCTATCACGTGACGACGCGCGCGCGCACCGTCGCCGATCCGCCCGTGTGGACGGGCGAGGCGTTCGAGCGGCTCAAGGCCGTCCCGCTGATCGCCCGGCCGCTCGCCCGCAACACCGTGGAGAAATTCGCCCGCGGCCACGGCATGTGGCGGATCACCACGCTGGTCATGGACGAAAACAAGCAGGCGATGATCGAGGCGGACGAGTTCGACGCCGAGACGATGATGGGGATGTTCCGCGAGCTACGCGCCCGGCAGATCCGGGCGGAGGCCGAAGGGAAGGACGCGCTGTCACCGGAGATGCGCCGCTTCATCGAGGAGGCCAAAGCATCGGGCGTCTCGCGCTGCCCGATCCGCGACGTCGAGGAGAAGATGTCCGCCTGTCCGGTCGACTTCAAAACGACCACGCCCGCCGAAGCCAAGGCGGCACTCGAGCAGGTGCTGCAGCAGGAGCGGGAGGCGACCCCCCGCTCGGACGGAGCCTAGCGGGGCCGGCGCAGGGCGAGTGCCACCCCGAGCGCCGCGAGGCCCAGGGCGGCAGCCGCCAGGGTGAATGCCCCGCCGGCGGTGATGCCGACGGCGCCGCGAATCGCGACCTCCGGCGCCTGCCCATACCCCCCCTGACGCCACTCGCGCGCGCTGCCGTCGGCCCGGGCGATGCGGACCGGAAGGACCAGAGTGGTCCGACGGGCGTTCGCGCCCAGGCGCGCAAAAAACACGAATTCCTGGAACTCGCGCCGGCCCAGGGGACCGCCCGACCACTCGATCGCTTGCGGCGTGGAAGCCGTGGCGACGACGAGCTGCCTGGTCCATCCCGCCGGGGCGGCGACGCCGAGGATCGCGAGCGCCTCCGGGACTTCGACCCGGACGGCGACGACGGCGGTGTCGGTGGGATTGGCGACCTGCACGGCGAAACGCACCAGGTCCGCCGGCTCCACGACGCGCGGGCTGATGGTGACCTGGGCCGAGACGATCGGTGCGGCCACCAAGGTGGCACACCAAATGAGCGGGGAACGGATTCGCACGGATCCATCGCTGGTTGAGTCCGAGCCCAATCTAGCGAGCGGGACGGCGCTGTGTATGCTTCGGCCCACAGGAGGCTGAGCCATGACGGCAGTAGACCAACGTACCATGAGTCGGCGGGTGGAGGTCGTGGACGGGACGGCACGCCTCGTGGAGGAGGGGGCTGTCGTCCAGGAGTTCACGATCTCCGAGCTGCCGGAGCAGTTCGTCCAATGGCAGCTCGACTATAAACGGCGGATCTACGACGCGATTTCGAAAGACGAGTACATCGCGTTCAATGCCGGGCACCTTCCCGTGGTGGGCACGTGGTCTGAGCAGGGCTTCGTGCCGAACCTCGCTAACAAAGGAGTGGGGTTCACGCCCAAGGACGAACACCTCGAGCACTACGTGGCGCTCGTGGAGCAGGCGGTAGAGCGCATCCAGGCCCTGCCGCCGCACGCCGTGGACGAGACCCGGGAGCTCCGCATCGGCACGGCGCGCGAATTCTACGCCCACCCCGAGCACATCGATTGGCGACGGCTCGGCCTGCTCGAAATCTTCGAGGGCGACACCTACCGCAACCTGACGCAGCGCCCGCTCGCATCGGTCTTGTGGACCGGACAGTCCCCCGTGTTCGTGAGCTTCCAGGTGGATTGCGCCGTCGAGATCATCTCGAAGGAGCATCCACGGTACCGCTTCTCCTGGGCCATGCGGCGCCTGTTCGAGTACGAGCCATTCCACGTCGTGCAAACCATGTTCCCCTACGCCTACACGTTTTGGGTGTACGGCTGGCACGACAAGACGCCCAAGCGCCGTCATAAGTGAAGCAGGCGAACGCGGCGGACCTCGGCGCGCTGATCACCGCGGTGCGCCGGGACCTTGCCCTCTGTCCCCTTCTCTCTGGCGAGAGCGGAGGCCTCACCCCCTATCCCCCTCTCCCTGTCGGGAGAGGGGGGACTCCAAAACTGTATCTCGTGGCGGGGACGTCGCATCTCGCCGAAGGGTGGCGGGAGCGTGTGCCACGATTGGAGCTCGCAGGCGACCCCGGGGCGATCGACATGGCGGTGCGCGAGGCGGCCGCGGCGCTCGGGCTTGAGATTGTGTGGGAGTCGCCGAGCGACGTGATCCCTCTCCCCGACGGGTCGGTTGGGCGGGCCCGACCGGCGCCGGCGGAGGTCTCCGGTACGGGTGGCCGACTCGACGTCCTGCACTTTGACCCCTACAGCGTGGTGTTGCGGCTCGTGGCGCGGGGAGACGAGCTCGACTACGTGGCGGCACTCGAATACCTAAAGAAAGGGTGGGTGGAGTTCGGCCGGCTCGAAGCGTTACTCGCCGACGTGCTGCCGCGGTTCACGAGCGAAACGCTGGCGCAGGATCCGGCGGAATTCCGGAGGAAGTTCAGGGGCTTGCGTCAACTGTACGCGAGCGAAGCGAGACACCGACGTCCCGCTTGACAGGTTCTCGCACCGACTTCATACTCGCCGCGCGATGTCCGTTACCCTCGACAATCCCCATATCCCCCACGTCGTCGCCTGGAACCTCACCCGGCGTTGCAACCTCGCCTGCGCCCACTGCTACATCGCCGCGGGGCCGAGCGAGACGGCGACCGGGGAGCTTTCGACCGCGGACTGCCTGCGCATTGTCGATGAAATCCTCGCGGTCAACTCGAGCCCCATGCTCATCCTCTCGGGCGGCGAGCCGCTGTTGCGGGAGGACCTGGAGGAGATCGCCCGTCACGCGTCGTCCCGCGGCGCGACCGTAGTGGTCGGCACGAACGGCACGGGGCTCAACGATTCGCGGATCGCCGCGCTGAAGGCGGCGGGGGTGCGCGGGGTCGCGGTCAGCGTTGATTCACTCCGTCCCTCCTACCACGACAATTTCCGCCACGGCCGGGGGTCACTCGAGGAGACTCGGGAGGCCGTCCGTCTTCTCGGGGCGAATCGAATGGATGTCGTCATTCAGACGACGGTCACCAAGGGCAACCGTGCCGAGTTGGCGCGGCTCGTCGCCTGGGCGGCGGAGCAGGGCGCGGTGGCGTTCAACTGCTATTTCCTGGTCGCCACGGGCCGCGGGGCGGCGCTCGGAAAGGGGGACTTGGCGCCGGCGGACTATGAAGCGGTCCTCGCCGACCTGGCGCGCTGGCAGCGGGACTACCGCGGGCGACTGATGGTGCGGGCGAAGTGCGCCCCGCACTTCATGCGACACGTGCACCAGCTGGATCCGGAGTCACCCGTTCTCAACTACGAAACCCGGTGTCCCTGCGGCGTCCAGTACTGCCGCATCACCCCCGATGGCAAGCTCACTCCCTGTCCCTACCTCCCCGAGGTGGCCGGCGATCTGCGCGAGCGAAGTTTCGGTGAGATCTGGCGGACGTCGCCGCTGTTCCAGCGACTTCGGAGCGGGTCGTTGGGCGGCAAGTGCGGCGTGTGCGAATACCGCCGGCTGTGCGGGGGTTGCCGCGCCCGGGCGTTCGCGCTGGAGGGCGACGTGCTGGCCGCCGACCCCTCGTGCGTGTATGAGCCGACGGGGGCGGTCCCGGTCATCGAGCGGCTGCGGGACGTCACCTACGGCGCCGACGTCGCGCCGTCGCTGGCGTGGTCCGAGGCGGCCCGGGCGCGCATCGAGCGGATCCCGTCGTTCGTGCGCGGAGTCGTGGTGCAACGGGTGGAGCAGTATGCGCGCCAGCGCGGCGTCAGCGAAGTGACGCCCGAGCTGTTGTCGGAGATTCGCAGTGCCATGCCGATCGATTTCTCCAAGCGAAGGCCCTTCTTCGTCACCGACGACTGATGACCGAGCACGCCCTTTTCTTGCTCCAAGCCGCCACGGACTCGCTGCCGGCCTATCGGGAGTTCCCCGTGATCGGCGCCCGGGCGGCGGTGTGGATCACGGCGGAAGTGCACTTGATGTTCGCGGCGTTCGTGCTGGGGGTGCCGATGTTCGCCGTCGTGGCGGAGGCGATCGGCATTTTCAACAAGGAAGAGCGCTACGACCGGCTGGCGAAGGAGTTCACGCGGCTGCTGCTCGTCGCTTACAGCGCGACCGCGATCTGGGGTGTGATGCTCACCTTCGCGCTGATCACGCTGTATCCGCGGTTCATGGGCCACCTGACGGCGGTGTTCGGGCCTACGATGTGGCTGTACGCCGCCCTGTTCCTGTTCGAGTCGTTCACGTTGTACCTCTACTATTACGGTTGGGATCGGTGGAAGCGCGGGCGCGCCAAGCTGGTCCACTGGTCGTTGGGCATCCTGCTCAACGTGTGGGGCACGATCGTGATGTTCATCGCCAACTCGTGGCTCACCTACATGATGAGCCCGCCGGCGGGCGTCACCTCGGACACCGTTCCCGGCAGCATCAAGCTCTGGTCGGCCATCGCGACGGCGACCTGGATGCCGATCAACATCCACCGGCTGATCGCCAACGTGGTGTTCGGCGGCGCCATCGTCGCCGCGTACGCGAGCTATCGCTTCCTCGCGTCCAAGAGCGACGAGGAGCGCGCGCATTACGACTGGATGGGCTACGTCGGGAATTTCATCGCTATCTCGGCGCTGATCGTGCTGCCGTTCGCCGGGTATTGGCTGGGGCGCGAGATCTACGAGTTCGACCAGTCGATGGGGATCACCATGATGGGCGGCTTCATGAGCTGGCTGTGGGTGATCCAGGCGTTCCTGATCGCCGTGCTGTTTCTGGCCGGCAACTACTACCTGTGGGTCGGGATGGGGCGCATCCCCGGCGCCGAGCGGTTCCAGCCTTACACCAAGTGGCTGCTGGCAATCCTGGTGCTGGGGGCGATCGTGTGGGGGACGCCGCACACGATGATCGCCAGCTCCCGGGAGCTCGCGGCGATGGGCGGATCCCACCACCCGTTCCTCGGCGCCCTGGGCGTCATGAGCGCCAAGAATACCGCCGTCAACCTCATGATCCTTACCACGTTCCTGTCGTTCCTGCTGTACCGTCGTGCCAACAAGCGACCGGTCGTCCCGTGGGCGCGCACCGGCACCCAGATTCAGGCGGCGATGTTCTTGCTCGCGGCGGCGGTCGTGTTGTTTTACGGGATCCGTGGCTACTTCGTGGAGGCGATCGTCCGGATCGGCTACAGCGTGTACCAGGTGCTCGCGGTGCTCGCCTGCATCGTGGGCGCGACGGTCATCGACGTCTTGCTCGGCCGTGGAGCCGAGTCGCGCGGCGAGATTCAGTGGGGGAGGATGCCGCCACGCTCGCAGTACGCCCTGTTCATCCTCGCCGTGACCTTCACCTGGCTCATGGGGCTGATGGGGTTCGCCCGGTCCGGTATCCGCCAACACTGGCATGTGTGGCAGGTCATGCAGGACACGAGCCAGTCCGCGGCGACACCGGCCCTGGGCCACGCGGCGGTCATGATCAGCGTGTGCGTGCTCATTTTCCTCTCGCTCGTGGGGTTCGTGTTCTGGCTCGGCGGACTCGCGGAGAAGTCGACGTTCGTCGAAGCGGGGGCGAAGGGAAGCGCGCATGTGGCGCACTAACCTCCGCGTGCTCGCGGTCGTGCTCGGCACCCTCGGGTTCTATACGCTGATCGCGAACAAGATCCCTCAGGTGCAGTCGGAGGTGCCGAAAGCCCTGGCGCTGGGCGCCAACGTCACGCCCGAGCAGCTCGTCGCGGCGGGGGAGCAGGTCTTCAACGGCATCGGCGGCTGCACCACATGCCACGGCCTCGGCACCCGCGCCCCGAACCTGCTCACCGACGAAAAGGGCACCGGCCCCATCGGGACCCGCTGCGCCACGCGCGAGCCTGGGAAGGGCTGCAAACAGTACCTGTACGAATCGCTCGACAATCCCGGGGTGTTCGTGGCGAGCGGCTACGAGGCGATCATGCCGGTGATGACGCGCCAGCTGCCCGCCAACCAGATCTGGGCGCTGATCGCGTTTCTCGAGTCGCAGGGTGGCACCGTTGACGTAACGGCGTCCGACATTCCGGCAAGTCAACCGACCCCGGGCGCAAGCCCGGGGAGCGCAGGAGGCGGGTCGTTCGCCGCCGGGAGCACCGATCCTCAGGCGCTCATCAACGCCGCCGGCTGCCTCGGGTGCCACAAACTGAACGGCGCCGGTGGGGCGATCGGGCCCGATCTCTCGCGACTGGGCGCGCGCCGCGGCGCGCAAGCGATCCGCCAGAAGATCCTCGACCCGGCCGCTTCGGTTACCAAGGGATTCGAGCAGTTCGCCGGCGTCATGCCGAAGAACTTCGGCACCATGATGAACGCCGCGCAGCTCGAGGCGCTGGTCCAGTTCCTGGCGGCCCGTAAATGAGCGCCCTCAAGCATCCTTTCTGGCAAGCGGTCGCGATCCTCGTCATCGCGTTCGTCGTCATCGATGTCGGCATTCCGCTGCTCCCGGGGAGCGCGGTCGTGCCGGGGAGCGTGGTGCTCCAGTACATGGCCACGGTGTTCGTGGGAGTGCTCATTTACGTGAGCGACAACGAAGAGCGGTGGCGGCGATTCCAGGAGCCGATCCGGGCGACGCTCGTCGAAGAGCGCCTGAAGCCGGTGCGTTGGCTGCTGCTGGTGGCGCTCCCGGCGCTCGTGGGCTGGGTCACCTTCGGGCAGGTGGCGACCCGGGTGGACGCCCCGCCGAGCCTGCGCTCGATCCATCCTGCGCCGCCGACCCAGATCACGTTCCGCGGCAAGCCGATCACCCTCACCGGACTCGAGAACCCGCTGCGGGCGTTCCCCGACTCGATCCTTGCCTACCGCGCCCAGGGCGCCGGGATCTACTACCAGAATTGCGTCCCCTGCCACGGTGACTATCTCGACGGCCAGGGTCACTATGCGGCGGGGTTCAATCCCCTGCCGGCCAATTTCCAGGACAACGGAACCATCGCGCAGCTCACCGAGAGTTTCGTCTTCTGGCGCATCGCGAAGGGCGGCCCCGGCCTGCCGCGCGAGGGCGCGCCTTGGAATTCGGCCATGCCGCAGTGGGAAGACTTCCTCACGGAACGCGACATCTGGCTCGTGACCCTTTTCCTGTACGAGCAGACGGGGTGGAAACCGAGGACGTGGGAGAAGGCGAGGGAAGAGTGAATGGGGACGGGGGAAGGGTCGTGTTCGGCCGGGCGACGGTGTTCCAGGTGGCGCTCCTGGTGGTTGCAAAGGCCACACTTTTCCCCCTTCCCCCGTCCCTCTTCCCTCAGGATACGACCGCCGGGAAGCTCGTCTACGAGACATGGTGCGCCGGGTGTCACGGCGAGACGGGAGCCGGCGACGGCTTGGGTGCACGCTACATGTTGCCCCGGCCCCGGGACTTCACTGGCGCGATCTTCAAGGTCCGCACCACCGCCAGCGGCCAGCTGCCGACGGACGCGGACGTGATGCGCGTGATCGACGAGGGGCTGCCCGGCACGGCGATGCCCGGATGGCGGACTCGGCTCAGCGACGGCGAGCGTCGTCACGTGATGGCCTATCTCAAGACGTTTTCGGCGTTCTTCGCCGACACGACCCAGCGCCCCACGCCGCTCCAGTTCGGCCAGGCGCCGGGCGGCGGCACGGGCGCAGAAGCGATCCGCATCGGGCGCCAGTTCTACGACTCGATCGGCTGCCGCAAGTGCCATGGCGACCGCGGGCGTGGCGATGGACCATCGGCGCGGACCCTGAAGGATGACGCCGGTTTCCCGATCTTCGCCGCGGACCTCACCCAGAACTGGCTGTTTCGCGGCGGTCCGACGGTCGAGGACATCTATCAGCGACTGCGCACCGGCTTGGACGGCACGCCGATGCCGTCGTTCTCCGATCTGATCGACCAACAGTTCCTCACTGAGGAGGAGCTGTGGCGCTTGGCGCAGTACGTGCGCAGCCTGTCGCCCGCGCGCGAACCCGCGCTGCGTGACGTCATTCACGCCCAGCAGCTCACCGCACCGCTGCCCGCCTCCCCCGACGACTCGGCCTGGAATCACCTCGAGCGCTACTGGTTCCCGCTCGTCGGTCAGGTGATCCGCAAGCCGCGCTGGTTCGCTCCGGCGGTGAGCGGGGTGTGGGTCCAGGCGGCGCACGACGGCCGGTCGCTCGCCCTGAGATTGAGCTGGGACGATCGTTCCCACAGCCCCGACTCGGGGTGGATCGAGTTCACGGGCCGCGTCCTCGAAACGATCGCAGCCGACGACTCGGTCGCATCCACGCCCGCGCTGTGGCCCGACCAGATTGCCGTCCAGTTTCCGGTGTCGATCCCGGCGGGGATGGAGCGGCCGTATTTTCTGATGGGGTCAAGCACGGCGCCGGTGTATCAGTGGCGCTGGACGAGTCAGTCCCCGAACGCCTCCTCGCCGGCTGGGGCCGGGAGCGCCACGGCGGGACTCGCCCGGGGGGTGGACCGTTTCGACCCCCTGGTGGGAGCCCCATTGGAGTCCCGAGGGGTGTATGATCATGGCGAATGGCGCGTGGTGTTCACTCGGGCGCTTGCGACCACCGACACTTCTCACCAGCTTCAATTCCGGAAAGGGCGCGCCATCCCGGTGGCGTTTTTCGCCTCGGATGGGTCTAATGGAGAGACCGGACCGCGAATGGCCGTCAGCGCCTGGTACTACCTCTCCCTCGACACACCCACCCCTCCGCGGGTGTTCATTTCCCCGGTTCTCGCGATGGTGTTGACGCTCGGCGTGGGATGGACGGTGATCCGGCGGGCGCAGCGGCGTGCGCCGGAGCAGCCTCGGAACTGACTCACTGGAGGGATGATGCGTACGCTCGGCTTAGCTGTGACGCTCGTGGCTGGCCTGTTCGTGCTTGGGGTGGCCGGACGCGGGAGAGGGGCCACCCAGGGCGCGTCGGTGACGGGAAAGGTGAAATTCACCGGCGCGAGTCCGGTGATGGCGAAAATCGACATGAGCGATGAGCCGAAGTGCAAGGCGAAGTACCAGGCGCCTCCGACCAAGGAAGACGTGGTCGTGGGAGCGAGCGGGTCACTGGCGAATGTGTTTGTGTACGTGAAGGCGGGGCTCCCGGCGTCGTACACGGCGCCCGCGCCGTCCGCGCCGGTGGTGCTCGACCAGGACGGCTGCCGCTACAAGCCGCACGTCTTGGGGATCATGGTGGGGCAGACATTACAGATCAAGAATTCCGACGGCATTCTCCACAACATCAAAGCGAAGGGCGTGAAGAATCGCCCGTTCAATATCAGCCAGCCCACCGCGATGGTCTCACCCCGCACGTTCACGGCAGCGGAGGTGATGATGTCGGTGGAGTGCAACGTCCACGGCTGGATGAAAGCGTCGGTCGGCGTGCTGCCACATCCGTTCTTCGCGGTGACCGGGCCGGACGGGAGCTTCTCGATCAAGGGGCTGCCGCCGGGGACGTATACGATCGAAGCGTGGCATGAGAAGTACGGCGTCCAAACGGCGACCGTAACGGTGGCGGGCCCCCAGGCCAAGACCGCCGACTTCACCTTCGCCGCTCGCTAGGAGGCCGTTCATGCAATGGTGGCTGCCGGTCCAGGCTTCGAGCTTCGCGCCGCAGATCGACGGCCTGTTTCTGGCGATCCTGATCATCACGGGGATCGCGTTTGTGGTCGTCGAGGCGGGCCTGATCTGGTTCGTCTTCAAGTACCGTGAGCGCCCGGGCCGCAAGGCGTACTACACGCACGGCAACATCAAGGCTGAGTACGTCTGGACGGCCGTGCCGGCGGTGGTGTGTGTCGGGCTCGGATTGGTGAGCAACCACTACTGGACGGAGATCAAAGGCCGCGACAGCGTGCCGCCCGACGCCTATCCGATCAAAGTGCACGCGAAGCAGTTCGAGTGGCTGTTCACATATCCCGGCCCGGACGGCCGGCTGGGGACGGACGACGATGTCGCCGAGGTGCGGAATAAATTGCATGTGCCCGTGGGGCGGCCGATCGTGCTGGAGGAGGAGTCCGAGGACGTCATCCACTCGGTCTTCGTGCCCGCGTTCCGGATGAAGCAGGATGCGGTTCCCGGTATGCAAATCCGAGCCTGGTTCATCCCGACGCTGCCCGGGGAGTACGAATTGGCTTGCGCCGAGCTGTGCGGGATGGGCCACTACAAGATGCGCGCCAAGGTCACCGTCCAATCGCAGGCGGAATTCGACGCCTGGCTGGCGAAGGCCGCGCAGGGGGACATCGAATGACGACGGTCGCCGCGACACACGAGGTCGGTCACGGGGAGCATGCCCCGTCGACCTTCTGGCGCAAGTACATCTTCTCGACCGACCACAAGATCATCGGCATCCAGTTCCTGTTCCTGAGCCTGTTCTTCCTGCTCCTGGGTGGGGTCTTGGCGATGCAGATGCGCTGGCAGTTGGGCTTCCCCGGCCAGCCGATGCCGGGCGGTGGCATCCTGCCCGAGACGATGGCGCCGGGCGGGGTGATCCTCCCTGAGTACTACATCCAGCTGGTGACGATGCACGGCACGTTCATGGTGTTCTTCGCCATCATGCCGCTGCTCGTCGGCGTGTTCGCCAACTTCCTGATTCCGCTCAAGCTCGGCGCCCACGACATGGCGTTCCCGCGCATCAACATGGCGTCGTTCTGGGCGGCGTTCGCCGCCGGGATGGTGATGCTGGCGAGTTTGTTCGTGCCCGAGGGCGCGGCGCGGGCGGGGTGGACGATGTACGCGCCGTTGTCCGCGCGGCCCGATCTGTCGGGAGCCGGCTTAGGGCAGCAGCTGTGGTGCGTGTCGATCGTACTGCTCGGCCTTTCGTCGATCCTGGGATCCCTCAACTACATCACCACCGTCATCAACAACCGTGCCCCGGGGATGACGTGGTTCCGGATGCCGCTCTCGGTCTGGTCGCTGTTCATCACCGCGATCCTTGGCCTGCTCGCGCTCCCGGTCCTGTCGGGGGCGGCGATCATGCTGCTGTTCGACCAGACGATCGGGACGCACTTCTTCGATCCCCCGGCGGGCGGTCAGGCGCTCTTGTGGCAGCACCTGTTCTGGTTCTTCGGCCACCCCGAGGTGTACATCCTGATCCTCCCCGCCATGGGGATGGCGTCCGACATCATCGCCAACGGCTCGCGCAAGCCGATCTTCGGATATCACTCGATGGTATTCGCGATCATCGCGATCGGGTTCCTGGGGTGGATCGTGTGGGGCCACCACATGTTTATGAGTGGCATGAACCCGACCCTGGGCTCGTCGTTCATGATCTCCACCATGGTGATCGCCGTGCCGTCGGCGATCAAGACGTTCAACTGGATGGGCACGATGTGGCGCGGCAACCTGCGCTTCCACGTGCCCATGATGAACGCGGTCGCGTTCGTGGCGATGTTCGTGATCGGCGGGCTGTCGGGGATCTTCATGGCGGCGACGCCGGTGGACATGTTCATCCACGACACGTACTTCATCGTGGCGCACCTCCATTACGTGCTGTTCGGCGGCAGCCTGTTCGCCCTGTTCGGCGCGATCACCTACTGGTATCCGAAGATGTTCGGGCGGACGATGAGCGAGCCGTGGGGAAAGATCCACTTCTGGCTGACGTTCATCTTCTACAACCTGGTGTTCTTCCCGATGCACATCACCGGCATGGGCGGGGCCATGCGCCGGATCTACGATCCGACGCTGTACGAATTCCTGTTGCCCTACCAGCCGGTGAACGTGCTCATCTCGGTGAGCGCCTTCCTGCTGTTCGCGGTGCAGGCGATCTTCGCCCTGAACTTCATCATCAGTCTGTTCCGGGGCCAGAAGGCGGCGGCGAACCCGTGGCACGACAACGGGCTCGAGTGGACGCTGCCGAATCCGGCGCCGCACGGCAACTGGAAGCAGGTCCCCACCGTGTACCGCGGCCCCTATGAGTTCAGCTCACCGGAGGTCGAGGAGGACTATCTACCCCAGACCCGGAAGCTCCCCACCGACCGTGAGCCGGCCGTCCTGGCGGGAGCGGGTTCATGACGCACGCCACGACCTCCCTGATGCGCCCCCCGTTTCCGGCGGAGCGGGGAGTGGACGCCCATAACCTCAAGCTCGGGATGTGGGTGTTCCTGGCTTCCGAGGTGATGTTCTTCACCGCGCTGATCGGCACCTACGTCATCTTGCGGTTCGGCGCGCCCGGAGAATGGGCGAAGCCGGGCGTCGTGCTCAACATCCCGATCACCGCCTTCAACACATTCCTGCTGATCTGCTCGTCCGTGTCCATGGTCAAGGCGTTCGCTGCGATCGCCGATGGCAACCAGAAAATGTTGAAGGTCTGGTTGCTGGTGACGATCATCGGCGGCGCCATGTTCGTGGGCGTCCAAGCCTACGAATACACGCACCTCGTGCACCGCGGCTTCCTGCCCAGCGGGGTGCGGGAGGGGAGCGAGCTGGCGGAGCTCGTGGCCAACGGGACATTGCCCGAGGCCACTATGGGTCTCTTCGGCTCGACATTCTACACGATGACGGGATTCCACGGCTTCCACGTCACCTGCGGCGTGATTGCGATGGCGTACCTCTATTTCTTTAGAGTACGGCGCAACAAGTACTCGCAGCACGACTACCGCGGCATCGAAACCGTCGGGTTGTACTGGCACTTCGTGGACCTGGTGTGGATCATCCTGTTCACCATCGTCTACCTGATCTGAGGGCTCATGGACACCGCCCGCAAACATCCGAATTACATCCTGATCTGGGTCTATCTCGCGGTGCTGACCGCGGCGGAGCTCGGGCTCGCCCTCGAGCTTCCGATTTCGCGGAACCTGAAGCTGGTGCTCCTGATGGTGCTCGCCGTGTGGAAGGCGCTGCTCGTCGCGATGTTCTTTATGCACCTGAAGTTCGAACGCTGGAATCTACGAATCCTGTTTATCGTCCCGCTTCCCCTGGCGGTGATTCTCATCCTCGCCGTCCTCACGGAGAAGATCTGGTAGCCCCCTGTGCGCTCGGGCCCCGGTGATTCCTTTTCATCGGGTGTTGATCTCGACCGCGATCGTGTTTTGCGGCGGCTTCGCGCTATGGGCGCTGGGGCAGTACCTGGGGTCGAAGAGCTCCGGAATGATGGCACTCACGATCGTCTTTGCCATCCTGGCACTGGCGCTCGCGTACTACCTGCGGAACCTGAAACGCTTCCTCGGCCGATGACGCTCGCGACGCTGGCGCTCATGCATACGGATGACATGGACGTCGTCTATTTCTGGAGCTCCGTCCTGATCGCGGTCGTGCCGGTGGCCGTGTTCGCGACGATCGGCGTGCTTGTGGTGCGGGGCTATTACCGGCGCCGCATCGCTGACGGCGGCGGCGAGCCGCCGCCGCCCGGTCCCCGCCGGCGGTGGCGCGTCGTTACGCGCGGTGGGACCTCCGACATCCATCGATGATCACTTTGGCGTCAGCACCACGCCCTTCACCGTGAGATCGGGCGATAGCGGCTCGGCGCTCAAGGCCCCGCACTCGCGGCGCTGACGCTTCGGGTAGTCCATATAAAACGCAATTCCGGGACGAGAATCGAACCAGATCCGCAGCACGCAATCCGACTCCGACGCCTGCGCCGCGCCATACACCCGCTCCATCTGCCCTAACGTCGATCCGAGGCCGAAGCCCGCTTTGGTCGTTGGGCCGGGACTTCGGACCTCCACCTGGCCGAGCGTCGCCGTGGGGAGGGAATCGCTGGCGAACGCCGTGATCGTCACTCCCCCCAGGCGGGCCGCCACCATCGGCACGGGATACCCGTCCGAGATCATCACCCACCCATAGAACAGGCGCGGGCAGCGCCGAACCAGCTCGGCCAGCGGCATGCCGGGATGGAAGGGCCCGATGGACTCGGCCGTGATCCGGGGCACCCTCGATCCGCACGTCGGCACGACGGACGCTGCGGTGCCGAGTGCGTGCGCGAGCGGGGCGGTGTCCCGATCCGCCGGGAAGGGCAACGGGACGGAAACCAACACGGCCGTCGTGGATGGTGAGGCGGTGGTCACCGATTCCATGGGGGCGAGGGCGGTGTCTGATGACTCCTGCACCGCCCGCTGCCGGGGCTTCTCGCCGCACGCCAGCAAGATGCCGAGCAGCAACGACATCATCGTTCGATTCATGACCTCAATATGCCCAGGGCCCCATGCCCCCTCCAGGTGCCCCGGTGCAGCACGGTGGCTTCGTTCAGTGCTTCTGCTGCATCACGACCTTGAACCGCTGGGCGATGGCGGCGACCGGCGGCCCGGCCGTCATTCGCCGGTCCGCTTGCGACCGGGATTGGAGCGGCGCCGCCGGCTGCGTCGCGCCTCGGCGGCGCGCGCCATGAGGTCTTCGATCGCCCCGCCCGGATCGAATTCGGTGAAGCCGAGGTTGACCTTCAACTCGTACTTGCGGATGGTGCGGTTATTCCACTCCTGGACGTTGTACTGGATCCGCGTCGCGATGATCGGCGCCTTGTCGGAGTTCGCGTCCACGGCCATGACGGCGAAGTTCCCGCCATCCAGCCGCGCCAGCAGATCGGAGTCGCGGAAACTCTTCTTGAGGATTTCCGCCACCGCGCGCAGCACGGCATCGCCCTCGTCGTAGCTCGACTCCGTGTTGATCTGCTTCAGGCCTGACACGTCCGCCGACACGATCAGGAACTGCCCCTTCTGGCGTTGTGCCCGCTTGATGTATGGCTCGCCGAGCGTCACAAACCCACGCCGGTTGTAGAGTCCCGTCAGCCCGTCGATGAAGGAGAGGCTGCGCAGCGCGGACTGCAGATTCGAGATCTGGACCGCCGAGCGGATCGCCCGCGCCAGAAGCTCGCCGTCGATCTTCCCTTTCTGCAGGAAGTCCTGCGCTCCGGCTTGCAGCGCCTGGGCGGCCAGGTCGTCCTCGCCGCGCGCCATCAGGGCGATCACGGGCACGTCCTCGTGCCGCTCGCGAATACGCATCAGGGCGTCGAGGCCGCGCGCTTCCGGGAGCGAGAGGTCGAGCAGGACGACGTCGAATTCCTTCGTGCTGAGGCGTTCCAGGCCTTCCGCTAGCTCGGTGACGTGCGTCAGGTCGTAGGGTTGCTGACCCGACGCCGCCGGGGTCACCTCGCCCATCACCTCCTGCATCAGCTGGGCGTGGCGCGGGTTGTCTTCGATGAGCAGGATGCGGATCGCCTCAGTGCCGATGTCCGCCAGCGTCTGGCGGGCGAGCCGACCGGAAATGCGGGACAGAGTCACCTCCGACGAGTGGATCGAGCCCTCCTCGACCCGCGCTAAATCTCCGGGGTATCCATGCCCCGCGCCAGTCGCGCATCCCGGCCCAGCCGGCCGCTCCCGGGATCGAAGCAGTGCTCGGCAGCGGCGGCGGCCACCAACGCGACGATCTGTCCTTCTTGGAAATGACAGCGGGCGCGCACGAGAATCTCCAGGGGGAAGCCGCCTTCGTCCTCGGCGAACCCCGTCACCGCATCCGCGAGCGCGAGCGCCGCATGCTCCGCATCGGAAAAGTGGCTGGCGCTCGTGTACCGTGCCACGCCGTCGAGCACCTCCGGTCGAAGACCGGCCTTGAGCGCCGTGTGACGGGCGTGCTGGACGCAGTATTGGCATCCGCTGCGCATGGCGGCGAGCTGAGTGACCAACAGGTGCAGCCGTGAGGGGAGTGGCTCGATGGGCGCCCAGGTGCGGGCTAGTCGGGCGTAGGCCGGCAGCCCGAGCGGGCCGGGAAGCGGTTGGGATCGCTCCCGGCGTGGAACACTCAACCAAGCGGCCACACGATCTGGAAACGACCACAATGGAGTCTGCGCGTTCATTTGCGTCCCTTGCCGAGTTGTTCGTACAGGTCGTCGAGCATGGCGGCGCCGCGCGCCAGGCGACTTTCGTCGTCACCCTGGGACCGGGCGAGGCCGTCCAACACCAGGCGCAGCCCAGGGGTCTCCGGGCGCCCGAACTTGTCGTCTTTGCAGTCGATGTCGTGCACGATCTCCCCGATCGCTGCGAGCGCCAGGTTCTTGAGCTTGAAGTGTCGGCATAGTGTCTCGAAGGTGCACTGATCGCCTTCGTGGGTGAACTCCCCTTCGAACATGTCGAAGCGCAGCTCGCCCGAGTCGGGTCGATAGCCCTTGGGTGACACGAAACGGAATCGGGCTTCAGGATCGATGAAGCGGCGGATCAACCAGGCAGACGCGATTCGGTCGACGTAGATGCCGGTGCGAGTGACCCAGGTCCGGCCGCGAGGAGTCTCGCCTGCGGCGTTCGCCGAACCGCCGCCGGGGGAAACGAGTCGCTCTGCAAGAGCATCGAGTGCCGCCTCCGCATCGGGACGCCCGGGGGCACCGAAGTGGTCGAGCGCCACGGCATCCGCCAGGCGCCGTTTCAGGCGATCGAGGTCCACACGCTCGTGACGCGACGCAGCCACGATCTCTGCGAATTCGTTGGCCCGGGCCGCCTGGAACGCCGCCACCAACCGGAGGTCCGTCTCAGCATCGAGAAACGTCCCTTCGGCCAGTGTCGCCTCGCCTCCGTCCGCGGCGATCTCCCGCGCCAGCCACTCGAAGTCTTCCCGGGTTTGCTCGTCCGGGGGCAGAGCGTACACCGTCCGTTTGAGCGGCACGGCGCCGATGCGCTGCAGCCGGCGACGCAGCTTGACCCGGAGGTAGTCGGGTTTGGGCGGCAACTGGTACATCAGGAGCAGCCAACGCCGAATCTCGGGAGATACTATTGTATCCTGCATTGATACGACAGTATCACATCAGTGGGATCTTGTCAACCGAGCCCGAGACTTGTGGGGTATTGACGAGGGTTCCCAAGGGCCGTCTTTTCCTCATCGGCTCCGACACCCGCACCTTCAGATCCGGAGTGACTGATGCCTCGTCTCACCCTGTTGCCGCTCGCGCTCCTCGCCGCCACCCCAATGGCAGCCCAGGATTTCCAGAGTTTCTGCAACGGGACCGTGCCGGTGCGTGTCGGGGCATGGGCGGCCTACCAGTTCACGGGTGGGCGCGCCGATGGGTCCACCATGCGCATGGCGATCGTCGGGTCGGAACGGTTCGGCGACTCGACCTATCACTGGTACGAGATGCAGACGACGGCCGCGCCGAACAAGAAGCCCAACCACACCATCATGCAGATCCTGGTGGCCGGAATCGCCTCACCGCGGGTCGCGGTCCGCGGCCTCATCATGAAGAACAACAATGAGGCGGCCATGCGGGCGCCCGACATGATGGTCGCCATGATGAGCCGGGCGTTCACGGGGGGCGTGAGTCAGTACCTGGAGCAGCAGTGCAACAAAGGGGGCGTTCAGCTCATGGGGGTCGAGTCGGTGACGGTGCCGGCCGGATCGTTCCGCGCGCTGCACATCAAGGACTCCGATGGGGGCGAAGCCTGGCTGCAGCCCGGCGCGGGCGTGTTCGCCATGGTCAAAGTGCTCTCCAAGGATGGTATGGTGATGGCGCTGACCGGCCGCGGCTCGGACGCGAAATCCGCGATCACCGAAACGCCCCAGCCGATGATGCGCTGATGGACCGCCGCGCCGCGCTCCGCCTGCTCTCCGGCTCGGCCGCCGCTGCCGTCATTCCCGACGACCTGACGGGGCTGGGTCGCGCGCTGCATGCCCGGCGGGCCTGGCGATGATCGACCAGCGGGCCCGCGCGGCGTTCGGCCAGGACTTCCTGGGCGGGACGCCGGCGCAACAGGCGTCGTTGCTCACGGCGCTGGACGACGGAAGGCGATCCATGAGATGGGCACGGCCCGCATGGAGCGGGATCCGAAGACCTCGGTGCTGAACGCGCACAACCAGGCGCACGACATCCCCAACCTGTTCGTCACCGATGGCGCCTGTATGCCGTCCTCGACGAACCAGAACCCATCGATCACCTATATGGCGCTGACCGCTCGGGCCTGCGACTACGCGGTGAACCTCATGCGACGGAGAGAGATATGACCAAGAGAGCGGGGAGCGGGGAGCGGTTGGGGATGGATCGCAGGAGCTTTCTCGGTGCGTTGGCGGCTACCGTAGCGGCGCCAAGCGCCGTCTTCGACCGCTCCGCGCTCTCCGCTCCCCGCTCGACCCTCGACCGAATCGGCGTGCAGCTGTATAGCGTCCGCGATCTGATGAAACAGGACTTCGAAGGCACGCTGGCGCGCGTGGGCGCGATCGGATACCGCGAGGTGGAGTTCGCCGGGTACTTCGATCACACGCCGCAACAGGTCCGGGCGGCGCTGGAGCGGGCCGGGCTCACCGCGCCGGCGACGCACGTGGGTCCCGACTCGATCGGGGCGGGTTGGGAGGCGTCGCTCGAGACCATGCGGCTCATGGGTCACCAATACGTCATTGTCGCCTGGCTTCCCGAGGAGCGGCGGCGCACGCTCGACGACTGGCGCCGCATCGCAGAGCAATTCAACCGGGCGGCTGCTCAGGCCAAGGCCGCGGGCCTGCAGTTCGCTTATCACAATCACGATTTCGAGTTCGTCCCAATCGGCGGTCGGGTGCCCTATGACGTCCTGCTCGAGGGCGCCGATCCGGGCCTTGTCCAGCTGGAGATGGATCTCTTCTGGACCACCTTCGCGAGTGCCGATCCGCTCGCCTATTTCGCGCGCTATCCCGGCCGTTTTCCCCTGGTGCATGTGAAGGACATGATGGCCAAGCCCAGCCCCGACGCGAGCGCCGATCGCGTCATGGTCGACGTCGGCAAGGGCAGCATTGATTGGAAACGGATCTTCGCCCGGTCGCGCGAGGCCGGCATTCGGCACTATTTCGTGGAGCATGACCAGCCGGCCGACCCGCTGGCGAGCATCCGGGCGAGCTACGACTACCTGCACGACCTCGAGTTCTAGTCAGGGCAGGAGGGTCTGTGGTGCGGGCGGGAAGAAACGGGGCCGGCGGCTAGCCGCACCCGGTCGCCGCCCGTATTCTTGCACCCGTGACCGAAGCGTCGCACCTGGCCCATCTCGAGCTCGTGTGCTTCGGGCCGCCGAGGGCGCGACTCGCCGGGGCGGGCTGCCCGACCTCGGCGTTGCTCGGTACGAAGGCTTCGGCCTTCGGCTCCAACACGGGGCTGCAGGCTCCGGCGAGCAACACCATCCCAATCAGGTACCATGCACGCTTGCTCATATCGTCCTCCCAGAGTGGAGCCGCGCCAATGCGGCGAGTTGTTTCGTTGACCCACGCGAGAAGGTAGGAGATGGCCGTCAGGCGCCGGACAATCTTCCAGCGCCGCGAGTCAAGTCATTGTCTTTCATCGTCGGTCACGGACGCCAAGGGCTGCAGTCCTGGAGGCTTGCGAATTGCCCCGCCTGGGATCGCATTGTAGTTTCTGGGGCCTTTCTGACCGACATCTCGGGGGACGCTCGACGCCGTGCCGCCTTTTCGACGACACTACACCTCGTTCGCTGCCCTCAGCCTGGGACTCCTCGCCGCCTGCGGGGGGCCATTCCCGCAATCGACCTTGGCGCCGGTGTCGGATTTCGGACACGACATCGACAAGCTGTTCACCGGAATCTTCTGGTGGGCGGTCGGCGTGTTCGTCGTAGTTGAAGGGCTGCTGCTGTTTTCGGTGCTGCGGTTCCGGCAGCGCGAGGGAGCGCCCAGGCCGGTGCAGCGCCACGGCAACACGCTGCTCGAGATCACCTGGACCATGGCCCCGGCGCTGATTCTGGTGTTCATAGCGGTCCCTACCGTGCGGACGATCTTCAAGACGGCCGGCGCCGCGCCGGCCGGTGCCCTCCGCGTTGAGGTCATCGGGCATCAATGGTGGTGGGAGTATCGCTACCCCGACCTGGGGATCGTGACCGCCAACGAGCTGCACCTGCCGCTGGGTCGACCCGTGGCGGTCGACATCACGTCGGCCGACGTGATCCACAGCTGGTGGACCCCCCGGCTCGGGGGCAAGCGGGATGCCATCCCCAACCAGCACACGAAGCTCGCGTTCTCCCCGGATTCGGTGGGGATGTACCCGGGCCAGTGCGTCGAATACTGCGGTGTTTCGCATGCGAACATGCGACTGCGCACGTTCGTCGAGTCCGATTCGGCGTTTGAGGCGTGGGTCGCCGCCCAGCGCGCCACGCCGCCCGCGCCGGCCAAGGGCAGCGTGGAGGAGACCGGGCGGCAGGCGTTCCAGCGCTACGGCTGCATCGGATGCCACACCGTGACGGGGTTCGCGACCGGGATCACCGGCCCCGACCTCACCCACGTCGGCGGCCGCACCACCATCGCCGCCGGCACCATGATGAACACCGCGCAGCAGTTGCATGACTGGATCGCGGATCCGCCCGCCATGAAGCCCGGCTCGATGATGCCCAATATGCACGCGAGCCCCCCGGACATCACGGCGCTGGTCGCCTACCTCTTGAGCCTCAAATGAGCGAAGCCAAAGGGCTGAAGAGCTGGCTCACCACCACCGATCACAAGCGGATCGGGCTGCTGTATTTCTGGACCGCCTTCGCCTTCCTCTTGATCGGCGGAATCGAGGCGCTGATGATCCGCGCCCAGTTGGCGCGGCCCGACAGCCACTTGGTGAGCGCGGATACCTACAACCAGCTGTTCACGATGCACGGCACCACCATGGTCTTTCTGGCGCTCATGCCGCTCGGGGCCGCGTTCTTCAACTACATCGTACCGCTGCAGATCGGGGCGCGCGACGTCGCCTTCCCGCGGCTCAACGCCTTCAGCTACTGGGTATTCCTGTTGGGCGGCCTGTTCATGAACGCCAGCTGGTTCCTGCCCGGTCACCCGGCGCCCGACGGCGGGTGGTTCGGCTACGCCACGCTCACCGAGAGGCAGTTCTCGCCCGGACCGAACATCGACTTCTGGCTGCTCGGGCTGCAGATCCTCGGGATCGCCTCGATGGCCGCGGGATTCAACTTCATTGTCACGATCCTGAACCTGCGCGCGCCGGGGATGAAGCTGATGCGGCTCCCGGTGTTCACCTGGATGACCCTGGTGACGTCGTTTCTGATCATCACCGCGTTCCCGGTCATCACCGTGGCGCTGGTGTTCCTGATGTTCGACCGCGTGTTCAACACGCACTTCTACCTCCCCTCGGGGGGCGGGGACCCGGTGCTGTGGCAGCACCTGTTCTGGCTGTTCGGCCACCCCGAGGTGTACATCCTGATTCTACCCGCGATGGGCATCGTGTCGGAGGTGCTGCCTACCTTCTCGCGCAAGCCGCTGTTCGGCTACACGGTGATCGTCTACTCCGGTGTGCTGATCGGGTTCATGGGGTGGGGCGTGTGGAGTCACCACATGTTCTCCGTGGGGCTCGGCCCCATCGCCGACTCGGTGTTCGCGCTGACCACGATGCTGATCGCGATTCCCACCGGAGTGAAGATCTTCAACTGGCTGGCCACGCTGTGGGGCGGGCAGATCCGGCTGACGACGGCGATGTGTTTTGCGCTGGGCTTCATCGCCCTGTTCACGATCGGTGGCCTGTCCGGTATCACCCACGCGTCGCCGCCGGCCGATCTGCAGCAGACGGACACCTATTACGTGGTGGCCCACCTCCACTACGTGCTGTTCGGCGGGACGATCATGGGGTTGTTCGCGGGCATTTACTACTGGTGGCCCAAGATGACCGGGCGTCTGCTGTCGGAGCCCCTGGGGATCCTCCATTTCTGGCTCACGTTCATCGGCATGAACCTGACCTTTTTCCCGATGCACCTGATCGGGCTGCTCGGCATGGCGCGGCGTATCTACACGTACCCCTCCGACCTGGGGCTCGATCGCATGAACCTGTGGTCGTCGATCGGAGCGGGCATCATCGGTCTGGGGATGCTCGTGTTTATGTACAACCTGTGGCGCACGCGACGTCGGGGCGCGCTCGCGGGGAACGATCCCTGGGGCGGTGCGACGCTCGAGTGGAGCATCTCGTCGCCCCCTCCACCGCACAACTTCGACGTAATCCCGACTGTCGTGAGCCGCCTCCCGCGTTGGAGCCAGACGCAGCTCAAGGCGATCCCGGAGGGTGCTGAGGGCGAACCGATCCATGTCCCGGCGGGGTCGTGGTGGCCGCTCGTGGCCGCCGCGGGGCTGCCCGTCATGGCGCTCGCACCGCTCACGCACACGGTCTGGATCGTGTTCGTCGGCGCGGCGATCCTGCTCTACGGCATCTACCGGTGGGCCTACGAGCCCTTCGAGGTCTGAGATGAGTCACGGCGCGACCGCGCAGTACACCAGCATGGGGCTGGACAGCCGGAAGATGGCATTCTGGGCCTTCATCGGTTCTGAGTGCTTGCTGTTCGGCACGCTGATCTCGACCTACCTGATCTACCAGGGACGCAACGTCTCCGGGCCCACGCCGGGCGAGATCCTCAACATTCCGGTGACCTCGATCAGCACCTTCGACCTGCTGATGTCGAGCTTGTGGATGGTGCTGGCGCTCGCCGCCGTCCAGCGCGGCGACATGAAGTGGGCCAAGGTCTGGCTGCTGGGCGTGGCCATCGGCGGGGCGATTTTCCTCGGCTTCCAGGTGTACGAGTTCAGCTCGTTCGTCCGCGAAGGACTCACGCTGCAGACGAACCTGTTCGGGGCCACGTTCTTCGTGCTCACCGGCGCGCACGGTGCGCATGTGGCGGTGGGCGTCCTGTGGATGTTGACGCTCTGGTACCGGGCGATGCGGGGGAAGCTCGGTCCCCAGCACGCGATGACGGTGGAAATCGCCGGTCTGTATTGGCACTTCGTGGACGTGGTGTGGATCGCCATCTTCACGCTCGTGTACCTGCTGCACAAGTGAGCGGAGGTCAGCCGATGGAGGAGACGAAGGCGGTCGAGCCCGCGCATCCCACGGCCGGAACCTACGTCCGGGTCGCGGCGATCTTGACGGTGCTCACGGTGATCGAGGTCGGCGTCTTCTACGTGCCGGCGTTCCGTCCGTTTCTCGCTCCCATTCTCCTCGTCCTGTCGGCGGTGAAGTTCGCCATCGTCGTGATGTTCTACATGCACCTCAAGATGGACAGCCGGTTCTTCACGCTGATGTTCGGGGGACCTCTCCTGCTCGCTTCGGCTGTGATGCTCGGGCTCCTGTTCCTCTACGGGGTGCTGACCCTCGGACATTGACGTGATCGTCCTGCCGGACGACTGGCGACAGTGGAGCTTCCATCCGAGCGTGGTCATCGGGCTCGTCCTGTTGGGCGGGCTCTACGTGTTTCTGGGTGGGCTGCGCGCGTCGCGTCGCCGCGTGGCGGCATTTGCGGGCTCGCTGGGCGTGCTGCTCGGGGCCTTGAACGGCCCGCTGCATGAACTGTCGGACGAGTACCTGTTCAGCGCCCACATGGTGCAGCACCTGATTCTGACGTTGTTGTTCCCGCCGCTGTTCCTGTACGGCTTGCCTGCGGACCTGGTGCGGCGCGTGCTGGGACCGCGGTGGCTCCGAACGCTGGGCGCTCGGCTGGTTCGTCCGGTGATGGCGGCAGCGATCTTCACGATTCCCATCGTGCTGTGGCATCTGCCGCCCTTCTACGAGGCGGCGATGCGCCATCATGGCCTGCATATCGCGCAGCACCTGGTTTTCCTCGTGACGTCCGTCGTGATGTGGTGGCCGGTCCTGTCGCCGGTGCCGGAGCTGCCGCGCGCGTCGTATCCCGCGCAGCTCCTGTATCTCTTCCTGCTCGGGATTCCGATGTCGGTCGTCGGTGCGATGATCACGCTTGCCGACGCGCCGTTGTACCCGTTTTACGCGGCGGCGCCGCGAGTATGGGATCTCAGCTCGATGGCCGATCAGCAGATCGGGGGCTTGATGATGTGGGTGCCGGGCGGGCTGGTGTTCTGGCTGGCGATGACGATCGTGTGGTTCCGCTGGTCGGTGCGGGAAGCGCGGGGCGATGTCGAGCGGCAGGTGCCGCGGGAAGTCTACGGACTGCCTCCCGGCGGCTAAACGCCATGCCGCGCGCCGGGCTAGATTACTCTCCCTCGTCACTCCGGGGAGATGGCCCGATGACCACCGTGCGTCGCTCGCCGTTCTACGCGTTGTGTCTGCTGCTCGGCGCGCTGTTGTTCGGCGTCGCCGGCCTGCTGCATCCCGTGCTCCGAGGCGACGGCGCGACGCAGCTCGCGCTGATCGCCAGCCTGCCGGCCTGGCGCACGATCCACTGGTCGTTGCTCTTCGCGCTGCCGTTGATGCTCACCGGGCTGGCCGGCCTGTCCCTGCGCCACCAGGACACGCCCGGGGCCGGCCCCGCCCGCGCCGGGGTCATCGTGGCGACGTTCGGCTTCGCCGCGCTGATGATCAACATCCTGTTCATGGCGGCGGCGGGCTGGCATCTCGCGCGCACCTACGCCAGCGCGGAGCCCGGCATCGCGGCTACGCACGCCGTGTTCCTCTACGACATGATGCATCCGATGGGTCTCGCCGCGGAGCGGCTCGCGACATTCGCCTTGGGGCTGGCGTTCTATCTGCTGGGCTGGGCGACCTGGAACGGTCGTGTGGCGCCGCGCTGGCTCGCCTGGTGGGCCTTCCTGGCCGGGGCGATCTGCATGGTCGTGCCCCTGGCCGTCTTGGAAACCTCGGTCTGGCTGTTCTACGCGCCAGGCACCGTCATCGTGTGGATGGCGGCCGCGGGAGTCGCGATGCTGGTGCGCCGGTAGCCCGAAGCGGGATGAAACGACGCGGCGCCGGGGATTCCCGGCGCCGCGCTGCCTGCTCACCCTGAGGCGTGCCTCAGCGAGCCCGGATGCGGACGATCCCGGTATCCCAGCCATCCGCGGTGCGACGCAGCACCTGCAGCGTGACGATGTCGCCCGTGCGGATGTTCTCGAGGGCGGCGCGGAGGTCCGCGCGCGTGCGCGTCGCCTTGCCGTTGACCTGAACGATGAGGTCCGGACTACCCTGGGCAGCGGACAACTTCCGGTACGCTGGCCCGTCGGGCGAAACGTCGGTCACGATGAGGGCGCCGCCCGTGCTCGCGACCGCGCGCTCCAGCTTGGGATCGCGGGAGGCGTCGTCGGAGGAGAGCGACTCGACCGCGATGCCCAGCTTGTTCGTGGTCGCCGACGCTGCGTCCGCGTTGTCTTTCGGGTCGTTGGTGACCGCGACCTGATCGGCGTCCGGGGTCGGTTGCGCGGCCAACCGCACGCTGATGGTCTTCCGGACGCCGCCCTTGCGCAGCACCGTCACCTGGACGGTCTCACCCGGCTTCTTGAAGCCGACGCGCTGCTGCAATTGGGCCACGTAGTTCACCGGCTGCCCATCCAGCTCGATGATGACGTCGCCCAGCTCTATGCCGGCGCGTTTGGCCGGCGATGCCTCGCCCGCGAAGCCCTCGACCAGCACGCCGCGGATCTCCCGCAGGCCCACGTCCGCCGCGTCTTCCGGGCTGACGCGGCCGATGCTGACGCCCATCACCGCCCGCTGCACGTGGCCGCTGGCCACCAGCTGCGGCATCACGGTGCGCGCCAGGTTGATCGGAATGGCAAAGCCGTATCCGGAATAGAAGCCCGTCTCGCTCGCGATCGCCGAGTTGATGCCGATGACTTCGCCGTGGACGTTCACGAGGGGCCCGCCGGAGTTTCCGGGGTTGATCGCCGCGTCGGTCTGAATGAAGTCCTGGATGGCGTAGCGGGACTCCTGGAGACCGTTGAGCCCCCGGCCCTTGGCGCTCACGATCCCCGCTGTCACGGTAAAGGTGAAGTCCGAACCAAGCGGGTTGCCGATCGCGAGCACCCATTCGCCGATGCGGGTCGAATCCGAGTTGCCGAAGGCCACGACAGGCAGACTCTGGGCGTCGATCTTGATGACCGCGATATCGGTCTGCGGATCGGTGCCCACCACGTGGGCGTCGAACTCGCGGTTGTCCAGCAGCCTCACCGTCACCTTCGTGGCGCCCGCCACGACGTGGTTGTTGGTGAGGATGTAGCCGTCCGGCGACACGATGAACCCGGAGCCCGACCCTTGCTGGATCTGCGGGCGATTCTTGAACTGCGGGAAGAAGTCCTCGAACCCGGGCGGCAGGCGGCGGGCATCGGTGCGCTGCCGGATCTCCGAGGTAATGAACACGACCGCCGGCTTCACTCGCTCCGCCACGGCGACGAACGCGTCGCCGAGATCGGCGACGGGTTGGGCGGCGGACACGACGGGGCGCTGGGTCGCTCCCTGCAACAGCGTCGCCGGCTCGGCGGCCGTCTTCTTGGGCAAGTCGAGCGCGGAGGCGAACGCCAGCCCGAGGACGAACGCCAACCCGACCAACCCGATGAATTTCAACCAGTCTCTCGTACGTACCGACATCGTCAGTCCCGGGTGAGTTGTTATGACTTCTTCTTGTCGTCGTCGACGATCTCATAGTCGGCGTCGACCACATTTTCCTGCCTGGGGGTACTCGTCTCGGCCGCGGCGGCCGCGGCGGCTGCGCCGGCGTCGCCCGGGGCTCCCGTCCCGGCCTCGGCGCCGCCCGTCGCCGCGTACAGCGATGCCCCCGCGGCCGAAGAGGCTTGCTGCAACTCGTCCAGAGCCCGGCCGATGTCCTCGGGGTTGCCGCTGCGCAGCGCCTGCTTGGCTCCCTCCATCGCGGCGTCGAGGCGCGTCTTGAGGGCCGCGTCGACGCGGTCCACCCAGTCCTTGGATTCCTTCTCCACGTCATACACCATCTTGTCAAGGCGGTTGCGGCGCTCGATTTCTTCGTGCCGCTTCTTGTCTTCGGACGCGTGGGATTCCGCTTCCTTGACCATCTTGTCGATGTCTTTATCGCCCAGCCCCGAAGAGGCCTCGATCCGGATCTTCTGCTCCTTGCCGGTCGCCTTGTCGCGAGCCGAAACGTGCAGGATGCCGTTGGCGTCGATGTCGAAGGTGACTTCGACCTGCGGCACGCCCCGCGGGGCCGGCGGCATGCCGGTCAGCTGAAACTTGCCGATGGTCCGGTTGTCCATCGCCATCTGCCGCTCGCCCTGCAGCACGTGGATTTCGACCGTGGTCTGCGAGTCCTCGGCGGTCGAAAAGATCTCGGATTTCTTGGTCGGGATCGTCGTATTCCGCTGGATGAGCACCGTGGTCACGCCACCGAGCGTCTCGATACCCAGTGACAGCGGCGTGACGTCGAGGAGCAGCACGTCTTTGACCTCGCCCGCCAGCACGCCGCCCTGGATCGCGGCGCCGATCGCCACGACCTCGTCGGGGTTCACGCCCTTGTGCGGCTCCTTCCCGAAGAAGCTCTTGACGATGTCCTGCACCTTCGGCATGCGTGTCTGGCCGCCGACCAGGATCACCTCGTCGATCTGCCCGGGCTCCAGTCCCGCGTCCTTCAGGGCCTGCTTCATGGGCGGGAGCGTCCGCTGCACCAGATCGTCCACCAGCTGCTCGAGCTTGGCGCGCGTGAGCGTCAGGTTGAGATGCTTCGGCCCCGCCTGGTCCGCCGTGATGAACGGCAGGTTCAGCTCGGTCTGCATCACCGTCGATAGCTCCATTTTCGCCTTTTCCGCGGCTTCCTTCAGGCGCTGCAACGCCATTGGATCCTTGGACAGGTCGATGCCCTGATCGCGCTTGAACTCGTCCACCAGCCACTGGATGATGCGAGCGTCGAAGTCGTCACCACCCAGATGGGTATCGCCGTTGGTGCTCTTCACTTCGAACACGCCCTCGGCCAGCTCCAGGACCGAAATGTCGTAGGTCCCGCCGCCGAGATCGTACACGGCCACCTTCTCTTCTTTCTTTCTGTCGAGCCCGTAGGCGAGGGCCGACGCGGTCGGCTCGTTGATGATCCGGACCACGTCGAGACCGGCGATCTTGCCGGCGTCCTTCGTCGCCTGCCGCTGCGAGTCGTTGAAGTAGGCGGGGACCGTGATGACCGCCTTTTCGACCTTGTGACCCAGATAGTCCTCGGCGGTTTGCCGCATCTTCTGAAGGATCATCGCTGAGATCTCTGGCGGTGTGTAGCGCTTCGCCTGGATCTCCACCGAAGCGAGTTCGTTCGTCCCCGCCGCGGTCTTGTAGGGAACCCGCTTGATCTCCTCGCTGACCTCGCTGATGCGCCGGCCCATGAACCGTTTGATCGAGAAGATCGTGTTCTGCGGATTGGTCACCGCCTGCCGTTTGGCGACCTGACCGACCAGCCGCTCACCGTCCTTGGTGAACGCCACCACCGAGGGGGTAGTGCGACCACCTTCGGCATTGGGGATCACGACGGGATCGCCCCCCTCCATCACCGCCACGACGGAGTTTGTCGTTCCCAGGTCGATCCCGATGATCTTCTCGGCCATGATGCCGTGCTCCTTCAGGTGAGGGTGATGCGCACGCTACGCCAGCGGTCGCAAGAGCAACCAGCGTGCCTGGAAAAGGTGTCAAAACGGCAGTTTGCGCAACCCCCATGCCCCACATAGGATTAGCCCCGTGATTCCGTATCGTGATGAGAATCCAACCGTTCTGCCCCCGATCGTGACGATCGGCATCATCGCCCTCAACGTAGTCGTATGGGTGCTGTTCGAGGGCCTAGGGGCCGAGCGCTCCGTGGCCACGGCCGTCTGCAATTATGGCCTGATCCCGGCGGAAGTGCTGCAGCGGGCGCCCCCTGGGGCCGGCATCGCGTTGGGTCCGGATCTGTTCTGCGCCGTGGATGCTGGGCCGCAGTATTGGACCGTGCTGACCTCGATGTTTCTTCACGGCGGGTGGATGCACCTGATCGGCAACATGGTGTTCTTCTGGGTGTTCGGCAACAATATCGAGGACGCCATGGGTCACATCCGGTTCGTCGTGTTCTACCTGGGATGCGGGGTGGCCGCCGCGGCCACCCAGATGGCGGTGTCGCCGAACTCCGCCGTACCCATGGTCGGGGCTTCCGGAGCGATCAGCGGGGTGCTGGGCGCCTATCTGCTCCTGTACCCCAAAGTCCGGGTCCACGCGCTGGTGCCACTTGGCTTCTACATGACCACCATCGCCATCCCGGCCTATGCCATGCTCGGCTATTGGATTCTGCTGCAGGTGCTGGGGGGCTTGCCGGCGCTGGGGGCTCAACAACGTGGCGGAACGGCGTTCTTCGCCCACATCGGCGGGTTCGTGGCCGGTCTGGTGCTGATCAAGCTGTTTGCGAAGCGGGAGTATCTGGAACGACGCGTCGTACTGCCGGGAGGGTACGGCTACCACTAGCCCCGGCTCACACCGTCTTCCCCCGCGTTTCTCCATCCTCCAGGTGGTGCTTGATACTCTTCCCTTCGACCAGGAACACGACGTCTTCGGCGATGTTGGTTGCGAGATCGGCGACGCGCTCGAGGTTGCGGCTCACGAGGAACAGCTCCATCGCCGCACTGATGATGTGCGGTGTCTCCATCATGTGTGTCAGGAGAATCCGGAACACGGAGTCATGGAGTCCATCCACCTGATCGTCGCGCTGGCACACGCCGCGACCGGCTTGGGCATCGCCCCGCACGAAGGCATCCAGGGCGTCCGACAGCATGCGCCGGGCCATGCGGGCCATCTCGACGATCTCGGGCTCGGGCAGGATCGGCGGCGCCTGCAGCAGCCGTTCCGCGGATTGGGCGATGTTCACCGCGTGGTCGCCGACTCGCTCCAAGTCGTTGGAGATCTTCAGCGCCGCCATCAACAGCCGGAGATCCTTCGCCATCGGCTGCTGCGTGGCCACGAGCTTGACCACCAGATCTTCGATCTCGACCTCGAGCGCGTCGATCTTGTGATCGCCGCTGATGACCTGACTCGCTTTGGCCGCGTCACGCTGCAGCAGGGCTTCGACCGCAGCCGCGAGCGCCGTTTGCGCCTCGGCCGACATGGCGAGCAGCGTGGACTTGAGCTCGGAGAGCTCGTCGTGGAAGTGGCGATGGGCCAGCTGGGGGGTCATCCGAACCGTCCTGTGATGTAGGCCTCGGTGCGCTCGTCACCGGGCCGCGTGAAGATCTGCGCGGTTTCGCCGAATTCGACCAGGCGGCCGAGATAGAAGAACCCCGTGAACTCGGAGACCCGGGACGCCTGTTGCATGTTGTGCGTGACGATGATGATT
>CAZRGT010000022.1:0-39208 GCA_964599725.1 uncultured Gemmatimonadaceae bacterium | reverse complement strand
GCCGACGCTGTCGATGCTCAGCGTCGCGAAGGCGGCGACACCGGAAGCGGCGCTCACCGTCTTGGTCCCCGACAGCGTGGCACCCGCCTTGCCGGTGCCGCTCGAGATCGCCACCGTGACCGGGTTCGTGAACCCGGTGGCCACGTTATTGAACTGATCTTCCGCCGTCACCACCGTGGTGGGAATCGTGGCGCCCGCGGCCGTTTGCACCGGCTGGGTCGTGAACACGAGCTGCGTCGGCGCGGCGGGGGAGATCGTGAACGGCGTGCTCTGTTTGCTCACCGCGCCGGCCGTGGCCGTGAGCACGTAGCCCGCGCTGGCCTTGTCGATGCTCAGTCCCGTAAAAGTGGCGACACCAGAGGACGCCGTCGCCGCCGCCGTGCCGAACAGCGTGCCGCCCGCCGGATTGGTGCTGATCGCCAGGGTCACGCTGCCGTTGAAGGTCGTGACCGTGTTGCCGACCGCGTCCTGCGCCGTGACCGTCATCGCCGGCGCGATCGCCACACCCGCCACCGCGTTGGTGGGTTGCTGCGAGAAGAGCAGCTGCGACAGCACACCGACGGTTACGTTGAACGCCCCGCTCGTAAAGGTGCCCGCCACGCCAGCGCCCGTCGCCGTCAGCGTGTAGCCCGTGCCCGGCTTGTCGATGCTCAAGGTCAAGAACGTGGCGCTGCCCGCCGCGGCATTGATGACCTTCGTGCCCGTGAGCGTGCCGGTGGCCGGGTTCGTCCCGATGGCGACCGTCACCGCTCCGACAAACGTGGGCGTGGAGTTCCCCTGGGCGTCCTGCGCCGTCACTACGACGGGCGGTGCGATCACCGCGCCGGCCGCCACATTGGACAGCGGCGTCGTGAACACCAGCTGCGTGGTGGGGCCGGGCGTGATGTTGAACGTGCTGCTGACCGCGGGGACGAGAGGGGCGGAAGCAGCGGTGAGGGAATAGTTGTTGCCCGTCTTGTCGATCTTCAGGGTCCCGAAGGTGGCGACGCCCAATGCGGCGGTCGCCGTGGTGGTCCCCGAAAGAAGCGCCCCGGCCGTGCCGGTGCCGGGCGTGATGGTCACGGTGACGTTGCCGGTGAAACCGGCGGCTGTGTTGCCGTACTGGTCGATCGCTGTCACGACCATCGCCGGCCCGATCGTGCCGCCTGCCTGGGCGTTGGTCGGCTGCGTCGTGATCGTGAGCGCGGTGGCTGGTGCGGCGCTGACGGTGAAGTTGGCGCTCGTCGCCGACGAGAGGCCGCTGGACGCGGCGGCCAAGGTGTAGCTGGTGCCCGTCTTCGTGACGGTGAGCCCGGTGAAGCTGGCGATGCCGCCGACGGCGGCGCGCGACGTCGTGCCGCCCAGAGTGCCGCCGCCCGGGTTGGCGCCGAACGAGATCGTCACATTGCTGGTGAAACAGGTCTGGACGGCTCCGGAGTTGTTGCGCGCCTCGACGGTGGCCGAGATCCCGGTCCCCGCCCCCACGCTGCCAGGCTGTGTGGTGAAGACGAGAATGGTCGGTGTGCAACCGGCGGTCGGTTCGGAATGACACGTCACGGCGACGAGCGATGTCGCGGCCAACGCGGCCACCCGCGCCACGCGGGTCCGAAGAAATGCCGACAAGTGTGCGCGCATGCCAAATCCCTCCGAGGAATCCACGGCAACAAGGGCCAGGGAGGGCCAAGTTACGCCTTCCCGGGGCGCTGTCTAGAGTGGCGAGTTTTCCTCAGTATCGGGGCCAAGTTTCGGTGCTAATTGGGGTTGTCGCTTGCAGGCGACGCGTGTCGCCGCCCAGCTACGGCAGGTTGGAAACACAGAACCGCCCGGCCGATCCGGCCGGGCGGCGTGTGAGTGAAACCCCTGTGTCAGTTGATGTTGAATGCCGCGCTCAACCCATCCGTCAATCCCGTGGCGGTCGCCTTCAGCACATATCCCGCTCCCGCGTTGCTGATGCTCAGGCCGGTGAAGACCGCGAGGCCGTTGGCCGCCGCCACTGTCAAGATTCCCGACAGCGTGCCAGCCGAAGGGTTGGTGGCGATCTCCAGGGTCACGTTGCCCGCGAACCCGGTCGCGATGTTGCCCAGGGAATCGAGCGCCGTGACCCGAATCGCCGGGGCGATCGCGACGCCGGCGACGGCGTTTGAGGGCTGGACGGTGAACAGGAGCTGTCGCGCCGCTCCCGCGGTGATGCTGAACGCGTCGCTCGTATCCGGCGCCAGCCCGGCGGCGGAGCCCACCAGGCGGTACCCGGCGCCGCTCTTGTC
The DNA here is from genome assembly GCA_964599725.1 of uncultured Gemmatimonadaceae bacterium. Lineage (GTDB taxonomy): Bacteria > Gemmatimonadota > Gemmatimonadetes > Gemmatimonadales > GWC2-71-9 > DASTHG01. Next base: position 36,965 of record CAZRGT010000022.1, on the reverse strand, counting down.
GAGCGTCAGGTCGTTGAAGCTCGCCACGCCGGCCACCGCGGACACGGTCTTCGTGCCCGCGAGCGTGCCGCCCGGCGGATTGGCCGAGAGGGCCACCGTCACGCTCCCCGTGTAGGTCTTCACCGGGTTTCCCAACGCGTCGCGCGCCGTGACCTGGATCGCCGGTCCGGTCGCACCCGGGATGAACGAAGCCGCCGAGGCCGTGCCGGGCTGCACCGTGTAGGTGACCCGGGTGGCCGCTCCGGCGTTGATGGTGAACGGGGAGCTGGTCGTGCCCGACACCCCGGCTGCCGTGGCCGAGAGCCGGAACCCGCTGCCGCTGTTGTCGATGCTCAGGTTCGAGAACGTGGCGACGCCAAGCACCGCGCCTTGCGTCACGGTACCGGACAGCGTGGAGCCGGCGGTTCCGGTTCCCGCGGTGATGGTGAGCGTCACGTCTTCGGTGAAGCCCGTCGCCACCCCGCCGGACGCGTCGCGCGCCGTCACCTTCACGGCCGGCGCGATCGCCGCCCCCGCGGTGGCGGCCGAGGGCTGGGTTGAAAACGTCAGCTGGGTAGCCAGCGTGGACGTGACGTCGAACGGGGCACTGGTCGCGCCGGCGAGCGCCCCCGACGCCGCCGTCAGCGTGTAGCCCGTGCCCGCCAGGTTGATGCTCAGGGTGGAGAAGGAGGCGATGCCGCCCACCGCGGCCACCTGGACGGTGCCCGCCAGGACGCCATTCGAGGGGTTGGTGCCGATCGCCACCGTGACGAGGTCGGTGAAACCGGTGGCGGTGTTGCCGTGGGCGTCGCGCGCGGTCACCTCGACCTTGGGCGTGATCGCGGTTGCCACGGTGGCCGTGGAGGGCGGCAGCGTGAACACGATCTGGGTCGCGGCGCCCGGCATGATGGTGAAGAAGGCGCTCGTGGCCGAGGTCAGGCCGGTGGCCGTGGCGGTCAGCTTGTAGCCGACGGCGCTCTTGTCGATGGACAGATCGGTGAACGTGGCCACGCCGGCCACCGCGGGCTGGGTCGCGGTGCCCGAGAGCACGGCGCCCGCGGCGCCCGTGCCGCCGGTGATCGCCACCGTCACGTCGCCGGTGAAGCTCGAGGCCGTCTGGCCCGAGGCGTCACGCGCCGTCACGACGAGCGACGGCCCGATCGCCGCGCCCGCCGGAGTGTTGTTCGGCGGCTGCACCGTGAAGAACAACTGGGTGCCGACCGACGTGATGATGTTGAACGGTGCGCTGGTCGCCCCGATGAGCCCACCGCCGCCGGCGGTCAGCGTGTAGCCCGTGCCGGTGTTGTTGAGGCTCAGGGCCGCATAGGTCGCCACCCCGTTGACCGCGGCGAGCGTCCGCGTCCCGGCCAGCGCGCTGCCGCCGGGGTTCGCGCCGACGTTCACCGTGACGTTGCCGTTGAAGGCGGTGGCGATGTTCCCCAGCGCATCCTGCGCCGCGACTTTCACGGCGGGCGCGATGTTCGCGTTGGTCGTCGCGGTCGTCGGCGGCACGCTGAACACCAGCGTGGTCGCCAGGCCCGGCGTGATGTCGAACGGCGCGCTTGTGGCTGGCGGCAGCCCGGCAGCCATGGCCGAGAGCGTGTAGCTCGCGGCGCTCCGGTTGATGCTCAGGGTCGAGAACGACGCCACGCCGGCCGTGGCGGCAACGATGTTCGTGCCCGAGAGCACGCCCGTGCCGGTCGGGTCGTTGGCGATGGCGACCGTGACGTTGGCGCTGAAGCCCGCCACCGTGTTCCCGAGCGCGTCCTTGGCCGCCACCTGGATGGCGGGCGCGATGGCGACGCCGGCCGCGCTGGTCGAGGGCTGCACCGCAAACACGAGCTGCGTGGCCACGCCGGCCGCGATGTCGAACGGCGCGCTCGTCGCCGGCGTGAAGCCGCCGCCCGTGGCCAGCAGAGTGTAGCCCAGCCCGCTTCCGTCGAGCGAGAGGTCCGAGAAGGTCGCGACCCCCGCCACGGCAGCCACCGTCGCGGTACCGCTCAGCGTCCCGCCGCCGGGGTTCACGCCGATCGCCACAGTGACATTGCCGGTGAAGCTCGGCACCGTGTTCCCGTGCGCGTCCTGCGCCGCGACCGCGATCGGGATCCCCACGCCGGCGGTCGTCGACACCGGCTCGAGCGTGAAGGCGAGCTTTGTCGCCACGCCGGCGGTGATGTCGAACGCGGTGCTGGTGGCGCCGGCCAGCCCCGTGGCGGTCGCGGACAGGGTATAGCCCACACCGCCCTTGTCGATGCTCAAGTCGGAGAAAGTGGCGACGCCCGCGACTGCGGCCATGGTGCTCGTGCCGGACAGCACGGCCCCGCCGGTTCCCGTTCCCGCCGTGATCGTGAGCGTCACATTGCCGGTAAAGCCGGCCTGGACGTTCCCCACGCCGTCCTTCGCGGTCACCTTCACGGCCGGCGCGATACTCACGCCCGCCGTCGTCGTGACCGGCTGCACCGTGTAGGACAGGTTGGACGCCGGGGCGGCGCTGACGTCGAACGTGGCACTGGTCGCGCTGGCCGGGCCGGTCGCGCTGGCGGTCAACGTGTACCCGCTGCCCGCTGCATTGATGCTCAGGTCCGTGAACGCGGCCACCCCGGCCGTCGCGGCGACGGTCGTCGTGCCCGAGAGCACGCCCGTGCCGGGCGGATTGTTGGCGATGGCGAGGATCACGTTGTCGGTGAAACCGTCGGCCACGTTGCCCAGCGCGTCGCGCGCCACGACCTCGATCTGGGGTGTAATGGTCGCGCCGGCCGTCACGGTGCTGGGTGCGACGGTGAAGACGAGCTGCGTCGCGGTGTCGGCCGTGATTGCGAATGGCGCGCTGACCGCCGGCTGCAGACCCCCGGCCGTGGCGGTGAAACTGTACCCGGTCGCGCTCTTGTCGATGTTCAGGCCGGCGAACGTAGCCGTGCCGTTGATCGCCGCGATCGTGGCCGTGCCGGACAGGGCGGCGCCGGTTGCTCCCGTGCCGCTGGTGATCGCGATGGTCACGCTGCCGGTGAAGCTCGTCACCGGCTGCCCGCCGGCGTCGCGGGCGCTGACCGTGATCGAAGGAACGATCGCCGCGCCGGCCGTGGTCGTGACCGGTTGCGCGCTGAAGACGAGGTGATGCGCCGCCGAAGCGACGATGTCGAAGGCGGCACTGGTGTCGGGCGTGAGTCCGCTCGCGTCCGCCGAGAGCGTGTAGCCGTTCCCGATGTTGTCGATGGCCAGGTCGGCGAACGTGGCCACCCCGGCCGAGGCAGCCAGCGTGGCGGTTCCCGACAACGTGCCCGCGGACGGATTGGAGGCAATCGCCATGGTGACGTTGCCCGCAAACTGCGTGGCGTCGTTGCCGAAGGCGTCGCGAGCGGTCACCCGGACCGCGGGGCTGATCGGCACGGCATCCGAGGTCGTGACCGGTTGCGCCGTGAACACAAGCTCCGCCGCCGGGCCCGGGGTGATGCCGAAAGCGCCGCTCGCCGTGGCGGCGATGCCGGTGGCGCTGGCCGACAGCGTGTACCCGGCGCCCACCTGATTGATGTGGATGGTGGGGAACGTGGCCACCCCGCCGGTCGCCGCAATCGCGGTGGTCCCGACCAGGGAGGCTCCCGTGGGGTTCGTCCCGATCGCCACGGTGACGGTCCCCGTGAAGGTCGTCACGACGTTGCCGGCGCCGTCCAGGGCGCTGACTTCGACCAGCGGGGCGAAGCCCGCGCCGGCCGCCGCGGTGACGGGCTGCGTGGTGAACGACAGCGTGGCGAGTGGGCCGACGTTGATGTCGAACGGATCACTGGTCCCGCTCGGCAGCGCTCCCGACGTGGCCGACAGCGTGTAGCCCGTGCCCTGGCTGGTGCGGCCGGCCTTGTCGATGCTCAGCCCGGTGAAGGTGGCCACCCCACTCGTGGCGGATGCTGTGGTCGCGCCCGAGAGGGTGGCGCCGGCCGTGCCGGTGCCGCTGGTGATGGCGACGGTGATGTTGGACGCAAAGCCCGTGACCGTGTTCCCCAACGCGTCCTGTGCCGTGACCTTCACCGACGTACTCATCGGCGTGCCCGCGACGGTCGTGGACGGCTGCACGGTAAACGTGAGCTGCGCGGCGGATCCGGCGGCGATCGCGAACGCCGCGCTGGTGCCGGTCGAGAGACCGGTCGAGGCGGCGGACAGGGTGTAGGCGGCGCCGCTCTTGTCGACGCTCAGGCTCCCAAACGTCGCGACGCCGCTCACCGCCGCGCGGGTCGTCGTTCCCGACAGCGTGGCGCCGGCGGTGCCCCCGGCGATCGCGACGGAGATGTCGCCCGTGAACACCGAAGTGAGGTTCCCGCCCAGATCCTGCGCGGTGACGGTGACGGCTGGGGCGATGCCTGCGCCGGCCGTGCCATTGGAAGGCTGTGTGCCGAAGGCGAGCGTGGCTGCAGGCCCCAGAGTGATGTCGAAGCCGACGCTCGCCGTTCCCGTGAGACCGCTCGCCGCGGCCGTCAGCGTGTATCCGGCTCCGATCTTGTCGATGCTCAGATCTGCGAACGTCGCGACGCCGGCTGTAGCCGCCACCGTCTTCGTGCCCAACAAGGTGCCGCTCCCCGGGTTCGCGCCGATCGCAACCGTGACGCTCCCGGTATAGTTCGTCACGACCGTGCCGTTGGCGTCGCGCGCCTCGACTCTCACTGACGCGAGGGTCGCGCCGCCGGTCGTCGTGGTCGGCCCCACGGTGAAGGCGAGCTGGGTCGCGGACGGGCCGACAGCGTTGTCGCCGCTGCAGGTCCAGATGAACGTGCACAGCACCACCAAAGCGCAGGCCGTGAGCGTGCGCGAGAATGCCTTCGAGGTCGTGTGCATGAGGGGGTCTTGGCGCCTCGTCCCAGAATGTTGCGTCTGTAAAACCACGGGATCGCAACGCCAATCTAGGAAGGCGCTTGCGGAATCGCCACACGGAATCCAACCGATCGGTCCGGTGAGTAGTACGCGGTGATGGTAGACGAGGCCCGACGCTTCCTGCGCAACGTCGGGCAGGTGAACCAACTGGGCCGGTCGTTTTCGTGGGTAGCGAATCCCGGGACGTCGACAACGCACCGCAACCTCGAGGTGGTCGTCTCGATCCGGGGCGGCCACACGCGCATCACCGGTATCGGCGGGGGCATGGGCGGGGGCGGCATGGGGCCGATCATGGGCATCTTCGTCGGCGCGCTCAATTGCCCGGCCGCCGCCATAGCCATGATCGTTCCGCTGTGGCTCGCGGCGACCTACGCGACCGCCCGGACGGCGTATCGCCTCACCGCCCGGCGTCGGGTGCAGGAGCTCGAGCAGCTGGCGAGCCGGCTCGCCGCGCCAGCCCAGGAACTGATGCCGCCACCGCGGCCGGCTCTCCCGGGGCCGGCCTAGTCGTCCCACGAATGCGGTCATGCGCCAGACGGGATTCGAACCCATGACCTTCGGCTCCGGAGGCCGACGCTCTATCCAACTGAGCTACTGGCGCCTATGCGACAGGTGAAAAGTCGGGGCGAGAGGATTTGAACCTCCGACCTCCTGGTCCCGAACCAGGCGCGCTAACCGGACTGCGCTACGCCCCGCGAAACTAGTGGTTCAGCCGTTCAGACGTTGAGGCGCTCAGAGAATCCACAGGCCCGGCTTTGGCTGTGCGCCTGAACGCCTGAACGACTGCACGCCTAGTAGTCAATGCGCCCAGAGGGAGTCGAACCCCCAGCCTCCTGATCCGTAGTCAGACGCTCTATCCAGTTGAGCTATGGGCGCCACTGAGACAGGTGGGCGGTACTAGATTCGAACTAGTGACCTCTACGATGTCAACGTAGCGCTCTAACCAGCTGAGCTAACCGCCCGAACGAATTGCGGATTGCGGATTGGCGATTGCGGATTGAAGCTCGGCTGCCGCCATCAATCCGCATTCCGCAATCCACAATCCGCAATCGCAATAGCGGGGGTGGGATTTGAACCCACGACCTCCGGGTTATGAGCCCGGCGAGCTACCAGACTGCTCCACCCCGCGTCGGGTGCTGCGTCGTCCATCCATCCGGCTATCCGTCTCGGAGAGCGGGAAACGGGACTCGAACCCGCGACCCCAACCTTGGCAAGGTTGTGCTCTACCAACTGAGCTATTCCCGCGCGAGCCTCAATCTAACCAGCCCCGGCCCCAGCCCACCATCCGTCGCTATCGCTATCCGGCCAACCGTCCAATGGAGGCGAGGGGGATCGAACCCCTGACCTCGTGAATGCCATTCACGCGCTCTCCCAACTGAGCTACGCCCCCGTTATACTAGGCCGCCCCGAGTCCCCCCGAGCAGGCATTCGGCGGGAACACGGCATTGTATCGGGGTGTTCTGACGGTGTCAAGCGAAAAAGTGAACTTTTCGTGCCGGTTGCGGTATCAACGGTGCGATTTTTCTCAAGGCCCACATTCATGTCGAAGTCGCCGCGTCGCTCCAAGGCTGCCTCCGCCAAGTCCAAGGCCACCAAGCCGCGGGCGGGGCGGAAGCCCGCCCCGGCCCGGACGCCGGCGCCAGCCCCGCCCGCGGCCGTGAAGGCGAAGCCCGGCCGCAAGCGCGGCCGCCGGCGCGGGCTGATGTCCGGCCTGGGCCATGAGCACGAGCGCGACATTCTCGACCAGTATCTCCACGAGGTGAGCAAGACGCCCCTGCTCACACAAAAGGAAGAGATTGCCCTCGCGCGGAAGGTGCGCGCCGGCGACCAGGAAGCGATGCAGGAGCTGGTGAAACGGAATCTCCGCTTCGTCATTTCCGTGGCCAAGAAGTACCAGAACCGCGGCCTTCCCCTGACCGACCTGATCGGAGAGGGGAATGTCGGGCTGCTCACGGCCGCCCGGAAGTTCGATCCCGACCAGGGCGTGAAGTTCATTTCCTACGCGGTGTGGTGGATCCGGCAGGCGATTCTCGCGGCCCTGGCGCGGCAGGGCCGCACCGTGCGGGTGCCGCTGAATCGGACGGCCGACCTGTCCCGCATCGTCCGCACGGCGGAGTATCTGCGGCAGACCCTGCGGCGCGAGCCCACGCCCGAGGAGATCGCCGACGCCACCAAGCTGTCGCTCGAGGTGGTCCAGTCCCTCGCTGCACTGAATACCGGCGATGTGCGCCTGGACGCGCCGCTCGATCCCGACGGCGATCGCTCGCTGATGGAGCGCTTCATCTCCGAAGATCTGCCGGACACGGAAGATCAGGCGATGGACCGCTTCCTCTCGGACGAAATCGAGACCGCGCTGAACACGCTGCAGCGGCGTGATGCCAAGGTGCTGCGGCTGTACTTCGGTCTGGATGGCGGGCGCGAGCACACGCTCGAGGAGATCGGCGGTATGCTGGGCGTCACGCGCGAGCGCGTCCGTCAGCTGCGTGACCGGGCGTTGAAACGGTTGCGCGAAGGGGATGTCGGCAAGGCACTCGCCAGTTTCGCCGCCTGACCGGTCGTCGGCACGAGCTTAGGGGCCAGTGGTGGTTTCACTGGCCCCTGTTTACTTGGCACCGCGGCGCGCTGTAGGTTAGCGGCGTGATCGACCGGATCGGCCGACGGGCCGTCGCCGCCGTGCAGGCGATCGGGCGGCTCGGCCACTTTCTGGCGGACGTGGCGCGCGCCGTCTCCGACGTCGCGACCTGGCGCGGCCCGGCCCTCGTGCAGATGCGCCGTATCGGCGTCGACTCTCTGCCCGTGGCGCTGTTCATCGCCGCGTTCACCGGCATTGTCCTCGCCCTGCAGGCCTCCTACACGTTCACCGGCACGGTGCCGCTCTACGTGGTGGGGACCGTGGTCGGGAAGACCCTGATGCTCGAGCTCGGTCCGGTGCTCACCGGGCTCGCCCTCGCGGGCCGAGTCGGGGCGAGTCTCGCCGCCGAGCTCGGGACCATGAAGGTGACCGAGCAGGTGGACGCCCTCGAGACGCTGGCCTACGATCCGCACGCGTATCTCGTGGTGCCTCGCGTCCTCGCCGGCACGGTGATGGTGCCGCTGGTCGTCGCGCTCGGCATCGTCACCGGCCTCCTCACCGGGTGGCTCACGAGTCTCGCCCTGCTGGACCTTTCCACCGCCGAGTTCTTGAAGGGTCTGAAGCTGCTGTACCGGTTCAAGGACATCTGGTTTGGGCTCGCCAAGAGCGCGAGCTTCGGGTTGACCATCACGTTGGTCGGCTGCCGGCTCGGGTTGGGCACGCGGGGCGGCGCCGAAGGCGTGGGGCGCAGCACCACCCGGGCGGTGGTCTATTCCGCGATGTTGATCCTGGTGTTGGACGCGTTCTGGGCGGTGGTGCTGCTATGATCCAGTTCCGCGACCTGCGCAAGGCGTTCGACGACAACCAGGTGCTCCAGGGATTCACGCTCCACGTGCCGGATGGCGAGACGATGGTGATCATCGGCTTTTCCGGCTCGGGCAAGAGCGTCGCCTTGAAGCACGTCGTCGGATTGTTGCACCCCGACGCCGGGGACGTCATCGTTGACGGCCGGGCGGTGTCCACGCTCGACCGGGCTGGCCTGACGGCGTTGCGACACGAGATCGGCTACGTGTTCCAGTTCGCGGCGTTGTTCGACTCGATGACGGTCGCCGAGAACGTGGGCCTGGGCCTCGTGCGGCGCGGCCTGAGCGACGAGGAGATCGCCGGGAGGGTGGCCGAAGCGCTCGCGCTGGTGGACCTCACCGGGACCGACGCGAAGCTACCTGCCGAGCTGTCGGGTGGGATGCGCAAGCGCGTCGGGATCGCCCGGGCGATCGCGCTCAAGCCGCGCTACATCCTGTACGACGAGCCGACGACGGGCCTCGACCCCGTGACCTCGGCGGTGATCGATCGGCTGATGGTGCGCACGCGCGAGCACACGGGGGTGACGGGCATCGTCGTCACTCACGACCTGCGCAGCGCCTATACCGTGGGGGATCGCATCGCCATGCTGTACGAGGGCCGCATTCGACAGGCCGGGACCGTCGCCGAGATCCAGAGGACCACCGATCCGGTAGTGCGGCAGTTCATCGAGGGACGCCCCGAGTGAAGCGCCAGAACGAATTCGCCGTCGGGCTGGTGGTCATCGCCGCCTTCACCGCGATCGTCGGCGGGGCGTTGTGGTTGTCCGGCGCTCACCTCGGCCGGACGGAGGCGGTCTACACCGCGCGCTTCCGCACGGTCGGGGGGCTCGGGGTCGGGAACCCGGTGGTACTGCGCGGCGTGCGCGTGGGCCGGGTCGAGTCGATCCGCCTCGCCTCCGGCAACTGGGTCGAGGCCGACCTCAAGATCTACTCGGGCGTCGGGATCCCGCAGCAGCCCGCCGTCGTCGCGGCCTCGGCGTCGCTGTTCGGCGAGTGGGCCGCGTCGCTCATCTCCCTCGATCCGCCGCCCGACGACCCCAACGTGCGGAAAGCCCTGAACGAGGCGCAGGCGGCCGGGGGGAGGAGCTGGCCGGGAGCGACCTTGCCCGACATTGGCCAACTCACCGCCCAGGCGGGGCGGATCGCGAGCGACATCGCGGCCGTCGCCGCGCGGGTCCAGACGGCGTTCGACTCGGAGGCGGTGGTCCAGCTGCGCCGCTCGATTCGTGACTTCGGCGCGGTCGCCGATCGCCTGGCGCGCGCCGCCAACGAGCAGGCCGGAAACATCGGCGTCGTGGGCGACAATCTGCGCAAAGGGTCGACCGCGCTGGCGCGGGCGGCCACGACCCTGGAGTCCGCCCTGGGCCGGGTGGACACGGCGACGAACCAGGGGCAGCTCGCCACCATCCTCAATAACGCGGCCGCCGCGAGCCAGGACGTCCGCGCGACGTCGCAGGACATGCGGGATCTGCTCGACGCGGCGCACCGCAACCAGGAAAGCCTCGTGCGCATCCTGGTCGGGGCCGACTCGGTGATGTCGCGGATCGCCAATCGCAGCGGCACCCTCGGACTGCTCGTGGCCGACTCGGCGTTGTATCGCGAGACGACGCTCACGATGATCCAGCTGCGCCAGCTGTTGTCGGACATTCAGGCGAATCCGCGCAAGTACTTCACCTTCAGCGTTTTCTAGGCAGGCGACGGATGGCGCAACGGCGCGCGCAGCGGGCCCAGCGGGAGACGAGCGCCGGTGGCGTCGTGTTCCGGCGCGACTCGGATGGCGTGCTCGACTACCTGCTGATCCGCGACTCGTACCGCAACTGGGGGTTCCCCAAGGGGCACCTCGAGCCGGGCGAGCCGCCCGCCGACGCCGCGCGTCGGGAGGTGGCGGAGGAGACCGGTCTCGCCGATCTGCTGCTGCACGGGCCGATTCGGGTCATCGACTGGTACTTCCGCTTTCGCGGCAAGACGATTCACAAGTACTGCCACTTCTTTCTGTTCGAGTCCCGTGCCGGCGAGCCGGTGCCGCAGGCGGAGGAAGGCATCACGGCCTGCGTCTGGCGACCCCTCGACCAGGCGCTGGAGACGATCTCGTACGACAATGCGCGCGGCGTGCTGCGCCGGGTCGCCGAAATGGTGCGCGCGCTCGCCTCCGTGAACGGCGCACGCGCGACGGACGGGCCGGACGCTGGAGCCACGTGACCCCGATCGTGTCGGTGTGTCATCCGCGGCGCGAGGCCCGGCGCGCGCTGGTGCGCGGCTACCCGCGGCGGCTGGGCGCCGTCCGCTGCTGCCACACGCCGCAAGCGGTCGAGCGGTTGCTCAACGCGCGGCTCGTGGATGCCCTGGTCGTCGATGTGAAATCGGCGCCCGAGGTCTGGTTGGCGTGGCCAGCCCGGTTTCCCCGCATTCCCGTGTTCGCCTTCTCCCTGTTTCGCCCCGAGGACGGCCGACTCGTCTCCGAGTGCCAGCGCGCCGGGTTTGCCGGGGTCCTGGTGGAGCCCGTGGATCATGCCGTCGCGGCTGAGTGGGTGGCGCGCCGCACCGCGCAGGCGGCGCGCCGCCGCGCGCTCGCCGACGCGCCACGGTTGCTGCGCCTGAGCGATCCACTGCAGCTCAAAGCGTGGGAGGAGGTGTGGCGACGCGTGGCCGCGCCCACCACGACCGGTGAAGTGGCTCAGACGTTACGCGTGACGCGCGAGCATCTGTCGCGCGAGTTCGCGATGGGGGGAGCGCCGAATCTCAAACGGGTCATCGATCTAGTGCGCACCGCGTGCGCGGCGGACCTGCTCGGCAACCCGGGCTACAGCGTCGGCGCCGTGGCGCGGATCCTCGCGTATGCCTCGCCCAGCCACCTGGCCCGCGCCGCGCGCCGCGTCGCCGGGGCGGTGCCGGAACAGCTGCGGCTGATGGGTCCGCGGGGTGTCCTCGCGGCCTTTCTCAAAGGCAGGACGCGGTCCAGACTGTAGTTGGGTTGCCGGCCTCCGGAGTATGTGATATTTTTCACAAGCGAACCTCCGACCTCAGGATCCCATGGCGAGCGACACCATTCTCCGTCCCGGCGAGCTGAAAGACATCCTCCTGAAGGAGATCCAGGCCGCCGACTTGGCCGCGATCGACGTGCGTGAGGTGGGGACGGTGCTGGAGGTGAAGGACGGCATCGCCCGCGTTTACGGCCTGACGCAGGCGATGGCGGGAGAGATGCTCGAGTTCACCGCCTCAGAGAGCGGGGAAAAGGTCACCGGCCAGGCGCTGAACCTCGAGGAAGACAACATCGGGGCGGTGATTCTCGGCGACTACCTCCAGCTGCGCGAGGGCGATGAAGTGCGCCGCACCGGCCGCGTGCTCGAGGTCCCGGTCGGGAAAGCGATGGTCGGCCGGGTCGTGGATGCGTTGGGGCGGCCGGTGGACGGCCTCGGTCCGATTCAGACCACCACGACCCGGAAGGTGGAGGTGGTCGCGCCCGGCATCATCAAGCGGCAGCCGGTGAAGGAGCCGTTGCAGACCGGCATCAAGTCCATCGATTCGATGATTCCGATCGGCCGGGGCCAGCGCGAGCTGATCATCGGCGACCGGGGCACCGGCAAGACCGCCATCGCGGTGGACGCGATCATCAACCAGAAGGGGCAGGGAGTCATTTGCGTGTACGTGGCGATCGGGCAAAAGAACTCGACCGTCGCGGCGGTGGTGGAGCGGCTCAAGCAGCAGGGGGCCATGGACTACAGCATCGTGGTCGTGGCCTCGGCGTCGGAGCCCGCTCCGCTGCAGTACATCGCGCCGTATTCCGGCTGTACGATGGCCGAGTACTTCATGTACGAGGAAAAGCAGGCGACCCTCTGCATTTACGACGACCTCTCCAAGCAGGCGGCGGCGTACCGCCAGCTGTCCCTGGTGCTGCGGCGCCCACCGGGCCGGGAGGCATACCCGGGCGACGTGTTCTATCTGCACAGCCGGCTGCTCGAGCGGGCCGCGAAACTGTCGGACGAGATGGGCGGTGGCTCGCTCACGGCGCTGCCGATCATCGAGACCCAGGCGGGCGACGTCTCGGCCTACATCCCGACCAACGTCATCTCGATCACCGACGGCCAGATCTTTCTCGAAACCGATCTGTTCTATTCGAACGTGCGGCCCGCCGTGAACGCCGGGATCTCGGTGTCGCGGGTGGGTGGCAACGCCCAGATCAAGGCGATGAAGCAGGTGGCCGGTCGGCTCCGGCTCGACCTGGCGCAGTATCGCGAACTCGAGGCGTTCGCGCAGTTCGGCTCCGAGCTCGACGCGGCGACGCAGAAGCAATTGTCGCGGGGTGCGCGCATCGTCGAGGTGTTGAAGCAGCCGCAGTACCGACCGATGTCGGTCGAGCAGCAGGTGATGATCATTTACGCCGTGACCAACGGATTCCTGGACGACGTGGAGGTCGCGGCCGTCCGCGCCTGGGAGCAGGGCTTTCACGATTTCATGGCCGCTCAGCACGCAGGGATCGGCACGGAGATCCGCACCAAGAAGGCATTGTCGGACGACCTGACGGCCAAACTGCGGCAGGCCATCGAACAGTACAAGAAGATGGGCGGGGGCACCCGGTAGTGGCCCAGGCCCGCGATCTGCGCCGGCGTATCAAATCGGTGCAGAGCACGCGACAAATCACCCGGACCATGGAGATGGTGTCCACGTCCAAGCTCAAGCGCGCGCAGGATCGCGTGGTTGGGGCCCGGCCGTTTGCGACGGCACTGGCCGAAGTGCTGGGTGAGCTGTACGCCCCGGAATACGCCGAGCGCTTCCCGCTGTTGCGCCAACCCGAAGGCGGGGCGATCCGGCGGGCCGGCCTCGTCGTGATCACTTCCAACCGCGGTCTGTGCGGCGCGTTCAACGCCAACCTGATCAAGGAAGGGCGGCGGCGCCTGCAGGATCTCGAGGGGCAGGGCGCGCAGGTGGAGCTGCACCTGATCGGGAAGAAGGGCGTCAATTTCTTCCGTTTTGCCAAGCGCGCGGCGGCGTCGACGCGGATCGACATCGGGGACAAGCCGACGGCGGCGCACGCCGCCGAGGTGGTCGATCCGCTGGTGGCCGCATTCGAGGCCGGGCGGTTGGACGCGGTGGAGGTGGTGTTCGCCAAGTTCAACAGCGCGGTCTCCACCCCGGCCACCACCCTCCGCATCCTGCCCATCACCCCGCCCCGGACGGATGGGCGCCAATCCGCCTTCTTCATTCTCAAGCCGTCCGCCGAGGCGATTCTGGAACGCCTATTGCCGCTGTACGTGCGCAACCAGGTGTACCGGGCGCTGGTCGAGACGGCGGCGGCGGAGCACGGGGCGCGACGGACGGCGATGAAGAACGCCACCGATTCGGCGGGCGACATGATAGATCTGTTGAAACGGACCTACAACCGGGCGCGCCAGGCGCAGATTACGCAGGAGATTGCGGAGATCGTTGGGGGGGCGGAAGCCTTGAGGGGATAGTACCGACAACGGGAAGGACGCATGGTAACAGAAACCAAGCGCACGACGACCAAGCCCGCGGGCGCGACCAAGCGGAACGTCGGCAAAGTCATTCAGATCATCGGCCCGGTCCTGGACGTGGAGTTCGAGCCGGAGCACCTGCCCGAGATCTACAACGCGCTCGTGGTCGAGCGGCCGGCCGGGGGCGACGGGCCGGCGGTCCGGCTTGTCGCTGAGGTCCAGCAGCATATCGGCCGCAACCAGGTCCGCGCCGTCGCGATGAGCTCCACCGACGGCGTGACGCGCGGCATGGAAGCGGTGGATACCGGTCAGGCGATCACGGTGCCGGTCGGCAAGGCCGCGCTGGGGCGCATCCTCAACGTGCTGGGCGATCCGGTGGACGAAGGCGCACCGATCCCGGCCGACGCGGAGCGGTGGCCGATCCACCGGGCGACGCCGCTGTTCGTCGATCTCGAGCCGAAGACCGAGGTGTTCGAAACGGGGATCAAGGTCGTCGACCTGATCGCCCCGTTCGTGAAGGGCGGCAAGATCGGGCTGTTCGGCGGCGCCGGCGTGGGCAAGACGGTGATCATTCAGGAGCTGATTCACAACGTGGCCATGGGCCACGGCGGCCGCTCGGTGTTCTGCGGCGTGGGCGAGCGCACGCGTGAGGGGAACGACCTGTTCCTCGAGATGAAGGAGAGCGGCGTGATCGGCTCCTGCGCGCTCATCTACGGCCAGATGAACGAGCCGCCAGGCGCGCGGTTGCGCGTCGGGCTGACGGGACTCACGGTCGCCGAATACTTCCGGGATGTCGAAGGGCAGGACGTGCTGGTGTTCATCGACAACATCTTCCGCTTCACCCAGGCCGGCTCGGAAGTCTCGGCATTGCTGGGCCGGATGCCCTCCGCGGTGGGGTACCAGCCGACGCTGGCCACCGAGATGGGCGCGCTGCAGGAGCGCATCACGTCGACCCGGAAAGGGTCGATCACTTCGGTGCAGGCGATCTATGTGCCGGCTGACGATCTCACCGATCCGGCGCCCGCGACCGCGTTCTCGCACCTCGATGCGACGGTGGTGTTGTCGCGCCAGATCGTGGAGCTCGGCATCTACCCGGCCGTCGATCCCTTGGGGTCATCCAGCCGCATTCTCGATGCCCAGTACCTGGGTGAGCGGCACTATAGGGTGGCCGTCGAGGTTCAGCGTATCTTGCAGCGCTACAAAGACTTACAGGATATCATCGCGATCCTGGGGATGGACGAGCTATCCGAAGAGGATAAGATTCTCGTCGGCCGGGCGCGGCGGGTGCAGCGGTTCCTGTCGCAGCCGTTCTTCGTGGCGTCTCAGTTCACCGGCCGGGAAGGGAAGTATGTGAAGCTCGAGGACACGATCGCGTCGTTCGAGCGCGTGGTGGCCGGCGAGTTCGATCAGCTGCCGGAGCAGGCGTTCTACATGGTGGGCAGCATCGACGACGTGGTCGAACAGGCCAAGCAGCTGGCGTCGGCGTGATGCGCGTGACGTTGATTGCGCCCGAGCGGTCCCTGTACGAGGGCGAGGCGACGAGCGTGGTGGCGCCGGCGTTTGACGGGCTGGTGGGGGTGTTGCCGGGGCACGCCCCGTTCCTTACCGTGCTCGGGTCGGGGGTGCTCACGGTGTCCCATGGCGACGCGACCGATCGGTTCAAGGTCGCGGGTGGTTTCCTGCAGGTGGTTGGAGACGTGGTGCGGGTGGTGGCTGAGCGCGCGGAGTAGCGCGCGCGAAGGCCGTGCTTCTCACGGGAGACTCACACATTTCAGGGGGAAAAATGCGGAAATTGCTCGGTTGTGCGTTGGTGCTGTTTGCGGGAGCCGCGCTGCCCGCCCAGGCGCAGGTGCGCTTCGGTGTTGGTGCTGGACTTCTCATGCCGATGGGCGACTACGGCACTGCCGACAAGATGGGGTTCACGGCCGGTGCCGGGGTGGTCGTCCCGCTCGGCACGGCACCGGTCGCCGTGCGCATCGAGGGCACATTCTCTTCGACGAGCCATGACGGGATCGGCGGGAAGTCTAAAATCCTCGGCGGCATGGCGAGTCTCGTCTACTCGTTCACGGGTGCCGGGTCCGTGACGCCCTATGTCTTGGGCGGCTTGGGCTACTACAGCGTCAAGGTCGACGTCACGGGCTTGGGCTCTTTTGACGATTCCGCGATCGGGTTCGGTGGTGGCGGCGGCCTCCGGTTCCCGATGGGCTCGGCGTCATTGTTCGCCGAGGCGCGCTACATGAACATCTCGACGACCGGCGGCTCGACGACGTTCATGCCGATCATCGTCGGCGTCTCCTTCGGCGGCAGCAACTAGCGGCTTTCCCGTTGTCTGCGACTCCCCCGGCGGCCTGGCCGCCGGGGGAGTTTTCGCGGAGGGAGTCCCCATGGACAAGCTCGGCAGAACGGCACTGGTGACGACGCTGCTGCTGATCGCCCCGGCGATCGCCGCCGCGCAACACAGCATGGAAAACCCGAAGCACGAGTTGGGCGTGGACGTGGCTATTGTGTACTCGAAGCCGTCCGGTGGCGATGGCATCATCGCGATCGGGACGCCGGTGGACGTGCGCATCGGCTTCGTCACGAGCGGCCGGCTGGAAGTGGAGCCCCGGTTCA
The DNA here is from genome assembly GCA_964599725.1 of uncultured Gemmatimonadaceae bacterium. Lineage (GTDB taxonomy): Bacteria > Gemmatimonadota > Gemmatimonadetes > Gemmatimonadales > GWC2-71-9 > DASTHG01. Next base: position 20,631 of record CAZRGT010000022.1, on the reverse strand, counting down.
GCTTCGACTTTGCCTCGGGCGGCGGCAACAAGGCGTACTCCTTGTCGCCTGACATCAACCTGCTGTTTGGATTGAGCGCGGACAAGCACAAGAAGGGCCCGTATGTGACGGTCGGCGCGGGCGTCGACCTCACGCACCTCAAGCTCAGCGGACTGGGAAGCGCGAGCACTTCACAGTTCAATTTCAATGGCGGCATTGGGACCAGAGTTCCCTACGAATCCGGTGCGTTCCGACTCGAGGCCTTCGCCCGCTACCACCTCAAGAACACGAGCAAGGGCCTGCCGAACGTTCTCGACATCGGTGCCCGGATCGGTCTCTCGCTCTGGCACTGATCGATACGGCGGCGCGGGCCGCGTACCGCGTGACCCAGCGCACAGCCGCGCACGGTCCGCCGCCGGAACGTCCAAGAGCGGCCTGGGGTACCTTGCACCGGCCAATGACCACTTTCTGGGAGCCCGGCATGGCGTGGAACCGGATCACCGCGATCGCGGCGCTCGTGGCGGGGCTCGTCACCGTCGATCTCACGGCGCAAGCCACCGGCACGACCAGCTTCAATGCACCCTATCGGGCGTTTACGCGCTCCGAATTCGGCGTATTGGTGAGCTTTCCCAACGGCGGCGGCACGGCGTTCGAGGGGCAGTATCGCGTGGCGAGCGGCCGGCTGGATATCGGTTTCAAGGGGGGTCTGCTCGATCAGACCGGCGCCGGGTCAGCCGAGCTGCTGCTCGGCGCAGAGGCGCGCCAGCGTGTGCTCACTCACACCGTGGACTTCCCGCTCGACGGCGCGGTGGTGTTTGGCGCGGGAGCGAATCTCGTGTCCGGCCGCTCCGTGCTGATCCTGCCGCTGGGCCTGTCGTTGGGGCGGCGCATCGCGACCGAGAGCGGCGTCAGCATCGTGCCGTACGTGCAGCCGACGCTGTTCGTCCTGGCCGGGGATACGCCGAACCACACGCAGTTCGCATTGGGGTTGGGGATCGATTTCCGGTTCACACCGCGGTTCGACGCGCGGCTGAGCGCGGGTTTGGGTGACGTCGAGGGTGTGTCGCTCGGCGCCGTGTGGGTGCATTGAAGCGACACACCGTTGACGGGGCGTCGCGCGCTCCCTAGCGTAGGCCCCGACCCCCCGGGGCCCGGGGTCCGGACCCCGTCTCACTTCGCATACGGAGGAGCTCGATGAACCGAGTCTTTCTGGCAGCGGTCTTGGCGGCAAGTGCAGCGACCCCGGCGGCCGCGCAGTTTCTCGGAATGCCGGTCTGGAATAGCCCCAAGGGCGGCACCGGGATCACCATCAGCGGCGACTACGGCAAGCCGAACGCCGATTGGGGGAAGGGCAACGCCTTCGGGGCTCGCGGCACCGCGGGGTTGGGGAATCTGAACGTCACGCTCGGCTTCTCGACGTGGAAACCGTCCGGCGCGACCAGCAGCCTCAAGTCGGTCGGCGGCGATGTGGCGTTCCGCGTCATCGGTGGCAGCCTGCTGCCGATCAACCTGAATCTGTTGGTGGGCGGCGCGCGCACCACCGCCAGCGGCGCAACGGGGAGCCTGACGACGTTGATCGCCGGTGGCGGCGTCAGCGTGAGTCTGCCGACTCCGGGCGTCTCTGTCGAACCCTACCTGTCGCTGGCCAACCGCTGGCACAACCCCTCTAGCGGGTCAACAGAGGCGAACTTCGGCTGGACCATCGGCGCCAATCTCGGCTTCGGGATGATGGGCGCCCACATCGCCTATGATTCCGAGAGGTCGGGCGGCACAACCGGCGGAATCCTCGGCATCGGGATGCATGTGTCACTGAAGGTGCCGATGATGTAGCCTGAGGTTCACAAGCACGATATCTGCCACTATCTTATGGGGCGCGCCGTTCCCCGGCGCGCCCCATTTCCTCCCCGGGAGACCCGTGAACCGGTTGTTTGCATGTGGGGCGGCGGCCGCGCTCGGCCTCGCCGCCAGCGGTTGCGCCCTGACCTTCGACTCCACCCGGCTCGGCGTGCCCGTCACCATGGCCGGCCCGGCGCAGGCCGCCTCCACCGGTACTCCGTTTCAGGTCACCCGGCACCCGGTGTTCGTTGTGTGGGGCGCGTTCACCGTGACGGCCCCGCGACTCGAAGACGTGATCGCGGGACAGGTCGGGGCCGGGGCCGGCGTGGCGAATCTGCGCATCCGGGTGCGCGCTCGCTGGAGCGACTTGCTCATCACCGGCCTGACGGCGGGCCTGTTCTCACCGCGCACCGTCACGTTCGAAGGCGTGGTCCTCCCGCCCACGGCTCCTTAGCGCGCCACCAGCTCCCCCACCAGCGCGACCGTCCGCGCGGTGGCTCCCAGTCCTTCCTTTACTACAGCTGCTGCCGTCGCGCCCGCGCGCGCTCGGGCGGTGGCGTCGTCCCGCCAGCGGAGCCACTGCGCGACCAGCGCCGCCTGCCCGTTTCCGGGCAATGCGATCGCCGCCGCGCGGCGGATCAGCGCCTCGGCGTCCCGACTCATCTCCCAGCGTGGACCGACGCACACGGGTACGCCGAACACCGCCGGCTCGAGCACGGAGTGCAATCCGGCCCGGTGGTATCCCCCACCCACGTACGCCACCTCGGCCAGCGCGTACAGGCCGGCGAGCAGGCCCACGCGATCCACCAGGATGATGGCCCCGCCCGCCTGGCCGATGGTGGCCGAGTATCGCGACAACCGCACGGGCTCTGGCAGGCGAAGCCGTCGAGCGCTGTCCGTGACGCCGGCCAGGTGCACGGCCGTGGGTTCGTGCGGCGCGATGATGAGACGGACGCGCCCAGCGGCGCGCGCTACCAGGTCGGCGAACGCGGGGAGCAGCACGCGTTCGTCGGCGGGCCACGTGGAACCGGCGACGATCGTAAACGCGCCGCGGCCGTCTCGCGCCAGGGACGCGAACGGTTCGGCCTCCCGGTCGAGCCGAGCGGCCCGAACGGCCACACTGTCATAACGGGTGTCGCCGGTGACGGTGATCGCGTCGGGACGCGCCCCCAAGCGCTCGAGCCGCGCCGCGTCCGGTTCCGCGATCGCGCCGATGCGGTCGAGCGCCGCGTAGGCTGGCTTCGCCCATCGGCGGACCGGCCAGGCCAGGCGCGAGCTCCCCGGAGCGACCGTGGCGGAAATCAGGCCCAGGCGGGCGCCGCGCCGAGCGGCGGCCAGAGTCAACTCGGGCCAGACATCGAGCTTCCCGAACACGAGCACCGTGGGAGCCAACGCCTCGAGGGCCGCCGCGACCGCGCGGGGGCGATCGAACGGCAGGTAGTCGGTGAAGTCGACCGGGAGGCCATGCGCCAGCCGCTCGGCGGACGGCGAGAAGAAGGTATAGACGAGCTGCCAGTCGGGATGAGCGGCGCGCAGGGCGTTGATCACCGGCTGCACCTGGAGGCCCTCGCCCACCGAGGGAGCGTGGAGCCAGACGAGGGGACGACGACTGTCGCGGTTGCCCTCGCCCCAGGCGACCAGTCGCGCGGCGAGCCCGCGGCGGCCCTCGAGCCCGCGCGCCAGTTTGGGATTGAAGCGGGCGCCAACCCATCCACCGAGGACAGCGGTCGCCACGGCCACGCGATACCACGACGAGGGCCCCGGGGAAACCGGGGGGGGGGACATCAGGGGCGGGCGAGGGGGGGGGCGCCCGTCTTCGCGCGGTAGACCGAGTCCAGGATGCGGGAGAAATCCGCGGCGGCAATCGCGCCCTCGGCGAGGCCGCCTTCAATGTAGAAAGTGGGCGTGGCGTTCGCGCCGGCCCGCCTCGAGCCCTGGGCGTCCAAGGCAATGGCATCGACGGTGGCGCGGGTGTTGAGGCAGCTCACCAGCGAATCATGTCCGACCCCCGCGGAGTCCGCCAGCGCGATGAGCGCCGGCCAGGCGAGGCTCAGGCCGGCCCACTGCTGCTGCTTCTGGTACAATGCGTCGTGCATGGCCCAGAACCGGTTCTGGCGGGCGGCGCACATGGCGATCTGGGCCGCGGCGATCGCGTTCTTGTGGATGCTGGACAGCGGGAAATTGACGAACACCCAGCGCACTTTTCCGGCCTGGATGTAGTCCCGTTCGATCACCGGGAAGGTGGTGAGCGCGAACTCGCGACAGGCCGGGCACTGAAAGTCGGCCATCTCGTACACCGTGACCGGGGCGCTGGGACGACCCTTGGACCGTGCGGCGAGGGGGTCGAGTTGCTGCACGCCGACCAGGGGCAGCAGCACCAGAAGCAACAGCTGTCGGGAGGGACCCACGTTACCGGTACGGGCGCGACTTGGTCCACACCACGATGACGCCACAGCCCGCGTCCGACCCGGCGAACTCACCCGGGATCTCTCCGGCTCCGCGGTAGACCTCGATCCCGTACACATCCCGGATGGGGGTACTCTCGTGGAACGAGCGCACCTCCACACCGTCGATCCACCAGGTCGGTTGGCATTGGGGAGTGCGGGCCATGACGGGGAGGCACTCGTAGGACTGCTGTCTGCACTGGATTCGGACGCCGCGGATGGTGCGCAGGGCATCGCTGACCGACCCGTACCCCTTTTGCGCGATCTCCTCCCATCGCAGGTAAGCGCCCTGTCCGGTCCGCCGCCTGCGCTCGAAGTCCAAATACCGCGGCGCGAGCTGCTCGACGCGAGCCACCACGGCGACCTCCGCCAACTGGTAGCCCGTGAAGTCGAGGGGGAAGACGCCTTCTACCATGCCCGACGCGGGCAGACGAACCGTGAACTCCCCTTGGGAGAACCCGATCGCCTGAATCGTGACGTCCACCTCCCCGCCAGAGAGTCCCTGCGCTTCGAACAGGCCGAGCGAGTCCGTCGTGCGAGGAGGAGCCCCGGGCTGGATCTTGACGATGGCACCCCCGAGCGGTTGACCCAGCTCGCTGTCGATGACGCGGCCTCTGAGCGTCGCCTGTGCGGCGCCGGTCTCGGGACCGATCGCGATCGCGAAAAGGGCAGTCAGCAGGGCTGCTCCAATGGCGCGACGCAACTGAAACTGGATAGGCAGTAGCATGCGACCCCAGGCAAGTCCTATATATGTGAGGTAGTATGGAGCCTTGGCGCCCGTCCCAATAGGGGGTAGTATGGGCCCCTAGCGCTCGTCCCAATAAGGGATAGTATGGCCCCTAGCGCTCCTCCCAATAGGGGGTAGTATGGGCCCCTAGCGCTCGTTGCAATAGATGGTAGTATGAAGTGAGGTTAGTTCCTGAGGTCCCATCGTGCTCGGTCCGTCCGGGTAGGGCCAAAGGGGGTTGTTTACGGTTTCTTTCTTGTCAGGTCGGTCAGTAAAATCCGCCGCCTGCCCCTCCCTGAACGGCTCGCTCCGTGCGGGACCTGTAGGTCTGTCTCTCCTTTTCCACGCAGGAGGCTGATGATGCACGTCTCACGGTCAGGTTCTCTGCTCGTCGGCAGCATTGCTGCCGCATTCATGTCGCTCATGGCCAGTCCGCTCCCGGCGCAGGAAGGCGCGGTGATTACCGGCCGCGTGACCTCGGAGCAGGGCGATCCACTGGGCGGCGCCAGCGTCTTGGTGGCCAGCACCACATTGGGTGCCGTCACCGCCGCGAACGGGGTCTACACGATCATCATCGCCGCCGCCGCCGTGCGGGGCCAGCAAGTGGTGGTCACGGCGCGCTACATCGGCCGCAAGCCCGTCACGCGCACCATCACCATCACACCCGGCAGCCAGGAACAGAACTTCCAATTGCCGCCCGACCCGCTCCGGCTCGAAGAGGTGATCGTCACGGGCACCGGCGCCGAGACGGCGCGCAATAAGCTGACCTTCGCGGCCGGGAGCGTCGATAAGGAGCGGCTGCAGGAGGTCCCGGGCTCGAGCGCGCTGACCGCCCTGCAGGGCAAGGTGGCCGGCGTCCGCCTGGTTCCGACCTCGGCCCAGCCTGGCGGCGAGGTGGCCATCCGGCTGCGGGGCGCCACGAGCATCGGGGGCCGGCAGGACCCGCTGTACATCGTGGACGGCGTGATCGTTGCGTTCGGTCTCGCGGACATCGCACCCGAGGACGTGGAGCGGGTGGAGGTGCTTAAGGGGGCGGCGGCATCCTCGCTGTACGGCTCCAACGCGGCGAACGGGGTGGTGCAGGTCTTCACGGCTCGCGGTCATTCCCTCCCCGACGGCGCGCTCCGGGTGACGTCCCGGGTCGAGGGTGGGATCAACAACATGCCGCGGCGGATGGAGTTCGCACACTCGCACGCGTGGCAGGTCGACGCCAACGGCGCCTACATCCGCACCGCCGGTGGCGCCCGGATCATCGAGGCGGACAACTACGCGGACAATCCGTTCCCGGTCTACTACGACCACTGGGATGCCCTGGTCAATGCCGGGCAGTTCTGGAGTGGTTACGTCTCGGTCGGGCAGCGGGTCGGCCGGACCAACTTCCAGGCCTCGATCGAGAACACGCGGAACAAGGGCGTGATCTTCGGGCTGGACGGGTACAGCCGGCAGAATTTCCGGCTCAACCTCGACCAGCAGCTGCGCTCGAACGTCGATGCGTCGTTCAGCGCATTTTACGGCACGTCCACCAACGGCCGGTCCCTGGAGGGTCAGGGTGGGCCGTTCTTCGGCCTGATGTTCGTCCAGCCGGACATCGACATCCAGGCGTGCTGCAACCCCGACGGGTCGCCGTTCATAGCCGCGGTTCCCCTGAGCGGGGACGTGGCCAACGACTACAATCCGATGTACGAGTTGAACACCCGGAAGATCTCCCAGGACCGGAACCGGTTTACCGGCTCGGGCCGTTTGCGTTGGCGCATGCTCGACTGGCTGTCGGCGGAGGGGAGCTTTGCCTACGACCAGGAGGCGCAGTACTACTCGGACGAGACCCCGTTCGGCCACATTGCGTCCTCAGGGACAACGGATGCCGGGGGCCTCTTCAAGCAGGCGCGGAACAACTGGCAGTACAATACCGGCGCCACGCTCACCAGCGTGCGGCGCTTCGGCGTCATCACGAACACCACCAAGGTGGGCGCGAGCTTCGAGGACCAGAGGAACAGGTCGCTTGGTTCGTCGGCCGGGGCGCTGGTCGTGGCCAAGGTGCCGGAGTTCGCCAGTGCCGACCAGAATTTCGTCCGCACCAGCTCGCGCGATGAGCGAATCCGGACCCAGAATTACCTGGCCATCAGCACGTTCGACATCAAGGACCGTTACATCGTGGACGGCCTGGTGCGGCGTGACGGGTCGTCGTTGTTCGGGCCCCTGAGCCGGTGGGCCACTTATTACCGTGTCTCGGGAGCGTGGCGCGTCACTCAGGATCTCCACCTTCCGGGCATCGACGAGATGAAGCTGCGCGCCTCCTACGGTACCGCGGGTCTGCGGCCCAATTTCGACGACCAGTACGAAATCCTCGCCGTGGTCGGCGGCGGTTTCACCAAGGCAGTCCTGGGCAATCCGCTCCTCAAGCCGGCCCACTCGGCCGAGATGGAAGTGGGCACCAACATCGAATTCGGGGGTGGCCGCTATACGGCGGAGTACACCTACTCCCGCAAGAACACCACGGACCAGCTGCTGCTGGTCGATCTGCCGGCGGTGGCCGGCTTCGCGCAGCAATGGCAGAACACCGGCGCGCTCCGGTCCAACACCCATGAGCTGACGCTGGCGGCGCGGCTGCTCAGCACACGCAACACGTCCCTCACCCTGAACATCGTGGGTGACCGGACGCGCCAGGTCATCACCGAGTGGAACCTGCCGGAGCGGCTGTACAGCTTCGAGCAGATGCCCTCCGCGTTCTTCCTGGGTCGGGGCTCGGACCTGGGCGTGCTGTACGGCAACCACTGGATTCGTAACATCGATGAGCTGTACGACGACCCGGCCAAGGCGGCGGCGTCCGGGCCCGGCCAGGCATGGAGCCGCGACACCGTGAGGATCAACGAGGACGGCTACGTCGTCCGCAAGGACCAATACCGTACGCCGAACGAACGGGCCATCAAGTACACATTCTGCAAGCGCCAGGACGCAGCGGGCACCTGCCTGGAGACGTCGCAGACCGTGCGGATCGGCGACGCCAACCCGAATTTCAACCTGAGCTTCGGCCTCCGGTTCAACTACCGCCGGTTGGTGGTGAACGGGTTGCTCGACTGGTCGCAGGGCGGGGACCTCTACAACGGGACCCGGCAGTGGGCGTTACAGGCGACCCGCGACCGGGTGCAGGACCAGGCCGGCAAGCCCGACTCGGCCAAAAAGCCGCTGGCGTACTATGCAGTGGGATTCTACAACGGCCTCGATCCGAACGACTTCTTCGTCGAGGACGGCTCCTACGCCAAGCTCAAGGAGTTGTCGGTGAACTACACCTTTGTGGCCGACCAGCTGCGGAGCATCGGGCTGGGCTCGTTCCACGAGGTGAAACTCGGGTTCATCGCCCGCAATCTGTTCACGATCACCAACTACTCTGGGCTCGATCCGGAAGTCTCAGGTCTCTTCGGCGATCCGTTCCAGGTCAAAATGGACTGGTTCCAGTATCCACAATACCGGACGTTCTCGACCGTCGTCGAGATCTCGTTCTGAGGAGGAGCCCGTCATGAACCTACAACGAGAGATTCCTATGCGGCGATTGTCGTCACTGGTCACCGCTCTGGTGGCCGTCCTGGTGGTCGGCGGGTGCGACCTGAACGTTGAGAACCCGAACGCCCCCGACGCACCGCGGGCCTTTGTCGATCCGGCCGGCCTGCAGCAGTTGCTGGGCGGCACATTTCTGACGTGGGTCCAAACCCGCGGCGATTACTACAGTTCGTTGCCCCTGGCCATGATGGCCGACAACTTGACCGCGTCGTGGAACAACGCCGCCATCCGGTTCTACAATTCCGTCGGGGTTGAGTGCCCGTCGCGCTGCGGCTGGACCAACAGCGCCACGGCGCCCGAGGCGGCGGGCGGCCTGGCCCCCAATGGCCAGTGGTACGGCTATTACACGGCACTCTCGGGGGCCAACGATGTGCTGAAGGCCATCGGCAACGGTCTCTGCTTCGACGCCAATTGCGCGACCGACAACACCCTGACGTCGCGTAACACGGCGGTCGCCAAGATGATGCAGGGAGCGGCGCTGGCCGGCATCGCGCTGATTTACGACCAGGGCTTCGTGGTCGACGAGGCCACCGACGTCAGCAATCCCAGCAACTTGGCCTTCGTTCCCCGGGCGGAGGTGCGGGACGCCGCGCTGGCGAAATTCGACGCGGCGTACGCCGAGGCCGCGCTCAAGACCTGGTCCACGGAGCCCGAGTGGATGGGTCAGGGCGCCGGGAAATCCTACACCAGCACGCAGATCCGTCAGTTGATCCGGACCATGCAGGCCGAGCTGATCGCCCTGTATCCACGCAACGGGACGGAGAACGCCGCGGCCGATTGGGCCTCTGTGGCGACGTACGCCTCGCAGGGGATCAGCTCCGGCGCGCCGTTCGACTGGGAGTTCTACATCGACGTAGCAATCCGCGAAGGATGCACTGGAGGCGATTGCGTCAAGGTCTGGGGCAACTCCATCGGCACCGCGCGGGTGGACACACGCGTGGCGGCCATGATCACGACGAACCACGTGAGTCCGTGGCCGGTGCCGAACGGCAATCCGTGCCCGACGACATCGCCCGACCTGCGGGTGGGGGACGGTTCGTGGGGGCCGTCGGATGACTTCAACGGCTACGCGACGCTGGCGGCGACGGCCAACGCCGGGACCGACTTCGCGTGCTCCGGTGTGGTGATTTTCCCGCCGGCGCGCGGCAGTTACCACCAGAGCAACCTGGTGCAGATCCGATACCAGCACCTGGCCTACCGGGGCGAGAACCTGCCGGGCTTCGACGCCACGGGTCAGGACCCCTTCTACACCACGCAGATGAACGATCTGCTGTGGGCTGAGGGCCTGATCCGGAGCACCGGCGCCAGCGCGCAGGCGGCCACGCTCATCAACAACAGCCGCGTCGGTCGGGGCGGGCTGGCGCCGCTCACGGGCGCCGAGACCGTCCCCGAGCTGCTCGCGGCGTTGCAATACGAGCAGGAGATCGAGTTCATGAGTCAGGGCCCCACGGCGTTCTTCAACCGGCGCCGGATCGACGGGCTGACGTTCAGCAGCAAGTCTGGCCTCAACGATCAGACGGGCACGCCACGGCACATGCCCGTTCCGGCGAAAGAGATGGATGTGCTGGTGCGGGCGACCTATACGTTCGGCGGACCGGGCGCACCCGACATGGTGAGCGGGACCGAAGGGCGCAACGTTCGCAAGACGGTCCGGCAGATCTGGGAGGAATACCTGGCTCAGGGGCGGACCTTGGCCTCCAGGCGTCAGTAAGGTAGAACGGCTGAGGGTGGGATAAGCGGAAGGGGCGGGAGCGATCCCGCCCCTTCTTCTGTCTCGGACTCTGGTGTCATCCCGAGCGCGCCTCGTGATCCGGCGGCTCGAAGCCGCCGCTCGCCGCTTCCTCAGGGGACGTGCACCGTGACCTCCGTCTGGCCCGGTGCCAGCGGAACCACCTGCTCGCGCCCGCCGGGCCACCGGACCCAGAGCGCCGTGGGCTCGCCGGCGCGCCCCAGCACCTGCACCGCGCCGTTTTGCGACCAGTACCCCGAGCCCGCCTGCACTTCCCGGACCGGCCCGTCCCGATCCGCATAGCGCAGCCGCATCTGGGCGCCGATGGCGCTCGGGTTGCCGGGTAACCCGGCCAGCCGGACGCGGAGCCCGGGAATGGCGCCGGCGTTCCGGAACAGCCGGGTCGGAGCGCCGTTCTGGCTCACGGCGAGATCGAGCCGTCCGTCGCCGTCGGGGTCCGCGTACGCCGCCCCTCGCTGCTCGCCGTATACCAGCAGGCCGGAGCGCTGTCCGGACACGGGATCGAGTCCTCCCGCCCCATCACCGAGCAGCAGCAGACTCCGGCCCGCGTCGTATCGCGGTGTGGCGACATCGGTGGCGAAGAAGTTCTGGCTCAGGAACAGGTCCTCCTTCCCGTCGCCGTCGAAATCGGCGACGCCGGCGTAGAACGCGGGCGCCAGCTGGGCCTCCAGGGGCAGTGGCCGGGCGTCAAACCGATCCCCCCGGTTCAGGAACGCCATATGGTCCATGGTCGTGGCGCCAAGCCGGATCGCCCCTGGGGCGAGCGGGCCCAAGACCTGATCGACGGTCGCATCGGCGTACGCCCCGAAGGTGCGGAGCCGCTGGCTCATGCCCGGGAGCGCCAGGCCGAGCCGCGCGAACGTGGCAAGCGGCGCGACACCTCCGATGCGAGGGTCCTCCTGGGCAAGCAGCAGGCTGGGACCGCCGCGGTCGGTGAAGAGGCCGGCGTACAGGAGCAGCGGCCGGGTCTCGCTCGCCCGGTGCTCGGTGTTTTGGCCCCAGCTCGTCGCCACGATGTCTAGCCGGCCGTCGCCGTCCAGGTCGCCCGTCGCGAGTCCGTTCCACCGGCTGTACAGCCCGGACAGGCCCGGTCGCTCCGGCGCGGGCCGGAAGCGGCCGTGTTCGTTCAGGAACAGTCGGATGGTTCCCCACTCGATCGCCACGATCAGGTCCGGCCAGCCATTGCCGTCGATGTCGGCGAACAGAGCCGCCGAGACCATTCCCATGCTGGCGAACGGCATGGCGTTCGCGGCATCGGGGGTGAGCTGCCCGCCCTCGTTTCGAAACAGCCGCGAGGAAGGGGAGAGCGGATAACCGCCCGGAAAGTCTCTCCCCCCGGCGAACAGGTCGAGGTCGCCGTCCCCGTCGTAGTCGGCGAGGGCCAGCGGGCCCACGCTCGCGCTGTCGCCGGGGGCAAGCTGTGTCGTTGCCCCGGTCGCCGGGGAATAGGTGACCACGCTGGGCGTGGCCAGCGCCTCGCTGGTCGCTCCCATCTCGTAGCTCGAGACTCCCGCGATCACCATCCGCTTTCCCGCGCCCTGGGGGGGGGGCCAGCCCAGGACGGTGGTGAGGTCTCCCGGCGCCCGGGGGGGGGGGAAGCGCGCGGCGGCCGGCTGAAGCCGGCCGCCCACATTGCGGAACCAGGCGAGCGTGCCGGTGCGGCCGGCGCCGACGATCAGGTCTTCGAGCCCGTCACCGTTCAGATCGAACCATGCGACGCCAGGCCCCAGCTGGCTGAGCGCGTTGGGCAGCAGGAGTTGGCGGACGTAGTCGTCGAAGTAGGGTTCGACGTGCCGGTGGCCGCCGAGCTGGTCGGAGATATCCTGGAACAGCGTCCTCACCTCCTGACCCCCTCTCCCTTCGGGAGAGACCCTCACCCCCTGACCCCCTCTCCCTTCGGGAGAGGGGGAACTCGCGACAGCCGGTGAGGAAGGCAGTGCGGAGGCCTGATCGATGTCGTAGAGCCGGTTGGGGCGCGCGCCCGTGATCACCGTCCGGCGGCCGTCCCGCCAGTCGACCTCAATCGTCACCTCAGCCGCCTGTCCCGTCGCGAAGGCGAGCTGGGCATCCGAGCCCGCGAGATACCGGCCGCCGGCGATGACTTCGCGCTGCTGCAGGGGCACCGCGCCTCCGAGCACCCGCACCCGGCTGCCGATGCCGTCCGTGTTCGGCGGCGCGCCGTGCAGCCGGATCGCGACGCGCGGCGCGGTGGCATCGTTCCGGAGCACGGCCGCCGGTAGCCCAAGCCGGTTGATGACGACATCGAGGTCGCCGTCGCCGTCCAGATCACCGGTCGCCATCGCATGGGAGACGTCATCGCCCAGGTCGAACCGCCAGGCGCGGCTCGCGTCCTCGAAGGTCAGGTCGCCGCGGTTTCGGAACGCCACGTTCGGCAGCGGCAGCGGGGGGAACTCGAACAACATGCGCCGCCAGTCGATCTCGCTGAGCCGGTTGCGCAGGCGGTACTGGGTGTCGCCGTCCATCACGTCCCACAGATGGCCGGTGCCGATGAGGATGTCTTCCCACCCATCCAGGTCCACGTCGAGAAACAGGGTGGACCAGGACCAGCCTGAGGCCCCCACGCCGGCGAGTCGCGCGATCTCGGCGAAGGTGCCATCCCCGCGGTTGAGCTGCAGGGTATTGCGCTGCATCTGGGGGCGGCCGTCTCCCTGCCCGGGCCGCTTGGGCAGCGCGGTGTGCGTCGGGATCTGGGTTTTGAGCCGGCGTGTGTCCAGGCTCAGCATGTCCACCGCGAACAAGTCCGGCCGGCCGTCCCGGTTCACATCCCCCACGTCCACGGCCATCGCCGAATTGCTGGTGGAGCGCACGGCGTACCACGGCGCCAGGCGGAAGTTCCCCCGGCCGTCGTTGAGCCAGAACTGGTCGGGGTCCTCGAAATCGTTGGCCACGTACAAGTCGGGCGCGCCGTCGCCGTCCAGATCCGCGAACATGGCCGCGAGGCCGAAGTCTTCGGGCTCCACGGCGATCACGCGGCCGTGCTCGTCCCTGAACCGGGGGTTCTGGGCGATCGGCTCCCGGACGAAGCGGCCGGCGCCTTCGTTCCGATAGAAGAAATCGGGGTCGGCGCGCTGCACCAGGCTGATCCCGCCCAGGTCCTCGCGGTCGACGAGCTTGTAGTCGGCGCGATATCGCTCGCGCACCTCGAACCGCCTTGGCCCCAGCTGCTGCACCACCTGGTCAAAGGCCCGCTGCTGCGGCGAAATCCGGTCGAGCGTCGTGTAGGCCTTGTAGTTGGTGACGTACAGGTCGAGGTCGCCGTCGCCATCCACATCGGCCGCGGCGATCGTGGTGCTCCCGGCGGACGAGGTCAGGCCGGCGTCGGCGCCCTGCTCGCTGAAGTGCCCGGCGCCGTCGTTCAGGAACAGCGCATTCGGCCCGCCGAGGGCGAGCAGGATCAGATCGAGATGCCCGTCGCCGTCGATGTCCGCCAGCACGCACCCCGTGGAGTAACGGTCCGGCGCCGCGACGCCCCCCCCCGCGGGCTCGGTGATGTCCTCGAAGCGCCACCCGCCGAGGTTGCGATACAGCGCGTTCGGTCCCTCAGTGCGGGCGAGGAAGATGTCCACCAGCCCGTCGCCGTCCACGTCCCCGAGGCACACGCCGGCTCCCTGGGCCAGGATGCGGTTCCGGACCAGCAACGATTCGCTCACGGTATTCTGGAAAGCGATGCCGGTCCGGCCGGGATCGAGCAGCGTGAAGCCGGGTGTGCCTCTGCGCGGGACGTCCAGAGTCCGCCAGCGGTGCCCGTCCTCGACGTGCCAGGTGGTGTCGACGGGCCGGCCGCAGGCCGCGACCACCAGGGCGAAAGCCAGGAACCAGCGCCCGCTCATCGGGCCGGCGCCAGCCGGGTGCGGAGCCGCTCCAGAACCATCCGGCCGACGCAGCGCCCGAGTGCCTTGCCGTTCTCGTTCCCCATGGGGTAATGGATGCCCCCGTACAGCCGGGAGAGGGCGGCCTCATCGGCCGCCTCCTGAAACGACGCATAGCGGCGAACCGGGTGCCCCAGCGCCAGGTTGGTGCTGTCCTCGAAGGCCACCGTCCCGAGCAGCGCGGTGAGCACGGTGGCAGCCGATGCGGATTGCCCCGAGTGTCCCGACACATACTCCGGGAACGGCGGGGTGATGATCGCGGGCGTCCAGGTTGAATCGATGTAGCGCCGGATGTAGGTCACCGGTCGGATCAAGTTCAACCGGTACTTCTCGTGCCAGACCGCGATGAAAGCGTCGGCCTGGGAGAGCGTCATGAGCACGAACATCTCGGCGGCCTGGTCCGCGGAAAGCCGGAGCTGGGTCACGAGCTGGCTCCCTATGGCCAGCCAGTGACCCACCGGTGTGCCGGTCTGCCCAGGGTTGTCCGCCCAGTAGAGCACGGTTTGGCGCTGCTGCTCGGTCAGGGCGCGGCCCACGTCGTACACCTGCTTCGCCTCCGCGTAGAACGCTGATCCTGGGGAAGTGGACCAAGTCGCCGGTGACGGCGTCGGGCACTCGTCCGCGGACCGGAGCGCGAAGGGGCGCAGCGTGCCCCACCACGGCTCCGTCGCCCCCGTGGGGTTCACGGCCTTCAGGGAGCGGATGGTTGCCGCCTTGGGACGCGTGACGGCCAGAGCCCGCTCGCTGGCGGCTCCGGGCTGAAGCGTCGCCGCTGGGTTGTCGAGGGCGACAAAGTCACTGACGGCGGTGAGGTTCTGGGCTGTGTACTCGTTCACCCGGGAGTCATTGACCCAGAAACGCGGCCCGACGGGCGGCTGGTAGGGTCTAGTGCGGCTCTCCGCGAAGCCGTCTCGAGCGGCCCAGGCCAGGATGGCGGTCCCGATGCGCTGGCCCAGGTCCCGCGAGTCGGCCTGCACCGCGTCGGAGATGCCTCTCGCGAGGCGCGCGGCCTCCAGGGAGTCCGCCAGGGCCCCCAGTGCGGCCCGTGTGGCCGGCAGGCCCTCGACGAAGAAGGAGTCGAGCACGGCGCGCTCGGTGGCCAGGGCCACGAGGATGGGGTCGTAGCGCCGCTCCGGCTCCGGGCGGGGAAGCGAATCGAGCCCGTTCAGCTGGCCGGCGAGGGAGACGAGGCTCGGCGATCCGGTCGCCAGGCCCTCATAGAGTCCAACGGCCGCGTAGGCGAGGACGCGGGAAGCCACCGGAGGCGAGATCCGCTCGGCGCGAATGAGGCCGTAGTAGTTTCGCATCCACTCCGCCACAAACTGTGGGTCGGCTGGGGGAATGGACCTCGCGCACGCGGCCGAAACGACGAGCGCTGCAGCCATGAGGGCGCGCGCGTGATGGCGTATCATGAGGGGATCCCTGGTTCAGGAGTCCATCAGGTCTCAGCTCGACGGTGCTCGCCTTGCGGCCTCTCATATAAGGGCTCGACGGGATACTCGTCAAGCGAACCCGCGACCGGCAAATCCGTGTAACTTTCCGCTCCGATGGCGCCTCTCGTTGCGACTCTGCTGCTCGCCCAGATATCCGGGCTGCAGATTCCGCCACCCCGCGGGTACGTCAACGATTTCGCCGCGGTGGTCGATGCCGCGGCGGCCGCGGGGATCGACTCGGTGATTCAACGGGTGCGGGATCTTACCCGGGGTGACATCGCCGTCGTCACGGTGTCCGACCTGGGAGGCCGCGAAGCCGCGGACGTCGCGTTACAAATCGGGCGGCAATGGAAGGTGGGCGGGTCGGGCGAGGCCGGGGACCCGGCGCGGAACCTGGGCGTGGTGATCCTGGTCGTGCCGCGCAAAGACCACCAGCCCGGCAGCGGCGCCGTCTTCATCGCCACGGGGAAGGGCGCCGAGGGGTTTCTGCCCGACGCGCGTGTGGGACGGATCCGCGATGCGATGATCCCCGCGCTGGCCCGTGAGGATTATGGCGAGGCGTTGGAGACGGGCGTCGGGCTGATCGCGCAAGCGTTCGCCGACGAGTTTCACGTTTCTGTGGGGGCGCCGGTGGCAGCGCCGCTCTCCAAGCGGGTTATCGGCAAGGCCCCGCTTCTCGTGGTCGTGATCGTCGTGGTGTTGATCCTGATCATGCTCAGCGGACTCAGCCAGGCGGCGCGCGGGGGACGCCGGTACCGTCGGGGTGGGTGGCCGTCGGGCCGGTTCGGTGGGTGGGGGGGCGGTGATGGCGGTGGAGGTGGTGGCAGTGGCGGGTTCGGCGGGTTCGGCGGCGGCGGCGGCTTTTCAGGTGGCGGAGCGGGGGGGCGTTTCTAATGGCGGCGATTCAATCGGCGGACGCATTCGGGCAGCAGGTGGCGGCGGCCATGGGTGGCCGTCTCGTCTCGCTGCTCGTCTACGGCTCCGCGGCGCGTGCGGGTCCGGAGGCCGTCCGGCGGGGGGGCTCGATCAATACGCTGCTCATCGCCGATGGCGTGGACGAACGCCTGCTCATGGCGCTCGCGCCGGTGGTCGCGGACTGGGAGCGCGGCGGGCATCCGCCGCCGATCGTCCTGTCCGAGTCCGAATGGCACGCGTCGGCGGACGCGTTCGCGATCGAATACGAGGACATTCGCGCGGCGCATCGTGTGGTCGCCGGCCGCAATCCCTGGAGCGGCATCACAGTCGCTCGGGAAGACGTCCAGCGCCAGCTCGAGCACGAGCTGGTCGGGAAGCTGGTGCGGCTGCGGCAGGGGTACGTCGGCCTGCTCGAAGACGGCAAAGGGCTGACCCAGCTGGTGACGGCGAGCGCGTCCGGCTTCCTGACCATGCTGCGGACCACGCTGCGGCTTGCCGGCACGCCGGTCCCCGATGCCCCGGCTGAAGTCGTGCTCGCGGCGGCCGCCGTGATCGGCTTTCCGGCGCGCGACCTGGCCGACGTAGTGGCCCACGTCGAGGGACGGGCGGCGTTGCAGCTGCAGCGCCACGACCCCCGGGCGGCGGCCTACCTGGAAGCGGTCGCGCGCACCGCTGACTATGTGAACCGATCCTAGTGGAGAGGAGTGAGTCTCTGTGACTATGCTGCGACGCCTCGTTCCCGCACTCGTCCTGGTGCTGTCGGCCTGCGGCTACAACACCATCCAGACCTACGACGAGCAGGTGAACGCGGCCTTTTCCCAGATCAAGGTGCAGCTGCAGCGCCGCGCCGATCTGATTCCCAACCTGGTCGCGACGGTGCAGGGCTACGCCAAGCAGGAGCGTGACATTTTCACGGCGGTGGCCGACGCCCGCGCCCGGCTCAATGGGGCGATCCAGGCGGGCGATCCGCAGCAGATGGCCGACGCCAACCAGGCCCTGAACGCGCCGCTCGGCCGGCTGCTCGCTATCGTGGAGAACTACCCGCAGCTGAGGTCGAGCGAGAACTTCCGCGCGTTGCAGGACGAGCTGGCGGGCACCGAGAATCGCATCGCGGTTTCGCGGCAGGATTACAACGATGCGGTGAACCGCTACAACGCCTACATCCGGCGGTTTCCCCAGGTGCTGACCGCCAAGGTGACCGGGGCGAAAGCGCGGACCTACTTCCAGGAGCGCGCGGGGGCGGATACGGTCCCGCAGGTGAAGTTCAACTAGTGCTGTTCCAGGAAACAGCACGGGGAGCCGTTTCGTTCGGCCCCCCGTTCGACGGTCCATCCGTCGATCCGCCCATCCGTCTATTCGCCCAATTCAGTCGACAATGGCGTCCGGCATTACGTAGCGAATCGGGTTGACCGGCTTCCCGTTCACCCACACTTCGTAGTGGAGATGCGGACCGGTCGCGATCCCGGTCGAGCCGACCAGCGCGATCTTCTGTCCCCGCTTCACGCGGGCGCCGCGACCGACCAGGATCTTGGAGCAGTGCGCGTAGCGCGTCACGAGGCCGAAGCCGTGGTCGATGGTGAGGGTGTTGCCGTAGCCTTCTTCCCAACCGACCTCGGTCACGATGCCGGCCGCGGGGGCCTCGATCTCGGCGCCCATCGGCGTGGACACGTCGATGCCCTCGTGCGGCCGGGCCATGTGCAGAATCGGATGCACCCGCTCCGCGGCAAAGGCGCTCGTCAGCCAGCCCCTGGTGGGCATGATGGAAGGCGTCGCGGCCATGCGCGCCTGATGCGAGGACATCGAGTCAAAGGCTTCGTTGACCGAGCGCACCAGGAGATTGGCGCGACGGATCAGCCCGTCGACGTCGGTGCGCGCGGCCAACGCCAGCGCGCCGGCCCGTCCCGAGATCGAGAGACTGTCGCGCTCGGACCACGCGCCGGCCGGCCCGCCGATGCCCGCCTGCGCGACGCCGGAATCGGTCGCGGCGAGACCGGCGAGCACCTGCAGCTCCTGCGCCCGAGTGCTGAACGCCGACAGCGTGTCGTGCAATCCGGCAAGCCGTGAGCGCATGCGCTGAATCTCGTCGGCGAGCAGACGGTTCTCGCGCTCAAGCATGCGGCTGCGGGTGATCGTCACGCCGCGCGACAACGCCGCGCCGCCCAACACGAGCAGCAGCAGCACCAGCACGCTCCCGATTCCCACGAATGCTTTGAGGACGGTCTGCGACACTTCCATGGCCCGGGAAGAACCCGAGCCATGGGGCACCACCATGACCGTCCACTTGCGATCCGAACTACGCCGCATCCCGTTATTCCGCCCGAACTTCAGGCCGTTGAGGGATGCCAAACATAGACCCCGACCCCCAAAGCGTCAACGCGCCAGCGCGTGAGCCACGTCACGGCAGCCCGGGTCACCGGCGTAGCGCGGCCTGGAGGGCGGCTTTAGGTCTTGGGAAACAGGGGGGGCGGTTTCTGGACGACCCATCCGGCGGGGTCCAGATCCGTCACATCGGTGAAGCGGATGGCTCCGAGGGGCCGCCCGGTACCGAGGGCGTCCCACAGCAGATTCGCCCTTTCCGGGATGAACGGCGCTGCGATCACGGCGAGGCGAGCGACCGTCCGCGCCAGGTTGGCCAGTACGCTGTCGAGTTCCGCGGGGCGGCCTTCCTTGGACAACGTCCACGGCGTCGTTTCCTGGACGTAGCGGTTGGCTCGGGCCGCGAGCGTCACGATGGCGGCGGCCCCATCCTCGAGCGCCAGCGCGTCCATTGCCCGCGCGTACGCTTCCAGCGCGCTCCGGGCGTCGCTCTCGAGCGGGCCCGAGAATGCGCCGGGGTCGTGCGGGACGACCCCGCTGCGGTACCGCTGCACCATGGCCAACACCCGGGACGCCAAGTTGCCGAAGGTGTCGGCGAGATCGGCGGTGTAGCGCGCGTCGAAGCGTTCCCAGGTGAAATTGCCGTCGTTCTCAAAGCCGATTTCCCGCAGCAGGAAGTAGCGCAGCGCATCGGCGCCGTACCGCTCGATGGCGCCGTCCAGGCTCACCGCGGTGCCGGCGGTCTTGCTCATCTTCGAACCGCCCCACTGCACGTACCCGTGTGCCCAGACGCGGTGCGGCAGCGGCACGTCGGCGGCCATCAGCATCGCGGGCCAAATCACACAATGAAATCGCGTGATTCCCTTGCCGATGATGTGGACGTCGGCCGGCCACAGGCGCTCGTAGCCCGCTTCGGGGAAACCGGTGGCGGAGAGGTAGTTGATCAACGCATCGAACCAGACGTACACGGTCTGTGGGGAATCGCCGGGATAGGGGATACCCCACGACTGGCGCTGGCGGGAGATCGAGATGTCCTGCAACCCGCTCTCGAGCAAACGCACCACCTCGTTGTGGCGGATGGCCGGCTCGACGGCGAAGCGGCCGCTCGTCACGAGCTCCAGCAGCCGGTCGCGGTAGGCGCTCAACCGGAAGAAATGATTCTTTTCCCGCGTCGGCGCCAGCGTGAGCGTGGGATGCTCGATGCAGTGTCCATCCGCGATCTGGGACTCCTGCTTGAATTCCTCGCAGCCGGTGCAGTACAGGCCCTCGTATTCCGCTTCGAACAGGTCCTCGGGGCGGCGTCGCTGAATACGCTCGAGCAGCGCGGTGACGGCGCGCGCGTGTCGGGGCTCGGTGGTACGGATCCAGTCGTCGTGGCTGCAGTTCAGCCGGCGCCAGAACGTGGCGAACGTGTCGGCCATCCGGTCCACCCACGCCTGTGGAGTGACACCCGTGTTGGCGGCGGCCTGGATGACGGATTGCGCGTGCTCGTCCATGCCCATGAGGAAGTGGACGTCGTCGCCGCGCAGGCGCCGCCAGCGCGCTAGACAGTCGGCGCCGACTTTTTCGAGCGCGTGGCCCAGGTGCGGATCACCGTTGGAGTAGTCAATCGCCGTCGTGAGGTAGAACTTAGGCACCGGCGGGCGGTCCCCCGTCGCGCGGGCGCTTGCGCCGGCGTCGACCGCGCCGCCCACCACCGGTCGCGGGAGCCGCGGTGGTCGACGGCGTCGGGCTGGGCGGCGGCGGCAGTGGGGCGGGTTGGGCGGGTGGGGCGGGTGAGGCGGGG
>CAZRGT010000021.1:0-41623 GCA_964599725.1 uncultured Gemmatimonadaceae bacterium | reverse complement strand
TGGCCTCGCCTGGGTGCGCGCCACCGGATCCGCGGAGCACGTGCGCCAGCTCGAGGCGAGGGCGATCGTCGCGGGGCCGTTTCCCGACGAGGCCAGCGTCTACCGGGCCGCTCAGCTGCCCTGGATTCCCCCCGAGCTGCGCGAAGGCTCCGGAGAGCTCGAGGCGGCCGCCGCCGGCACGCTGCCTTCGCTCATCGAGCGTAGCGACCTGAAGGGTCTGCTCCATTGCCACACCAACTACTCCGACGGCTCCACCACCATCGCCCAGTGGGCCGAGGCGTGCCGGGAGGCCGGCTACTCCTGGGTCGGCATCACCGACCATTCGGGGTCGGCGGCCTACGCTGGCGGCCTCAAGGCGTCGGACGTGCCCCGCCAGCACGCCGAGATCGACGCCGTCAACGCCGGCCTGGATGGCTTTCGCGTGCTCAAGGGAGTCGAGGCCGACATTCTGGCCGACGGCACGCTCGACTACGGTCCCGACGTGCTGGACCGGTTCGATTTCGTCATCGGCTCGATCCACTCGCGCTTCGGCATGTCCGGCGACGAGATGACGGCGCGGGTGCTGCGCGCCATGGACGATCCCCGCATGACGATCCTCGGCCATCCGACCGGGCGCCTGCTCCTGTCGCGCGATCCATACCCCCTCGACATGGAGCGCGTGCTGGCCCGGGCGGCCCTGCGGGGGGTCGCCGTCGAGCTGAACGCCGATCCCCATCGCCTGGACCTCGATTGGCACGCGGCGCGCCGCGCCCGGGAGCAGGGCGTCACCATCTCGATCGGGGCCGACGCACACTCCGTCGCCGGCATGGCGAACGTGGCCGTCGGCATCGGCGTTGCCCGAAAGGGCTGGCTCGAAGCGAAGGACGTCCTCAACACGCGAGGCGCCGAGGGATTGCTCGCCTTCGCGCGGGCCCGGCGAGCCACATGAAACGCGGGGAAACTCCGGTCCTGCGTCGAGCCCGCGTGCGCACCATCGTTCGACGGCTGCGGCGTGGGTTTCCCGAAGCGAAATGCGCGCTCGACCACTCGAGCCCCCTGGATCTCCTGGTCGCCACCATCCTCTCGGCACAGTGCACCGACGTCCGGGTGAACACGGTCACCCCCATCTTGTTCGCGAAATACCGCTCGGCCGGCGACTACGCCGCGGCGGACCCGCACGTCTTCGAGCGGGAGATTCAGAGCACCGGGTTCTTTCGCAACAAGACGAAATCCATCATCGGCATGGCCCAGGCCCTGATCGAGCGCCACGGGGGCCAGGTCCCTGATACTATGGAAGAGCTGGTGGCCCTCCCGGGCGTGGGGAGGAAAACCGCCAACGTGGTGCTCGGCAACGCCTTCGGGAAGAACGAGGGCATCGTCGTCGATACGCACGTGCAGCGCCTCAGCGGGCTGCTCAAGTTGACGAGCGAGAAAACGCCGGAAAAGATCGAGCGCGACCTGGTGACGCTGGTGCCCCGGAAGGACTGGACCACCTTCTCGCATCTCCTGATCCTGCACGGACGCAAGACCTGCATCGCGCGTCGCCCGAGGTGTGAAGTGTGCACCATCAACCGCTGGTGCCCCAGCTCGAAGGTCTAGGCATGAACCTCCCGCCCATCGACCGCAATGCCCTCGTCGCCACGCGACGCGATCTCCACGCCAACCCGGAGTTGGGGTTTCAGGAGACCCGGACCAGCGGCCTCGTGGCCGAACGGCTCACCAAGCTCGGCTATCAGGTCCGCGCCCACGTGGGCAAGACCGGCGTCGTCGGCGTGAAGGGCATCGGCGGTCGTTGCGTGCTGTTGCGGGCCGATATGGATGCGCTGCCGCTCGAGGAAGCGAACGAAGTTCCCTACCGCTCCCGCCACCCCGGCCGCATGCACGCCTGCGGGCACGATGGGCACGTGGCGATCGGGCTCGAGGTCGCACGCCGTCTGGCCGGGTTCGCGGGGGCGGGAGCGGTGAAATTCGCGTTTCAGCCCGCCGAGGAAATATCCAACGGCGCGGGGGCGATGATCGCGGATGGGGTGCTCGAGCAACCGCGCGTCGACGCGGCCTTCGGCCTTCACCTGTGGAACGGGTTGCCGGTCGGCACCATCGCCGTGACGCCGGGCCCGACGATGGCGTCGGTGGACAGGTTCGAGATCACGGTCACCGGCAAGGGCGGTCATGCGGCGATGCCGCATCTCGCCACGGACCCGGTCCTGGCGGCGGCCCACATCGTGACGGCGCTGCAGAGCCTGGTCTCGCGGCGACGCGACCCGTTCGAGCCGGGGGTGGTCTCGGTGACCCAGCTCGCGGCCGGTCACGCGTTCAACGTGATTCCCGAGCAGGCCACGCTGCGCGGCACGGTACGCACGTTTGGCGGGCGGTTCTTCGAGGACGCGCCACGTCTGGTCGAAGACACGGCGCGCCACACCGCCGCCGCGTTCGGCGCGGAAGCCGCGGTGCGCTACCAGCGGTTGTCCGAGCCGCTCGTGAACGATGAGAAGATGACGGCCTTGATGAAGAGCGTCGCCCTGGACATCGTCGGGAGCGAACGCGTGCGGGATGGAGTCCGGACCATGGGGGGAGAGGACATGTCGTGTTTTCTTGCGCGGGTGCCCGGCTGCTTCGCCTTCGTCGGCTCCGCTCGGGCCGACGGCAGCTCCTTTCCGCATCACAGCCCACGCTTCGATATCGAAGAAGAAGCCCTCGTGATCGGGGCGGAGCTGCTCACCCGGACCGCAGTGCGGTACCTCGGCGGGTGAGTTCTCGGTAGATTCCGTTCCCCATGTCGAATCTGCTCGCCGCTGAATCCTCCGCCTACCTCAAATCCGCCGCCCACCAGCCGGTCCACTGGCTCCCGTGGAGTGAGGCCGCCTTCTCCAGGGCGAAGGCCGAGGACAAGCCGATCCTGCTCGACATCGGGGCCGTGTGGTGCCACTGGTGTCACGTGATGGACGGGGAGTCGTACGAAGACCTCGCCGTCGCGGCCCTGTTGAACCGTGATTTCGTGTGCATCAAGGTCGACCGCGACGAGCGGCCGGACGTCGACGCGCGCTACCAGCGCGCTGTTCAGGCCCTCTCCGGCCAGGGGGGCTGGCCGCTCACCGCCTTCCTCACGCCGGACGGGGAGGTCTTCTTCGGAGGGACCTACTTCCCGCCCGAGGACAATCGGTATGGGCGTCCGGGATTCCTGTCGGTGCTGAACCGGATGGTGCAGCTCTATCGGGAGGAGCCCGACAAGGTCCGTGGCAACGCCGAGGCAATCCGGACCCACGTCGCCCAATCGTTGGACGAGTCGAAGCCGGGTTCGCTCGACGCCGGGCTGCCGGGCCGGATCGCGGACCAGATGGCGCGACCGTTCGATATCCGCTACGGCGGCTTCGGCGCGGCGCCAAAATTCCCCCACCCGGGAGCGCTGGAGTTTCTCATCGCGCGCTGGCACGACACGCATGAGCCGTGGCCGCGCGAGATCGCCGAAAAAACTCTGCTCGCCATGGCGCGGGGCGGCGTGCGCGATCACCTGGGTGGTGGGTTTCACCGCTATTCCGTCGACGAGCGTTGGATCGTTCCGCACTTCGAGAAGATGTCGTACGACAATTCGGAGCTGCTGCGGGCCTACTGCACGGCCTACACCGCGTTCGGCGACCCGCGCTGGCGCGACGTCGCGGACGGCATCGTCGACTGGGTGCTCGAGGTGCTCTCCGATCGCCCACGCGGCGCCTTCTACACCTCGCAGGACGCGGACGTCGGACCGGATGACGATGGCGACTACTGGACTTGGACGCTCACGGAAGCGCGCGCCGCGCTCACCCCGGCCCAGCTCGACGTGGCCGCGCGCGTCCTCGACATCGATGACGTGGGCGAGATGCATCACAATCCCGCGAAGAACGTGCTGTGGTGGAAGCACGATCCCGCCGAGGAGGAGCGGCCGGTTCTCGCGTCTGCCATCGGCAAACTCAAAGCCGCCCGTGACCGGCGCACGACGCCCTACGTGGATGCCACGGCATACGTCAGCTGGAACGCGATGATGGCCGGGGCCTTTCTCCAGGCGGGCGCCGTGCTCGACCGGCCGGAATGCAACACCTTCGCCCTCAAGGTGCTCGAGCGCATCTGGACGGAGTCCTGGGATGCCGCCGCCGGGATGAGTCACGTGCTGGGCCGAGTCGACCCCCGCGGACTGCTGGACGACAACGTGCAGAGCGCCGCCGCGTTCCTCGATGCCTGCGAAGCGACCGGCGACGACGCATGGCGCGAGCGCGCCGTCGCCGTGATGACCTACTGCGCCACGGCCCATTGGGACGATGCGGCCGGGGGGGGGGGCCATTTCGACCTGGCGCAGGGCCGAAGCGGCGCGGCCTATCTCGCAACCCGCGCGAAACCGGTGCAGGACGCTCCCACACCGTCACCCAACGGGGTCGCCGCCCTCGTGCTGGCCCGCCTCTGGGCGCGCTCCGACGACCGCACCTGGCGCGACCGGCTCGACCGCCAGCTCGGCGCGTTCGCGGGCGTCGCGGAGCAGCTCGGCCTTCACGGCGCCACGCTGGCGCGGGCCATCGATTGGGCGCTCAGTCCGGTCACACGGATCGAGGTGTCCGGCCCGCCGGGGCAAGGACCCGCGTGCGCGATGCATCTCGTCGCGTTGCAGGCGTATCGGCCGCGCAAGGCCGTGGTGCGTCGCATCGCATCGGCCGCCTCCGCCACGGTCTGCGTCGGCACGACCTGCTCGCTTCCCGTCTCTCACCCGGACGCGCTGCGGGAGCTCCTGGCGTGAAGCGCCGGCTGCTCGGTCGCACCGACCTGGCGGTGAGCGAGGTCGGGTTCGGCGCGTGGGCGATCGGCGGCAACCGCTACGGCAATTCGTACGGCCCCACGGACGATGCCGAATCGATTCGGGCCGTGCACCGGGCCGTGGAGCTCGGCTGCAATTTCTTCGATACGGCGGACGTCTACGGGCACGGTCACAGCGAGGAGATCCTGGGCGAAGCCCTGGAAGGCCGGCGCCAGCAGGTGATTCTCGCGACCAAGGTCGGCGGCAATTTCTACAATCGCGACGTACATCCGCTATTGCGCGACCGGGTGGCCGAGGCGGCCGGTATGCCGTTCGACCGTATCCCACCCGACGCGCTGCTGCCCGTCACCCACGACGCGATCTTCACGGCCAGCTACATCCGCTTCGCGCTGGCGATGTCGCTCGCCCGGCTGCGGACGGACTACATTGACCTGCTCCAGCTCCACAACCCGCCGCTGCAGCAGATTTCCGCCCTGGAAACCTATGGGGTGCTGGAAGACCTCAAAAAGGAAGGGCTGCTCCGCGCCTATGGTGTGTCGGTCCATGCTCCGGAGGAGGGCTTGGTCGCGATCCAATCCACCATGCCCGACACGGTGCAATTGGTGTACAATTTGGCTCGGCGCGAGGCGGAGCCGGGGTTCTTCCCAGCCGCCCGTGCCGCCAACGTCGGCGTGATCGTACGCGAGCCCCTCGCCAACGGGTTTCTTGCCGGTCGCTACGTCGAAGGCAGCACATGGGACCGGGGCGATATCCGCTCACGCATGCCGCAACAGTATGTGGGACAGCTCGTGGCGCTGGGCCGGCGCGTCCGTGAGCTCGCGGGCCGGACCGGCAGCACCCCCGCCCAGCTGGCGCTGCGGTTCGTGCTGGACAACCCCGGGGTCGCGACGGTGATCGTGGGGACCAAGACCGTCGCCCAAGCCGACGAAAACTTCGCCGTGGAGACCTGATGCCCAGCAAGACCGCCGTGATGGAAACCGCCCGTGGTACGATCGAGCTCGAGCTGTTTGCCGACGAGGCGCCCAACACCGTCGCCAACTTCGAGAAACTCGCCAACTCGGGATTCTACGACGGCACCAAGTTTCACCGCGTGATTCCCGATTTCATGATTCAGGGCGGCGATCCGAACTCCAAGACCGGCAAGGGCCGGGTTGGGACCGGGGGACCCGGGTACACGATCAAGTGTGAAACGCAGCATAACGTGCACAAGCACGTCGCGGGGACGCTGTCCATGGCGCACGCGGGCAAGGACACCGGCGGCAGCCAGTTCTTCATCTCTCATTCACCGCAACGGCATCTGGACCGTGTCCACACCGTCTTCGGACAAGTGACGAAGGGGATGGACGCGGTGAACGCCATCCGGCAGGATGACGAGTTGAAGTCGGTTCGCGTACAATGAACCAACGGCTTCGGGCGTGCATCTAGACTTCGCCGTCGTCTCGGACTACGCGCTCATCGACCAGGTCGGCAAAATCTCCGTCCTGGGGATCTTTCAACACATCTGGGTGCAACAGTTTCCGGCCATGCATCCGCGCCTGCATCTCGTGCTCCGGCTCAAGGGGAGGCGCACCGAAATCGGGGAGCACGCGGTGCAGATCCGATTGGTCGATGAGCAGGGGACGGAAGTGCTGGGCGGCAACGGCAACGTCACGTTCGCCGAGCCGCCGGCCGGCGTCACCGAGATCGAGGCGGCGGCGATTCTCGTCTTCGACGTCCCCTTTCCGCATCCGGGCGCCTATCGGTTCGAGATCACGATCGACGGCAAGCAGGCCGCCGAGGTGCCCATCACCGTGAGTCAGATGAATGCGTAGCCTCGGCTCGCCTGACTGGGGACCCGCGCCGTAACGGCGGCCCCGGCTGCTTCCCAGCCCGGCGCTCGTTGGCTACCCGTCCTGCTTCTGGTGGCCGTGCTGGCGCTCGCGTGGGACATGGGTGGGTATCGCCTGCTCGACCCGGACGAAGGCCGCAACGCCGAAGTCGCGCGGGAAATGGCTCTGACCAACGATTACCTCGTCCCGCACCTGGACGGCCTTCCCTATCTGGACAAGCCGGTCGTCTACTTCGCCGCGGCGGCCGTCGCGATGGAGGTCCTGGGACCCACCGAAGTCGCCGCCCGGCTCCCCGCCTACCTGGCCACGCTCGCCACCGTGGTGCTCGTGGTCTGGTTCGCGCGGCGACGCTGGGGCGCCGTGGCCGGGTGGCTCGCCGGCATCGCGTTCGCGACGATGCCGATGGTGCTCGCCTACGCGCGCACGACCATCTTCGACAGCACCCTTTCCTTATTCATTACGGCCGCGATCCTCTGCTTTGCCGAGGACCGGCCGGTGCTCGCCTGGGCGGCCCTGGGAGCGGGCGCGCTCACCAAGGGCCCGATCGCGATCGCGATCCCGCTGGCGACGATCCTCCCCTTCGCGTGGCTCACGGGCGGAGGTGTGCGTCGTTTCTTCCCCTGGCGCGGCCTGCTCGTGTTCGCGCTCGTCGCCCTGCCCTGGTTCCTCGCCGTGACCGCGAGGATCCCGGAATTCCCGCATTACGTGTTTGTGCGTGAGACATTCGAGCGCATGACGACGCACAGCTTTCACCGCAGCGCGCCGTTCTGGTACTTCCTCCCGATTCTCCCGATCGCCGCGTTCCCGTGGATCGTCCCGGTGCTGGCGCGGCTCGGTGGCGGCCGCCTGCGGTGGGCGTGGCAGGCCCGGCGCGTGAACCCCGGGGCCCGCGAATCGCTGCTGCTGGCGTGCTGGGTGCTCGGGCCGCTCGTGCTGCTCACCTTGAACCAATCCAAGCTGCCCCAATACGTGCTGCCCCTCATGCCCGCGATCGCGCTCGCCGCGGGGCGCACGCTGGCGCTGCACGGTCCGAGGGTCGGTTGGCGCGCGTATGCGGGCACGGCCGCCCTGGTGGGCGCGGCCTTCTTCGCGGCGATCGCCTGGTTCGGCCATGCCGGAGGGACGCTGCCCACGCCGCTGACGGGACCCGAGCGGGCGGCCATTCCCGGGGCCGCGGGCGGGATCGCGGCAGCCGTTCTGACCTCGGCCGTACTCGTCGCGCTGGCAGCACGGCGCCGCGACATCGGGCTGGCCGCCGTCGGATACGCCGCCGTGGTCGTCGCGCTCCCCTTCCTCATCGCCGGTCTGATGCGCGCCGTGGGCGACGACCGCTCCGCGGCACCGCTGGCCGACGCGGTGCGCGGCCGGGGCCGGGTCGTCGGCGTGAACGCGTATCCGACATCGCTGCCGTTCTACCTCGGACACCCGGTGCCGGTCGCGACGGCGCACGGGCGCGAGCTGACCAGCAATTACATCGCCGACTACGCCGGCCGATACCGGACCGTCCCCGGATCGCCGCTGCTGCCGGCGGACGCCTGGCGAGCGATGGCCGCGGAGTGCCGGGAGCCCACCGTGTTCGTCACCCGACCGGTGGACCGCGAAGTGCGCGACGGTCTCGCCGCTCTGCCACTGCTGTTCGCGGACGCCCGGTATCTGGCCTATGGCCCGTGTGCGCGGGAGGCAGGGCCCTGATGTGCGGGATCTTCGGCGCCGTGTCGCTCGACGGCGCGCCACTCAAACATCCCGATCGCCTCGCCGCCATGGCCCGGTCGCTCGCCCACCGCGGACCGGACGGGGAGCGGATCGTCGGTCATGCCCGGGCCCGGATCGGCGCGCGCCGCCTGGCCATCATGGACCTCACCACCGGGGATCAGCCGTTTCAAAGCCCTGATGGCGCCGTGTGGATGGTGTGCAATGGCGAGATCTACAACTCGCCGGAGCTGCGGCGCGAAGCCCTTACCTGGGGTTACCCGTTCCGCTCCCGTGGCGACATCGAAAACATCGTGCCCTTCTACGAGCGATTCGGGCCCGACGCGGTCTCCCGGCTGGACGGCATGTTCGGCCTGGCGCTGTGGGACGACCGTCGTGAGCGCCTGCTCCTGGCCCGCGACCGGGCCGGCGAGAAACCGCTGTTCTGGACCCGGGTGGACCATGAACTGCGCTTCGCCTCCGAGGTTCAGGCCTTGCTCGAGTTTCCCGATCAATCCCGCCGCCTCGACCGGGACGCCGCGGCGCGGTTTGCCGCGTTGGGGTATGTCCCGGGGCCGCGCACCATGCTCCAGGGCATTCACAAGCTGCCGCCCGGACATCTGCTCGTCGCCGAAGCTGGCGCGGTCTCGGTGCGATGCTACTGGTCGGCGGCGGAGGCGGCGCGGGCCCCGAACCGCCTCACAAGTGCGGCCCAGCTGCGCGACGTGCTGCAGGCCGCGGTGGCGCGCGAGCTGATGGCCGACGTTCCGGTCGGTGTGTTCACGAGCGGCGGCCTCGATTCCTCGCTGCTCGCCGCCGCGGCGACGCGCGTGATGCCCGGCGAGCGCATCCATACCTACGCGGTCCGGTTCGAGGCGCGGGGCTACGACGAGAGCCGCTTCGCCGAAGCGGTGACGCACGACATTCGCACGGTGCACCACGTGGTGACGGCCGACGATACCTCGCTGCGAGCCGCGTTCGATGTCGTCACGAGCCAGCTCGCCGAGCCCCTGGGTGATCCCGCCGCCCTGCCGACCTATCTCCTCGCCCGTGCCGCGCGCGCCGACGTGAAGGTGGTGCTCTCGGGCGAAGGCGCGGACGAGCTGTTCGGCGGATACCCGACCTATCCCGGTCATCGGGTGGCCGGAGCCTACCGCCGCATTCCCCGTGTACTCCGCGGCGGGGTGCGCTGGCTCGTCGAATCGTGGCCGGCATCCGGCGGCAAGGTCACGCTCGAGTTCCTCTTGAAGCAGTTCGTGGCGGGCGCGGAGCTGCCGCCCGTCGAGCGGCATCTCGCCTGGTTCGGCGCCCTGGGGCCCACGCCGGACGTGGCCGCGGAAGTATCCCGGTTGCTCGACGGATTTCCCGAGGACCACCGCAACCGGATGCTCTGGCTCGATTTCCTCACCTACCTGCCCGACAACCTGCTGGTGAAGGTGGATCGCTGCACCATGCTGGCCTCGATCGAGGCACGCGCCCCGTTCCTCGATCGCGAAGTGCTGGAGCTGGTGCTCCCCGCCCCCGCCGATCTCAAGGTGCGCCGCTTCACCACCAAGGCGATATTGCGGGAGGCCGCACGGGGCCTCGTGCCGGATCGCGTGATCGCGCGCCGCAAGCGCGGGCTGTCGGTCCCGGTCGCGCGCTGGCTGAACGGCGGCCTGGCGGACCTCGCGAGCCGGCATCTCGCGCGGCCGCGGCTGTTTCCCGGTGCGCCGACCGCCTCGCTGCTCGCCGAGCATCGCGCCGGCAGGCGCAACCATGCCCGCAAGCTGTGGCCGTTGCTGATCGCCGAGCTGTGGGCGGAACGCTGGAACGTGGAGCCATGAACCGCATCGACGCCCTCGCGCTGATGGAGCAGCACACCAAGAACCCCGCCTTGCGCCAGCACATGCTCGCGGTGGAGGCCGCGATGCGGGCCTACGCGAAGCGGTACGACGGCGACGAGGAAGCCTGGGGAGCGGTCGGCCTGTTGCACGATTTCGACTACGAGGCCTACCCCAACCACGAGCACTCACCCACCGAGGGGCACCCGGCCTGGGGCGTGCGGCTGCTGCGCGAGCGCGGACTCGCCGACGAGCAGTGTCGCGCCATCCTGGGCCACGCGAACTACTCCGGCGTGCCGCGCGATTCCCAGATGGGCAAGGCGCTGTTCGCGGTGGACGAGCTGTGCGGGTTCCTGGTCGCCTGCGCGTTGGTGCGACCGTCGCGGAGCTTCGCCGACCTGGAACTGGCTTCGGTGAAGAAGAAACTGAAGGACAAGGCGTTTGCCCGCGGCGTCAATCGCGACGATGTCCGCGCCGGCGCCGAAGAGCTCGGCGCGCCGCTGGACGACCACATCGCGTTCTGCATCGCCGCGCTGCGGCCGGTCGAGCGATCGCTCGGCTTGGGCGCGAGCGCCGCCCCCGCCGGGTGATCCTCTCGCCGCAGCGCGCAGCCCGCGGGGTCACCGCGCCGCGAGACGAGCTTGCGTTCGCCATCGAGCGCGCCGCCAACGCGCGGCCCATCGAAGGCAATTCGATCCAGCACCATCCCGACAGCCCCGCGGCGCTCGAGGCGATGCTCGCGCTCATCGCGGGGGCCGAGCGGTGGATCCATTTCGAGAACTACATCATCCGTGACGACCGGACCGGTCGCCGGTTTGCCGACGCGCTGATCGAGCGCGCCCGCGCCGGAGTGCGCGTGCGCATCCTGTACGACGCCCTCGGCTCGTTCGGGACCTCGCACGCGTACTGGAACGCCCTGCGCCGGGCCGGCGCCGAAGTGCGCGCCTTTCATCCCGTGGCTTCGCTGCGCGTGCTCGAGTTGTTCGTGCGCGACCACCGTAAGCTGGTGGTCGTCGACGGCGCACGCGCCATGATGGGCGGGCTGTGCATCGGGGACGAATGGGCGGGCGACCCGGACCGCGGACGGCAGCCGTGGCGCGACACCATGCTCACGGTGTGCGGTCCGGCGGCGGTCGCCCTCGATGGAGCGTTCGCCCACGCCTGGGAGCAGGCCGGCGCCCCGCTCCCGCCAGTGGATGCGTGCGGAGACCCCGAGATCTGCGGCGACTTCACGGTGCAGGTGGTCGCGGGCGTGCCGTTCGAAGGGCGGATTTACCGCGCCACTCAGCTCATCGCCGCCGCGGCGCAGGAGCGGCTGTGGATCACCGACGCCTACCTGGTTCCACCCGCGCCACTCTACGCCGCGCTGATCGATGCCGCGCGCCACGGCGTGGACGTGCGGCTCCTCGTTCCCGGCGCGAGCGATCTGGTGCTGCTCCGCAACGTCACCCGGGTGGGCTACCGCGAGCTGTTGCGCGCCGGCGTGCGCATTTTCGAGTGGCGCGGGGCCATGGTCCATGCCAAGACGCTGGTCGCCGATCGTCGCTGGGCGCGCGTCGGGTCGAGCAACCTGAACGTCTCGAGCCTCTTCGGCAATTATGAGCTCGACGTCCTCGCCGACAACCGTCAGGCAGCCGAAGTGCTGGCCGCACAGTTCCGGCGCGACCTCCTCATGAGTCGTGAAGTGGTGCTGGAGCCGCGGCGCTTGAGGCTCCCCGCGCGGCTGGTGCGAGCCCCGGCGACGGCCGAAGCCGGCTCGCATGCCGATCTGCCGACCGTGGCGCCGCACCAGCGTTCGGCCTACGAGCTGAGCGCGGTCGCCGTCGTCGCGCTGCGCCGCGTGGCCGGCGGCCTGCGCCGGACGCTCGCGGGAAGCGTGGCCCTGTTCTTTCTCCTGCTCGGCATCCTCCTGGTGGCGCTTCCCCGCGTGATGGGAAGCCTGGTCGCCGCCGTGATGTTCTGGCTGTCGTTGGGATTCGGCGTGTACGCCTTCGGCAAGCGCCGGGCGCGCGAACGCGAAGATGTCGACTGAACCACAACGTCCGGACGGGGCCGCGCGTAAGGCCAGAGACGTGGCCGAAGCCGCGCTCGCCGCTCGTGCCCGCGCGGGAGACCGCGTCGCCTTCGGGGAGTTGGTCGACCAGTACGCCGATCAAGCCCGCCGCGTAGCCCGGGCGGTGCTGCAGGATCCGGATGACGCGGACGACGCCACCCAAGATGCGTTTCTGTCGGCGCTCGTGAAACTCGAGCAGTACGATGCGTCCCGCCCCTTCGGGCCGTGGTTGATGCGGGTCGTCGCCAACGCCGCCACCGATCGCCACCGCCGCCGCCAGGTGCGCCGGGCCGAGACCTTGGACGAGGGGTTGGTCGCCGGCGGGCAGCGGCCGGACGCAGCGGCGGAGCGGGAAGTGTTGTCGGAGCGACTGCGCCAGGCGCTCGCCCTGCTGCCCGAACGCCGGCGCATGGCGGTGGTGCTGTTCGACGTGGAAGGCTATTCGCACGCCGAGATCGGCGGGATCCTAGGCATGCCGGAAGGCACGGTGCGCTCGGAAGTGTTCCATGCCCGACGGCGGTTGCGAACGCTGTTGGCGGATTGGAGGGATGAGGGATGAGTGAGAAGAACACGCCGTTCAATCATCGCCCCGATCCCGTCTTGGGGGAGGCGTTGCGCGAGGCGCTGGCGCCGCGTGGCCGGGCGGAATTCGTCGCCCGTGTCCTGGCGGCCGCGGACCGGCCGGCCGTTCGGCTGGTGGACGTCCTGGCCCGGTGGTCCCGGCTCGGCATCGCGGCGGCGCTCCTGGCCGCGCTCGCCGCGACTCTCGTAGTGGGACGCGGGAGCCGGGGAGCGACGGAATCGGTCGTCGGCGGCGCGGATCCCGAAGCGGTCGTCGCCGGCGTCCAGACGCCGGAAGTGGGAGTGCTGTTTGCCTCATTCTCGGATCGGTAGAGAGGAACGATCAGGTTCACGCTATGACCTTGTTCACCCGTTCCAAGACCCTGGCCGTCACGCTGCTCCTCGCCGTGTTCGTGGCGGGGGGCGTCGCCGGATGGGCCTTCGGATCCCGATCCTCGATGCCGCGGCCGGGCGGCCGCGGGCCCGACGCGATGGCGGGGTTTCTGACCCGCCGGCTGGACCTCAGCGCCGCGCAGCGCGATTCGGTGCGCACCATCCTCGCCCGTCACGATCCCGACATGCGCGCTATCCTGGGAGTGGTCCGGCCACGGATGGACTCGCTGCGGGCGGCGCTCCACGCCGAGATCGCCGCTCAGCTCACCCCGGCCCAACGGGAGCAGCACGCGCGACTGATGGCCGAGCTGGCGCATCATCGGCAGGAGCGCGGGCGCCGGGACTCGACCACACCGAAGGAAGGACCGCACTGATGCGCGTACTTCATCTCTTGTTGGCTGGCGCCTGCGCGACGTCCGTCGCCGCCCAGCAGACCGATTCGGCCGTGGCCGCGATAGCGCAGGTCACCCTCGACGAGGCGATTCGGCGGGCGCTCGCCGTACAACCGGCGATGGTGCAGGCGGAAGGCGCCACCCGGAACGCCAGCGCCGCGCGCCGCGCCTCGTTCGGGACGTTCCTGCCGACGGTCACGGTCGGTGGATCGGGAGTCCTGAGGAGTCAGGGCATCTATGACCCGAACAGCCAGCGCGTCATCCCGCCGGTCTGGAACTACGGATCGAGCCTGTCGGCGTCGCTGGACCTGTTCACAGGACTCCGCCGCATCTGGTCGCTCCGCGCAGCCTCGGCTGACCTGAGCGCCGCCGAGGCGGGAGCAGTGACGCAGCGCTACCAGGCCATGCTGCTCACCAAGCAGGCGTTCTACGATGCACTAACGAAGGAAGAGCTCGTGCGCGTGGCCGAGGCCCAGGTGCGTCGCGCGCAGCAACAGCTCGACATTTCCGTGCAGAAGCTGCACGCCGGGTCGGCGACTCGATCCGATTCGTTGCGCTCGGTCGTGGACTTCGGCAACGCCCGTCTCGCGCTGCTTCAGGCGAAGGCCGATCTGGCCACGGCGCAAGCGAACCTCGGGCGTCAGATCGGAGTGGACCAGTCGGTGCGGGCGGTCCCCGACAGCGTACTCCCGCCGCTCCCGGATACCGCGGCGCTGCGCGACGTCGCGATCGGGTCCGCGCCCCAGGTCGAACAAGCGGACGCGCAGGCCCGCGCCGCCCGGGCGAGCGTGTGGTCGAGCCGATCGGAGTACATCCCGGCGCTCACCGTGTCGTACGGCGGCAATCGTCAAGATTCGATCTTCGCGAACGCGTTCGTCGCCAATCCCACGCACACCTGGCGATTCGATCTGCGATGGACTCTGTTCGATGGGTTCGCGCGCGAGCAGGCGCAGGTGACGGCACAAGTCGAGCGTGATATCCAGGAAGCCACCGCCGCCGACACGCGCCGCCAGGTGAGCGCACAGCTCACCCAACAAATCGCCGCCCTCGGCACGGCGTTCCTCAAGATCAGCATCACCACCGACAACGTCGCCGCAACGACCGAAGACCTCCGCGTGCAGCAGGAACGCTATCGCGTCGGCGCCGGCACGATCCTCGACCTCCTCACGTCCCAGGCCAGCCTGACCCAGGCGCAAACGGACCTCGTCCAGGCCCGGTTCGACTACCTCATCGCCCGGGCGCAGCTCGAGGCCCTCGTGGGGTACGCCCTATGACCGCCGCCGCGCCGATGAAATTCCGGACCGGGGATACGCCGCTCCCCGATATCGTGATTCTCACGCACCATCTCACGCGCGACTACGACATGGGCGGGGAGGTGGTGCGGGCGCTGCGCGGCGTGGACATCCAGATCCGCCGCAACGAGTTCGTGGCGGTGATGGGACCCTCGGGATCGGGAAAATCGACGCTCATGAACCTGGTCGGGTGCCTCGATACCCCGACGGCAGGCGAGTATTGGCTGAACGGGCAGAAGGTGAGCGACCTCTCGGACGACGAGCTGGCCCGTATCCGGAACAAGGAGATCGGGTTCGTCTTTCAGACTTTCAATCTCCTGCCGCGCGCCAACGCGCTCCACAACGTGGA
The DNA here is from genome assembly GCA_964599725.1 of uncultured Gemmatimonadaceae bacterium. GTDB lineage: Bacteria > Gemmatimonadota > Gemmatimonadetes > Gemmatimonadales > GWC2-71-9 > DASTHG01. The sequence continues at coordinate 26,486 of CAZRGT010000021.1, read as the reverse complement.
GCTGCCGCTCATTTACGCCGGCATGGACGGGAAGACCCGTCGGGCCGCGGCCGCACGCGCGCTCGAACGGTGCGGTCTGGGCGACCGCATGGAGCACCGCCCCAACGAGCTGTCGGGCGGCCAGCGCCAGCGGGTGGCCATCGCCCGGGCGCTGGTCAACAATCCCAGCATTCTGCTCGCCGACGAGCCGACCGGCAATCTCGATTCGGCGACGGGCGAGGACATCATGAGGCTGTTCCGGGAGCTCTGGAGCTCCGGACAAACCATCGTTCTGGTGACCCACGAGCACGACATTGCGGCGCATGCGCGCCGCCAGATCCACCTGCGCGACGGACTCGTCGAGCGGGACGTCACAACGGAGCAAAGACCGTGAACCGTACCTTCCGCATCGCATTTCTGGCAGCGGGACTCGCCGCCTGCAAGAAGGCGCAGCCCGCCGCTGTGTACGAGAAAGTCCCCGTCGAGCGGCGCGACATCGTCGTGACCGCCGCCGCCGCCGGCGCGATCCAGCCGTTGCTCAATGTGGACGTGAAATCCCAGGCGTCGGGGGCCATCACAGCGATGCGCGTCCAGACGGGCGACGACGTGCGGCCGGGCCAGGTCCTGGTGCTCATCGATCCGCGACTCCCGAAAAGCGCGCTCGATCAGGCGCAGGCGAATCTGGCTGTCGCCAAGGCCCAGTTTCAGACAGCCGAGACCCAGCTGGCGCGCCAGGACACGTTGTACCGGGCGCAAGCCATCACGCAAACGGAGTACGAGACCGCCAAGGTCTCCTACGCCCAGGCCCAGGCGGGCCTGATCAACGCCACGGCGAATCTGCAGGACGCGCAGATCGCCTGGGACCAGACGCGCGTGACGGCCCCGCTCGCCGGCACCATCATCGCGAAGAACGTCGAGCTCGGGACTGTCATCTCGAGCCCCGCGCGGGACGTGGGGGGCGGCACCGTGCTGTTCAAGATGGCGAACCTCGACACGGTCCAGGTCCAGGGACTCGTGGACGAGACCGACATCGGCAAGATCCAGCCCGGGATGGCCGTCACCATCACCGTCGACGCCTATCCGAACCGGCCGTTCGAAGGGACGGTGCTGAAGATCGAGCCCCAGGCGCAGGTCACCCAGAACGTCACCCAGTTCCCGGTGCTCGTGAACATCCAGAATCCCGGGCACGTCTTGAAGCCCGGGATGAACACCGAGGTGGAGATCCACGTCGGGCAGCGGCAGAGCGTGATCGCCATTCCCAACGCCGCGCTGCGCACCCAGACCGACGTCGCCTCGGCGGCCCAGGTGTTGGGGCTCGATCCCCAGCAGGTGCAGCAACAGCTCGCGCAGGCGGCCGATTCGCCGCGCGGCGACAGCGGCAGCGCCACCATGGGCGGTGGGGGAACCCGGACCGATGCGCAGCCGCCCCAGAGCGGGAAGCCGGCACAGACTCAGGCGACGCTGACCCTGCCCGACGGCCGGCAGGTCCCGTTGCCGCAGGGAGTGACGGCCGAGCAGGTGCAGGCCGCGATGCGCAAGCGCTTCTCGGGCGGTCAGCCGACCGCGTCCGAGCAGGCGATGTTGCGCCAGGTTTTCCGCGGCGGACAGGGCGGCGGCATGCGCTCGCGCAGCGACGACCAGGGCGGCCGTTACATCGTCTTCGTGCTGCGGGACGGGAGGCCGACCCCGGTCCAGATCCGCACCGGCCTCACCGACCTCGATTACACCGAGGTGACGAGCGGGTTGACCGAGAAAGACACCGTGCTCGTGCTGCCGTCCGCGTCGCTCGTGAACGCGCAAAAGCAGTTCCAGCAGCGGATGCAGTCGCTCACGGGCGGCGGCGGCCTCCCTGGTGTGCGCCAGCAGACGACCCAGGGCGGCGGCACGCAGCGTACTACCACCCCGAGGTAACGATGCTGCTCGACGAGACCGTACGCGTCGCCCTCCAGGCGATCCGGGCCAACAAACTGCGCTCGCTGCTCACCGCCCTGGGCATCATCATCGGCGTGGGCGCCGTCATCACGATGATCGCGCTCGGCACGGGCGCGAGAAAAGCGGTCGAAGCACGCATTCAGGCACTGGGACCCACGCTGCTGACCGTCTTCGCCGGGCAGGGCTTTCGGGGCGGGGTCGCGTTCAACAATCGCGTCAGCCTCACGATGGACGACTATACGGCCCTCGCGAACCGGGCGCGGTATCTGACGGCGGTCGTTCCGGAGCTGGCGACCAACTTCCAGGTGCGGCGCGGCAGCCAAAACGTGAACGTCAACGTGGTCGGGACGGCCTCCGACTACGTCCCGGTCCGCGGCTACACCTTGACCGCGGGTCGCATGTTCACGCCCGGCGAAGACGAGGCCCGCCGTCGCTACGCCGTGCTTGGCTCCTCGGTGCCCGACATGTTCAACGCGAATCCGGCGGCGATGATCGGTCAGGAGATCCAGATCCGCGGCATCCCGTTTGAGATCGTCGGCATCCTGAGCGAAAAGGGCTCGCAGGGATTCAATAATCCCGACGAGCAGGTGCTGATTCCGCTCCAAACCGCCCGCTTCCGCATCATGGGAACGGACCGCCTGCGCTCCATCACCACCAAGGTCGACGACGTCCAAAACATGAACCTGGCGATGATCGATATCGAGCGCGTACTCCGGCGCCAGCACAAGATCCGCCCCGGCGGGGAGAACGACTTCCAGATCCGCAACCAGACGAGCGTCCTGTCGACGTTCCAGGAGACGACCCAGACGTTCGGGTTTCTGCTGGCCGGGATCGCCGCCGTGAGCCTGCTGGTCGGCGGCATCGGCATCATGAACATCATGCTCGTGTCCGTCACCGAGCGCACCCGCGAGATCGGCGTGCGCAAGGCCTTGGGCGCGACCAAGCGCAACATCCTGCTGCAGTTCCTGGTCGAAGCCCTCGTCCTGTGCCTCGTGGGCGGAACGGTCGGCGTGGTGCTCGGCTCGCTCGGGGCGGTCGTGCTCTCGAAGTTCGCCCACTGGAACACCGCGATTTCGGCGTTTTCGATCTTCCTCGCATTCGCCTTCAGCGCGATCGTGGGGCTGTTCTTCGGGATCTACCCGGCCCGCCGCGCCGCCTCGCTCGATCCGATCGTGGCGTTGCGGTACGAGTAGCCGGCTGGTTCAAAACGGCGTGGTACGTGGTGAGTGGTACGTGACGGTTCGTAGACTGGTCGACGGCGCCGTCAGCCCGCATCGAACCGGATAGTACCACGCACCACGCACTATTTCTCGCACATGCTCCCCCTGCTGCTCCTGCTCCAGACCGCCACCGACACCGCTCCCGTCTATCTCGGATCGGCGCGCCAACTCGACGTCGCCATCCCGCGCATCGAAGCAGTCGCGCGCGTCGACGGCGTGCTGGACGATGCGCCATGGCATCGCGCCGCACTGCTCACCGGCTTCTCCCAATACCGGCCGGCCGACGGTCGCCCCGCCGAAGATTCCACGCAGGTCTCGGTCTGGTATGCGCCCGACGCCATCTGGTTCGGCATCCGCGCGTTCGAGGCGCACGGGTCGGTGGTCCGGGCGACGCTGGCCAACCGCGACAACATCGACGCCGACGACCGGGTCCAGATCCTGCTCGACACCTACGCCGATCATCGCCGCGCGCTGCTCTTCGCCGTGAATCCGCTGGGGGTCCAGGAGGACGGCATCTGGAGCGACGGGGTTGAGGCGTCGGCGGGCGGCCCGCAGGCGGGCGGGCGCTTCGATGCGACCATCGATTTGAACCCCGACTTCGTCTTCCAATCGCGTGGGCGCGTGACCGCCACGGGCTACGAGATCGAGGTCCGGATTCCGTTCAAGAGCCTGCGCTACCAGTCCGCCGATCCGCAAAGCTGGGGGCTGCAGATCGATCGCGTGACGCAGCACAGCGGGTACGAGGACACCTGGACTCCGGCGGTGCGCGCCAGCGCGAGTTTCCTGATTCAGTCCGGCCGCCTGACGGGCCTCACCGGCCTGCACCGGGGCCTCGTGATGGACGTGACGCCGGAATTCACCACCAAGATCGACGGCCGGCCCCGCCCGACGGATTATCTGTACACCGGGACACCCGACATCGGCGGGACGCTGCGCTGGGGGGTCACGGAGAACCTGAGTCTCACCGCCACCGGCAACCCCGACTTCTCCCAGGTCGAGGCGGACGTCGGTCAGGTCACGGCCAACGCCCGGTTTCCGCTGTTCTTCCCCGAGAAGCGCCCGTTTTTCCTGGAGGGCCTGGAGCAGTACGATTCGCCCAACCGCCTGATCTACACGCGGCGGGTGGCGCAGCCGCTGGCGGGCGCCAAGCTGACCGGCAAAGTCGGCAGTACGAACGTCGCCTATCTCACCGCCGTCGACGACCGTAACGAGTCGTCCACCGCCGACCAGCCGTTCTACAATCTGGTGCGGCTGCGGCGCGACCTCGGGGCGAGCTCCACCGCGGGCCTCGTCTACACCGATCGCGTCGACGGCAGCGCATACAATCGCGTGGCGGGCGCCGATCTCCGCGTCGTGTGGCGAAAGATCTGGTTCTCGCAGGCGCAAGTGGTGGGGACGTGGACCCAGGATGCGGCGGGCGCGCGCGCCGGCACGCTGTGGGACCTGACCCTGTACGACCGCACCGGCCGCGCCTACGGCAATCACTTCGAGATCATCGGCGTGAGCCCAGATTTCGTCGCCGCGGCGGGGTTCGTGCCCCGCACCGACTTCGTTCAGGCGCGGCTCTTCAACCGCTTCAGCTGGTACGGCCGGCCGGGAGACTTGATCGAGCAGATCACGACGTTCGTCGGCGTCGCGCCGCTGTGGCGCTACGACGACTTCCTCCACCTGCGCAGCACCACCGAAGGCAGCATCAGCGACGGCTGGACCGCCGTGCTCCGCGGCGGGTGGGGGGTGAACGCGAACGTCAGCCTCTCGCAGCAGCGGTTCGACCAGGCCGCCTACGCCGGGTACGCGACCGACAGCGCCGGCTCGGTCTTCGCCACGCCCCACGGGCTGTACCACCTGCCCGGCGCGAGCGTCGGGCTCACCACACCGAATCGCACACTCACGGCCAGCGTGAACGCCGGGTACGCCGCGGCGCCCATCTTCGCCGAGGCGGCCGAAGGACGCGAGCTCGATGCCCAGGCGACCATCACCTGGCGCCCGACGCCGTCGGTGCGCATCGAGGCCCTGTGGACTCACCAGCGCATCACCCGCGCCCGCGACGGCAACCGCTTCTCCACCGCCGACATTCCGCGCATCAAGCTCGAGTATCAGCTGAGCCGGGCGGTGTTTCTCCGCTACGTGGGACAGTATTTCGCGCAGCGCCGGAACGCGCTGGTCGACCCGCGTACCGGAGTGCCGCTGGTGCTCGATTCGGTCGCCCAGCAGCGGGTCGGCCCGGCCGGGGGAATCGTGGTCAACAGCTTCCGCAACGACTTCTTGTTCTCATACCGGCCCAGCCCCGGTACCGTGCTGTTCCTGGGATACGGGGCTTCGCTCACCGAGCCGGACGCCTTCCAGTTCCAGAAGCTGCACCGCACCGGAGATGGGTTCTTCCTGAAAGGCAGCTACCTGTTCCGCCTGTAGCGATGACAGGCGCCGCGTAAAGCGATATACTGCGGGTACGTACCGGTGGAGGTCGTCATGCGCACCCGTCACCTCGTTTCGCTCACCGTTGGCAGTCTCGTCACCAGTGCCGGCCCCCCCCCCCGGCCCGCGGCCATCAACCTTCGCTGACCTTTGCCGCCGTGAGCGCCGGCGCGGCCCACACGTGCGCCCTCACGACCGGCGGTCGCGCCTATTGCTGGGGCGATAACACCGAGGGGGCCCTCGGCACGGGCAACCGCGTCGACGTCCGGCTCCCCAACCTGGTCGCGGGGTCTCTCGTTTTTCTGAGCATCGATGCCGGAATCCAATTCACCTGCGGCGTCTCCGAGACCGGTGCGGCCTACTGCTGGGGAGACAATCTCCACGGGCAACTCGGCAACGCCGCCACGCCGCGCAGCTCCACTCCGGTGCCGGTTACCGGGGGGCTGCGCTTCCGCACGGTCGCGGCGGGTGGCGACTACGCCTGCGGGGTGAGCGACGACGGCGGCGCTTACTGCTGGGGCCAGAACCACGATGGCCCGCTGGGCACCGGCGACACCCTGCCCTCCGCACGACCGGTTCCAGTCGCCACGGATCTCCGCTTCGTTTCGATTGCCGCCGGTGACGCGCACACCTGCGCGGTCGCGGCGGACAGCGCCGCATACTGCTGGGGCAACAACCGATTCGGGCAGCTCGGGATCGGCAAGCGCGGGACGTACTTCACCCCGCAGCTGGTGCTGCACCACCACAAGTGGGTGATGCTCAGCGCCGGAAGCCGGCATACCTGCGGCGTCGCCGCCGGCCGGCGCGCCACCGTGTATTGCTGGGGCGACAACTTCCACGGACAGGCACGGCCGATCGGGCCCGACGGCTCGCCGTCACCGATCTTTCTGCCCCTCTTCGTCGACGATCGGCTGGACATTCTCGGCGTCACGGCGGGCCGGCGGCACACCTGCCTGTACCGGCGTCACCCAGCAGACGCCGTCGGCTGCTGGGGCGAGAATCTCGATGACCAGCTGGGTCAGCACGTGATCGGCTCTTACCGGCAGGTGAGCGCGGGCGATGCCCATACCTGCGCAGTGCGCTGGGAGGGGGCGATCTACTGCTGGGGACGCAACGCGGCGGGTCAATTGGGTGACGGTACGCTGTCCAGCGAGCGGCTGCCGGTCCGGGTCAACGAGCCGATTACGCTGCGGCCGTAGCCTCTACCTTTCTTCCCCCGGGACGGCCATTTTCACACACGCATGACCGGGCCCGCCGCTCCCCCCGAGCTTTCCGAACAGTTCGCCGCCGAACACCGCGCCAAACAGCGCCAGTTCGTCCTGGCCGGCGCCCAGGCGCGCTGGCGCCTGATTGCGGCCGGGGTGCTGTTGCTCGTCATCGTCCGGCTGGTCCCGCTGGCCCAAATCCCCTGGTCGTTGCTGGTGGTGTTCAGCCTCGGGAGCGTCCTGGGCAACCTCGCCGTCGCGCGCCTCGCTCGCCAACCCGCGTTCCGTCCGGGCTACGCGACGCTGGCGCTGGCCCTGGACTCAGGGATCGTCTCCAGTCTGGTGTACGCGCTGGGTCGCAGCGGGTACCTGCTCGCCGCGGCCTACCTGATCGCCCCGTTGCAGACCGCCTTGCACCTGGGCCGTCGCGCTGCCTGGACGGCGTTGGGGATCAACCTGGCGGGCTTCGCGCTGGTCGAGGCGTTGCGCGCCGGGCACGAGGGGTTGGGGTGGCCGGTTTTCGTTCCGGCGGCGCTCGTATTGGCGTTCACAGGGTTGACCCTCATCCCCGGTTTGACCGACGTCGCGCGGCGGCTGCGGCGCACCCGGAAACTGCTCGCCCAAGTGGAACGCGGCGATCTCACGGTGCGTCTCAACGATCCCGTCGGCGACGAGCTGGGGTATCTGAGCGCCAGCGTGGACAAGACCACCGGGGCGGTGGCGGAAGCCGTCCAGGAGGTGCAACGCCAGGCGCAGGCCCTGTCGGGCCTGGCGCGGCAGCTGGCCATGGCGGCCGTCGACCTCCAAACGTCTACCCGGCAAATCGCCAGCACGACCGATGAGCTGACGGAAGGCAGCGATCGGCAGCGCCGCTCGATCGAGAGCGGGCGCGGGGCCAGCGACGCGGCCGCCCGCGTGACGTCCGCCCTGCGTCAGCGGTTTCAGCTGGCCGAGCGCCAGGTCGGCGCGGCGGCCAACGAAGCGCGCCGCCACGGCGAGGAGATCGCGCGGGCGCGGGAGCTGCTGGAAGCGCTGGTGACGCACATCGACCAGGCGAGCCGCGCGGCGGGTACGCTGGAGCAGGGCTCGCGCGACATCGGCAAGCTCATGGACGGCATCACCCGCATCGCCAGCCAGACGGAGCTCCTGGCGTTGAACGCGGCGATCGAAGCGGCGCGCGCCGGCCAATTCGGGTCGGGATTCCGGATCGTGGCGGCGGAAGTGCGCAAGCTCGCCGAGCAGTCCAGCCGAGCGGTGGAGGAGATCCGGGCTCGGATGCGGCTCACGCAGGACCAGATCGGCAGCGTCGTGGAAGCGTTGCGCCAGGGCCGCGTCGCGGCCCAGGATGCGGGGACGGTGTCCGGGGCCGCGCGGGAAGCGCTCGAGGCAATCTTCATGGCGCTGAGCGACACCTCCCAGTTCGTCACGACGTTCTCCGGCGAAACGGAGGATCAGGCGCGGCAGATCGACATCGTGGTGCGACGCATGGGAGAGCTGTCGGGGATCGGGGATGAGGCCGCCGCGGGCGCGCAGCGCACCTCGAGCGCGACCCGCACCCAACTGTCCTCGCTCAGCGAGCTGGGCGAAGCCGCCGAGCGGCTCGGCGCGGCCGTGTCCCAGTTGACGGAAACGACGCGGCGCTTCAGGGTGGATGGGAAGAACTGAAGCTATCAGCTATCAGCGATCAGCTATCAGCTTTCCGGTAGATCCTCGGGTTTCCGAGCACGAGACGACCGACCCCCTCCACCACCCACAGCCGCAACCTTCGCCCCGGCTGCAACAAGACAACGACTCGCTGCAAGGGGTGGCCTGCAGCGACGGAAAACACGCCAACTGGTTTTCCATCCACATCGATCCTCAGCGCAGCAACACCCGAGGAACCCCGCGCCATCCCTAAGTCGAGCGCAAGAACTCCTCCGCCGGGCGGCAGGGTGCAACTCAAGCTCGCGCCCCTGCCACCAAGTGTGGCGGCCCACAAGTATCCGGTCCGGCCTCCACGACCATCGATCCACGTAAGGCTGTCGCTGTGCTCGAACGATTGTAGCTGAGCGCTGACCGCTGATGGCTGACAGCGCTCGATCAGCATCTCATACGCCGGCAGCGTATCGAACTGAAAGAAATCGAGACTGCGCAGATGGGTGACTTCGTAGTCGAGCAATCCCGCCCGGCCCCACCACCAGTGGCACTGCATGATCGTGTACGCGGTGGAGTCGGCACAGCGGAAGCCGGCGCGGAACGCGTCGGGATGCGGCAACCCGAAAGTGTGGCCGAGCTCGTGGGCGACGGTGCCGCGGTAGGTCGAACCGGAGCACCACCAGGCGGTGGCCATGGTGCTGTCCGCTTTCCCTTGAGAGACCTCAGGGCAGACACTGCCCAGCACGCCGCCCACGCTCGAATCGCCGATCACGGCGAGGCCGCCCCAATTCCCCTTGTCCACCCGGCCCGCCTGGGAGGTGCTGTCGATGCCGCCGTTCTCCGAATCGGACCCGGCCCACGCCCCCGCGCCGTGCGTCAAGAACAGCAGCTTGAACCTGGCTCGGGCGTTCCAGCTCCAGCCGTAATCGGCGAACTCCTGCTGCAACAGCGGCCACCACGCCTGGAAGCTGTCCGCCGCCAGCTCGGCGAACGAATGGCGGCTGACCTGCACCGTGAGCGGCTCGTACACGAACGTGCGGCCGCCCGTCACCTGGCCGTACCACCGGCGCACATCCTCCAGGACGGGCACATGGTACGAGAGGCCCGCGCGGGGAAAACTGTCGTTTCTGGGAACGAGATATATCGGCATCACCCGCGGCGGCTCCTGCGCGGACAGCGTTCCGGCCGCGAGCGCGCCGCCGATGACGGCGGCGAAGGCCGCGCTAGGTAATCGCCCGCGGCGTGGCGCGCGCGCTGTCCGATTCTTCCGGCAGGTCGAAGTAGGCATTCAGCTCGTCCAGCAGCGCTCCGTCGTCGTAAATGCCGGTGAGGATGCGCTCCGGAGTCCCGGGGTCGATCAACAGATAGCCGTACGGGTAGTCCAATCCGGACAAGACGATGGCGCGCCGGCCGTGACCCGGCTGCTCGACGTACACCGTATCGACGTTGGTGGGAACCAGGGCAATGTCGTTGTCGCTCAGCGCGGGCGCGACTTGCTCGGTGTAGAAATCGAGATCACGCGACGCGGCTTCGACCGAGTCCCGGCTCAGCGTGTCGGTGGTGCGCAGCCAGAATACCACCACGCTGGGCATCGTGATCACGCGGGGCGTGGTCAGGGCCCGGTCGCGCGGCCGGTCGGGGCGCTCGTGCAGCATGGTCGTCAGCGTGGTATCGACCGGATGCCTGGACGCGGACCGCCGGACCCGGGCGTCCGGGCGGCAGGCCGCGAGCCCGCACAGGAGGAGCCACCAGGAGCGATCCACGGCAGGGAATATACGCGCCGGGGTCCGGACGTCGCGTGACGAAGGTCGCAGGAGCCTGGCCCACTTGCTACATTGCCCCGCATGAGTGACCGCCCCCTCGTTCGCCGCCACCACTGGATCGTTCGCCTCACTCACTGGGCCACCGTGATCGTCCTGGCCGGGTTGATCACGAGCGGGCTTCAGATCTATGAGGCCTACGCCCGGTTCGGGGATCGCGGCGCCGCCTCTTATCCGAACCCGTTCGAGGGCGCGCGCTTCGACCGGGCGGTGCGACTCGGCGGCTGGCTGGCGGGCGGGTTAAACTGGCATTTCGCGCTGATGTGGCCGCTGGTCATGCTCGGCCTTCTGTACGCGAGCTACCTGATCGGCAGCGGCGAGTGGCGCGCCCTGCTGTTCCGGCCCGGCGACGTCCCCGGCGCGGTCGCCATGGCCAAGTACTACCTGCGGCTGCGCAAGGACCACCCCCCACAGGGGAAGCACAACCCGTTACAGAAGCTCGCCTACACGACCGTGGTCCTGCTCGGTGGATTGGCCGTGCTCACCGGGGTCGCCATCTACAAGCCGCTGCAGTTCTCGTGGCTCACCGCCCTGTTCGGCGGGTTCCAGGCCGCGCGTTACTGGCACTTCTGGACCGTGTGGATCTTCGTGGGCTTCAGCATCGTGCACGTGCTGCTGGTGTTTCTCGTGGACCCGGCGAGCCTGCGCGCGATGCTGACCGGCGCCTATCGAGGGAGATTCCCGAGCCATGGATAGGACGACCGATCGGCGCGGCTTCCTGCGCCTCACGGCCGGTGCGGGGACGGCCAGCCTCATCGCGGCCTGCGGCTGGGACGGCGGCGGCCTGGTGCGCCCGCGGCTGCTCTCGATCAGCCGGCTCAATGATTGGGTGGGAGAGAAGATTCTGTACTCGCCGACGCGGCTCGCGCGCACCTACAGCCCCGCGCAGCGCAGCCCCAGCCTGCCGAGCTACTTCATCTCGGACCAGATGCCCGTGCTGCGCGACCCGTCCGCGTGGCGCCTCACGGTGGACGGACTGGTCCGCTCACCGCTCTCACTCTCGCTCGACGACCTGCGGCGCATGCCGTCCACCAGCTACACGGTGAAGCACCACTGCGTGGAAGGATGGACCGCGATCGCCTCGTGGGCGGGAGTCCCGGTCTCGCGCGTAGTCGAGCGCTGCCAGCCGCAGCCCACCGCGCGCTACATCATGTTCCGGAGCTTCGACTCGGACTACTCGAACGGCTGGGACCTGGCGAGCGCCCTGCACCCGCAGACGATCCTCGCCTACGCGATGAACGACACCCCGCTCGGCGCCGACCACGGCGCCCCGCTGCGGCTCTACTCCCCCACCAAGCTCGGCTACAAGCTGACGAAATACCTGGTGTCGATGACGTTTATGGATACGCGACCGGGGGGATACTGGGAGGATCAGGGATATCCGTGGTTTGGTGGGATCTGAAACGGCGGTAGACGGTTGTCGGTAAACGGTGATCGGTTCTACCGACGACCGACTACCGAGGACCGATCAGTGCCTCACCCTATCGCCGCCAGTGCCTGGTACATCTCATCCGCCGTCTGGAATCGACTCTCCTTCTGCTTGCCCATCGCCTTGATCACGACCCGCGCCAGCGTCTCGGGTACTTCGGCGTTACGGGTGCGTGGGTCGGGTGGCTCCTCCTCGATGTGCTTGGCGATCAGCGCCCACGGCGAGTCCGCTTCGAACGGCAGGCGGCCGGTGAGGCACTCGAACAACACCACACCCGCCGAGTAGAGGTCGCTGCGCAGGTCGAGCTCGAGACCGGAGAGCTGCTCCGGGGACATATAATCCGGCGTACCGATCGCCATGCCGGCCTCGGTGAGTCCCTTGCCCTTCGGCGGATTGGCCAGACGAGCGATGCCGAAGTCCATCACCTTCAGGAATCCGTTCGGCTCGACCACGATGTTCTGCGGCTTGATGTCGCGGTGGATGACGCCCTGCTCGTGGGCCACTTCAAGGGCCCGGCACAGCTGTTTGCCGACCGTGAGCGTGACGGGCACGGGGAGCCGCCCCCGGCTCTGGATCAGCTGCTTCAAGGACGTGCCTTCCACGAACTCCATGGTGAGGTAGTACATGCCGCTCACCTCACCCAGGTCGTAGGTCCGCACCACGTTGCGGTGCGTGATCTTGCGCGCGAGACGGATTTCCTGTTTGAACCGCTCCAGCGCCACCGGATCTCCGGCCAGCGTGTCGGGGCGCAGCGTCTTGATGGCGACCGGCTCTGCCAGCTCGCGATCGAACGCCCGGTACACCACCCCCATCCCGCCCGCGCCCAGTACTTCCTTCACCTCGTAGCGTCCGGCGAACACCGAGCCGGGGCGGAGCGCCTCCACGCCTCCCTGCGAGGGCCGGTCCGCCACCTGGCGGATGGCTGTGGGCGCGGCGGCGAGCGGCTGCGTCGCTGAGCCACCGGCCGCCTGCATCATGTACTCGACCAGCTGCGCCTTTTCCTTGAGATCCTCCACCAGATTCTTGAACGCCTGGGATAGAGCGCCGATCTCATCCTGGCTCGTCACCGGGATTTCGACCGAATAGTCCCCGTCCTGCACCTGGCGCGCCGCGCTCGCCAGGCGCTGCACCGGTCTGGCGATGTGCCGGGCCAGCCCAGCGGCCGAGGCCAATGCCAGCACGATGCCCAGCAGGATGGCGCCGAGGATGGTACGCTGCAGCGGGCGGAACGCGGCCAGCTCGGCTTCGCGCGAGCGCAGGGCGACGAAGCCGCCGCGCAGATCGCCCGCCGGCGAGCGCACGGCACCGGCCAGGCCGATCAGATGCTCGCCACCGATCTGCGTCGCGAAGTTGACCCCGGTCGAATCGGTCCCCAGCGCGCCCACGAAGCCGCTGTCCACCAGGGCTGGCCCGATTTGCTCCTTGGGGAGCGTGGTGCCGACGACGTAGGGCCGATTCAGCGTGTCGAGCGCGAAGAACACCACGTCGGAGCTGGTGGCCTCCTTGATCGCCGCAGCGAGCGAATCGGTCACCTCATAGGTGGCCACCAGCGCGCCCTGGGCGGCGGCATCCGCGGAAGCGCGGAGCGGCGTCCCCACGGCGATGAACAGCTTGTTGCGCAAGTCGTCCAGCCAGGCGCCGCTCGAGGTTTCACCCGAGAGCGCGTTGGCGACGAGCGGGGCGCCCGACAGATCGCGATCGAACTGATCGGGGTAGTCGGTGCGCGCGATGAGGATGCCTTCGTTGTCGGCCACCAGCACCCACGCCGCCTCGATCAGATCCCGCACGTCGTTGGCCTGATCGAGCGCGTCGGCGCGATCGGGCCCGCGCTTGAGCAGCCGCTCGCGGTACTGCGGCACGTCGGTCGCCACCGTGCTGGCACGCGCCAGGGTGCGCGTCCGGGCGGCCAGGTAGTCCTCCACCGCCACGCGCGTGTTGTCGAGCGCCCGGTGGATGGTGGCGTCGGCGGTGCGGTTCGCCTGGAACGAGGTGACACCGAAGGTGACGCCGAGCACGGCCACCACGAGCAGCGCCGAGGCGATGAAGATCTTGCCGGCGAGACCGAAGCCGCGCCGCTTAGTAGCGCTCGCGTCCGGCATTGGTGGGGTAGTCCCGGCCGTACTTGTTCTTGTGAGATTGGACGCGGAAGCCGCGGGCGTTCAGGCTGATCTGGAGATCGGCCACGCCCTGCGGGCCGACGGTGACGTCCTTCACCACTTCGATGGGCGCCCGCTCGTGCCACACGTGCAGCCGGTAGCTCCCCGGCTCGACACCCGCGATCGTGAACATCCCATCCGCTCCCGGTTGGGCGTACTGGTGTGTCGCCATCACCTGCACCAGCGCTACCATGCGGGGGTGCACGTTGCAGAACGCCCGCACCAATCCGGGATTCTTCAGGGTGACGGACTTCCCTTCCCCGCGTCCGTATAGCCCGAGGTCGAAGCTGTTCGGTTCCGACACAGAGAACACGTTGTGGTTGAAGGGGTCGTGGTTCGGAAACGCCACCGTCGAGCCGACCGGCACGACGAGCACGCGGGGGGAGAAGATCTTGTCGCTGATCGCCACTTCGAATCGGGCTGCCGGCGCGCCCACGCCGCGCCCTTCGAGATAGACCACGGCGTCGCCCAGATCGGGCGACGGCTTGTTGTCCTTCTCGAGAATCGTGATGTGGCCGCTCACCCGACCGGCCTGAGCGACGGCCGGCAGCGGGCTCGTTACGGACGCGAGCGCGGCGACCGCCGCGATCCGCTTGAACACTCGACCACTCCCTGTTGCGTTCACGCGCGCTGAGCTTACTGTAATCCATACGATCTCGCCAGGAGTCTTGCTCATGCGCCGTGCCGTGCCGCTCGTGCCGTTCCTCGCCCTGATCCTCGCGCGAGCCCTCGCCGCCCAGGACGCCCCCACTTCGCCGGCGACGCCGCAGCGCAGCGTTCAGTTTTCCGGGCTGGTGTTGGTGAACGGGTTCTTCACCAACGCGAGAGTGAACAACAGCGATGTGCCGCAGTTCGCCCTGGAGGATACGTCGGACGCGGCCTCCACCGGCGGGACGATCCGCCAAACACGGCTCAGTGTGTTCGTCACGGACCCACACGTGTTGGGCGGCAGCTTTTCGGGTGAGCTGGACGTGGATTTCTTCGGCGGCCAGGAGCCGAGCAGCGGTGGTCGCACGTTCCCGCTGCTCCGGGTGCGACGGGCCGTCGGCACGCTGCAGTGGTCGCACGCGCAATTGTCGTTCGGACAGGAGTCGCCGCTCGTCGCCGAGCGCTCGCCGCGCTCGCTCGCCTCGGTCGGGTTTCCCGACTTCGCGGGCGCCGGCAACCTGTGGCTGTGGACACCGCAGGCCCGGTTTACATTCGAAACCGGCTACACCCTGCGTCTCGGATTTCAGGGTGCGGTGATGGCCCCGATCAGCGGGTCACCCCAGACGTCGTTCACCACGCAGCCCGACTCGGCCGAGCGCAGCAAGCGGCCCGCGCTCGAAGGCCGGCTGCGCCTCGGCTGGGGGCCGGCCGACGATCCGAGCGAAATCGCAGTCGGTGGCCATGTCGGCTGGATCCGGAGCTCGGGCGATTCGCTGCAGGTGTCGAAGACGCTCACGGTGGACTTCCGCGTCACGATCGGGATCGCGGAGCTCGTGGGCGAGGCGTTCACCGGTCAGGCGCTCGCGGGGCTGGGCGGCGGCGGCATCGGGCAGAGCATCGGGACCGGCGGCTTGCCGGTGCGGACCAAGGGCGGCTGGGCCCAGCTCAACCTGCGCGCGATTCGCCACGCGATGTTCGGCGGCGGCTGCGGCCTGGACGACCCCGACGACGGCGACGTCCTGGCCGGCGGGCGGTTCCGCAATTTCGTATGCGAGGGTCACGTCGATTGGCGGCCGCCGGGTCCACTCGTGTTCGGGCTCGAGTACCGCCGCTTCTCGACCCGCTACCAGACCGGCGATTTCACGGCGAGTCAGCTGAACCTGGCGGCGGGGTATCGGTTTTAGGTGTCGGGTGTCGGGTGTCGGGTGTCGGGTGTCGGGTGTCAGGGTTGACGCGGTGAGATCTGACACCCGGCGCTTTCTCCCTGTCGCGTTGTACCTCTCCCCCTGACCACTCTCTCCGTCTCGTCGTGCAACGCCCCGCCATGGTTGCTCACGGTCGGGTTCGTGCCCCAGGACGGCGCCGCATTCGTCGCGGCGGCCAAGGCCGCCAGGATCAAGCTCAGCAAGCCGAAGGCCGTTTTCCATTTCGAGGGAGACGACCGGGTCGGCGCGATGGCAGGGATCCTCGGCAAACTCGCCGCCGCGGGAATCAACGCCACCGCCTCAGAAGCCGTCTGCACGACCAGTGGCCGGTTCGCCGGGCTGCTCTGGGTGGCGCCACGCGACGTGAAGAAGGCGACGCAAGCGCTAGGGGCCTACTGACCGTTCAGCACGGCGAGAGCCTGGCGCTCGGCCGACAAGCAGTCCGAACGGTCCGCCCACCGAGCCGGCCTTGGAGTGGCGGCACGAGGAAGCACGGTCGCCGGCCGCTGGCGTATACTTGACCTCATGGCACAGGCCGCATTCCCAGGCGAGGACCTCGTCCATCAGGGGCTCGACGACCTGGCGCGCGGCATCGAGTCGATCCCCGCGCTCCTCGTGTCCATCGGCGCTCCGCGGCTGGGGCGGCTCGGCCTCGACGTACCGGCCCCGCTTCCCACGCCGGAGCGCCGCCTGTACGCGGTGTTGCACGACGCGGATCCCGCGACCGCGCACTCCCGTTACAACGCCCTCGTCCGCCGGCTGGTGAGCTTCGAGCGGGCGGCCGAGTGCGCGCGCTAGCGGACGCCAGTCGGATCCGGAGCTTCATGGCGGCGTTCGGCGCCGCGGCCGAGGCTCGCGCCCGCGTCTACCTCACCGGCGGCGCAACGGCGGTGCTGCTGGGATGGCGGCCGAGCACCATCGATGTGGACTTGAAGCTGGTGCCCGAGCACGACGCCCTGCTGCGCGCGATCCCCGCCCTCAAGGAGACGCTCCACATCAACGTGGAGCTGGCGTCACCGGCGGATTTCATCCCCGTGACGCCCGGATGGGAGGACCGGAGCCCGTTCGTGGCCGACGAGGGGCGGCTCTCCTTCTACCACTTCGATCTGTGCGCGCAAGCCCTGGCGAAGGTGGAGCGCGGCCACACGCAGGACCTCGGCGACGTGCGGGAGATGTTGGCGCGCAAGCTGATCGAGCCCGGGCGCGCGCTGGAGTACTTCGAGCGGATCGAACCGGAGCTGTACCGCTACCCGGCGCTCCACGGCCCGTCGTTCCGCCGCGCCGTGGAGGAGGTCTTCCGGAAGCAGGGTGGCAGCTGAGGTACCCAGCTCCGGGGCCAAGACGCTAGGACGCCAAGAGTGGGGGCGAGAGTTCGGGCGGCGGTGGTTCGCGCGTGACGTGGATCAAGTGAACCTCCAGGGCGCCGTAGGCCAACAACCCGAGGTTCACGATACTTAACGCCCCGCCGTGGTTTGCTCACGGTCGGGGCGTTGGACCATTCCGGAATAGCGAAGCCTAACGACGGTCCGGCGTCGGGCCTTCCCGCGAGTGCTGTCGACCGCTCGTGCTACGGACGGCGGCGACGCTCCTCTCATGGTCGTCATCGTGGTGGCCTTGTGGTACCTGCTCCCACCGATTGGAGCGCGACGTGTAAAGGAACGTGTCGTTGGTATAAGTATCACGGTGCTCTGGCTGTTCGATGTATCCGCGGAGGCGTCGCAGATCGTCCTCGCGCAGGGCCTCGCACACCCGCGTGAAGACATCCATCACATCGTCATAGTCCTGGGCGTAGTGGCGGATAGCCGCGAAGATCAGGCGGCGATACCGGGTGAGGAGCGCATCCCAAGCCGCATCCGGCTCGCGCTGCTGCAGGCGAGCCATCCAATCTTCCATAACCGCCCTTCGGAAGATGAGGCGGATATAGCGAGGGGTGGAGGAGTGTCAAGATCAGATGCGGTGCCTAGCAGCAATTGCGGCGTTCGGGGCGAAGACGAGCCATGCCGCTCCGCTTGTCCGGTCTGATCCTCAGGCTACTCCTGTTCCCGTCCTTTGTGCTTGGGGCGCCGCTGATAGCCCTTCTCGTCGCGATGCACCTTGTGGGACGGGACCTTCAAGCGCCGCTTCACGTGTGCGCGGGGGTTCGGCACCCGGACCGTCATCTTCTCCTTCTTGCGGCGACTCATTTCGGCATCCGGTCCCGCATCTGTCGCGCGTGATGGCGGGCGTGCTGCACGTGGAAGTCCATCCATTCCGTCAGGGTGAGGTCGCCCATGCGCGGGTGCTTGACGAAGAGATCCCGCGCGCGTGCCGGCAGCAGGAGCTGCGCCAGCTCCAGGTTCCGCTCCACGCCGCGGCGAAACCGCATCTCGGCCACGGCGCGCTCCACGTGCGGCGTCGGGATCGCTCGGGACGGCGCCTTGAGTCCAGGGGGGATCCAGCCGATGTGCATCACCAACAGGCGGGCCACGCGCTCATACATGGTCGGCGGCCGGCGCACCATGGGGTCGCGCGCGCGCCGCTCCTCGAAGCCGGCGGCGCTCCATTCGAACCCGAGCGCGAGATGCTCGACGATCTGCGCGGAGTTCCATTTCCCCGGCGGCGCCACATACCAGTCGTCGTCGGCGCGCCCGGCGTGAGGACCGAGGACGAAGTCGGGCAGAGCGGCGAAACGGATCACGCGTGCGCCCCCTATTGAAGAAACTGCCGCCGCAAGCGGTCGCCCTCGGCGAGGAACTCGTCGAGCGCGTCGGGCCCGGGGAGCCGGCCGTCACTCCACCACACGAGGCGCGACCCCGCTCCCGCAACCTGATACCGCGTTGCCTTGACGCCGTCGGGCGCGGGCGCCGCGAGAAAGGCGCGCCGCGTCGGCGTGAACAGCGCGCGCACCGCGGCCTCGTCGTCCCCTTGGAGCTGGTAGGCGCGCGAGAACCCGGGATCGTCGGCGAAGTCGAAGTCCTTCGCCCCGAAGCGCTGAGCCAGACGACGGAAGAAGCCCTCGGTGACGACCGTGAAGGCGGGGAGGCTCGCCTCGGCGGACTGCCACAGCATCACGCTCAGCCGGTGATGGTTGCTGTTCTTGCCGCCACCGGTGACGTAGCTGTACTCGAACGCGGTGAACGGACGCCCGCCGATCTGGCCGGCGATCGTGGCGCGCCAGCGGCGATGGTGCCCCTGCCGGAACATCCCGAACGCCTCGAGGTCAGCCTCCGCGCCCGGGCGTTCCCGCTCGAAGCGGTAGCCTCGCACCAGACAGTACTGCTCCAGCGCCTCCCGCCGCCGCCGCTCCCACATGACGACGGCGACAACGACGCCCCCGACGACGACAATGGCGAGCGCGGCCCACGGCAGTGCAGCCGGAATCACGCGGCGTCCTCGACGGGACCGAGGGTCGACACCCCCCTGCTCCAAACGGTAGCTTCCGGGCGACCGTCCATGTCGGGATTCTAGAGGTGACGCTGCTCCGCCGCCACCCGCTCGCGGTGGCTCTGGGTCTGGTCGTGCTCGCGGCCGCGTTGGTGTCGCTGCCCGGCGTCGTGGACGTGCTGACGGGCGCCCCGCCGGGCGATGCCGATCTGGTCCGTCCCACGAGCTATGTCTTGCTTGCTCCACTGTCGAACACGCTCGACGCCTTGACCTTCCTGAGTCTCGACCGGGCGCAGGCCTTGCTCGTGACCTGGGTGGTGCTGTTGGCCGGATGGGGTGCCCTGCGCCGTGGCAGCGGCCGGCGCCGAGTCGTGCGCGCCCTCCTGGGTGCCTTGGTCCCGGTCGTGTTCGCCGTGGCGGCGGTGCTCCTGCCACGGCCGGTCCCGCGCCTGGTGACCCGGGAACCGGGGGTGAGCGTGCTCGACTTTCATTCCCACACCGAGGCGTCACACGACGGTCGCCATGGCTGGACCCTCGATCGCGTCGCGGCATGGCACGCGGCGCAGGGATTTCAGGCGGCCTACATCACCGACCACAACACGCCCTCCGTGGGATCGACCGACGCCGTGATTCCGCTGCTGCCCGGCGTCGAATGGAGCGTGTATCGCCAGCACATCGTGGCGCTGGGCGAGTCGGCGCCGCTCGACCTCGCCCCCTATTCGCGCGACACGCCGGGCCTGCTCGGCCTGTTCGCGACGTTGCACACCCAGGGCGCGATCGCCATCGGCTCGCTGCCCGAATACTGGGTGAACCATCGCGAAGACCTGGAGCAGTTCGTGACGGCTGGCGTGGACGGCTTCGAGATCGTGAATTGTGCGCCCAAGCCGCTCGCGTTCCCGTCGGGTGCCCGGGGCGACGTGATCGACCTCGCGCGGCGCCACGATCTGCTCGTCACCGGCGCGAGCGACAACCACGGCTGGGGTCGCGTGACCTGCGTGTGGAACTTGTCGATCGCGGGCGCGCACGGGTTCGGCAGCAATCATGTCGTCGCCCGCCCGCTGGCGTTGCGACAGGGAGACCTGCCGGCGCCATCGGCCGGGTGGTCTCAGTTCTGGTTGATGTTCCGTACCATTTCCTGGCCGGAGCGGATCAGCTGGCTCACCTGGATCGCACTGATCGCGATCTGGCGCGACCCGCGGCGGCGTAAGGGGCAGCGGGCGGGGTTGGGGATCTTGGCACGGTCGCTGGGGCGTCACCCGGCATCGGATACGTCGGATACCACATGAGGAAGTATCGTGATGCGCGCTTCGGACGGTCCCTGGTCCTAACTCCGCACGAACGCGCGCAGCGGACCGTAGTCCCAACCGTCAGCTGCGCGCAGTCCGGCGATATACCGCCTCCGTGTCTCTCCCTCGACAACAGGGTCCGTTCCACCCCATGTGAACGGCGAACGACCCCAGTTCCGGAGCAGGAGATCTGTGGCAAGACGAGCGTGTCGGCCATTGCCGTTCGGCCAAGGATGAATACGCACCAGCTGATGATGGAAGCGCACTGCAATCTCGTCGATCTGCTCGGGACTTCTGTCACTCGTCTCGTATTGCTTTTGCGTGTTGGCTACGAGTTCCCGTAGAAGAACGGGAATTTGGCTCCAGTGGTGGGGCGAGACATTCTTCTCTGAATGGCGAAATTCACCGGCCCACGACCAAGTCTCGTCGAACATGCGTTTATGTAAGTCGCAGAGCCCTTCTACTGAAAGTGGATCAAGACTCTTTCGATCAGCAGCCCATTCTTGCGCGCGGGCAATGTTGAGGGCTTCCCACTGGTTCAACTCTGCCCTGGTTGTCAGGTACGTGGGGATGAGCGCCTCTGCTTCCTCCGGATCGATGGGGGTTGTTCCGTCTACCTGATCTCCGCCCTCTCCCCTGCGCGACTCATCGGACATCTCGTGCTAGTCCCAGAGTCTGCTACTACGAGCAGCCATCCAGGACTCGACTCCCTTGTTGAGGTCCAGGGCTTCGTCCACCCCCGGTTCCTGCTCCTCCAATCGCATTGTATGCACCACGCGGTTTCGTTCGTTACGGGCCTTCCGGATCGCCTGTTGGCGAACGATGCTCTCGAAGGAATCCTTCGGAACTAGTGCCACAATCAGATCGCATTGAAGACCTTGAGCGACTTTTCGAAGCGTGCCAATCGAGATGGACTCAGCGGATTCTCGCCTCTCGACATCAATGACACCCTGACGGGTCATTCCCAGTCGGGCACCCAGCTGACCCGCCGTCATGCCCAGAGCGGTACGGATGGCTCGGATCCAGCCCCGTTTCGGGGACTGAGTGCGCAAGCGGGCGTCCTTCCCCAACCTCGTGTCCAGTTGTTTGCGCTGTAGTGCTAGGAACTCTGGAGTATGGCGTTTCATGTCAAGGTATACCTTGTCAAAATTTAGTTATTGACAAGCTATACATAACCTCATATGTATTTATTGTCAAGGTATTCCTTGTCGTATTGTGATTAAAGACAAGGTATTACTTGTCAACAGCGGCGGCCGCAGGGGACCTGGTCGCGCAACCGCTCAGCCACCCAAGTCACCCGGCCGTTGCTGATGGTGGCGAGCACCTCGATGCCGGCCAGGCCGGCACGCGGAGTGGTGAATGGGTTGCCACTGAGGATGACCAGGTCGGCCGCCCCACCGGGGCGGATCCCCGCAGGCACCGCCCCCATCCGGTACGCCACCAGCCGTGCTTCGGCCTCGGGCCGGCCGTCGCCGACCGCGTTGTGCAGGGTCAGGGCCGCCACATATCCGGCCAGGGCCGGGGCCGGCAGGGTGAAGTAGTCCGATCCCTCCACCAGCCGTGCCCCCATCCGTTCCAGACGGTTCCAGGCGTACACCCGAGGGTCGTTGGCCTCGCCGACCCGCATGCCGCCGAAGGTTGGAGTGTCCGTCACGGCGGAGTTGAAGTTGGACTGAATCGAGAGCACCACGCCGAGCTGGACCGCCCGGCCAAAGTCCTCCTCCCGGGCGTAGGAGAAGTGCTCGATCCGCAGGCGGGTCGGGTCGAGCCCGGGGCGCTGGGTGATGACCGCCTCGCAGGCATCGAGCGCCCGCTGCACCGCCGCGTCGCCGATGGCGTGGATCGCTACCCCCAGGCCGGCGTCTACGGCGCGCAGCGACAGGCTGGTGATTTCCTCCACGGTCATCCGCGGCACGCCATGGGTGGCGGGCTCGTCGGCATATGGATGGGTGAGCGCCGCACCCCGGCTGCCGAGCGCGCCATCGGCGAAAAGCTTCAGGTGGGTGATCCGGAGTCGCGGGGAGAGCACGCGACTCGTGTCCGCGGCAGCCAGCAGCGAATCGGCCAACGCGCTTGGCGCCGGGATCATCAGGTTCACCCGCAGGGGAAACGGGTCGAGTGAATCAGCCCGGTGCAGCAGGGCCAAATACCGTCCGAAGTCGGCGTTGAGCGCTACCAGTCCCGGCAGCGGCAGCACACCCGCGTCGTTCACCTCCACCACGCCCCGGGCGGCCAGCGCTTCAGCGCCAAGCCGGAACGCGGCCAACACATCCTGGTCCGAGAGCGCCGGCACCAGCGGCGTCACAAGCTCGTTGGCCCGCTCCAGCAGGATGCCGGTCGGCGCTCCAGACCGGTCGTGGCTGATGGCGCCACCGTACGGATCGGGCGTTGAGGCCGAAATGCCCGCCAGCGAAAGCGCCTTGGCATTGAGCCATCCCGCATGGCCATCGACCCGGGCCAGGTACACCGGGTTGTCGGGTGCCGCCGCGTTCAGCACCTCATTGGTGGGCAGCGCCTGGGTACCCCACGCAGCCTGGCTCCAGCCGCCACCCACGATCCAGGCCCCGGGCGCTGCCGTCCTGATCCGGGCCTTGATCCGCCGGGCAACCTCGTCCGTGCTCTTGACGCCGCTCAGATCGAGCAGCAACCGACCGTGATCGCGGTCGTTGAGCAGGGCCAGGCCAACATTGAACAGATGAACGTGATGATCGATCAGGGCTGGAGCCACCACCGCGCCATCGACCCGGACTACCCTGGTACCAGAACCGGAGTCCGACACCAAGCTGGAGTCCCCGACCGCCACGATCCGCCCGTTCCCGATCGCCACGGCCGACGCGCTCGCCGACGTCGAATCGAGTGTGACGATCTCCCCCACCGACAGCACGAGATCGACCGCCGGACGATCGGCCGGGGAGCACCCTGTGGCGAAGATCCCGGTGAGGCATAGCTTCGTCAGAGTCATGATCCCTGCAGTCTGGCCGTCCGTCCCAACTCGCGCAATCGGGTCTTGGCTGGCGGTGATGCTCCTGTTCGCCGGTGGACTGCGGGCGCAGAGCACCCCGGCGAGGCCGATCACCGGATTCTCAGCGGTCGCCGCCCGGCGCCAGCACCAGATCGAGGACCGACTCGCCGCCTTGCTCAGTCGTGATTCCACCGGGGCCTTCTTCCGGGAGCAGACGGCCGAGCCCCATCCGGCCGGTTCCGAGCGGAACCGATGGTTGGCCGAGCGGATGGCCCATCGGTGGCGGTCGTACGGGTTGCAGGACGTTCGGCTTCACCGGTACGATGTCCTGCTGCCCTGGCCCGAGCAGCTCGGCGTCACGATGGTAGCACCGACCCGATTCGAGGCTTCGCTCAAGGAAGATTGCTACCCCGAGGATCCCCACGCCTGCGTCGGGTCGGAGCTCACCTACCTCGGCATGTCCGCCTCGGGCGACGTCACTGGCGAGCTGGTTTATGCCAACAGCGGCAATCCCACCGATTACGACTGGCTCGAGGCCCAGGGGATCGATCTTCGGGGCAAGATCGCCATTGTCCGCTACTCCAATCCCTACAGCTACCGCGGCTTCAAAGCGCTGACGGCAGAGCGGCGCGGACTCAAGGCGCTACTGATCTACTCGGATCCACAAGAAGACGGGTACCGGAAGGGGCTCACCTTCCCCAGCGGCTCCTGGGGACCCGAGAGTCACATCCAGCGCGGCGCCATCACCTACGACTTCATCGTCCCCGGCGATCCGCTCACGCCGGGCTGGGCCTCGGTGGACGGGGCCCGCCGGATTCCAGTCGCGGAAGCCACGTCCGTTCCCAAGATCATCGCCGTCCCGATCTCGGCCAATGATGCCGCTCCCCTGCTCAAGGCGCTGAACGGTCCGGTCGCTCCAGCAGGTTGGCAAGGCGCCCTGCCATTCACCTATCGGGTGGGTCCCGGCCCGGCCACCGTTCGGGTCAACGTGAAGATGGACGATCGGACCCGCTCCATCTGGGTAGTGGAAGGGCGAATCAGGGGCACCGAGCATCCCGAGCAGACGGTGGTGCTGGGCAACCACCGGGATGCCTGGGTGTACGGGGCCGTGGATCCGAGCAGCGGCACCGCCACCCAGATGGAACTGGCCCGGACGCTCGGCCAGCTGGCCCGCGAAGGACACCGACCGAAGCGGAGCGTCGTGCTGGCCAGCTGGGACGCCGAGGAGTGGCACCTCACCGGCTCGACCGAGTGGGGCGAGCAGTTCGCCAAGGAGTTGGGTACGTCCGCCGTTGCCTATCTCAACGTGGACGGCTCCACCAGTGGCCCCAACTTCGAGGCCAGCGCCGTGGCCACGCTCAATCCGTTGATCGTCGAGGCGGCACGCGATGTGGCTGATCCCGCCGGTGGCAGCGTCCTCGAGGCCTGGGCCCGCCACGCGGATTCACTCGACCTGGTCGTGAACAAGCTCGGCAGCGGCTCCGACTTCACCGTGTTCCTCAACTTCCTGGGCCTGCCGGTCGTGGACATGAGCTTCGGCGGCCCCTATGGCGTATACCACTCCCAGTACGACAACGCGTACTGGATGACCCATTTCGGTGACCCCGGCTTTCGTTACATGACCACCATGGCGGACCTGTGGGGGCGGATGGCGCTGCGGCTGGCCAACGCCCAAGTCCTGCCATTCGATTTCTCGCGGTACGCTGTCGTGGTCGGGCGGTTCCTGGACGAGCTGGACTCGGTACCAGGAGTGGCCGGCCATCTCGATCTCTCCGCGGCCAGAGCGGCTCAGAATGAGTGGAAGGTGGCGGCGGGCGACCTGGACATCGCGATACGGCGGTCGCTCGAGACCGATGACTTGGCAGGCCGCGACCGGCTCAACCAGGCGCTTCGTGCGGTAGAGCAGGCCTGGCTCCTCCCGGAGGGTATTCCAGGACGTCCCTGGTTCCGGCATGCCCTGTACGCACCCAAGTACACCTATGCCGCGATGGAACTGCCCGGCGTTCGCGAGGCAGTCGACCAAGGCGACTGGGCCACCGCGGCACGGGAGATGGGTCGGCTGACGGAACGCATCAGCGCGGTGGCGGAGGCCGTGCGGGTGGCGGCCGCGGGGCAGTCTCCATAACCACTTAAGCGAGGGATCAAAATGAGTGTCCTGTGGATGTTGGCCAGACCGATGCTGTTCGTCGCTGCTTTCGCCTGTGCGCCACGGGGATACGGGGCGCAGGGACCGGATTGGGTGCTGCTGGGTGAGCGCACCGTCACCGACCGGCTGGACCACGACGTCATCCCGGTGACCATCGCGCGCGGCGACTTCAAGGCCATCAAGATCACCGTGCGTCGCGCCGGCGTCGATTTCCACCGCGTGGTAGTCCACTTCGCCAACGGCGGAGACCAGGAAGTGGAAATGCGCCACACCATCCCCGCCGGCGGCGAGACGCGGGCCATCGACCTGCGCGCGGGCGACCGCGTGATTCGCAGCGTGGAGTTTTGGTACGATGCCCGGACCATTCGCGGGCGGAGAGCCGTGGTTCGCCTGCACGGCCTTCCGTGACGATCAATCGCCTTGATCCGCGCGCTCTCTCCGGGTGACGAGCCCGCGCTCGAATCGTTCCTGACGCAGCACGCCGATTCCTCGATGTTCCTGCGCGCAAACTCCCGCGCAGCTGGGCTCGCGTACGACAGTAAGCCGCTGCAAGCCGAGTACGTCGCAGCGTTCGACGGCGACCGCATCGTCGCCGTCGTGGCGCACTGTTGGAATGACATGCTGCTGGTGCAGGCGCCGGTGCAGGTCGAAGCCGTGGCGCGCGCCGCGGTCGCGCAATCGGGAAGACCCGTCGCAGGTCTCTCCGGCCCGGCCGACCAACTGGCGGCGGCACGCCACGCCTTGGGGCTCGACGATCGCCCCACGCCCAAGTTCGGTCGCGAAGAGCTGTTCGCCCTGGACCTGGCGGATCTCGTGGTGCCTGAGCCGTTCGCGGATGGACGCTGGTCGACCCGCCGCCCGCGACGCGATGAGCTCGAGCACCTCACCGATTGGCGCGTCGATTTCGCCCTCGAAGCGCTAAAGCGCACCGACGCGCCCGGGCTGCGCGCGGAGTGTCACCATGAGGTGACGCTGCTGCACGAGCAGCAGTCGGATTGGATACTCGAGGATGATGAGACCGTCGTGGCCTACTCAGCGTTCAACGCGCAGCTGCCCGACATCGTGCAGATCGGCGGGGTGTGGGT
>CAZRGT010000020.1:0-10089 GCA_964599725.1 uncultured Gemmatimonadaceae bacterium | reverse complement strand
AGCGCTTTGGGATGCCATGCCCACGCCAGGACGAACCGCTTGCCGCGCGTCTCACCCAGACGCTCGCGCAGCGTCATGGCGTCGGCCAGGGCCTGGCAGGGGTGGCGGCGCGAGGATTCGAGGTTGATCACCGGCTTCTCGCAGTAGCGCGCGAAGTTCTTGACAAGGTGGTCCTCGCGCTCCACAGCCCAGTCAGTGCCCTTGGGGAACGCCCGTACCGCGAGCGCGTCGGCGTAGCGGCCCAGCACCCGCGCCGCCTCGATCACGTGCTCGACCGTTGCCCCGTCCATCACCGCGCCGGGCTCGGTCTCGAGCGCCCAGCTCCCCTTGCCGGGCTCGAGCACCAGCGCGTGCCCGCCGTGCAGAAACATGGCCGTCTCCATGCTACTGCGGGTGCGGAGGCTCGGGTCGAGAAACACCATCGCCAGGACTCTGCGTTCGAGTCCACCGGTGATCTCCCCGCGCTTGATGCGGGCGGCGAGAACGAGCAGCCCCTCCATCGCCTCGGGGCCCCAGTCCTCGAGCGCCAGAAAGTCGCGGCCGGCTATCGCAGCACCTCCGCGAGTCCGGCGAGCAGCCGGTCGGCTTCGGCGGAGCTGAGGGTGAGCGGCGGCATCAGTCGCAGCACCTTTGGAACGCTTCCGGTGCCCGTGAGGATGCGGTGCGTGAAGAGTGCCTGCTGGACCTCGGCCGCCGGCCGGTCGACGTGGAGCCCCAGGAGCAGTCCCCGGCCGCTGACCCGCAGGACGCCGAGTGCCTGCGCGCCGCGCGTGAGCTGGGCGCCGACCGCGATCGCGTTCGCGACGAGCCCCTCGCGGTCGATCACCTCGAGCGTCGCGAGCGCCGCCGCGCAGACGACCGGGCCGCCACCGAAGGTGCTGCCCAGATCGCCCGTCTTGACCCCGGCCGCGAGCTTCGGTGCAACGATCACCGCGCCGATCGGGAGTCCCGACGCGAGCCCTTTGGCGAGCGTCAGAGCGTCCGGGGTGACGCCGTAGGCCTCCGCGGCGGTGAACGCGCCGCAGCGGCCCACGCCACACTGGATCTCGTCGAAGATCAGGGCGGCGCCGGTGCGGTCGCAGACATCGCGCGCAGCATGGAGGAACGCGGGGTCGCAGTCGCGCGCGCCGGCGAGTCCCTGCACGGGCTCGATGATCACCGCGGCGGTCGTGTCGTCCACGGCGCGCTGCAGCGCTTTCACGTCGTCGAATGGGACACGTCGTGCCGGCGGCATCCCGGCGCCACGTGCCCAGGCCTGGTACTTCTCGCCATCGGTGCAGGCGAGGGTGGCCACGGTGCGGCCGTGCCACCCGCCTTCGAGAGCCACGACGCCGGATCGCCCGGTCACTCGACGCGCCACGTGCAGCGCGTTCTCGTTCGCCTCGGCGCCCGAATTGCAGAAGAACACCCGGGCCCCCGGCACCGGACACCGCGCTGCGAGCTCGGACGCCAAGCGCTCGCGCAGTTCGAGCGGCACCGCCGCGGAGTAGAAGAGGAGCGTCTCCGCCTGGCGTGCTATAGCTGCCACGACGTGCGGATGGCAGTGCCCGGTGGAGGCCACCGCGTGGCCACCGTAGGCGTCGAGCCACTCACGTCCAGCTTCATCGATCAGCCAGGCCCCTCGACCGCTCACTGGGCGGACCGGCATCTGGGTGTAGACGGGGAGCAGGGCGTCCGCGGCCCGCTCGGCTGTTTTCGTCGCCGTCAGCACGGATACATCCCCGAAAGCCTGAGCCCCGCGGTCTCCTCGAGTCCCAGCGCCAAGTTCATCCCCTGAACGGCCTGCCCGGCGGCCCCCTTCACCAGGTTGTCGATCGCCACGCTGACTTGAAGTTCCGCGCCGTCCTCCGTCGCGGTCGCATAGAGCAGGGCGTCGTTCGTGCCGACGGCGTGGGTCAGCTCCGGCGGGGTCGCCCGTACGCGGACGAACGGCCGACCTGCGTACGTGGCACGGTAGGAGGCCGCCACGTCGCCGCCCTGCTCGAGCCGAGCGTGCAGGGTGAGGTAGATGCCGCGCACGAACGGGCCGGCGTGCGCGACGAGACGGGGCGCCGGCTCGTCGCGGCCGGTCCAGCGCCGCCACTGCTCGGTGATCTCGGCGTCGTGGCGGTGGCCCAGGACGCCGTAAGCGAACACGTTGTGGGCGCGCGCCGGGTGGTGCGTCGTGGGCTTCGGGCCGGCGCCGGCGCCCGAGCTGCCGGTGATCGCGTACAGCGCCGGTGCGGCCGCGAGCCGGGCGCGAGCCAGAGGATACAGCGCGAGCGCCGCCGCGGTGGCGAAGCAGCCGGGGACCGCGATGGCCCGGGCGCCTTGTAGCGACGCACCGCACACGTCGGCGAGTCCGTACACGAAGCGGGAATGCACGCGGAAGTCGGCCGCCAGGTCCACAACGAGACCGGGGTCCGTCGCGAAGATCTCCTCCGCCAGGCGTGAGGATTCCCCGTGCTCGAGCGCCAGGAAGACCGCGTCGCGTCCCCGCGCCGCTTCGCCCGGTGTGGCGTTCAGGAAGGTCGCGTCGCCGCAGGCGGCGAGTGCCGGGTGCACGTCGGCCAGCAGGCGGCCCGCCTGGCTGCGGCTCACGGCGACGCACTCGGTCACCTCGGGATGCTGCGTGAGGAGCCGTAACAACTCACCGCCGGCGTAGCCGCCGGCGCCGATCACCGCGACCTTCACGCCGCGGCCGGGGCGGTGGAAGCGACCGCAGCGGGCTGGACTGCCGCCCGCTCGACCAGGGCGTCGCACACCACCGTGACCAGCGCAGGCGCCTCGCGCAGCGCGTTGTGGGCGGGGAGCCCCAGCGACGAACGCACGAACTGGCGGCCGACTTCGTTGTCGGTGGCGGGTCCGCTGATCACCGTGATCGGGAGCCGGTATTCCCTGCGGTACAGTTCGGCGACCCCCCAGCAGCCGACCGGGTCGGGGGCGCACAGCACGTGGGCCGCCGCCACCGCCATCAGCTCCGGGTCACGCAGGATGTCCTGCACGCCGTAGTCACCGAGGATGCCGTCGCCCAGCTCAGCGACCATCACGTCGGGCCGGCCGCTGGGGTGGACGGCGAGCCGGTTCAGGATCCCTTTGGCGAGCGGCACCGTCATTCCCGCGTGCGTGCTGGCGGCGCCGGCGTCGTTGAAGGTGAGGGCGGCGCCGGCACCGGCGTCGAGCATGGCCAGCGCGTCGCGCATCAGGGAGACCCCGGTGAGCTTCGCCGCGGCAACACGAAACCCGCCACGCGACAGCCCCCGGACCAGCTCGGTCGCCGCGGCGGTCTTCCCCGCGTTCATGCAGGTGCCGGCGACATACACGACCGGCACGGTGCTCTCCAGCCGGTCGGCGGGCGGGATCGCGTGGTCCCGAATGTGGGCCGGCCGGCCGATCCGGTCGCCCAGCTCCGGGAACGCCAGCACGGCGCCCAGGACCTCCGCCTTGAAGGGGGCGCCGATTTCCGGGTTCGCGGACGTGCAGCGCCCCAGGATGCCGCCCAGGTTCAGGACGTGGATCACGTCGCCTACGGCGAGGTGCGTGGGGACCACGCCGGCGTAGCCGCGCAGGGCGCGGCGCGCGCCGAGGGTCCCGGCCAGGACGTCCCCCGCGCGCAGCGCGAGCATGCGGCCGGTGGTGTCCTCGATCGTGTTGTAGGTGGTCTTGTCCTCGAGGATGCGCACCGCGAGCACGTAGCCTTCTTCAGCCACGATGGCGTCTCCCACGATCACCTCGCGGGAGAGCGCGGCGTTCTTGGTGCTGCTCGAGATGCGGTCCAACCGGATCCGCGTCGTCAGGACCATGGCGACTCCTTCTGGCGGGGGGCCGCGCGCGCGGCCAACAGCGACGGGATGGCGGCGACGCGGGCGAACGCGCGCGCCTCGTCCCCGGTCCACAGCCGGGGCTCCTCGCCGTAGGTGGCGACGGCGGGATCCATGAGGGAGAACGGACTCCGCACACCGGTCACCTGATACCGGCCCGGCGCTAACCGGACTCGTGTCTCGCCGGTGACGCGCTGCTGCGAGCTCGCCATCAGCGCCTCGATGTCACGCAGCGCCGGATCGAAGTACTGGCCCTCGTGCAACCGGTCGCCGTAGAACCGGCCGAGCTGGTCTTTCCAGAATGTCTGCCAGCGGGTGAGCACGAGCTTCTCGAGCTCGCGGTGCGAATGAATGAGCACGAGTGCGGCGCCGGCCTCGAAGCCGATGCGGCCCTTGATGCCGAGGGCCGTTTCACCGGTGTGGGTGTGGCGGCCGATCCCGTAGCGGTGCGTGAGCGCGCCGAGCCGCTCGACCAGGGCAGGACCGGCGAGCGGTGCGGCGTCCAGGGTGACGGGGAGCCCTTGCTCCCATCCGATCACGATCTCGTTTGGAGCGGGTGCGTCGGCCGGGGGGTCGAGCAGCTCGGCCGGCGGACCGGTCCAGGGGTCGTGGGTCCACCCGCCGCCCCAGGTCGTGCCCCAGAGTCCCGCGTTGACGGAGTAGGCGCCGGCCTGGGCCGGTACCGGCAGTCCGCGCTCCTCGAGCCAGGCGATTGCCTGCGGGCGCGTGAGGGCGACGTCGCGCACGGGCGTGAGGATCCGGAGGTCCGACGCCAGCACCCGGAGCGCCACGTCGAAGCGGACCTGGTCGTTGCCGGCGCCGGTCGAGCCGTGAGCAACGGCGGCGGCGCCGACCTCGCGTGCGACGGCGACGAGGGAGGCGGCCTGCTGGGTCCGCTCCGCGGCGACGGACAGCGGGTAGACCTCGCCCCGCAGCACGTTGCCCTGGATGAGGAAGCGGACGAAGCGGTCGTACACCTTGGCCCGGGCGTCCACGGTATGGTGGCGGACCGCGCCTACGGCCAGGGCCTGTGCGCCGATCCGCGTGCGGTCGGCGTCTGAGGCCCCGCCGGTATCGACCCAGACGGTGTGCACCGCCCAGCCGTCGGCCGCGAGCCTGGCGGCGCAATAGGAGGTGTCGAGGCCGCCGGAGAAGGCGAGCGCCACCACCGTTTCTGATTTCTGCATAATGCATAACTATGCAGCACTGGAAAGCGGTGCACAAGAGGGGTTAGCCTAGGATCGACCTTCTGGGGGTGGAGTGACTGACGCCCGTTACGCCGCGCGCACGGGCGCGCTCGCCTTCTATGGTCCACGCTACGGTCTCCCCGACCCGATCAGCGCCGCGGGGACGTTCTGTCAATTCAGGCCGGGGACAAGCCTGGAGCCGTGGTCATCGTACTGGGTGAGGAGCCGCACAGCCTGCGCGACTATGCGGATTCAGTCGTGCTCGCCACGAGGGTCACGAATCCTTGTCCCCGCGGTTGATTCGGCGACCCGCAGCACAGCTGTTCCTGCG
Organism: uncultured Gemmatimonadaceae bacterium; assembly: GCA_964599725.1. GTDB lineage: Bacteria > Gemmatimonadota > Gemmatimonadetes > Gemmatimonadales > GWC2-71-9 > DASTHG01. The sequence continues at coordinate 4,771 of CAZRGT010000020.1, read as the reverse complement.
GTGGTCTCGGCGTGCAACGGTATCTGGCCCGGGTCTCAGGGCCGCTGCTCGATCGCATCGACATTCATCTGGAAGTACCGACGGTGCGCTATCAGGCGCTGGTGGAGCCGGGCGGGGGCGAGCCGAGTGAGGCGGTCCAGGAGCGGGTGGATCGGGCGCGGGTGACGCAGCGCGAGCGGTTTGCCTCCCGCTCCGGGATCTACGCCAACGCCCACATGGCGCCGCGCGATATCCGCACGTTCTGTCGCGTGTCGGACGGCGCCGAGGCGCTGCTGCGCACCGCGATCACGCGGCTCGGTCTCTCGGCGCGCGGCTACACCCGAGTCTTGAAGATCGCCCGGACGATTGCCGATCTGGACGGCAGCGCGGCATTGCACCCCAAGCATGTCAGCGAGGCGATCCAGTATCGCAGCCTGGATCGGCGCGGGGTTGGTTGAGAGAGCCCGGCCGCGCGATGTCGCGTTTTCGACTGTCAGTGTCGCGTCTGCGTCCTTGTGCATGTGTCTGACAAGACGAACTATGCCATCGAAGGGAGTGGTCTTTTTGAGACCCTATTGATTCTGAGTTGAATCCGTCTCGTACGCTTGGAGTCGTTCCCGTGGTCACTCGTCTCGCTCGTCTGCTCGGCGTCCCTCTGGTCACGTCCGGGCTGCTGATCCCCTCGGAGGCCGACCCCATCAGCGTCCGTGCCTCCCACGTACCGGCCATGATTCCATTGCCCGTCACGGCCGTGGTGGGAGTCCAAGTCACCCCCGACAACGGCGCCCACCCAGACCCGGCGGTCCGGTTCGCAACCACGCCCGGGTATCAAGTTTCCTTCACGGTGACGAACACCGGTACGGTGGACACACGGTATAGCGCCGCGTGCACCGGTCTCGGCAACGTGGGGGCATCCGTCAGCTGCACCGCGATAACAGGTATCCTGATCCCTGGCGACTCCCGGGTTGTGACGGCGACCTTCAGCACCGGTTCTGTTGGCTCCGGTAGCGTTCAGCTCACCGTCACATCTACCCAGCCGACGGGCGCCTCGGCCACGGGTAAGTGGGACGAGACGATAGTCGCCCGCCCATCGGTTACTCCGGATGGCGCGGCAGCGATCAAGAATCCCAACAGCGCGTCATCCATGACCTTCACCGTGATCAATAACGGTGCAACGAGCGCGACCTACAGTCTCGTTCCGGCCTGCACCGGTGTGACGGGATGCTCGGCCAACCCACCGAGCGTCACACTTGCCGGCGGGGCTTGGCAGTCGGTGAACGTCAGCTACACGACGCAGGGCGCGTCGACGACCGGTCTCGTCGAGCTGCGGGCGCAGATCGGCAGCGTGGTAGGCGACGTCGGCACCTTGAACGTGACCGTCCCACCGCTTTCAGACGCAGCCGCCGTCAGCCCACCGGGGGTACTGGCGCGAGGCCAGTGCCTGACGATGGCGCTCGCGGCGGCAGCGGCGTCGGAGTGTGGCGATCTCCGGATCGTGCATCCACTCCCCACGGTTCGAACCATGAACCGCGCGAGGACTCCCACGCTCGTCTATAACAGCGCGCAGGCCATCGGTTGGGTCAGTATGGGGACGAATGTGACGGTGTCCGCGGGCTCTCAGGCGCCGATTACCGTAAGCGCGGAACTCAAGATCAGCGCCGTCGTACGCGCCAGTGGCTCCTGGGCGGGGAACCAGTGGAGTCCCGGGGCGGTTCGGCGCATCGCGCTCGGCTTCTCGGCGCCGGCGCAAGGGCTTACCACCGGTGTCCACGATTACGTGCTCGAGGTCACCAAGCTGTACGCCCCTGACACGGCGCCGAAAATCATTACCTCGGGCAAGCTCGTGATCGTGGATCGGAGCACGAGCTACTTCGGGGCAGGCTGGTGGCTTGCAGGGCTCGAGCAATGGATCAAGACGGCCAGCGTGTGGATCGGCGGGGACGGTAGCGTCCGCCAGTACACGCTCCGTCCCGGCAGCGTCTTCCCGAACCGCGTGTGGGGGGCCCCATCGGTGACCTATCCGGACACCATTCGGGAGCTCGGAGGGGAGTTCGTACGACAGCTGGCGGACAGCGTCTGGGTCTATTTCGACACCACCACGGGACGCCACTTGCGGACCCGGAACCGGCAGGGCCACATCACGATGTTTGCCTACGACGGGTCGGGCAAGCTCACCACGATCACTCTGCCGCCGGCCGGGTCGCCGCTCTCCTACACGGTGAACTACGTCAACGGAAAAGTCAGCACCATCGTGGCGCCGGGAGTGCCCTCGAACAGAACGACCACCTTGACCATCAACGGGGGAACCGGGCGGCTCACGAGCATTCTCGAGCCGGATGGCCGCACCGTGTTGTTCGGCTACGGCAGCGATCACAAGATCTCGTCTCGCACCGATCGTCGCAGCACGGTGACGGATTTCCAATACGATGCCGGCAGCCGCGTGTCCGTGGCCACGATCAACATGGTCCCGGGCACCATCACGCGGACGGTGCAGCAGGCCGCGAGTCAAGGGTTCGCCGGTACGTCGGTACTACTGAGCCAGGTGTTCACCCGGCTCGACGGTCCGCGCGCGCAGAATACGACTTCCTTCTATCTCAACGGCTTTTCCGCACCGGACTCGATCGTCGACACCTTGGGCCAGCGGACCAGACTGTACCGGACCGACACGAGATTCCCGGGTCTCGTTGCTCAACTGATTACGGTGACCGCCCATGCTGCCACGGCGACGTACGACGCGCGCGGGAGGATTCTCACGGCCACCGCGCCGAGCAGCTCCGGTCAGTCCGCGACGACGACGTACGTGTGGGATAGCAAATGGGACCAGGTGACTCGGGTCACGAATCCCGAGGGTGACCTCCTGGATTTCGGAGTGGAAGCCGCTACCGGGAACCGCATCTGGCAGCAGGACGGGCGTGGCTCGTCGACCCGCACGCAGTTCAAGTACAATCCGGCCAACCAGGTCGACTCCGTCGTCCCGCCGAGCGGGGGCACTTACCGCTACGGCTACGACAGCAAAGGCAATCTCCTGTCGGACACGACGGCGCTCGGCATGGTCACGACCCGGACCAACAACGGCATCGGGCTGACGACCCAGATCCTGACGCCCACGGGCACGTGTTGCGCATCTGGCTGGTCACCCTTTCAGACGGAGACCATCAACTACTCCATCCGCAACGAGGACACCTTGCGGGTCACGAGTCTCTCGGGCCAGAGCACCACGGTGCGCCAGCATTACGACGCGGAGGGCAATCTTGACACGCTGAGCCGTGCTTTTGTCCCTTATGGTTCAGGGATCCTGCTCCCCCTTGTCACGTCCTGGCAGTACGATCGTGCCAACCGTCCGACGCGCCAGACGGAGCCGGGCGCAACCTTCGAGCAGCGCTGGTTCAATGCGGCGGGGAGCGTCGACAGCGTCCTCACCCGGCGCGGGCACAAGCTCTACCAGACCTACGATGCCATCGAGCGGATGCTCACGCGAACGCTCCCCGCGGTGACCGTGCCGATTCCGGCGCCCCCCGCGGCGCTCACGCCGCCGCCGTATAGCTACACCTGGACCGCCGACAACCAGAGCTTTCAGTACGCCCCTGATGGCCAAGTCTCGCGCGCCACGAACAAGGATGCGACCGTCGCCCGCAGCTATTACGCGAATGGTCGCATGCTGGCCGAGACGCTCTACATCAAGGATACGCCCCGGACCGGCAATCACGTGTACGTCACGACGTACGCCTATGATCGGAACGGGCAGCGCAACGCGATGACGGCGCCTGCCCTGTTCACCGGTGGGGCGATTGGCTATGCGTACTCGCCGCAGTGGGGTGCCCTCACGAGCGTGACTGACATCGCGGGGAATACCTTCGGCCTCACCTACAACACCCGGAGCGAGCTGACCCAGATCAATTACGGCGGCAGTATCGTCGAGTACCTTGGCTACGACGGCGACGGGCGCTCGAGCTCAGACGCAATCCAGGACGGTCCGAGCCAGACGTTCCCCTACTACCCGGGCACCCAGCTGCGCAACTTCTCCGTCAGCGTCCGCAACGCCCGCGGGCAGATTCTGACCAGCAGCGACGCGGTGCAGTCCGACCAGGTGAACGCAACCTACAGCGGGCTCGGCTATCTCCTGTCCTCGAACCTGCACCAGAACCTGGTTAGCGGGATAACCGGCGCCCCGGCGAGCTATGCGTCAGGCGACGCCACCACCTACGACGGGCTGGGGGACATCCTCACGAATACCTTCCGTGATTCCGTGAACAACGGAAGTGGTTGGAGCGTAACCCTCAAAACAGGCGCGAATACCTACACTCCCGTGGGGCGGCTCAACATCCGGGGGCTCGCCGGCGCCAACACCGCGTATACGTATGACAGCTCGGGCAACGCCTATTTCGAGGCGACGACGGCGGGTGGGAGCGTGACGAATGAACGGGCGGCGTACTACGGGCCCGACGAGAAGCTCGTCGCCACCGACGCCCGCGTGAGCAACAGCAGCCGGAGTACCTTCGAGGAGTATCGCTACGACGCGCTGGGTCGGCGCGTGTGGGTCCGGTCCGTGATCACTTGTAACCCCTCCAGCCAGTCGGTCGAGTGCAATACCCCCTATGTCCGCCGCACGATCTGGGACGGCGTGCAGGAGCTGGCGGAGATTCAGGTACCGGTGGATCTCGGGAATGCTGCGATCGAGGAGATGGATACCGGCTATCCGATTGTGTCGTGGAACTTCAGTCCGAAGGATCCCAATCCGTTCTTCGGCCGGGTGGTGTACGGGCCCGGGTTGGCGGTGGACCAGCCGCTGACC
>CAZRGT010000019.1:0-54270 GCA_964599725.1 uncultured Gemmatimonadaceae bacterium | reverse complement strand
GCTGGAGCGGGGGGGGGGGGCCGGTGGGGGGCCCGGGGGCCAGGGAGGGGAGGCGGCGGGCCCGGGGGGGGGGGGGAAGCGCAGCCACCTGCTGGGCTCAGAGCAAGCCAGCGATGGCGGTGCGGTGGCGTCGCAGATCGAACAGCAGGGTCCCGACGTTGATGTCGGGCCGCACCAGGATCACGAGCATCGCGTCCGCGTGCAGCACCGCGACCACCGCCAGCCCGCCGGCGAACTCGAGCACCCCGGTCGCGAACTCGCCGCGCGCCCCGGCGGAGCCGAGCTCACTCATGCTCCGGATCGTCGTGGGGAGCAGGGCAGCCACCCCTTCGGGATCGATGCCATCGCTGCCCGCGGCGTCGATCGGCAGGCCGTCGCGCCCGACTACCACCACCGCGTCCACGCCGTTGCGGCGCGCCAGCGCCTGGACGAGCTCTCGGATCGTCGGCATACGGGCGCGAAGCTAGGACGCGAAGCGAGGGAAGTCAAGCAGGGATCAGCGGTTAAGGGTTGACCCGTTTCCCGGCGCCGGGGTATCTTCAGCGCCACCATGCATCCCGTCCGCGGCGCTGCCCTCGCCGCCCTCGTGGCCGCGCTCGCCGTCACCGCCTGCGAGACCACCAGCGGTCTCCCCACGGCTTCCATCTCGAACGTCGTGGACACGGTGTCGTTGTACGCGCTGGACGGCACCCCGCTGCCGTCGCCGTCGGGCTACAACGTGCCGAGCAGGACCGTGGTCCGCACCGACCGGTTCGCCACCTTCGACTTCGCCTTCAACATCACGGCGGCGGGACAGTCCGTGCTGCTGCCGACCGGAGCCCTAGGACTCGGACGAGCGTCCGGCATTCAGGTCCAGAGCGTCGGATTCGACGCCGTCAGGCTGGCCCCCCCCCCCACGAGCGCCTACGTCGATACGACCGCGGTCCCGGTCGACAGCGGCACGGTGGCAGTGGTGCACTCGCGGTCGGCGGCGTGCCCGTTCGGGGCGGTCGTCTTCTACTACGCCAAGATTGAGGTGTTGGCGATCGATACCGTCGCCCGGCGCATCGACCTCCAGCTCTTGGTCGACCAGAACTGCGGCTATCGCGGTCTCGAGCCCGGCGTCCCGCGCCAGTAGTCCCATGATCGATTTGCGGCTCCTGCGCAGCGCTCCTGCCGAGATGCGGGCCGCGCTGGCGCGCCGTGGCGACCCGGCGCTGGGCCCGTTGCTGGACGAGATCCAGCAGCTGGACGAGCAGCGGCGCAAGCAGACGTCCGAGCTCGATCTGCTCAAGGCCCAACGCAACGAAGCGGCGCAGGCCGACGCACGGCTGGTGAAGCAGCAGGGCGCCCTGCCGCCGGAGATCGCCGCCCTGCGCCGGGCGTTCGGGGCGCGCATCGCCGATGCCGAGGCCATCCTGCGGACCGGAGCAGCCGCGCTCGAGACTAAAGCGCTGCTCATCCCGAATCCGCCGCTGCCCGAGGTCCCCGATGGGGACGCGACCGCCAACCGGATCATCCGGAGCTGGGGCACGCCGCGGCCCACAGGGCCGGACGTCGCACCGCATTGGGAGATCGGCGAGCGACTGGGCCTCTTCGACCTGCCCCGCGGCGCCAAGCTCAGCGGATCGGGATTCCCGGTCTTCGTCGGCGCCGGCGCCCGGTTGGCCCGCGCGCTGATTCAGTTTATGCTCGACCTGCACGTGCGTGAGCATGGGTACGTGGAGGTGGCGCCGCCGCTCGTGGTGCGACGGGAGGTCATGCAGGGCACCGGGCAGCTGCCCAAGTTTGAAGACGACCTGTATCGCACCACGACCGACGACCTGTTTCTCGTGCCGACCGCCGAAGTGCCGCTGACGAATCTGTACCGCGACGAGATCGTGGACGGTGCCCGGCTGCCGATCGCGCTTACGGCCTACACGCCGTGCTTCCGTCGTGAAGCCGGAGCGGCCGGGAAGGACACGCGTGGTCTGTTGCGCGTGCATCAGTTCGACAAGGTCGAGCTGGTGCGCTTCACGGCGGCGACCGAGTCCGCTGCCGAGCTCGAGCGGCTCACCCAGCACGCCGAGACCGTGCTGCAACGTCTCGAGCTCGCGTATCGGGTGGTACTCCTCGCCGCCGGGGACACGGGGTTTTCCGCCGCCAAAACCTACGACCTCGAGGTCTGGGCTCCTGGCGTCGGCGCCTGGCTCGAGGTGTCGAGCGCCTCGAGTTTCACCGATTTCCAGGCCCGCCGAGCCAACATTCGCAGCCGGCGCGCGCGGGGAGACAAGCCGGAGTTCGTGCACACGCTCAACGCGTCCGGTGTCGCCCTGCCGCGCACGATCGCCGCGTTGCTCGAGTCTCGGCAGCAGCCGGATGGCAGCGTGACGCTGCCGGCCGCGCTCGTCCCCTGCATGGGGACCGACCGGCTCGGCCCCGCCGGTGCGTAGCGGCGCGCTACGCCGCTCGGGACCGGCGGTCGTGGTCGGAGTGGCCTTCCTGTTCGGCGCGTTGTCGGTCGGGTCGGCCTGGGTCGTGGCGCGTCACCTGCGAGACGACGCGCGGGAGACGAGCCGGTTGTTCGGTCGGGTGTTCGGCGGACTCAATGACCCGAGGCCGGATGCGGCGACCGAGGCCTTGTTCGAAGTGGCGGCACAGGTGCGGGCGTTCCGGATTCCCATCGCGGTGACCGACAGCGCCGGGCGCGTCACTGCGATGGAGAACGCCCCCGGTGGCGCGGGGCGCGACAGCGCGCATTTACGCGCCTGGGTCGCCGAGCTCGACGCCGTGAATCCGCCGGTCATCGAGCCGGGCATCGGCACCGTCCATTACGGCACGCTCCCCATCGCTCGGCGCCTCACGACGTTGGCCGTCCTGGAGGTCCTGGTGTTGCTCGGACTCACAGTCCTGGCGGTCTGGGCGTATCGCGCGCGCGTCGGAGCGGTGCGCGACCGGATCTGGGTCGCGATGGCACGCGAGTCGGCGCACCAGCTCGGTACCCCCTTGATGAGCCTCACCGGGTGGGTGGCGCGGTTGCGTGAGCGGCCGGAAACGCCGGGCACCGAGATCGCGGATCACCTGCAGGCGGACGTCGAGCGGTTGGAGCGGGTGGCGCGTCGGTTCGAGCGCATCGGGCGACCACCGCGGCGGGAGCCCGTGGGATTGGGCGCCGCGGCCGAGCGCGTCGTCTCGTACTTTCGCCCCCGGTTGCCCACCCGGGCCAACACCGTGACCCTGAACCTGGCGGCGGCCGGAGCCGGCCCCACGATTCAGGGAGACCCCGTGCTGATCGAGTGGGCGTTGGAAGCGATCGTCAAGAACGCGGTCGACGCCCTGTCGGGCCGGGGCGGCCGGGTGGACCTTCAGGTTGAGGCGGCGGGCGCGGTGGCGCGGGTCAGCGTGCGCGATGACGGACCCGGGATCCCGGTGGGGCGGCGCAGTCGCGTGTTCGAGCCGGGAGAATCGAGCAAACCCGGCGGCTGGGGCCTGGGGCTTCCGTTGGCGCGCCGCATCGTCGAGCAGCAGCACGGTGGTCGCTTGCACTTTCAGCCGGGCAATCCTGGCAGCACCTTCGTGCTCGAGTTCCCGCTCGAGCCGGGAGCACCCTCGTGACGCTCGCGTTGAACTCCGCCCAGGTCCGTGCGGTCGAGCATGGGGACGGCGCCTTGTTGGTGCTCGCCGGCGCGGGTTCCGGCAAGACACGGGTGTTGACCGCGCGCATCGCGCACCTGATTCAGACGCGGGGCGTTCGTGCCGATCGCATTTTCGCCGTGACCTTCACCAACAAAGCAGCGGGCGAGATGCGCGAGCGCGTCGCCGCGCTGCTCGGCGCCGACCCGCGCGGCCTGTGGATCGGCACGTTTCATTCGCTGTCCGCCCGGCTGCTGCGGCGGGAAGCGCCGCTGCTCGGTTTCGGGCCCAACTTCACCATCTACGACGAAGACGATTCGCAGGCGCTGCTCAAGCAGATGCTGGCGCGCAGGCAGCTGTCGCCCAAGGCCTACCCGCCGCGGGCGCTGCACAACCTGATCTCGGGCGCCAAGAACCGGATGATCGATCCCGACGAGTTCGCGCACACGGCCGACTCGCCGCTGGCGCGCGTGGCCGCCGATTGCTACCGCGACCTGGGCGATGCCCTGCAACGCGCCAACGCGCTCGACTTCGACGACCTGTTGCTGTTCCCGCTGCGCCTGTTCCGCGAGCATCCCGAGCGGCTGGCGTGGTGGCAGCGGCGGTTCGAGCACGTCCTGGTCGACGAATTCCAGGACACGAATGCCGCCCAGTACCGCCTGGTGCGATCGCTCGCCCAGGCGCATGGCAACCTGTGCGTCGTGGGCGACGACGACCAGGCGATCTATGGGTGGCGCGGGGCGGACGTGCGCCACATGCTCGCCTTCCAGGACGATTTTCCGGGCGCCACGCTGATCAAACTGGAGCAGAACTACCGATCCACGCAGGTGATCCTCGATGCCGCCAACGGCGTCATCGCCGAAAACCGCGACCGGCTCGGCAAGACGCTGTTCACGGCGGTGCGGGGCGGGGCGCCGGTGGTTCGGCTCGCCGCCGCGGACGAGCGCGACGAGGCCGAATGGCTCGTGGCCGAGTTCTCGGGGTTGGCCGAACGCAGCGATCTGGCATACGAGGCGATGGCGGTGCTGTATCGCACCAATGCCCAGTCGCGTCCCATCGAAGAGGCGCTCCGCATGCGCGGCGTGCCGTACCGGCTGGTCGGCGCCGTGAGCTTCTACGAGCGGCGTGAGGTGAAGGACCTGCTCGCGTATCTGCGGCTGTTGGCGAATCCCGCGGATGACCAGGCGTTTGCGCGCATCATCAATGCCCCGCGACGCGGGATCGGCGACGTCTCGGTGGCCATGGTGGCGGAGGTGGCGCGTCGCTGGAGTGTGCCGCTGCTCGAGGCGGCGCGACGCGCGGGCGGGATCGAAGGCATCCGACCGGGGTTGCGAGAGGGGTTCCGTCGCTTCGCGGACCTCGTCGATCGACTTCGCTCCGCCGTCGGCCAGGCCGACCCGGCGACGGCGCTCGAGATGGTGATCGCCACGACGGGCTACGAGGCGTGGCTGGCCGAGGAAGGGGTCGAAGGGGTCGAACGGCTCGACAACGTGCGCGAGCTCGTGGCGGGCGCCGCGGCGTGGGCGGAAGTGGCCGAGGTGACGACCGAGGCGGCAGAGGAGAGTGGCACCATGCTCGAGCGCTACCTCACCCAATCGACGCTCGTCAGCCCGACGGACGAATTCGGCGGAGCCAATGCCTCCGGCGTCACGCTGCTGACGGTGCACATGGCGAAGGGTCTCGAATGGCCCGTCGTCGCCCTGGCGGGCCTCGAGGACGGACTGTTTCCGCTGGCGCGCACCGCCGGCGAGCCCGGTGGGCTCGAAGAGGAACGCCGACTGTGCTACGTGGGCCTCACCCGGGCGCGCGAGCGTCTGTATCTCTCCTGGGCGCGCACCCGCTACCGCAATGGAAGGCTGGAGCTCGCCGAGCCGTCGCGGTTTCTCGATGCCGTCCCGCAGGAGGTCGTGGAAGAGCGTAGTACGACCCCGAGCTGGAGCCGTGGAGGCATGCTGACCGGCCGCCGCTCTGGAAGTGCGGCGGGACGCGCCCACTGGCGCCGGGTCGAAGAGCCGGAGCCGGTGTTCGAGGACGACGCCTCGCAGGATGCGCCGCGCTACACGCGAGGAGAGCGTGTTCGACACCGCAAGTTCGGCGGCGGCGTGGTACGGGAGGTGTCGGGCGCGGGGCGCAATCTCAAGGTGACGGTCGCATTCGACGACTCGGGAGTCGGCACCAAGCAGCTGCTCGTCGCTTATGCGGCGCTGGAGCGAGATTGGGACGGAGACAGCGCATGAGCGTATCGCGAGACGAAGTCCTGAAAATCGCGCGGTTGGCGGAGCTGCACGTCGACGACGCGGCGTTGCCGGCGCTGGTCGAGCAGATGTCCCGCATCCTGGACTACGTAGCGCAAATCGCCACCGTGACAGGGAGCGAGACGGCCCCGCCGTTCGTGCCGGGGCCGGCGGCGGCCCCGTTCCGCGGCGATGAGGTGCGGCCGTCGCCGCTGGCATTCGGGCCGGCGGACATGGCCCCGGCGTTCCGCGACGGCTTCTTTCTCGTTCCCCGACTGCGAGCGTTCGACGAATGAGCCTCGCCGCCACCGTCGACCGGCTCGCCAAGGCCGAGCCGCTGCACGCGCTGCTCACGCCGGTGGCGGACGTCCAGGCATCGCTCGCGGCGCAGTCCGAGCGCGCACCGCAACACGGAGCGCTGGCCGGGCTGCCGGTCGTCGTGAAGGACAACATCTGTACCCTCGAGTACACGACCACCTGCGGCTCCAAGATCCTCGAGGGCTACCGCTCGCCGTTCGATGCGACGGCGGTCGCCCGGCTCAAAGCGGCCGGGGCGCTCATCGCCGGGAAGACGAATTGCGACGAATTCGCCATGGGCTCTTCCACGGAGCATTCGGCGTACGGTCGGACGCGCCATCCGCTCGACCCGGCGCGCGTCCCGGGGGGCTCGTCGGGTGGCTCGGCCGCGCTCGTCGCGGCGGGCGTAGTCCCCGCCGCCCTCGGCTCGGAAACGGGGGGCTCGGTGCGCCAGCCGGCGGCCTTCTGTGGCGTGGTCGGCGTCAAGCCGTCCTACGGCCGGGTGTCGCGCTACGGACTGGTTGCCTTCGGCAGCTCGCTCGATCAGATCGGGGTGTTCGGGAGCACGGTCGCACAGGCGGGGCAGGTGCTGTCCGTGATCAGCGGCCGGGATCCGCTCGATTCCACGTGTGAGGATATGGACGCCGTCTCGCTGCCCGACGCGCCGCGCGACCTGACGGAAACCGTTGTCGGCGTGCCCGGTGAATACTTCCCGGCGGATCTGGACGCCGGGGTGCGACGGGCGTGTGACCGGGCGATGGCACGACTCAAGCAGCTGGGTGCGTCGCTGCGCGAGATCTCCTTGCCGCACACGCAGTACGCGATTCCCACCTACTACATCGTCGCGCCCGCCGAGGCGTCGTCCAACCTGGCGCGCTACGACGGCGTGCGATACGGCCCACGGCTCGGCGCTGCAGCGGACGTGCGCGAGCTGTATCGCAGCACCAGAGGCCAGGGATTTGGCCCTGAAGTGCGACGGCGGATCCTGGTCGGGACGTACGTGCTCTCGTCCGGCTACTACGACGCCTACTACGGCCGCGCGCAGCGCATGCGCGGGCTCATCGCGCAGGACTTTCGTCGCGTGTTCGCGCAGGGGGTCGATCTCATCTTCACGCCCGCCACACCGACGCCGGCATTCCGCGCCGGGGAGCGGATGGACGATCCGGTCGCCATGTATCTGGCGGACATCTTCACCGTGACCGCCAATCTCGCGGGCCTGCCCGCGCTGACCTTGCCCATCGGGCGGGTCCAGGGCCTCCCGATCGGCGGTCAGCTGATCGCGCCCGCGTTCGCGGAGGAGCGTATGCTCGCCGCGGCGCTCGCCCTGGAGCACGTCGTGCCGGCCGTGGAAGAAGCGTGATGGCCGTCGCAACGTGGGAAACGGTCATCGGACTCGAGACGCACGTCCAGCTGCGGACGCGCTCCAAGATGTTCTGTGGCTGCTCGAGCGCATTCGGGGCGCGGCCCAACACCAACGTCTGCCCGGTGTGTCTCGGTCTCCCCGGCGCCCTGCCGACCGTGAACGGGCAGGCGATCCGGCTCGCCGTGCGGGCGGCCCTCGCCCTGGAGTGTCGGGTGCACCGCCGCAGCATCTTCGCCCGCAAGAACTATTTCTATCCCGATCTGCCCAAGGGCTACCAGATCTCCCAGTACGAGGCGCCGCTCGCGACGGAGGGCGGGCTCACGTTCTCGAGTGCCGACCGCGGAGCGATCCGGGCGACCATCGTCCGGCTGCACGTGGAGGAGGACGCCGGCAAGTCGCTGCACGATCGCATGCCCCGCGCCACCGCGGTGGATTTGAACCGGTCCGGGGTTCCGCTCGCCGAAATCGTCACCGGCCCCGACTTCCGCTCGCCTCAGGAAGCGCGCGCCTATCTGCTTGCGCTGAAGGAGGTGCTGCAGTACGCCGGCGTCTCGGACTGCGATCTGGAGAAGGGCAGTCTACGGGTGGACGCGAATGTGTCGGTGCGCCGGGCGGGCGTAACGGTCCTGGGGACCAAGACCGAGGTGAAGAACATCAACTCGTTCGCGTTCGTGGAAAAAGCCCTCGGCGTCGAGCGCGCGCGTCAGATCGCCGTGCTGGAAGCCGGCGGTACCATCGAGCAACAGACGATGCTGTTCGACGTGAAAGCCAACGCGGTGCGGCCGCAACGCACCAAAGAGGAGAGCAAGGACTACCGGTATTTCCCCGAGCCCGATCTCCCTCCGCTCGTCGTTCCCGAGGCGTGGCTGGATGAGGAGCGGGCGGCCATTCCCGAGCTGCCCGCCGCCAAGCGGGAGCGTCTGGCCGCCCGGTACGGATTGCCCGCGCAGGACGCGGCGGTCCTGACGCAGATGCCGGGGGTCGCGGACTACTTCGAGGCCGTGGTGGCGGCCGGGGCCGATTCGAAGCCGGCGGCCAACTGGGTCATGGGTGAAGCGCTGGCGGACGCAAACCAGCACGACGGCGCACGGCGTGTGGCTCCCGCGGCACTCGCCGCCTTGATCGCCCTGGTCAAGGGCGGAGCGGTCTCGACCCAGGCGGCGAAGCGGGTCTTTGCGGTCCTGGCCGAGCGCGGCGGCGATCCGCGGGCGGTGGCCGAATCCCTGGGCCTGGTGCAGGTGGCCGATATGGGCGCCCTGGCCCGATGGGTCGACGAGGTGCTCGCTGCCCGGCCGGCCGAGGTCGCGCGCTACCAGGGCGGGGAGGTCAAGCTGCTGGCGTTCTTCGTGGGGCAGGTGATGAAGACATCGAAGGGAAAAGCCGATCCGAAACTCGTGCCGGATCTGTTGAAACAGCGGCTCGAATCCTAGCCGCGCGTCGCGCTCACCAGCTCGTCACCGTCCTGCAGGCAGAATTTCACCCGGCTGTCGTATTTCTTGCTGCAGCGCGGGCACACCTTGGTGAAGGCGATCGGCGTGGTCGATTTCAACGCCGCCGCGAGATCGACCCCGTCCTTGGGACAGTATCGCCACGTATCCTCACAGCGCGTCCCGCATTTGGGGCACATCCTCATGCCGAGGCCGCCCAGCCGGCGTGGCGCCAGGGTGTGGCGGCCCGGGCGCTGCGCCAGAACTCGAGCGAGGAAGCCGGGAGTCCGAAGTGCTCTTCCGCGGTGGCGCGCACGCGGGCGGGGTCTTGCCGGCCGCCCTCCTGGAGGGCGTGGCGGCGCATCTGCTTGGCGAGCCCGAGGGCCTGCTCGCCGGCGGGATCGAGCCGGTGCGGCGCGGCGTTGGACTCGGCCAGCCCGGCCATGACGTACTCGAACGCCACGGCCATGTGCCGCTCCACGTCCTCATTGGGCAGGTCCCAGCGACTGGTTTCCGCGATCAGCTGAAACGCCCATTGCCAGCTCTGGCTCTCGGTGAGATGCACCATGCCCCGGAACAAGCGCCGGTTGGTGCGGATGCTGAACAGGGTGGGCGAGAGAATCGCGTCGAGATGGGAGTCACTCGCGCCGTGATCCTGCTGGATGACGGTCTTGGCCGTGCGGGCGTAGCCCTCCCCGAGATGCGTCTCGAGCCGGCTCTCCCAATAGCTGTGGCCCAGCGCTGTGGTACTGCTCGTCAGGACGAGCTGGCGCGGCACGTAGAAGTTGTGCGCCACCGTGTCGGCCGCGAGGTGGGAGAGGTAGCCCAGGCCGAACGCGCGCAGGGCGTCGCTGTGGGCGAGCTCGTAAATCTCACGCCCGACGTGCCACGCGTGACAATGGCGGCCCACGGGGGCGTACTTCTTGGCGATCGAGGTGTCGGCGGCGATGTTGCCGTAGAGAAAATCGTACGGGAAGGCCCGCAACAGGTCCGCGACGTCCCCGGGCAGGCCCGAGAGACTGGCCAGCACGGATTCGCCGAGGTAGATGTGGGTGGCGGGCGTCCACGCGTGCGCCACGCCCGGCACCACGGCGAGCGCGATGAGGGCCAGGAGGAGCAGGGCGAGCGCGCGCTTCAGGACTTCCTCCGCTTGGGGCGGCGCTTGCGGGCTGGGCGGACCGTTTTCCAGAGCGCGACGCCGCTTTGCACGGTGCGGACGGCGGCGGCAATGTCTCCAAGGCGCGCCTCAGCGCTGTCCGCGGCATGCACGAGGCGGTGGCGAATGTCCCGCGACGTTTCGGCGATGCCGTCGACTTCCGTCCGAATGCTCGAGACGAGTTGACGCACGTCGTTCACGATGGGTAACGCGGAATCCTTCAGCCCCTTCACAAACGACCGAATCCCGAGGGCGACGGCCAGAACGGCCAGGGCGGAGGTAATCGTGGCCAGGGCGATCACGGCGAGGCTCAGTGCGCCGATGACCGCCGCCCAGGTTGGGATCATGCTGAAACCTCGACGCGGCGGGCGGCGGGTGTCAACCGCTCCGCGGTGCGCATGATCGGGGCGACGCGCACCAGCAACAGTCCCAGCGCCGCGATGGTCGGCACTGCGCGCTCCAACTCACCCACCTCGCGACCGGCGATCAGCAGAAAGTTGACCGCGATGGCGAGGCCGAGCGTCGTATCCAGCGGGATGCCCCCGGCCAGGAAGCGGCGTCCCAACGGCCACAACGCCGCGAGCACGGCGGCGAGAGCCACCGCGGCGAGCGGACCGCCGATCGTTGCGCCCGCTGTGGTCCACAGTACCGCGGTGACGGTCGGCTCATGGATCGCGAGCTCGCCCGCGAGTTGGGCGTGCGGGATCGACCAGCGCGCCAGCCCGAACCCCATGAGGGCGCACACGACCATCGGCGACGCACCGCTCACTGCCCCGATGCCGGCGCCTAGACACAGGGCGGCAATCGTCGCGGTTGCCGGAGCCCCCAGACGGGCGAATCGGGCGGCGAGTCCGGCACACAGGACCGCTCCGCCTACGGCGTAGCCCAGCCAGATCGCGAGCTGTTTCAGGTCGGCGACGCGCGCGTGTGGCAGCAGCACAAAGGCGAGGGCGGCGGCCGCCAGCACGAGCGATCCCGCTGCGGCGCGACGAGGACTTGCCGTCCCGGCCAACGCCAGGGCGGCCGCCAGCGTGGCTACGATGGGACCGATCACCTTCCACTCCTGAATCGATGGCGCGAACAGCCATCGGGCCGCCGCGAACAGTAGCACTGCGGGCGCCAAGAAGGCCCCGACGGTCCATGCCCCCCCCCCGGGCTCGGTCTTGTGCGTGGCGATCCCCGCGCCGGCGCGTGCGGTCACCCAACCCACCGCGATGGCGATAACGGGGGCCGATGCCTCGAGCAGCGCCCGGTCCATAAGGCCCGTTCCCGGGCCGAGCACGGCACCGAGCAGGTACCAGCCGAGCGGCGAGGCCGCCGCCGCCCACTGGAGCAGCTGCACGATCGGGGAAGGGCGGGGAAGTCGCGCGGCGAGGAGGACGGCGACGCATAGCAGGGCCGCCGCGACGAGTGGGGGCAGGGGAAACACGCGCGATACGTTCGCCCGCGCTTGACGCATGCGCAAGCGCGTCCGTAGGTTGGGCACCCATGGCCCCGACGTTCCGTGTCTCCGGCGGCCGCGCGCTCGCGGGCACGATCCGCCCCGCCGGCAACAAGAACGCGGCCCTCCCGATTCTCGCGGCGACCCTGCTTGCCGATGCTCCCTGTCGCATCGACAACGTGCCCAAGATCCGCGACGTGGAAACGATGCTCGCGCTGCTCGCGCATCTTGGCGCGAAGGTCGAATGGGCGGGGCCCAACTCGGTGGTCGTCGATCCCCGCTCCGCGGAGCCGCGCGACCTCGATCCGGAGCTGTGCGCCCGCATTCGCGCGTCGATCCTGCTCGCCGGTCCGATGCTGGCGCGGTTCGGGCGCGTGGCGTTGCCGCCGCCAGGCGGCGATGTGATCGGGCGGCGCCGCGTGGACACCCACTTCCTGGCGCTCGAGGCGCTCGGCGCCGTGGTGGAGATCGGGAATCGCTACCGGCTCGAGGCGAAGGCCCTCACGGCCGCGGACGTGTTTCTCGATGAGCCGAGCGTTACCGGCACGGAGAACGCCCTGATGGCGGCGGTCGCCGCCACAGGCCGGACCGTGTTGCGCAATGCCGCCAGCGAGCCGCACGTGCAGGATCTCGCCCGGTTCCTGGTAAGCCTCGGCGCGCAGATCGAGGGGATCGGTACCAATACGTTGACTATCGTCGGAGGCGAGCGGCTCGGGGCGCCTGTGGCTCCGTTCACCATCGGGCCGGATCACATCGAAATCGGCTCGTTTGTGGGACTGGCGGCGGTGACCAACGGCGCCGTTCGCATCGAGGGGGTACGGGCCGCCGATCTCCGCGCCACTCTGTTCGCGTTCGACCGTCTCGGCGTCCGCCCCCGGCTGGACGGTGACACGCTGATCGTCGAGCACAATCAGGAGCGCCGCATCCGCCCCGATCTGGGCGGCCACATCCCGAAGCTCGAGGACGGACCGTGGCCCGCGTTTCCGGCCGATCTCATGTCGATCGCGATCGTCGTGGCCACCCAGTGTGACGGCGCGTTGCTGGTGTTCGAGAAGATGTTCGAGTCGCGGCTCTTCTTCGTGGACAAGCTGATCGGCATGGGCGCGCGCATCGTACTGTGCGATCCGCACCGGGCGGTCATCGCGGGCCCGTCGCCCTTGCGGGGTGGGGAAGTGGAGAGCCCCGACATCCGCGCCGGAATGGCGATCCTGCTGGCCGCCCTCGCCGCCGAAGGGGACTCCGTGATTCACAACATCGGCCAGATCGAGCGCGGGTACGAGCGGATCGACGAGCGGCTGCGCGGGTTGGGAGCCTTGATCGAGCGGCGTGAGGATGGGGACTAGCGTCGCCCCCACCACGGTCGTCCTCGAAGTCCCGGCGGGGGAGCGCGCTGTGCCCCGGCTGGAGCTTGCCGACTGGGCGACACGGTTTGGCATCGTTGCGGGCATCACGACGCGCCAGGACGACTTCTCGCTTGGTCTCTGGAACGAGGCGCCCACCGAACAGGTCATGACCCGCTGGCGCGCGTTTCGCCGCGCCTTCGAGCCGCGCTTCCCGACCGTCGTGCTCGGCCATCAGGTGCATGGCACGGAGCTGCGCTGGCATGAGACCGTCCCCCCGGGGTGGTTACAGCTTGACGGGGTTGACGTGCATGTCACCCGCCAGCGCGGCGTACTACTCACCATGACTGCCGCCGACTGCATACCGGTGTACCTCGCGGCACCGGGACACGGGCTGGTGGCGTTGATTCATGCCGGATGGCGGGGGGTGGCCGGCAACATCTTGGAGCACACCCTGGGAGAAATCACGCGAACCGCCAAGGTGCGGTTCAGTGATATCGTAATGCATTGCGGCGTAGGCATTTGCGGTGCATGCTATCAAGTAGGTTCTGAAGTCGCCGAGCGACTGACCGGGAGCCCTGCAGCCGGTCCGGTCAATGTCGACCTCCGGTCCATTCTCGCTGGGCGTGCTCGCTCCTTGGGCCTGAGCGACATGACGGTATCCGCCTATTGTACCGCCCACCACCGCGACCGCTTCTTCTCCCACCGGGCCTCGGACGGCAAGGATGGCCGCCTGGTGGCCTACCTGGGCATCCCTTTGGGTTGACACCACCACCACGGCGGGTACATTCACCATCGAAGCGGGCGAAGTTCGGCCCGCGCTTTTTTTTATGCTCACCGACAGCTTGGTGGAGGCCGTTCGGGCTCGCCTCGAAGATCTGGGGCTCGATCTGGCCGACCTTCGCATCGGCGGCACGCTGCAACGGCCGCTCGTTCAAGTGCGCATCGACTGGCCCCCGGCGGACCCGGAACGGCGCGTGACGGTGGAAGACTGCGCCCGGGCCAGCCGCTCCCTGGAGGCCTGGCTTGATCAAGGTGGCCCCCTGGGGCCCCGCTACCAGCTGGAGGTTTCGAGTCCGGGCATGGACCGGCCGCTCCGCTGGCACCGGCACTGGGTGCGCTTCGTGGGACGGGAGGTCACGGCGAAGCTCGAAGGGCTGGGCCGGGTGCGCGCCCGCATCGTGGCGGTGCCGGACGAGCAGACGGTCGTGCTGCTTCCCGAGGGAGGGGAGGCACGGCCGGTACCGCTCACGGCCATCCGCGATGCGCGACTTGCGGTGGATGGTGACAACTGACCGAGGACCGATGACTGGAACCCACTGATGGCGAATGCAAGCGACGTAGTCTCCGCGATCCGCGAGCTGACGACCTCCAAGCAGCTCGACCGCGGGGAGATGATCGACCTGTTGAAGGACGGCCTGCACGCCGCCCTCGTCAAACGGTACGGCCCGAACGTCCGGGCGGAGATCTCGATCGACGAGCTCAAGGGGACGATCCGCATCGTCGTCCTGAAGACCGTGGTCGAGGCGATCGAGGATCCCGGGACGCAGGTCACGCTCGAGGAAGCCCGCTACGAAGACCCGGACTTCCAGGTGGGGGACGTCCTCGAAGAGGAAGTCCCGTTCGGCGAGTTCGGACGCACGGCGGTGCAAGCGGCCAAGCAGCGCATCATCCAGCGGGTGCGCGAAGGTGAGCGCTCGCGGATCCGCGAGGAATTCGCCGGCAAAGTCGGCGAGCTGCTCCCGGGCGAGGTGCAGCAGATCGAGCGCGGGAAGATCGTCGTGATGTTGGCCCGGTTCCGCGAAGCGGAAGCGATCATCCCCTACCGCGATCAGAACCACCGCGAGCACTTCCACCAGGGCGATACGATTCGCGCTGTGCTGAAGCGCATCGAGGAGACGCCCAAGGGACCGCGGCTGATCCTCTCCCGTGCGGACCCGTTGTTCGTGAAGGCGTTGTTCCGGATCGAAGTGCCCGAAATCCAGCAGCAGATCGTCGAAATCCGGGCCACCGCCCGGGAGGCGGGGAGCCGGACCAAAATCTCGGTGATCTCGCGCGATGACGCGATCGATCCGGTGGGCGCCTGCGTGGGCCTCAAGGGCTCCCGAGTGCAGGCGGTGGTGAACGAGCTCAATGGCGAGCGCATCGACATCGTGCCGTGGTCGCCGGATCCCGAGCGCTTCGCGAAGCTCGCCTTGGCGCCGGCCCGGGTAGCGCGCGTCTTTTCCGATCCCGAGAGCCGCACCATCCAGGCGATCGTGGACGAGGATCAGCTGTCGCTCGCCATCGGCCGCAACGGCCAGAACGTCCGACTCGCCTCGGAGCTGACGGGGTGGAAGATCGACCTCTACTCGAGTCGGGAGTGGCTGGAGCGCGGCGGCGAAGGGCCGCTGTTCGCGCCGCTGCCCTCCGCAGAGGAGCAGGCGGTCAAGGTGCCGTTGACCGAGTTCGAAGGACTGCCGCCGGATCTGGTGACGGTGCTCGCCCAGAACGGCAAGAAGACGTTGAAGGACATCCTCGATCTGGAGCGCGAGGACACGGACAAGCTCGAAGGCATGACGCCGGAGCTCGCCGATCGGCTCATGGCGTTTCTCAATGAGCTCACCGAAGAGGGCGGAGAAGAGTCGAGCCCCGGGAGCGAAGCGCCGCCGCCGCCGCCGCCGGCGTGACGGACGCGCTGACAGGGCTGCTCGGGCTCGGGGCTCGGGGGCGGCTGCTGGTGATCGGGGTGTCCGGTGTGCGGGCGCGGTTGCAGCGGGGAAAGGTCGCGGCGGTGGTGCTCGCGGTGGATGCGAGCCCGCGGACGCGGGAAAAAGTGGAGCGGTTGGCCGTCGCGCACGGGGTCCCGGTCCTCACGGGCCCGACCGCGGCGCGGATCGGGCAGCGGTTGGGGCGGCCGCCGGTGCAGGCGGTGGGCGTGGAAGATCGCGCGCTGGCGCGCGGATTGATGCGGCTTTCGGAGGAGTGAGTGGCGACACGGATTCATGATTTGGCGGCGGAGTTCGGCATTTCCAGCGAGCAGGTGATGACCATGCTCAAGGAGATGGACATCTTCGTGCGCAGTCATCTCACGCCGCTCAAGGACGAGCACGTGTCGATGATGCGCGCGCGGTGGGAGCGGGAAAAACGGCGGCAAAAGGAGCCCGCGGCCGCCAGCCCCAAGCGACGGCGAGCGGTGAAAGTGGTCGAGGCCGCGCCGGTGGTGGAAGAAGAGGGCCGTCCCAGGCGGCGGCGCCGCACCGCGGCGGAGGTCGCCGCGGCCGAAGCGGAGGCCCAGGTGGAGGCGGCGCGAATCGCGGAAGAGGAAGAGCTGCGGACCCGCACCGCGCTCGAAGCGAGCCGGGTGCAGGAAGAGGAGAAGCCGGTGATCTCTCTCGAAGAACGTGCCGCGGCGCTGTTCCGGGATTTTCCGGCGACTACGGCGGACCGGGAGGCCGCCGCCCCGGCGGTGGCCCCGCCGCCGCAGGCGCCGCCGCCGGGCGTGCGGCCCATGATTCCGACGCCGGTGCGACCCAAGCCGGTGGCGAGCGGAGTGCCGGGCGGCGCGGTACCGCCGCGCCCGGTCGCCTCGGCCGCGCCGGGCGCCGGCGCCCTCGAGGAGCGGCGCCGTGACAAGGCCGGGAAGAAGCGCAAGAAAGGTCGCAAGTCGCTGGTGGACCAGGAGGCCGTCGCCCAGAACATCTCGCGGACCCTGGCGTCGATCAAAGGCCCGGCGGCCCGGAAGGGCGTCCGACCGCGCGACGAGGGTCCGAGCTTCCGCGATCTCCAGGAAGAGAAGCGCGCGGCCGAGAAGGAGCGCGAGAAGACGCTGGTGCGCGTGACGGAATTCATCACCGTCAGCGAGCTCGCCAACATCCTGAAAGTGCCACCGACGCAGATCGTCACCTTCACCTTCAAAGAGCTGGGGCAGATGGTGACGATCAACCAGCGGCTCGATTTCGATCTCATCGAGCTGGTTGCCTCAGCCTTCGGCTTTCAAGCGACGCGCGAGGAGGAGTACGCGGTCGCCGCTCCCGAGCAGCCGGTCGATCAAGCGGAGACGCTGAAGCCCAGGCCGCCGATCGTCACCGTCATGGGCCACGTGGACCACGGCAAGACGTCACTGCTCGATCACATCCGCAAAGCGAACGTCGTGGCCGGCGAAGCGGGCGGCATCACGCAACACATCGGGGCGTACCAGGTCACGCTCAAGGATGGACGCTCGATCTCGTTCCTGGACACCCCGGGCCACGTGGCGTTCACCGCCATGCGGGCGCGTGGCGCCCAGGTGACGGATCTCGTCGTCCTGGTCGTGGCCGCGGATGACGCGATCATGCCCCAGACGGTCGAGGCGATCTCGCACGCGAAGAACGCGGGCGTGCCGCTCGTCGTCGCTATCAACAAGATCGACCTGCCCTCGGCGAACGTGCAGAAGGTGAAGCAGGACCTGCTGGCGCATGGCGTGGTGCTCGAGGAGTTCGGCGGCACGACGCTCGCGACCCCGATCTCGGCGAAGAAAGGGACCGCCGTCGACGGGCTGCTCGATCAGATCCTGCTGCAATCGGAGCTGTTGGACTTGAAGGCCAATCCCGATCGCCTGGCCGTGGGCGCGGTGCTCGAGGCCACGCTCGATCCGGGCAAGGGCCCGGTGGCCACGATTCTGGTCCAGAACGGCACGCTGAAGGTCGGGGACAACTTCATCTGCGGGCAGTTCTCGGGACGCGTGCGGGCCATGTTCGACGAGCGGGGTCAGACCGTCTCGGCCGCAGGGCCGTCGATCCCGGTGCAGATCCTCGGATTCGAAGGCGTGCCCGAGGCGGGAGACACATTCCAGGCGGTGAAAGACGCAGCCCAGGCGCGTGACATCGCGCAGAAGCGGCAGCGGCTCGAGCGGGAGGCGCAGCATCGCCGCACCAGCCGCGTGAAAACGCTGGAAGACTTCATGGCGGAGCGAGCCGCGGGCGGCACGGCGGCGCTGCGGGTGATCATCAAGGCCGATCAGGGCGGCCCGGCGGAAGCGCTGGCGGACGCGCTGGGCCAGCTGTCGACGTCCGAAGTGAAAGTCGAGGTCGTCCATCGCGGCGTCGGGGCCATCACCGAGTCGGACGTACTGCTCGCCAAAGCTTCCGGCGCGATCATCATCGGGTTCCACGTTCGTCCCGACTCGAACGCGCGCATCTCGGCTGAGCGCGAGCGGGTGGAGATCCGGACCTACCGCATCATCTACGAGGCGGTGGACGAAGTGAAGCTGGCAATGGAAGGCTTGCTCGCACCGGAGAAAAAGGAAATCGTGTTGGGCGAGGCCGAGGTCCGTCAGCTGTTCAAGGTCGCCAAGGTCGGGACTATCGCGGGCAGCTTCGTGCGCAGCGGCATCATTCCGCGCACCGGGCGCGTCCGGGTGGTCCGGAGCGGGGTCGAGGTGTACGACGGGACGCTGGCCTCGCTGAAGCGGTTCAAGGACGACGCGCGCGAAGT
Source organism: uncultured Gemmatimonadaceae bacterium (assembly GCA_964599725.1). GTDB lineage: Bacteria > Gemmatimonadota > Gemmatimonadetes > Gemmatimonadales > GWC2-71-9 > DASTHG01. Next base: position 35,967 of record CAZRGT010000019.1, on the reverse strand, counting down.
CCGCGAGGGCTTCGAGTGCGGCATCGGCGTCGAGAATTTTAACGATGTGAAGGTCGGCGACCTGATCGAGGCGTACCGCATCGAAGAGATCGCCCGGTCCCTCGATGCCGGCGCGCCCACCAGCGGAGGAAGCGCGCGGGGCGCGTGAGGTCGTGATCGTCGGCGTGATCACCTGGGAGCTGCACCTCGATGCCTGTCACTCGCTGAAGGAGAAGCGGCAGATCGTGAAGAGTCTCAAGGATCGTCTGCACCAGGGCTTCAATCTGTCCGCGGCCGAAACGGATCATCACGATCTGTGGCAGCGCGCCGAGCTGACCGCGGCCGTGGTGAGCACCGAGCGGCAGCATGCCGAGCGCGTGCTGCGCGAGGCCGATCGGTTGGTGGAGGGCGCCGCGGGCGCGCGCATCATCGACTCCAGCACGAGTTATCTCTGAGATGCGGGCGCGGAGCCACCGCCCCGAGCGGGTTGGAGAGCTGATCCGGGAGATCGTCGCGGAATTCCTCACGACCAACGTGCGCGATCCGCGCATCGGATTCGTCACCGTCACCGGCGTCCTGGTCTCGGCAGACCTGGGTCACGCCACGGTACACGTGAGCGTGATGGGCAGCGACGACGAGAAGGTGCGCAGCCTGGACGGGCTGGCGAGCGCCGCCCGGTTTCTGCGCGGGCGCCTGGCGCGCGAGCTGCGGCTGCGCACCAGCCCGGAGATTCACTTTCAGCTCGACCGCGGCATCGAGCATGCGCAGCGGATCGATCAGGTCCTGAAGGAGCTGAAGGAGGGCGACGGCTGACGGGGGGCGTGCTGCTGGTGGCGAAGCCCGCCGGTCCGACCTCGCACGACGTGGTGGACATCGTGCGCCGGGCGCTGGACACGAGCCGCGTCGGGCATCTGGGGACGCTCGACCCGTTCGCGGAAGGGTTGCTGGTGCTCGTGGTCGGACGCGCGACGCGCCTCGCGCCGTTCGCGGCCGGGTGGTCCAAGTCGTACGAAGGCGTGATCCGGCTCGGCGTCGTGACGACGACCGACGATCGCACCGGCGAGACGGTGCGCGCCTCGGAGGCGTGGCGCGAAATCGACCGTGCGACGGTCACGGCGGTCCTCGACCGGTTTCACGGCACGATTGCGCAACGGCCGCCGCCCCATTCCGCGGTGCACGTGGACGGCGTCCGCGCGTATCGGCGGGCGCGGCGCGGAGAAACCGTGACGCTCGCCGCGCGCTCGGTCGAGATCGCCGAGCTCACGCTCGAGGGATTCGAGGGCGCGGACGTGCGCTTCCGGGCGACGGTAGGCGGCGGGACGTACCTGCGCGCTCTAGCCCGGGACGTGGGCGAGGCGTTGGGGTGCGGCGCGCACCTCGCGGCGCTGACGCGGACGGCGGTGGGGCCGTTTCGTCTCGTGCAGGCGAAGCCGCCGGAAGCGGTGACGGGCGCGGACCTGCGCCCGGCGGGGCTGCTCGTGAGCGATTTGCCGAGCCGGTCGCTCGCCGGGGACGAACGGGACGCGGTGGTCCATGGGCGGTCCGTTCCGGCGGTGAGCGACGCGGATCGGGTCGCGCTGTTCGCATTGGACGGCGAGCTGGTGGCCGTCGGGGAGCGGGAGGGCGATCAGTTGCGGCCGCGCGTCGTGGTCGCCGACTGATGGCGGGCGCGGTCGTCACCGTCGGCACTTTCGACGGCGTGCATCGCGGGCATCAGGCGGTGCTGGCGGAAATCGTCCAGCGGGCCCGTGCCAGCGGGGCGGAGAGCGTGGTGGTCACCTTCGACCCCCATCCGCTCGCGGTGGTGAATCCGAGCGCGGCGCCGCGCCTGTTGACGCTGCCGGCGGAGCGGCAGCGCCTGCTCGCGCGGTCGGGTGTGAGCCGGGTCGTGACGTTGCCGTTCACGCCGGAGCTCTCGCGGCTCACGCCGGAAGCGTTCGTACGCGAGGTGCTGCAGGCGCAGTTCGGGTTGCGCGAGCTCGTGCTGGGGCACGATCACGGGTTCGGGCGCGGTCGCTCGGGCGACGTGGAGACGGTCCGGCGCATCGGGGCGGCCGACGGGTTCGGCGTGGACGTCGTGGATCCCGTGCGGGACGATGGACGGCCGATTTCGTCGACCGCCATCCGCGCCGCCCTGGCGCATGGCGATCTGACGCTGGCGGGCCGCTGGCTGGGCCGGCCCTACGGCGCTCTGGGGAGTGTGACGCACGGCGCCGGGCGCGGCCAAACGATCGGCGTGCCGACGATCAACCTGCCGCTGCCGGACGAGCGCAAGTTGCTCCCGCCGGACGGGGTATACGCCGTGTGGGTGACGGTGGAGGCAAAGGGGAAGGGGGAAGGGGTGCGATACGGGGGCATGATGAACCAAGGCCCGCGGCCTACGTTCGGCGTGAACGAGCGCGGCCTCGAGGTGCACCTGTTCGACTTCGCCGGCCTGCTGTATGGCGAGACGGTGTGGGTAGAGTGGGTCCAGCGCCTGCGCGACGTGCGCACGTTCCCGTCGCGCGAGGTCCTGATCGACCAGTTGACGCATGATCGTGCCGCGGCGCGTAAGAGTCTCAACCTGGCGGGTGTCGAATGAGCAGGCTTCGGGGTCGCATCATATTCATCATGGCGCTGGTGCTGGTGTCGATCTGGTTCTTGAAGCCGAAGGACGTCACGCAGCGCGTGGTCGATGTGCAGACCGGCCGCATGAAGGACACCACGGTGCGGCGGGTGCCGATCAAACTTGGCCTCGACCTTCAGGGCGGGATCCACATGGCGCTCGAGGTCGACGAATCCAAGGGGCCCGTTGCGGACTGCGCCGATGCGATTCGCCGCGCCGAGACCGTGGTGCGCCGGCGGGTGGACGAATTCGGCACCACGGAGCCCGTGGTGCAGGTGATCGGGCAGTGCCGGCTCGTGGTGGAGCTCGCGGGCGAGACGGATCCCACCCGCGCCAAGCAGATCGTCCAGAAGTCGGCGTTCCTGGAGTTCCGGATTACGGACATGAAGCACTTGTTCCGGGACGCGTTGCCGGCGATCGACGCCGCGTTGCGCAAGGCCGGTGTCCAGGGCGGCCAGGCGGGCGCGGTGAGCGCGGTGGCGCAGCTGTTCGGCCGGGACTCGACAAAGCAGGGGGCGACAGACACCGCGGTGAACGCGAACGCGCCGGGCGCCCTGTCGGCGCTCTTGTTCCAGGGCCAGCTGCCGGGGGAGTTCCTGGTGCCGGTGGAGCAGGTGCCGCGTGCCGAGAGCCTGCTGGCGCGCTCGGAGGTGAAAGGCGGCCTGCCGCGCGGAGTCGATCTCCGTTGGGGGACCGAGATCGAGTCACGCGGCGCGCGGCCCTACCGCGCCCTGTACGCCGTCGAGGATCGCCCCATCATCACCGGGGACGAGCTGACCAAGGCATCGGCGAACCGCGACCAGCTCAACAACCATTCCGTGGTGGTGTTCGACCTGACCCGGCGCGGGTCGCGCAAGTTCTGCGATGCCACCGGCCGGCACGTGCGTGATTACATGGCCATCATGCTCGACGGCCGGGTGCAGGGTCAGCCGCCCATCATCAACGACCAGATTTGCGGCACCGGACAGATCGATCTGCAGAACAAGCCGCTCGTCGAGGCGCAGGACCTCGCCCTGGTGCTGCGGGCGGGCGCGCTGCCGGTGCCGCTGCACATCGTCGAGGAACACGCTATCGGACCGTCGCTCGGCGCGGATTCAATTCGCGCCGGTGTCCAGGCGGGCGCCTTGGCCGTCGCCCTCGTCATCCTAGTGATGATCGGGTACTACCGGCTCTCGGGTGCGCTCGCGGTGGCGGCCCTCGCCTTGTACGTCCTGTTCACCCTCGGCGGTCTCGCCATGTTCGGTTTCACCCTTACCCTTCCCGGCTTGGCCGGTTTCGCCCTCTCGATTGGCATGGCAGTCGACGCGAACGTGCTCATCTTCGAGCGAATCCGCGAGGAGCTGCAGCTGGGCAAGACGGTGCGGCTCGCGGTGGAGGAAGGCTTCAAGCATGCGATGAGTGCCATCGTCGATTCCAACATCACCACGGCCCTCACGGCCCTCATCCTGTATAGGGTGGGAACGGGCCCGGTGCAGGGGTTCGCCATCACCCTCTTCATCGGGATTCTCGCCTCCATGCTGTCGGCGGTGTTCGTCACCCGCACCTTCTTCCTCATCTGGTTGCAGCGACGGCCAACGATGGTCACCCTGAGCGTCTGATGATTCGACTCTTCGCACACGCCCGCTACGATTTCATCGGACTACGGCGCTGGGCGTACGGCCTGAGCGCGCTGCTCATCCTGCCGGGTCTGGTGTTACTCCTGGTCCGCGGCCTGAACTACAGCATCGAGTTCACTGGCGGCACCCTCGTCCAGGTCGAGGTCGCCCGGTCCCTCCCCATCGCCCAGCTCCGCGCGGCGCTGGAAGGCGTTGGCCTAGTTGGGTCCGAGATTCAGACCTTCGGCGCCGACACCGCCTACGTGATCCGCGCGCGGTTCGGCCCGGAGGCGGGCGACGTGAGCACCCCGTCCGTGGCGGAGGCCGTTGGCCGGGCGCTCGACGCGACAGCGGGGGGGGGCGCCTACCGGGTCGTCCGCACCGAGGCGGCCACGCCGAAAGTGGGCGGCGAACTGCAGCAGAGAGCTATCATCGCGATCCTCATTTCGTTCGTCATCACGCTGCTCTACCTCGCCATCCGGTTTGAGTGGCGCTTCGGCCTCGCGGCCGTGTTCGCCACCGCCCACGACATCGCGGCGACCCTCGCGTTCATCCGCTATCTGAACCTCGAAGTGAGCCTGGTGGTGGTCGCCGCCGTGCTGACGATCGTCGGGTACTCGCTCAACGACACCATCGTCATTTTCGACCGCGTGCGGGAGAACCTCCGGAAGTATCGCCGGCAGAACCTGTACGAAATCCTGAACCTGTCGGTCAACGAGACCTTGCCACGCACGATCCTGACGGGCGGCATTACGATGATGACCGCCCTTGTCCTTGCCTTCATCGCGGGCGAGGTGATCCGCCCGTTCGCCCTGGTGATGGCGTTCGGGATTCTCGTGGGGACCTTCTCCTCGATCTACGTGGCGTCGCCGGTGCTGCTCTGGATCGAGCGTCGCTGGCCGGGGCAGGACGTGCGTGGAGCCCGAGCCTATGCTGGGCCGGGCGTGGCGCCGGGCGTGACGCCCGCGCCGGCGACGGGAGGCCGCTCCAAGGCCGCCGTCTGACGTGCTTGTCGACGCCCACTGCCACCTCGCGGATGAGGCGTTCGACCCAGACCGCGCGCAAGTCCTCGTGCGGGCCCGCTTGGCGGGAGTCGGTCATGTGGTCGTCATCGGGGAATCGGTGACGGGGAGCGAGCGGGCGCTGGCGCTCGCACGCGCGGTCCCCGGGCTCTCCGCCACGGCGGGTGTGCATCCCCATGCGGCGCGGACCTGGGTCGCCGAAGCGGAGCGGCGGTTGCGCGAGCTGCTGACGGATCCGGCCGCTCTCGCAGTGGGCGAAACCGGACTCGACTACCACTACGATCATTCGCCTCGTTCCGTCCAGCGCGGCGCTTTCGAGGCTCAGCTGGCGCTGGCCGCGGAGGTGGGAAAGCCGGTGGTGGTGCATGCGCGCGAGGCCGACGAGGATACCGCGGCGCTGCTGCGGGAATGGGGGCGGCGTCTGCCGGCCGTGGTGCTGCACTCGTTCAGCTCCGGGCCGTCGCTGTTCGCGGCGGGGATGGACGTCGGCGCGTACTTCTCCTTCAGCGGGATGATCACGTTCAAGAGCTGGACCGACCAGGCATCCCTCACCACCTGCCCACTGGATCGCCTGCTGGTCGAGACCGACGCGCCGTACCTGGCCCCGGTACCGCATCGCGGCCGCCGCAACGAACCGGCCTACGTGCGGGAGGTGGCCGGACGGCTCGCGGATCGGCGCGGCGCGTCGTTGGAAGACATCGCCCGACACACGACCGAGAATGCCCGACGGGTATTCGGCGATCGGCTCGTCACCACCCTAGCCACGAGTGAGGACTCCGCGTGACGACTGCCGTGAAGGTGCCGACCGACATCGAGATCGCCCAGGCGGCACAGCCGCGCCCGATCGCCGACATTGCCGCCGAGCTGCGGCTCGGCGAAGACGAGGTCGAGTTCTATGGTCGCTTCAAGGCCAAGATCTCACTCGATGCGCTGACCCGGCGCCAGCCGACCGGGCGGCTCGTGTTGGTGACCGGCATCACTCCGACGCCGGCGGGCGAAGGAAAGTCCACGGTCACGGTGGGGGTGACCCAGGCGCTGCGTAAGCTGGGCAAGAACGCCATCCTGTGTATCCGGGAGCCGTCGCTCGGCCCCGTCTTTGGGGTGAAGGGCGGCGCCGCCGGGGGCGGGTATGCGCAGGTCGTACCGATGGAGGACATCAACCTCCATTTCACCGGTGACTTTCACGCCATCGCCAGCGCGCACAACCTGCTCTCGGCGATGCTCGATGCCCACCTGCACCACGGCAACGCGCTCGCGCTCGACACGCGCCGCATCACCTGGCCGCGCACCATCGACATGAACGACCGAGCGTTGCGCCAGGTCATCGTGGGCCTTGGCGGCTTGAACGGCGGCCCCATGCGTGAAGAGCGCTTCGTCATCATTCCCGGCTCCGAAGTCATGGCGATTCTGGCGCTGGCCACGAGCCTCGAGGACCTCGAAGCCCGGCTGGCGCGCATCATCGTGGGGCTGACCCAGGCCAAGGCGGAGGTCCGCGCCAAGGACTTGAAAGCCGAAGGCGCGATGACACTGCTCCTGAAGGACGCGCTGAAGCCGAACCTGGTGCAGACGCTGGAAGGCGGACCGGCCCTGGTGCATTGCGGGCCGTTCGGCAACATCGCCCATGGCTGCAACTCGGTAATGGCGACGCAGCTCGGCTTGCGCTTGGCGGACATTGTGCTGACCGAAGCCGGGTTCGGCGCCGACTTGGGCGCCGAGAAATTCTTCGACATCAAGTGCCGCATGGCGGACCTGAAGCCGGAGGCCGCGATCGTGGTGGCCACGGTGCGCGCGCTCAAGATGCACGGCGGCGTCAAGAAGGATCATCTGGCGACGCCCGATGTCGCCGCCGTGCGGCGCGGGGTGGAGAACCTCACGCGCCACGTGCGCAACGTGAGGAAATTTGGCGTTCCGTGCGTGGTCGCCCTCAATCGGTTCGTGAGCGATACCAACGAGGAAATCGACGCCGTGAGCGATGCCTGCGCCACCGAAGGCGTCGAGGCGGTGCGCTGCGAGGTGTGGGAGAAGGGTGGGGAGGGCGGGCTCGAAGTTGGGCGCGCGGTGTTGGAGCTGCTCGATCACGGCAAGGCGGCGTTCAAGCCGATTTACGACGAGCGGCGCCCCATCAAGGAGAAGATCGAGACGATCGCGAAGGAGATCTACGGAGCGGGCGGCGTGTCCTACGCACCGTCGGCCGAGCGCGCGATCGAGCTGTTGCCCAAGCTCGGACTGGGCGAGACCCCGGTGTGCATGGCAAAGACGCAATACTCCTTCAGTGATGACCCGTCGAAGCTCGGGGCGCCGTCGGGGTTCACGCTGCACGTGCGGGACATTCTCCCGTCGGCGGGCGCGGGGTTCGTCGTGGCGCTCGCGGGAGACATCATGACCATGCCGGGACTCGGCAAGAGCCCGGCGGCCGAGCGGATCCGGTTGCATCCGGACGGCACGATCGAGGGCCTGTTCTAATGAAGACGCTCAATCCGGTGGCCACCGACAAGGCTCCGAAGGCGATCGGTCCCTACAGCCAGGCCATCGTCACCGATGATGTCGTATACACGGCGGGGCAGGTGGCGCTCGACCCTCAATCCGGCGAGCTGGTTGGGAAGACCGCGGCGGAGCAGACCGAGCAGGTGCTGAAGAACCTGACCGCGGTGCTTGCGGCGTCCGGGTCGTCGCTCGCTCGGGTCGTGAAGACGACCGTCTACCTCGCCGACATGGCGGATTTCGCGGCCATGAACGAGGTCTACGCGAAGCACTTCGGCGGCCATCGGCCGGCGCGCTCCACGGTGCAGGCGGCGGGGCTGCCCAAAGGCGCCCGCGTGGAGGTCGACGCGATCGCGATTCGCTGACGCGGTGGATCGGGAAAGACAACGGGAGTGGGGAAAGCCTTCCCCACTCCCGTTGCGCGACCGGCCCTGGCGGAGTCGAGCTAGTTCAGGGTCCGGCCTTGATTTCGATGGCGAGAATGGCGGCCGAGAAGGCGCCGGTCCAGCTGGCGGACGGCGTGGTTTGATTGGCCGCGAACAGCGCTTCGAGAATCCCGTTCGGCGATTCGTTGGGCTTCTGCTCCGAGATCTCGGTGAAGCCGGCGCCCGGATTGATCCCGATGGCCGTCCCACTCGTGCCGACCACACCGTAGGCCACATTGTTCGGGCTTCCGAGCGCGGCGAGCGTGGCGCCGATACTGGTGACGCCGTCCGCTTGGTTCGTCAGGGCTTGAGCGATCGCGCCGGAACCGTTGGTGCCGGTCGTGCTGACCCCGGTCCATTGCGACACGATCCAGGAAGCGTTGGACTCGGTCGCTGGGAACGTGATGGTGATCGGCCCGCTGCCGGGCGACGCGCTCATCGCGCGGAAGATCGACATGCGCTTGAGCGGCGTGGCTACCGTGCTGAACGTGACGGTCGCGACCTCGACCCAGGACGACATGCCACCGCCGGTCACCGTCGGGCTCGCCGCGGCGGCGCTGGAGCGGTGCCCGACGACGGCGATGGTGACGAGCGCATTAGCAGCCGGGGAGATGGAGGCGGTGTTGTAGACCCCCACGTTCGCCGGGTCGTTACCGGCGGTGAGCAGGGTGTGCGTGATCGACGACGGCGGTGGCTGGTTGCTCACCGTGAGCGCTGGCTGCTGGGTGATGAGAACGCCGTCCGCGGTGGCCGTTACGTTCTCGGTCTGCGGATCGGTCGAGGAGATGGTCCCCGTCGTTACGCCGTTCGAGCCGGTAAGGCCGGGCTGGCCGAAGCTGTTGCCGGTCCCGGTCGCGCCCAGCACTACGCTCGACCCGCCCAACGCGTTGCCATACTGGTCGCGGACGGTCACGGTGATCGTCGAGCTGCCGCTGCCGGCCGTGATGGTGGTCGGATTCGCGGACACCGTTGAGGTCCCGGCATTCGCGGTGGCGGCATTCACCGTGAGCACGGGCTTCTGCGTAATGGTGATGCCACCCGCCACCGCCGTGATGGTCCGCTGGCCGGCGCTGGTGGCGGCGACGTTGCCGGTTGCGATTCCGCTGCCGTCGGTCGTGGTGGCGGGCTGCGTCACAACGTCACCACCCACGGTCGACGACAGTGTCACGGTCACGCCGCTCATGGCGTTACCCAGGCCATCCTTCACGGTCACCGTGATGTCGGAATTACCTCCGGCCGTGAAGCTGGGCGTGCCGGCGACGACCGTCGATAGCGAAGCAGAGGGGACAGGTGGCGTAATGTTGAAGCTATTCGAGATGGCGTCCGTCAAGGCCGTCGAGCTGGCCTTCAGTGTGTAGCCGTTCGCGATGTCGGTGATGGCCAGGTCGCTGAAGGTCGCCACGCCGTTGACGGCGGTTCGCGCGAGCGTCCCGGTCAGCGTTCCGGAACCGGCGTTGTTTCCGAAGTCCACGTTCACGATGGCGCCGGAATTGACCCGGTTGTTGAATGCGTCGCGAATCTCCACCACCACGGCCGGGCTGATCGGCGCGTTCGCGGCCGTGTTGGAGGGTTGCGTGGTGTAGCCGAGCGAGGTCGGGGGGGCCGGGTCCACCACGACGGTCGGCTTCTGGTTGAGCGTCACTCCGCCGGCGACCGCCGTCACCTGATTGGACCCGGCAACAGTCGCGCTCAACGAGCCGGTCGTCACCCCGCTGACGTCGGTGAGTGCCGCTGGTTGGGTGATGGTGTTGCTCCCCGTCGCCGAGAGCGTCACGTTCACCCCGCTGATCGGGTTCCCGCTGCCGTCGTTGACCGTGACGGTGATCGTCGAGCTGCCCCCGGCCGTGATCGGTGAGACGGCGCTGACCATCGACTGCGATGCGGACACGACTGGCCCGCCGGAGCCGGACGCCTTGATCTCGATACCCAGGAGGCCAGCGGTCTTGGCGCTCGTCAGGCTGGCCTGAATGGTGTTCTGGTTCGTGCCCCACTCCGCTTCGAGCACGTTACTCTCGTTGGCCGACGCCTCGACGATCTCCGTCATGCCACTGCCGGGAGTTACGAACGGTGGGTTGGCGTTCGTGGCCATGGCACCGAAGCCCACGTTGTTGGCATTCGCAAAGGCGGCCAGCGGAACGGACAGCGAGGATACCGCGTCCCCGCGCGCCGAGTCGACCTGTCCGATCGCGCCCGACCCGTTGGTCCCACTCTGGTCGATGCCGGTCCACTGCGACACGACCCATTGGGCGTTGGAGACGGTGTTCGCGAACGTGATGGTGATTGGCCCGCTGCCGGGCGCGGCGCTCATAGCCCGGAAAACAGTCACCCGCCGGCGCGGCGTGCTGATGAGATCGAAAGAGACGCTGCCCACTGCGGTCCAGGTCGACATCCCGCCACCGGACAGCGTCGGCGTGATGGCCGCCGTGCTCCGGTGACTCAGGACGGCCACCGTGATGAGGGCGTTGGGCGCCGGCGAGATGGACGCCGTGGTGTAGACACTCTGGTTCGTCGGGTTGCCGCCCGAGCCCGAGGTGAGCAGCGTCTGCGTGATGGTGCCGCCGGCGCCGGGCGGTGTGACGTTCACCGGTGCGGTCTGGGTGATCGGTGTGCCGTTGATCGTGGCCGACACGGTCTTGAGCTCGGCGACGGTGGACGTCAACGTGCTGGTCGCCGCGCCGCTCGCATTGGTGTTTCCGGAGGGCGGCGTCAGCGTATTGCCGCTTCCAGTCGAGGCGAACGCGACGCTGGCCCCGCTGATGCCGTTGCCGTTGGCATCCTTGGCGGTCACCGTCACCGTCGACGAACCGCTCCCCACGACGAACGACGCGGGCGCCGCGGTCACCGTCGACTGGGCCGCGGACACCGTGCCCGGGTTCACCGTCACGGTCGCCTGCTGCGTGATACCGACTCCGTTGGCGGTTGCCGTGACGGTCTTGGATTGCGCCACCGTGGAAGTGAACGTGCCGGTCGCCACGCCACTGCCGTCGGTGGTCGCGTTCGACGGCGTGAACGTGTTGCCGCTGCCCGTGGCGGCGAAGACGACGTTCGCCCCGCTGACCACGTTGTTGCTGCCGTCTTTCACCGTGACGGTGATCGTGGAGGACCCGCTTCCGGCTATGAACGACGACGGCGCGGCGCCGACCGTCGAGTTGCTGGCCGAGATGCCGCCACCGCCGCCGCCGGACACGTGGCAGGCGGTGCTGCCCGAATCGGTGAACGTCTTGCCGGCGACGGGAAGGAATTTCCAGGCGTAGCTGTCGTCGTAGAGGTACAGCTTGATGACGCCGCGCGTGTCGCCGTTCCGGACCTGACTCGTCGGGAACACGCTGGAGACGCTACCGCCCCCGATGCCGCCCATCCCCGCGATGATGGTGCGAATGCCATTGGCCGGATCCGCGCTGCCGTCCGGCTTCATCAACTGCATTCGATCGTAGAAGTGGCGGTGACCGTTGAGCACGAGGTCGGCGTGCGCGGCGTACAGGCGGTCCCAGAAGGGCCGCATCGAGGAGTTGCTCTGGCCCGCCGAGCCGGAGCCTCCGGAGGAGTAGAGCGGGTGATGCCAATAGGAGAGCGTACACTGGTTCGGGTGAGCCGCGAGATCGCTCGCCAGCCAGGTGTCCTGAGCGGAACCAGCGGTCCGCGAGATGTTGCTGTTGAGGACGATGATGTGCCAGAGGCCGAGGTCGTAACTGTAGTAGCCCTTGCTCGGGTCACCGGCGGCGGCGCCGAAGTAGGCGAAGTAGCCTGCCGCGCCGTTGTCGTTGTACTCGTGATTGCCGGCGGATGGTTTCGTGCGGTTCTTGAACCGGCCCCAGTTTGGGTTGTAGCAGTTGTTGAACGTGGTAATGTTGCCGGTATCGTAGACGTTGTCCCCGAGCAGGTACACGGTCCCGGGGATGGTATCGATGATCTGGGCGGTCGCCTCGTCGCCGCTGTTGCCGCAGCTCGAGATGTCGCCGGCCCCGATGAAAATCTGAGGCGGGTTCGCGGTGACCAACCCGGTTGGCGTGACGTAGGACGCCGTCAGCATCGGCTGAGTCGGGCTGTCGTTCGTACAGGACGCCAAAACGAGGGCCAAGGTCAGGGCGACGGACTGGCGCACCAGGCGGACGACGTCACGGCGCATGCAATTGCTCCTGGGTTATCTGCGGATGGTGTCGGCATGGCTAACCGCAACAATTGGGCCATCTTGTGAGCGGCGTCACAGGCTCAGTCAGGCGTGGATTACTTTTCCGAGTCGTCTATTGGGATCGCCACTGTTGCACCCGAGCCACACTGCGGCGATGGGCGGACGCAGCACAACGAGGACCGTAGCATAGGCGCTGGGGGTGCAGTAGCCTTCGCGGCCGCTGACTGTCTGTTGGGGGCGGATCGGGTCTGGTGGTCCGACTGGTCTTCAAAACCAGCTGGGGCTCGCAAGGGCCTCGGTAGGTTCGATTCCTACCCGCTCCCGCCAGGTCTCCTGAATTGACGCCGTCTCGGCAATTGCCTTAATTCGGCGCTGGTGTCCATGACCGAACGCCTCTACGCCCGCTTGCGCGAAGACGTGAACCTCCGGCTGCGCCGGGGAGCCTGGTACCGCGTGCTCAAGGTCGAAGGCTTGAAGGCGATCCTCGAGGTCAACGGCCGGCACGTGCTGGTCGCCGCGCCGCTGCTCGAGATCGTCAAACGGCCGCCTCCCCGTTGGACCGTCGTCACACCGGAGCCGGCGAGCGCCCGGAAGGCGCCGCCCGCACTCGCCGAGCGGTATGGGGTATGCCCGAGCTGCGGCGAGCGAGCGCCGCTCCAAAAGCGGGTGCGGCGGTTACGCTGTGCCTATTGCAGGTACGAGTTCGAGATCGCCTGGGACGAACCTTATCTCACATGAGTGAACCGCTCTACGCCCGGCTGTGCGAGAACGTGAACCTGCACATTCGGCGCGGTGCATGGTATCGGGTCTTGAAGGTGGAGGATCTCCACGCGACGCTCGAGATCAACAAGCGTCCGGTTCCCGTGGCCAAGGCGCTGCTCGAGTTCGTGAAGCGCCCGCCCGCCAAATGGACCGTGGTACAGCAACGTGCCAGCTGGATCGGGAACCCCCCCGCCGGGTTCACGCACGAATACGCCGTGTGCCCCAGCTGTACCGAGCGGGCCGCTCTCTCGGCGGGGACCAAGCGCATGCCGTGCCCCTCCTGCAAATGGGAGTTCGAAGTCGCTTGGAACGAGCGTTATCTGCAGTGATGTGCCACACGCTCACGTCATCCTGAATCCCGCCGCCGGGCGCGGCGCCGCGCGCCGGGCCAAGGATCCCGTGGCGCGGGCGTTTCGCGCGCAAGGGTGGACCGTGGACATGGTGGAGACGGAGCGCCCGGGGCACGGCAGCGATCTGGCCGCGCTCGCCGCGCAGGCTGGCGCGCGCTGCGTCATCGCGGTGGGGGGCGACGGAGCGGTGCACGAGGTGGCCAACGGGCTGCTCGCGGCCCGTTCGAGAGCCGCCTTGGGGGTCGTGCCGATCGGCTCCGGCAATGACTTTGCTAAGCTCGTCGGCGTCCACGGCCACGATATCACCCGCGCTGTGGCGCGGATGGTCACGGCCCGTGAGCGGCGCTTCGATGCCGGGCGGGTGCTGGACGAATACTTCGTCAACTCCCTGGGATTCGGTTTTGGGCCGGCGGTGGTGCGCACCAGAAACGCGATGCCGGGATTGAGAGGTTTCCTCTCCTACCTGGTGCCGGTGGTGCGGACTTTCGCGAGCTTCCGGCCGCCGCTGTTCGAGGTGGACGCGGACGGATTCCGCGAGCGGGGTCGCATGATGATGGTCGAGGTGTGCAACGGGACCACGGCCGGAGGATCATATCGCTTTGCGCCCGACGCCGATCCGGCGGATGGCTGGATCGACGTGTGCCTGATCCGCCGCGTCGGCCTGTTGCGCTTTCTGGCCGCCCTGCCGCGCGTGATGCGCGGCACCCACGGCGGAATGCCCGAGGTGGCGCAGCTGCGGACCACCAGGCTCCGCATTCGCGCGCCCGAAGCGCCTCTGGTGCTGCACCTGGACGGGGAGCTGCGCGAGCCCGGCGTACATGAATGCATGGTGACGCTGGAGCCCGGATGCCTCACCGTGCTGGTGGCGCAATGAAGCGGCGTCTGGGCGGAGGGGCGGATGGGCGGATGGTACTGCTTGTGGCGCTGTGTTTATCCGTCCATCCGCCCATCCACCTGTCTGCCCAGACGGTGACGCCGCCGGACACCGCGGGTCACGTCGGCCCGGTCGGCGCGTTGTGGCGCTCCATGCTGCTCCCCGGATGGGGCCAGGCCGCGACCGGCCGCCACGTCACCGGGGCGCTGTTCGTGGTGTGGGAAGGCACCACGATGTACATGGCCCTGAAGGCCCAGCAGGAGTCGAATTACTTCGAGGCGGCCGGGTTGCCGAACCAGCAGGCCAAGCGCCAGGAGGTCCAGGATTGGCTGGTGCTGTGGGGATTCAACCATCTCTTTTCCGGAGCGGAGGCCTACGTCGCCGCGCACCTGCGGGATTTCCCGGGCGATCTCAAAGTGCGCGCGTTCCCCGGCGGAGTCGGAGTGAGCTTCCCGCTGCCGCGTCCGTGAACGCGGCTCCGCTTGGCGTCTTCGACTCCGGGATCGGCGGGCTCACCGTCGCCCACGCGCTGTTCGAGCGACTGCCGTGCGAATCGGTCATCTATTTCGGCGACACGGCGCGCGTGCCGTATGGCCCCAAGTCGCCCGTGACGGTGCGTCGCTACAGCGCCGAAATCCTGGCCTACCTGCTGCAGCGCGGCGTCAAGGCGGTGGTCGTCGCGTGCAATACGAGCACGGCGCACGCGCTCGACACGCTGCGCGAGCGGTCGCCGGTCCCCGTGTTGGGCGTGATCGAGCCGGGCGCACGCGCGGCGATCGCCGCCACCCACGGCGGGGCGATCGGGGTGATCGGGACGGCGGGCACGATCGCGAGCGGCGCCTACGAGCGAGCCATCAAGACGCTGCACCCCGACGCCCGGGTGATCTCCTGCGCGTGTCCATTGTTCGTGCCCCTGGTGGAAGAGGGCTGGTTCGATCATCCGGCCACGGAGCTGGTGGCGCGCGAATATTTGAAACCGCTCACGGCGGCCGGCGTCGACGTCCTGGTGCTCGGTTGCACCCACTATCCGCTGCTCAAGCCGCTCCTGGGACGGGTCTTGGGCGCATCCGTGCGGCTGATCGATAGCGCGGAGGAGACGGCGGCGGCCGTGCAGAGCGAGCTGACCGCGCGCGGCCTGTTGGCCGACGAGGCGCAGCGGCCGACCCACACCTTCGTCGTTTCAGATGATGAGTCGCACTTTCGCAGCGTCGGGGCGCGGTTCCTCGGGGAGCGGCTGAGGGAGGTCGAGGTGGTTCCGCTAGGCTGAGAAGGTCTTCAATTCCACCGCGTCCGGGGTGACGACCGCGTAGCGGCCGCCATCGAGGAATGCTCCCGGGTTCACGTAGGTCCGGCCGTCGGGCAGCCGCTCGACGCGGGCGCGATGCGTGTGGGCCATGACCATGAGTGACAGGTCCTGCCGGCGCGCCAGCAGGTCCCTCGCATAGGCTTCCTGAGCCGCTTCCGCACGATCCAGTACGGCCTTGTCCTTGGTGCTGTCGGCCAAGGTGCCGGACAGCTTGTGGGCGATCCAGTCGCCCACGGTCGGGTGGAACGTGCGGAACACCGCCACCGTCACCGGCTGCCGCAGCAGCCAGTGGGTCAGCGCGCCGCCCCAATGTTGCTCGGTGAGCCCGTCACCGTGCACGACGAGGGCGCGCCGTCCGGCCAGCTCGAGCTCGGCTTCGCCCGTGTAATAGTCGATGCCGAGGTCGTGCCGCAGGAAATCTCCTCCCCAACGATCGTGATTCCCGCCGAGGAAGGTCACGGGGATGCCGCGCCGAACCACGTTCCCGAGCATCATGGCCGTGGCCACATGGCGGCGCGGGATCGTCGTGGCATACTCGAACCAGAAGTCGAACAAGTCGCCGTCGATCAGCAGCTGGTCGCCGGGTTGCGGAACCTGATCGAGGAACGCCTGGAAGGCGACCTCGACCGCCGGCGGCACCTGCCCGAGGTGCGCGTCGGCGACGATGAGACAACGGGCCGAAGCGGTCACGGCCCCAAGCTAGAAACCGCCTCGAGGGGTCGCAAGCCGCTGTCCCATTTGACTTTTCCTATCGCGCGTCGCATTCTCCCGAATCATGACCGTGACGCGCGGCGAACCGCGATTCCGGCGCCCCCCCCCTCGCGCCCCCGCAACGGCCATCCCCGGGGACCGACCCGACGATCGTCCGCCGGCCGCGATGGAGCGGAACCCGGGCACGCCGCTGGACCTCGATCTGATCCGCGCCATCCGGGTGAACCGCAGTGCCGTTGAGCGGCGCGCGGCGACGCTGCCGCGCCGCCGCACCGTGAAGCAGGAGTGGCAGGCCGCCTGGCTGCTGCGCGCCATCACCTGCATCGATCTCACCACGCTGCAGGGCGACGACACCCCGGGGAACGTGCTCCGCTTGTGTGCCAAGGCGCGTGCGCCGTTGCGGCGTGATCTGGTGGAGGCCCTGGGGGTCGAGCACCTCGGCATCACCGTGGGAGCGGTGTGCGTCTACCATGCGCTCGTGGCGACGGCGGTGCAGGCGCTCGCGGGCTCCGGCATCCCGGTGGCGGCCGTGTCGGCCGGGTTTCCGGCTGGACTCAACCCGTTTCCGCAACGGCTGGAGGAAGTCCGGGCTTCGGTCGAGGCGGGAGCGGACGAGATCGACGTCGTGATCACGCGCGGCCATGTCCTCACAGGGGATTGGCCGGCGCTCTACGACGAGGTGCGGGCGTTCCGGGAGGCGTGTGGCCCGGCGCACATCAAGGTGATTCTGGCCACGGGCGAGCTCGCGACCCTGACCAATGTCGCCCGCGCCAGCCTCGTGGCCATGATGGCCGGGGCGGATTTCATCAAGACGTCGACCGGCAAGGAGCCGGTGAACGCGACGCTGCCGGTTGGGCTCGTCATGACGCGCATGATCCGCGAATACCTGGAACGCACCGGGGCCGCGGTCGGATTCAAGCCGGCGGGCGGGATCCGCTCCGCCAAGGCGGCGCTCGATTGGCTGATCCTCATGAAGGAAGAGCTGGGCGATTCCTGGCTGCACGCCGATCGCTTCCGGCTGGGCGCGAGCACATTGCTCACCGATATCGAGCGCCAGCTCGAGCACTTCGTGAGCGGGCATTACAGCGCCGCGCACCGCCACCCGATGGTGTGATGTGACGACGACCGTCGCCCGCATTTTCGAAACGATGGAATGGGGGCCCGCGCCCGAGGCGAGTGCGCCGGCGCTCGAGTGGCTCAAGCAGCACGGGGGCGAATTCGGTCTTTTCATCGCGGGCCAGTGGGTGCGCCCCAGGGCTGGGGAGAGCTTCGAGACCATCAACCCGGCGACTCGTGCGGTGTTGGCCCGGGTCGCCCAGGGCGGGGCCGAAGACGTCGATGCTGCGGTCCGCGCTGCGCGCGAGGCGTTCCCCGCCTGGTCGACGCTCTCCGGGCACGCGCGGGCGCGCCATTTGTACGCGCTGGCGCGGGCGGTCCAGAAACATGCGCGGCTGCTCGCGGTGCTCGAAAGCCTCGACAACGGCAAATCGATCCGCGAGACCCGGGACCTCGACATCCCGCTCGTGGCCCGGCACTTCTACCATCACGCCGGCTGGGCTCAGCTCCGGGACAGCGAGTTTCCGGGGTATGGCCCGGTGGGCGTCGTCGGGCAAATCATCCCCTGGAATTTTCCGCTCCTGATGCTGGCGTGGAAGATCGCGCCCGCGCTGGCCGCCGGAAACACGGTCGTCCTGAAGCCGGCCGAATTCACCCCGCTCACCGCGTTGTGTTTCGCCGAGTTGGCGACCGACGCCGGCTTGCCGCCGGGGGTGCTCAATGTGATCACCGGCGACGGCCAACCGGGGGCGGCGCTCGTCGAGCATCCCCAGGTGGACAAGATCGCGTTCACCGGATCGACCGAGGTGGGACGCATCATCCGGCGCAACACCGCCGGCACGGGCAAGAAGTTGACCCTGGAGCTTGGCGGCAAGAGCCCCTTCATCGTGTTCGAAGACGCCGATCAGGACAGCGTCGTCGAGGGCGTGGTCGACGCGATCTGGTTCAACCAGGGTCAGGTATGCTGCGCCGGATCGCGGTTGCTGGTCCAGGAGGGCACGGCCGAGCGGCTGGTGCAGAAGCTGCGGTCGCGCATGGAGAAGCTGCGCGTAGGGCCCTCACTCGACAAAGCGATCGACATGGGCGCCATCGTGGCGCCGGTACAGCTCGAGCGCATCCGGCAGCTCGTCGAAAAGGGTGTCGCCGAGGGGGCGACCATGTGGCAGCCGTCGTGGGCGTGCCCCACGGACGGCTATTTCTATCCGCCCACGCTGTTCACCGGCGTTTCACCAGCGGCGACCATCGCGCAGGTCGAGATCTTCGGGCCCGTGCTCGTCTCGATGACGTTTCGCACGCCCGCCGAAGCCGTGGCCCTGGCCAACAACACGCCCTACGGGTTGGCCGCGAGCGTCTGGACCGAGAACATCAACCTGGCCCTCGACGTCGCCCCGAAGATCAAGGCTGGCGTCGTGTGGATCAACTCGACCAATCTGTTCGACGCCGCGTCGGGGTTCGGCGGCTACCGGGAGTCCGGCTTCGGACGTGAGGGCGGCCGGGAAGGGATGTGGGGGTACCTGAAGCCTGAATGGGAGAAGGGAGTGGGGAGCGGGGAGCGGACGGTGACGGTTTCCCCGTCGGCCTCACCTTTACCCGGCCAAGAACTGGCTTCGACCGCTCCCCTCTCCCCGCTCCCTCCGATCGATCGGACTGCCAAGCTTTTCATCGGAGGCAAGCAGGTCCGTCCCGATCAGGGCTACTCGCGACGGATCCTTGGGCCCGATGGCCGTTTGCTGGGCGAGGTGGGCGACGGAAACCGTAAGGACGTGCGGGACGCCGTCGAGGCGGCACATGCGGCCTCGGAGTGGGGCCGCGGGGCGGGGCACATGCGGGCGCAGATCCTCTATTACGTGGCGGAGAATCTCTCTGTCCGCAGCGACGAGTTCGCGGCCCGGATCGCCGCGCTGACCGGCACCGGCGCGGCGTCGGGGCGCCGGGAAGTGGAGGCCGCCATCTCCCGGCTGTTCGCGTACGCGGCCTGGGCGGACAAGTACGATGGCGCGATCCATCAGGTGCCGATCCGGGGCGTGACGCTGGCGATGAACGAGCCCATCGGTGTGGTGGGGATCGCCGCACCCGAGCGGCATCCGTTGCTGGGGTTCCTCTCGCTCGTAGCCCCGGCAATCGCCGTGGGAAACACGGTCGTGGCCCTGCCTTCCACCGCACATCCGCTCTCCGCCACCGATTTCTACGGCGTGCTGGAAACCTCGGACCTGCCGGCGGGGGTCGTCAACATCGTCACCGGGGACAAGGAGCCACTGGCGAAGCTTCTCGCCGAGCATCTCGATGTGGATGCGGTCTGGTTCAGCGGTAGTGCTGTCGGGGGGAAAGCCGTCGAAGCGGCTTCGGCGGGCAACATGAAGCAGACCTGGCTGCCGGGCGCCCGTGACTGGTTCGATGTCCACCAGGCCGAGGGCCGCGAGTTTCTCCGCCACGCGACCCAGGTGAAGAACATCTGGATTCCTTACGGGGAGTGATGGTGCCCGCGCCGGTCGCCACCAGCGCGATCGAGCATCGCGTCAACTACTCCGAAACCGACCAGATGGGGTTCGTCTACCACGCGAACTACCTCGTCTGGCTCGACATGGCGCGCACGGAACACCTCCGCCACACCGGGGTGACCTACAAGGACATGGAAGCGGAGGGCGTGTTCCTGGCGGTCACCGATGTCCGCATCCGGTATCGCCGGCCGGCCCGCTACGACGATCTGCTGCGCGTGCGATGCTGGATACGGGAGCTGGCGTCCCGACGGGTCATCTTCGGCTACGCCGTGGAGCGCGCCACCACCGATGAGCTGCTGGCCACCGCGGAGACGGCGCTCATCGCTCTGGACCACACCCACACCTTGAGCCGCATCCCGGAACACGTGCTGGTGCGTTTGCATGCGACGCCGGATCCCGTTCGTCTGTAGCCTGGCCCTCGCGCTATCGAGCGTCGGACCGTCGGCGCGCGCGCAGAACGTCCAGCCCGATGAAGCGACCGTCGGATTGCTCGCCCGGCTGCTGGCGGTCGCGGATGCGCGCCAATTCGACGGCGCGGCGCTGCGGGTGGGGCTCCTGTCCGACGACTTCAGCGTCCGCGTACAGGCGGCGCTCGCGGCCGGTCGCATCGGTGATACGCGCGCCGTCGAGCTGCTCGTCCCCGCACTCACCGATTCGATCGGGGCCGTGCAGGCCGCCGCGGCATTCGCCCTGGGGCTGCTGGGCGATCCCGCCGCCGTGGAGCCCCTGCTCGGCGTCGTCCGCAGCGTGCCGCCCGAGGCTCAAGGGATCCGCGAGATGGAAGCGGTCACCGCGCTCGCCAAGATCGGCGGGGAGCCGGGGGCACGCGCGATTCAGCAGATCATCGAGGGGGTGCCGCTGGGGCGTCCGGTTCCGGCGGCGGCGTCGGTGGCGTTGCTCGAAGCCTGGCGCCTGGGCGCCCGCGCGCCCGTCGCACAACTCCTGGCCTACGCCGAGAACGCCGACCCGGTCGTGCAGGGGCGGGCACTGTTCTCGCTCGGGCGGCTGCGCCGCGTGGCCGCGCAACCACTCATGCTCCGGGCGCTCGCGTCGCCGGCGCCCGACGTGCGTGCCATTGCGGCGCGCGGTCTGTCGGCGCCGCTGGCGGATTCCACCACGCTTGGGCGCGGCGCCGTGTCGGCGCGCCTGCGACCGCTCGTCAGCGACGAGAACGCTCCGGTCCGCATCAACGCCTTGCGCGCGTTGGCTTCGTTTCGCGGCGACAGCACCCTGGCTCCGGCGGCGATCGCCGCCCTGGCGGACGCCGACGCGGGCGTCGTGGTGCAGGCCGAGACGACGCTCGGTGTCCTGGGTGGGAGCCTGGCGATCGCCGCGCTGCGCCGCGAGGCGGGAAGCGTCATGTTCGCCGTGCGGCGGCAGGCGATCATCGCCCAGGCGGAGGCCGATACGGCGGCCGGTACCGCTGCGGCGCTCCCGGTGGCGACCGATCCGGATTGGCACTGGCGCAGCGTGGCCGCCGAGGCGCTCGCCACCGCCCGCAACCGGCCGCGGCTCGAGGCCATGCTCACCGATCCGGACGGCCGCGTGGTTGCGCAAGCGCTCCAGGGCGTCGGCCGCCTGGCGCCGGACAGCGACGCGGCACTCCTCATGCGGGCGCGGACGCTGCTCGAGCACCAGGATCCCGCCGTCCGCAGCGTCGCGGCCGATCTCCTCGCCCGGCGCCCGGATCCGGCCGACGTCGATCGTCTGGTCGCGGCCTATCGACGCGGAGCGGGCGACGCCTTCAACGATGCCCGGCTGTCGGCCGTGGCCGCACTCGGGGCGATCGCCGCCGCGAGCACAGCCGGCCGGCTGCGCGTCGCGACGGCGTTCGTGAGCGGGTCCCCGCGGCCCGAGGAGTATCTCGTGCGCCGCCTGGCCACCGAGAAGATCCCGGAGGCGGCCGAGGCATGGGGGGGGGGCACCGGGGAAGGACCGATCGCGACCGGAAAGACCGACGCCGACTACCGCGAGATCGTGCGGCGCTATCTGCTGCCCGCACTCCGCGGGCAACCCAACCCGACCGTCACCATGGAGACGGAGCGGGGGACGCTCACGCTCGAGCTGCTGCCGAACCAGGCGCCGCTCACGGTGGCGGCATTTCTGGCGCTCGTGGACCGGCGTTTCTTCGACGGCCAGCGCTGGCACCGTGTGGTGCCCAACTTCGTGGCCCAGGCCGGCGACCCCCGCGGAGACGGCTGGGGGGGACCGGGGGCGGTGCTGCGGGACGAGGTCAATCCGTTGCGCTACGGCCCGGGCAGCGTCGGGATCGCGCTGTCCGGCCCGGACACCGGCGGCAGCCAGTTCTTCGTGACCCACGGCGCGCAACCCCATCTCGACGGGACGTACACGATCTTCGGGCGTGTGACGAGCGACATCCGGGTGGTGCGTCAGATCGCCCAGGGCGAGGGTATCCGGAGCATCCACCGGTGAGCCGAATGGCGCGTCGACTACTGCTTCGGGTTCAACAATTGAACGAGCGTCACTTGCTTGACCCACTCCGCGCCGTTTCCTACATTGCCGCAGGGGTGTGGATGACCGCGTGTGGTGGCCGACCGGCGCCATTGATTCCCCAGCCGCTCGCCGCCGCGCCTCCGGAAAGCGTGATGGTGTGGACCGGCGGCATTGGCCCGACCCGGCCTGTGGCCCTGCGTTTCAAGTGGCGGTACCGCGACGAGCGTGTGTCGGGTGGCGGGCGCGGGACTGTGCGCATGGCGCCCCCGGATTCGGTCCGCGTCGATTGGGCGACGTCCTTCAACATCAAGACCGGCGCGGCAGTGGTGGTCGGGGATTCGCTGCGGTGGGCGGACCCGAAGGATCAGTTTTCGTCATCGGTCGCCCAGGCGCTGCAGCTGGTGTGGACGGCGCTCGGGGTGGTGAGACCGCCGCTGGCGGGAGCGGCCGTGTCCGGCGCGCGTGACTCGGCGCGAGTCGTATGGCGTCATGCCGAGTTGCGCGATACCGTCGACTATCGGCTGGTCATCGCCGTCCCGCGGACGCTGGAGGCGGAATGGCGGCGGGAGGGCCGGGTGATGGCCCGCAGCCGCACCGTGCTCGGGCCTGCGGGTCTCCCGCAGAGCGTTCGAATCGAAGTTCCGGAGAGGCCAGCTCGCTTTGATCTCACGTTTGTGGCAGTGGATACGACGGCGACGTTCCCTCCCGCGTTGTGGCGCAGCCGTCGCTAGCGTCGGGAGTGTGTGGCTTGCCGGGTGCCTGTACGGCTTCGCCGGCGGTGGGCTGCCCAACATCAAGACCGTGGCGATCCTCCCCTTCGACAACGATACCCCGGAGCCCGCGTTGACCCAGGAAGTGGCCACGGCGGTGCGTCAGGCGATCGAAGGCCGCCTCGGGCTGCGTGCCGCGGGTGAAGCCAGCGCCGATGCCGTCGTGCGTGGTCGCATCGCGCGCTACGACGCGGATCTGCCGTTGGCCGTGCAGACGGGGCTCGGGCAGTCGAATGTGACCCGGCGTCAGATTCAAATCACCGTGGACGTGACGATCGTGGATCAGCGGGAAGGCAAAACCCTGTGGCAGCGCCAGGGCCTCACGATCACCGGCGAGTACCAGCCGCCCCAGGAGGCGGAGGGTCGCAAGATCGCGCTCGACAAGCTCGTGATCGAGATCGTGGACGGAGCGCAGTCCCAGTGGTGACGGCACGCGGCGGGCGCCGGCGCGGCGCGAGCACCATGGGCTGCCTGGTGTCGCTGCTGGTGCTGGTAGCCGTGTTGTACTACGGCGTCAACATCGGCGAGGTGTATTTCCGCTACTACCGCCTGATGGACGAATTGAGGACCCAGGCGCAGCTCGCAGCCGCGCTCGACAACGGAACGATTCAGCGGCGGATCGCGTCGGCCATCCAGGAGATCGGCGTGCCCGAGGAGGCGTCGAGCAATCTCCAGATCACCCGCTCGGCATCACCGCGGCAGATCACGATCGAAACGGACTACAGCGAATCGGTGCACCTGCCGTTGTTCAATCACACCTTCCGATTGCATCCCAAGGCCACTGAGCCGCTCTAAGCTGGTCCGCTCGTTGGAAGACGCGATGACGTGGCGCGGATCCCAGTCCAGTCCCGTCGTCTTCACCAACGGCGTATTCGATCTGCTGCACGTCGGACACGTCGCGCTGCTGGAGCAGGCACGCGCCTGCGGGTCGGCGCTCGTCGTAGGGGTCAACAGCGACGCGTCGGTGCGCCGGCTCGCCAAGGGCGCCGATCGACCCCTGGTGCCGGTGGAGGAGCGCGGGCGCGTGCTGGCGGCGCTGGCGAGCGTGGACTGTGTGGTGGTGTTCGATGAAGACACCCCGCTCGAGCTGATCCGGGCGCTCAAGCCCGACGTGCTGGTCAAGGGCGCGGACTACGAGAAGGCGCGGATCGTCGGGGCCGCGGACGTGGAAGGGTGGGGTGGTCGTGTGGTGCAGGTCCCGCTCGTCGCGGGGAAATCAACCACAGACCTGATTCACCGCGTGCGGAGAGGGGTGGAGTAATTCTGCATTCCG
Source organism: uncultured Gemmatimonadaceae bacterium (assembly GCA_964599725.1). Lineage (GTDB taxonomy): Bacteria > Gemmatimonadota > Gemmatimonadetes > Gemmatimonadales > GWC2-71-9 > DASTHG01. Next base: position 11,677 of record CAZRGT010000019.1, on the reverse strand, counting down.
CAATCCGCAATCCGCATTCGGAGTGAAGCTCCTCGTCGCCACCCGGAGCCCCGGCAAGACACGCGAGATCCGGGAGCTGTTCGCCGGACTGCCGATCCAGGTCGTGTTTCCCGACGCGCTCGGTCTCGAACGACTGCCCGAAGAAGATGAGCTCGAGCAGTCATCGTCCTATGCCGGCAACGCCGTTGCCAAGGCCCGCCATTTCGCGCAGCGGAGCGGGCTGGCCGCGGTGGCGGACGATTCGGGAATCGAAGTGGACGCCCTCGGTGGCGCACCCGGCGTCCACTCGGCCCGGTTTGCGCTCCTGGCCGGGGCGGGGGATCGGGGCGGCACGATCGACGCGGCGAACAACGCGTGGCTGCTCGCGCGGCTCGCCGGCACACCGGTGGAGCAGCGGACGGCGCGCTATCGCTGCGTGGTGGCGTACCTGGAAGCGCCGATCGAAGCCGCCGAGATCGTGGAGGCCACGTGTGAGGGGCGGATCCTCACCGCTCCGAAGGGCGAGGGCGGCTTTGGCTACGATCCGCTGTTTTTCTGCGACGACCTCCAGCGCGGATTTGGCGAGGTCTCGCCGGCGTCCAAACACCGCGTATCGCACCGCGGGCGGGCGTTCCGGGCATTGATCGAGGTGTTGTTGCGGCGGAGCGTGTAGTTCTCGGAACACATCCACTATGTTGTTTCGTCATCCTGAGTGTCTGAACGTCTGAACGGTTAGTCGTCCATGCGTCGAGCAGTGCGGGGCGTAGCGCAGTCTGGTAGCGCGTCTGGTTTGGGACCAGAAGGTCCCGGGTTCAAATCCCGGCGCCCCGACTTCGGAAGTCATTGTCGCGCATGGCGGTCGCGGAGTGAGCGTGTGCTCACGATGGGCCGGCTGTGCGAACTTTTGTGCGAGGTCTCGGAGGAGTCATCCAACGGCCGCGCGTTTCACCAGGGCGCGCACCTCGTCGCCCGTCAGGACATTCCTTAGGCCCCGCGGGCAACCGCCGGGCTCCCGGCCCGCGGTATATCTTGTAGCGCCGGGCGTTTGGGAGGGACGCGTGGCTCACGAGCCCCCGACGATTCGCGAGGCGACGACGAAGAACACGCATGCCACGGTGGCCGCGCTCCTGTCGCAAGAGCCCGGCTGCCGCCGGGTGCTCGACATCCCGTGCGGGGAGGGGGCGTTCGTGAGCCGCCTCCGCGCCGCTGGATACGAGGTTCACGCCGCCGACGTTCAGTCGCTGCTCAAGGCTGCGGACGTTCCGTTCACTCGGGCGGACATGAACGCCCCTTTGCCGTTCGCGGACGACGGGTTCGACGCCGTTGCGTGCATCGACGGGATCGAGCACGTGGAGCGGCCATTCGACTTCGTGCGCGAATGCCGGCGGATCCTGCGGCCGGGGGGCGTGCTGCTCCTCTCGACGCCCAACATCAGCGCGCTGCGCTCCCGCTGGCGCTGGCTGCTGACCGGCTTCCACAACAAGGGCAAGACGCCGCTCGATGAGACGGCGCCGAGCCCCTGGCACCACATTGGCCTCGTGTCGTTCCCGGAGATCCGTTATCTGCTCCACAGCAACGGCTTCCGAATCACCGCCGTGGCGGCGAACCGCGTGAAGGCCGTGAGTTGGCTGTACACTCCCCTGTGGCCGCTTGCGTGGCTCGTGACGGGCTTCGTGTTTCGCCGGTGGGAGAAGGATCCCGCGATGCGCCGGCGCCACGCCGAGGTGCGCCGGCAGCTCTACTCAGTGCCGGTCGCGTTGGGCGAGACGCTGATCGTGAAGGCGGCCTGTGCGAAGGGAACGGTCAGAAGATCGACCGCGTGAAGCCCCCATCTGCACTCACTCCAACACAACGCCTCACGCATCAGAGCCTGGTGTCGGCTCCGATGCGTCAAGCGTTTCCTGGCCACACTCTTGACAGGCACTTGAAAAGTCGGGGCTAGCGTAGGCCGTCACAGACCAGCAAGCTGCTGGCGGGAGGCATCGAGTGATCCCCTTGAAGAAACACCACGAGTTCGTACGGGTCGTCGCCCTATTGGTGGCTTGTACGTCCATGGCCCCGAACTACTGAGCCCGCGAAAATCGCGATTCCGCAGGGCAGGCCCCGGCGAGATGCCGGGGCCTGTCTTATGTTGTCCTTCATGTCGCTGGAGCAAACGCCTCAGGGCTCGGAAGCCATCCTCGTGGTCGAGGATTCCCCGCAAGTCCGCACCCTGATCCATGATGTGCTCGAGATGCGCGGCTACCGGGTGTTCGAGGCGTCGACCAGTCGCGAAGCCCTGGAAATCGCGGGCCGGCCGGGAATGCACATCGATCTCCTGCTGACCGACGTCGTCATGCCGGGGATGAACGGACCGGATCTCGCCAAGACACTCACCGCGCGACAACCCGGCTTGATAGTGCTGTTCGCCTCCGGCCACGCGGCCGAGGCCCTGGCTCAGTATGGCGTGTCGGGGAACTTTGCCTTACTCGAGAAGCCCTTCAGTCCCGATACCCTGGCACGCAAAGTCCGAGACACGCTCGACTCACGGCCCCGATAAGGGCGGGTTTCCCGTGATGCGCTTCGAATACACGGCGATGCCGGAGTGGCCTCCGCTGGCCTGGCTGGCTTGCTGCCGCTCGGGAGCGGCGACGGTTGCGGTGCGGCATGGGCCACGGGTCGAGGTCACCGCCGAATGGTTCGCCGAGGCGGTGTGGGCGGATGAGTACGCCGCGGCCGCGTTCGATCGCACCGATCTGGTGTTCGGATCGGGGGGGCGGGCGCGCAACGACACGGTCACGTTCGTGTCCTCGGGAACCGCTGTGGATCGTCTCCAAACCGTGACGCGCGGCGGGGAAAGCTGGGTGTCGAACTCGCTGCCTTGTCTGCTCGCCGCAGTCGCGGGCGTGCCCGACCCGACGTTCACCGGATACTACGCCTTCTTTAAGTCCGTCATCCACGGCACCAGCCGATATCAGCACGAGCTCCCAACGTCCGCGGGGCCGGTGCGGCTCGTGTATTTCGCGAATCTCGAGTGGAACGGAGCCGTGCTGCGCGAGGTCGAGAAACCGGTCCCCGCGCGCGATTTCTCTTCGTTCGAGAAGTACCGGGATTTTCTGCAGTTCACGCTCGGCCGGCTCCACGAGAACCTCTCGGCGGTCGAGCGTCGATTTCCGTATCGCTGGCTCGCCACGATCTCCTCGGGTTACGACGGTCTCGCGACGGCCGTACTCGCCAAGCCGCATGGGCTCGGCGAGGCGATCTCCTTCAGCGAGGCCCGCGGCGGTGATTCCGATAGCGGCGAGATCCCAGCCGGTATGCTCGGCGTCTCGGTCTCCTTGATCGCCCGCGACGCCTGGCGTCATGCGCCACAACCCGAGGTCCCCTTTATCGCGGCGGATGCCAAGGGCGAGGACGTCTTCCTGCGCGGTGCCGAGGCTCACCTGGCTGGCCGAGCGCTGCTGACCGGACACTACGGCATCGCATGGGACAAGAACGTCAAAGGGCTATCCGGCGGGTTCGAGCGGAAGGATCAAGCCGGCCTTTCCCTCACGGAGTACCGGCTGTGGGCGGGGTTTCTGCATTGCCCGATTCCGTTCCTCGGCGCTCGACAAGTCCGGGATCTCATGGCGCTGAGCCAGTCACCGGAGATGCGGCCGTGGGATGTCGGCGGATCGTACAGCCGACCGATTCCCCGACGCATCATCGAAAGTGCCGATATCCCGCGCGGAACCTTCGCCACGCGCAAGCGGGCGGGATCGGTGCTGTTCTTTCATCGGGACAGTTTCCTCGCCCCCAGCTCACTCGAGGACTTCTTGCGTTGGCTGCGTGACCAGGGCGACGAGTGGCGCAAACGGGGATTGGTCCCGCCGGTTCCCGTGCCGGGGCGACGGGCGTTGCGGCAGCGCGCCGCCGCGGTCGCGGCATGGGGCGTTCAGCTCCTGGCACGAGCCACCGGCAACCGATTGTGGTTCCTTACCGCGGTCGGTCGCCGCCTGGCGCTGGTCGCGAACCGAGAGCCGCTGTTCCGCTACCTCTTTGCGTGGGCGATGGCCAGGGCGAAGCAGCGCTACGGCGCTGTTGACACCACGAATACACCGTAGATCTTGGCACCGTGGATCATCCTCTTCGCCCCAGTTTGATCGAGGCGCTCAAGGCACGGAGCTGGACGCATCTGGACGCCGAGCGGGTTGCCATACGTATCGAAGCGTCGTACAAGCTCGAAGCAGGAGAATGGAAGGTCGTGTTGTGGGAGGTCGCCGGCGGCGAGCAAAACCTGTATTTGGTCGCCCGCAAAGTGAATGAAGTGTCCGTCTTCGACTCGTCGCTGGAAGGACGAGCGCGAGATGTCGCCAGTGCGTTGAACGAGCTCGAGGGACACGACTCCGACGCCACTGGCACGCCCTGAGCGGCTCCCACTATCGTTGGCACCACGGCTTTGACCATCGGCCCGCGTGTCGTAAGTTGTTGAGTTGAAACACGCGCCCGTAGCTCAGTTGGACAGAGCATCGGCCTTCTAAGCCGAGGGTCGCAGGTTCGAATCCTGCCGGGCGCATCCTAAGCGGTATCCGCGGTGGGCGGCGAACCTCCGGCCGCGCGGCCGCCGCGCCAGCGGCTCCCCAACCGTCGATCGCGGCCTTCCTCGCCGGGGATCACCTCGGTCACCGGCGTCCCCTCTTCCCCCGCGGCCTGCGCGGGTTGCTGGCTCAGCCACAGACCCGGGATCGGGACCGTCACCACCGCCTCCTCGAGCGTGCGGGAAACGGGAGCCGCCCGGAACGCGGCGCGCAGCTCGGACGGCAGGGCGTCGATCGAGCGCAGCGGGCATGCGATGTAGTTGCCCACGATCCCCACCACTCGGTTTTCGATCAGGTCGACGAGCGATCGGCCGTCGGCGTCACGGACCTTCGAAAGGGCTAAATACCGCAGCGTCGAATCTCCCACCGCAATCAGCGCCGCCGCGTAGTAGGGAAGATTGGCCGCGATGTGGCCGAGCAGGCGGCTCTCCCGGGGATCCAATCCGGGCGCCTCCGCCAGCGCGACCAGGCTCGCGAGATGCGCCTGCGATTCCTTGTTGAGCACGAAGTCCTTGATCGAGAACAACCGTTTCCACACGTCCCCCGCGCGTCCTTCCACGTGGAGGGCGGCGAACGACAGCACGACCCGGGTGCCGTTCTCGAGCACGAGATTCCCGGGGAACCGCAGCGGCTGCTGGTGGAAATCGGCCAGGCGGATCGCGCCGATCCATCGCTTGGGGAGCGGTGGGGCCAGCCCCGAGCCCGGCGGCGCCGCCGGGTCGGCCGGGAAAAAATGCACCGCATAGCGGGCGTTGTCGGCGTGCAGGAAACACCACACCTGACGCAAATCGATCGGCGCGGCCCCCGGATCGGTCTGCACCAACAGCCGCAGCTCCGAGACGGGCGGGGCCAGGGCGGGATCGAGCGGGCGGCGCCCGATGCCGATCACCCAATCGAGATCGGACATCAGGCTGCGTTCGAGCAGCACCCGGCGCAGTGTCGAGCCGAAGCGCTGTACCTGCGCGCGCGTCGCGAGGTTGGGCAGCTGGAACGGGATCAGGACCGCCGGCCGAATCCGGGCCGACCGCGCGCCCACGCGGAACCGCTCCACGGGCTCGAAATAGTGGAACGCGAGCGGCCGCGTATCCGGATTCCGGATCACGCGCCGCTGGCATTCCTGCGCCGGCTGGTCGCCGGCGGCCTCCATGATGCGCAACGCGCGGCGCCGCAGCGAGCTGGCGGCATACCCTGCGCGCTCGACCAGCTCGCGCACCGATTCGGCGGCCGCGGCCGGGATCGCACTCCCACCGTCGGGGAGATTGACGGGGTCCAGAGGAAGCGCCCCGTCCTCGCCCGTGAGCGCGTTGGCGAGCGTCGTACCGGCGATCAGCCGGGCGATGAGCTCGACCGGCCGCGCCGGACGATTGGCCGAGCGCGATGGCCCCCAGGTCCAGCGCCAGCGTGCGTCGAAGACATCGAAGCTCATCTCCTCGCCCGGGGAGAGTGTGCCGGTGTAGAGCAGATCGCCCGCGGCATATCCGAGCGATTGCCAGTACAGCTCCATCTCCAGTAACGCGCCGTAGCGGAGGCCCGAGGCGGACGGGAGCGGCGCCTGGAAGAAATCCACCTGCGCCGTGGGCCCGCCGGCGGATGGCTCCGCGTCCAGCGGCAGCACCGCGAGCCGGGAGAAGCGCAACGTGAGGGCGCCGGCCGTCGCTTCGGTCGCAACACCGCGGCTGCGCTCGGCCGGGAGTCGTTCGCCAGTCGCCGCGGGCAGGAGATTGGCAGGCGCCGTGACTTCCGCCGTCCCGGCGCTCAGCAGGGCCACGTCCAATTCGGTCGGCTCCTCGCTGCGCAACCCGACGCGCAGGCGCACGCGCGTCGCATCGATGCGGGGGATGGCGACCAGCCCCTGGGCGTCCGTCACCCAGTAGCCGGCCGGATTGCCCTCGGCATCGAGTAGACTGACGGGGACGCCGGAAGTGGGCTCGCGTGTGTCAGGGTGGACGACGCGCAGGGTCCAGCGTTCGGCCAACGGCGTTTCGGTCGTGGGGCGGGGAGGGCCTTGGGCGCTTCGAGTCGCCCATGAGTTAGCCCCGCCGCGCAGCGCGCGCTAGAGAGCGCGGTGTGGCGGATGCGCGACGGTACTCATGGAGCTTCGACGGGCGCCGGGCTCGGCCTGCCGGTCGCCGTTCCGTCCCCAAGCTGACCGCGGGCGTTTCCGCCCCAGCACAGAACCGTCTGCGCCCGAGTCACGCCGCAGGTGTGCGTGCCCCCGGCGCTCAGCGACACGAACGGCAGGTCCGCAGCGACCTTGACGGGCGCCGCCCGGTCGGTGCGCGAGCCGTCGCCCAGCTCGCCGTTCTTGTTGCGACCCCAGCAGAAGGCATCGCCGCCGTCGGTCAGCGCGCACGTATGTTCGCGACCCGCCGCGATCATGACGAACAGGCGGCTGCCAGCGACCGGCACCGGCTGGTCGCGCTCGTCCTTGCTGCCGTCCCCTAATTCGCCGGCCACGTTCGCCCCCCAGCAGAACGCCTTTCCGACCTGCGTCAGCGCGCAGGCGTGCTTGTCACCCGCCGCCAGCGCCGTAAACCGCAGGTTGGTGTCGGCGGCGACCGGTTCGGGTTGACTCTCGCGTGCGCCGCGTCCCCGCCGACCCGAGAATGCGTCACCCCAGCAGAACACTCGGCCGTCTGTGGCGAGCCCGCAGGTGTGGTCCATGCCCGCCGCCAGCACCTTGAACTTCGTGCCGCCCGTGACCTGTTGGGGCGTGTGCGTGCCGCGCGCGTTGCCGATCCCCAGTTGCCCGGAGTTGTTGTCGCCCCAGCACCACGCGATGCCATCCGCGCGCAGACCACACACATGGCGCGCTCCCGCGCTGAGCGATACGAAGCTGTGATTTCCGACGACGGCTGAGGGTGCGGCCGGGGCGCCGGTGCGCCCGATTCCCATCTGGCCGCGCGCGTTGAGGCCCCAGCAGATCGCGGTCCCGGCGGCCGTCAAGCCGCAGGTGTAATCGATCCCGGCGGCGAGCGAGCTGAAGCCGCTCGTTTGCGAGACGAGCACCGGTCGGGCGACTTGGCGGCCGGCGCTGGCGTCGCCGAGCTGGCCGCTGGCATTGCCGCCCCAGCATGCGACCGCACCACTTTGGGTGATGCCGCACGTATGCGATGCGCCGGCGGCAACGCCGCGCCGCGGACCGGCCCGGAGCGCGGCTTCGTCCGCCCCGGCGGTGGGCTGTCCTGAGGGCGAGGGCAATTCGGTCGGTTTGCCGGCGGCCGGTTGCGAATCGGCGGGCTTGGGCGCGGGCGGTGGATTGACGGCCACCGACACTACCGGGGCGGGGACGGTGACCGTGCCGGACCGTGTCACTCCCTCGCTCGTGGCCGATATGGCAACCGAGCCGGGGCTTGTGGCCGTGACCATACCGGTGGGAGAGACGGCCGCCACCGAGGCGTTGCTGGAAGACCACTGGATGTCGCGGTCCCGGAGCACGCCGCCGCGGGCGTCGCGCAGCGTCGGCGTCAACTGAGCCGTCTTGCCGACGGCCAGGGTCAGGGACGCGGGAGTCACGGCGACGCTGGCCACCGGAACGGCATTCACGGTCACGGACGCCGATGCGCTCTGCAATTCGATCAGCGCGGTGATCGACGCCTGTCCCACCCGGACGGCCGTCACGAAACCATCCGGCAAGACCGTCGCGACCCCCGGATTGTTCGAGCGCCACTCGACGGGGCGACCTTGCACGGGTCGATCGTGGGCGTCACGCGCCGTTGCCGAGAGTTGTGTGCGGCGACCGACCTGCAGGGAGGCGGTGGGTGGAGAGATGACCACCATGGCGACGGCAGGCGGGGTGACCGTGATGCGAACGCTGTCGCGTTTCCCTTCGACTGACACCCCGATGACGGCGGTCCCCAGGCGCAGCGCGGCGACGGTACCGGCGGGAGAAACGGAGGCGATGCGGGGATCGCTCGAGCTCCACCGTATGGTGTGACCAGACAGCGTGTTGCCACGATCGTCCTGCGGCGCCGCGATGAGGGCCGCCGTGTCACCCAGGACGATGGAGGCCGTGGCGGGTGAGACGTCGACACTCGCGACCGGCACCGCGGTGGCGGTGACCATGACGGTGCCGGTTCCGCTGCGGCCCTCGCTCCCGGCCGTCACGGTGACGTAGCCGGGGCTCACGGCGGTGACGAGACCCGTCGCCGAAACGCGGGCCTTACTGCTGTCCGTCGACGTCCAGACGACGGGACGACCGGTGAGCGTGTTGCCGCGCCCGTCCTTCAATACCACCGAGAGCGGCGCCGTCTGCCGAACGGCGAGGGCGACGGGAGATGGCGTGACCGTCACCGATGCGACGGGCGCGGCGGCCGGGCGGCCTGGCGGGCGGTCGGGCAGAGGGGCCGGTCTGGTGCGGCCGAATACGGCCCAGGCGATGAAGCCGGTGGCGACGAGCGCCAATGCCGGCCCGACGACGCGGAGCGGGCGGCGCGCGGGCGCGAACGGCGGCGGGATCACCGGGGCGGGCTCAGCGCGAGAAACGCGTCTTGCGGTTGGCATGCTGCTGGTCGACGTGCGTCGGGCCCGCTGGCTTGGGGGCGCAGGGGCCGGCTGGCGCGGTTTCCACACCTTGGGAGGCGGGACGACCGACAGGGGAGACTGGGCGACATCCAACGAAGGGAAAATCGGCTCGAGCGGCGTCACCGGCAGCGCCGGCGGCGGTGGGGGCGGTTGGGGCGCGGCCGCGGCCGCGGCCGGCGCCGGCATCGGCGTCGTCGGCGCGGGCGGGGTGAACGATCTGGGGACGGGACTGATCGGCGTATGGCGGTCCGCGGTCGCCTGCGAAGCGTCGCTGCCCTTGGCCAGCGCTTTCATCTGTTGGCGGATCGGGTCGTTGTGCGCCGGGGTCCCGATCGCTTCGATCGCCTCTTCCAGGGAGGGCCAGCGGTCGGCGGGCGCTTTGGCCAGCATGCGCTCGATCGCACGGGCCAGCTCGGGTGGGCAGTCGGGTCGCCGCTCGACAATCGGTCGCGGTGGCTCGTGGAAGTGCTTCCACATGAGCGACATCACCGAATCCGCGTCGAACGGCACCTGGCCGGTGAGCATCTCGTAGGCGGCGACGCCCAGGGAGTACTGATCGGTGGCCCCGGTGATGTCGCGCGCGGCGCATTGCTCTGGACTCATATAGGTCGGCGTCCCGATGGTCGCGCCGGTCACGGTAAGTCCCTGCGACTGGGTCACCTTGGCAATGCCAAAATCGGTCACCACCGCCCAGCCGTCGACGTCGAGCATGATGTTGGCGGGCTTGATGTCACGGTGGATGATGCCGTGCCGGTGCGCGTAGTCGAGTGCACTCCCCGCCTGGGCGAGAATCGCCTGCACCATCTTGATGGGGAGGGCGCCGTGGTCTTTCACGATGGCATCGAGCGAGCGGCCGTGGACGTACTTCATGATGAAGAAGAGCAGCCGCCCCGATTCCCGCACGCCGTACACCGGGATAATGTGGGGGTGACTGAGGGCCGCCGCGGTGCGCGCTTCGCGCTTGAAGCGATCCGCCATGCCGCGCCCGCCCTGCAGCAGGGCGGGCGCCATCACTTTGATCGCCACCTTGCGCTCGAGCGCGATTTCGTGGGCGAGGTAGACCGTGGCCATGCCGCCGCGTCCCAGCTCGCCGGCGATGTCGTAGTCGCCCAGCGTGGCGCGGCGCAGCTCTTCCAAGAGGCCGGCCTGGGGATCCTCATCGGCGGGGGCCGCCATCTTCGCCGTCGCGACCCCGCCTTGCACGCCGGAGACGTCGAACCCACAGCGCGAGCAGAAGCTGGCGCCGGAGGCGAGGGGCGTGCCGCAGCGAGTGCAGCGGGATGGCTCGGTCATCGATTGGCGCGGGGCGTAGGCGAATCTACATGGGTCGGGCGGACTCGGGCAAAGCGAACGGTGCGGTAGCGGTCGGGGGTCGGAGGGGGCGTATGTTCAAGCGTGGGGCCCCATTGACTCCCGGTCTCGGGTGGGCTAGAATGTGAGTCTCGCCGCGAGTTTTTCTCGTGGCGCGCTCTTTGAGAACTGATGGTCGAGCGTGTGGAGTGCGGCCCCGATATGAGCGATGCGCGATCAGACGCGTGTCGTCAGGGGTTTAACTCTGATTGTGATTCGGACGACAGAAGTACAGTCGTTTGATTTGAGCTGTTCGAATTCTCTATTGGAGAGTTTGATCCTGGCTCAGGACGAACGCTGGCGGCGTGCCTAACACATGCAAGTCGTACGGGACTCGAGGGGCAACTCTCGAGCTCAGTGGCAGACGGGTGCGTAACACGTGAGGAACCTGTCCGGTGGCGGGGGATAGCCGGCCCAACGGCCGGGTAATACCGCATACGCTCGTTTGGGGGCATCCCTGAGCGAGGAAAGCAGCCGCAAGGTTGCGCCGACGGAGGGTCTCGCGGCCTATCAGCTTGTTGGCGGGGTCACGGCCCACCAAGGCGACGACGGGTAGCTGGTCTGAGAGGATGATCAGCCACATTGGGACTGAGACACGGCCCAGACTCCTACGGGAGGCAGCAGTGGGGAATCTTGCGCAATGGCCGCAAGGCTGACGCAGCGACGCCGCGTGTGGGATGACGGTCTTCGGATTGTAAACCACTGTCAGGGGGAACGAATACCAGGCGTCGAATAGGCGACCTGGGGTGACGGTACCTCCAAAGGAAGCACCGGCTAACTCTGTGCCAGCAGCCGCGGTAATACAGAGGGTGCGAGCGTTGTCCGGAATCACTGGGCGTAAAGGGCGCGTAGGCGGCCTGATAAGTAGGGGGTGAAATCCTGCGGCTTAACCGCAGGGCTGCCTTCTAAACTGTCGGGCTAGAGCACGGTAGAGGCAGATGGAATTCCCGGTGTAGCGGTGGAATGCGTAGAGATCGGGAAGAACATCAGTGGCGAAGGCGGCCTGCTGGGCTGTTGCTGACGCTGAGGCGCGACAGCGTGGGGAGCAAACAGGATTAGATACCCTGGTAGTCCACGCCGTAAACGATGGGCACTAGGCGTCGGGGGGAGCGACCCTCCCGGTGCCGTCGCTAACGCAGTAAGTGCCCCGCCTGGGGAGTACGGCCGCAAGGCTGAAACTCAAAGGAATTGACGGGGGCCCGCACAAGCGGTGGAGCATGTGGTTTAATTCGAAGCAACGCGAAGAACCTTACCTGGGCTTGACATGC
>CAZRGT010000018.1:0-15554 GCA_964599725.1 uncultured Gemmatimonadaceae bacterium | reverse complement strand
GGTTCATCTCGTTGTCCTCGACCAGTAGGATCTTCGCCATTACCCCGCCCCTTTCTCTGCGGCCAGCCCGCGGGCGACGAGGCCCCGCACCTCTGCCAGCAGCGCCTCCGGTCCGTGGCCGCTCTTGTGCACCACCCGTTCGACGCCCCCGTTCAAGCGCTTGCGGTCTTCGTCCGTCAGGTCTTTTGCCGTGATCACGATCACCGGGATGCGCGGCGCACCACCGCGTTCCCGCAGCGCTTCCAAAAACTCAAAGCCGTCCATTTCGGGCATCACCAGGTCGAGCAGCACGAGGTCCGGCGCCTGCGCGGCCACCTGCTCCAGCGCGATGCGGCCGTTCGCCGCCTCGATGACCCGCCAGCCGCCCTGTTTCAATCCTTGCCGCAGCACGCGGCGCGCCGCAGCGTCGTCTTCCACGATGAGGACCGTGCGAGCCGCGCCGTCGGGGGAGGGAGCGTAGCGCCGCAGCACGGCCGCGAGCCGCGCGCGGTCGATGGGCTTGGTGAGGTACTCCGCGACCCCCAAGGCGAACCCCATCGGCTTCTCGTCGACGACCGTCAGCATGACCACCGGGATGGCGGCCAGCTCCGCATCGCTCTTCAGCGCCGACAACACGGTCCAGCCGTCCATGTCCGGCATCAGGACGTCCAGGGTGATGATATCCGGGCGCAGCTCCTGGGCCAGCCGCAGGCCGGTGGCGCCATCCGCCGCCGTCTCCACGCGGAATCCATCCCGGCTCAACGACCGTCCCAGCAGGTTCCGCACGCCCGGGTCGTCGTCGATCACGAGCACCGTCCCCACCGGCTCGCCGGCCGGCGCAGGCCAGCTGGCCGGTTCCGGCGCGGCCTCGCGCACGATGAGCGGGAGCCGCACCGTGAACGTCGACCCCGTCCCAGGCGCGCTCTCCACCGTGACGTCGCCACCCATCATTTCGCAGAAACGCCGGCTGATCGCGAGGCCGAGTCCCGTGCCGCCGTATTTACTCGCGGTGGACACATCGGCCTGGGCGAACGCCTGAAACAGCTTCCCCTGCTGCTCGGGGGTCATGCCGATGCCAGTGTCCGTCACACGGAACACGATCTCCTCCGCGCGGCGCTCGACGGCCAGCGTGATACATCCGTGGTCGGTGAACTTGGACGCGTTGGACAGCAGGTTCAGCAGCACCTGGCGCACCCGGGTGACGTCGGCGCGCATGGCGCCGAGGTCGGCGGCCGCCTGCAGATCGAACCGGTTGTCGTGCTGCTCCAGCAGCGGCCGCACCGTCGTCGCGACGTCGTCGATCACGGGCCGGAGCTCGAAGGTCTCCAGGTACAGCTCCATCTTGCCGGCCTCGATCTTGGAGAGATCGAGGATGTCGTTGATCACCGCGAGCAGGTGCTTGCCGGCCGAATGGATCTTGGTCAGGTCCGGGACGAAGCCCGGATGCCCTTCCTCTTCGGCCTGCTCCTGAAGCATCTCGCTGTACCCGATGATCGCGTTCAGCGGAGTGCGCAGCTCGTGGCTGGTACTCGCCAGGAACCGGCTCTTGGTCTCGTTGGCCTCTTCCGCCTCGCGACGCGCCTGGAGCAGCTCGGTGATGTCGTGGTACAGCGCGATCATTCCCATCCGCTCGCCGCCCACCGTGACCGGGATGGTGAGGATTTCCACGTCCACGAACGATCCGTCCTTGCGGCGCCGCCGCCCGATGCCGGAGCTGGCACGGTCGCCCTGCAACGCACTCTCCGTGTAGGATAGCGCTTCGGCAAGCGTTCCCTCCGTCGTGACCAGGCGGTCCAGGTTCTGGCCTTTCACCTCGTCCTCGCGGTAGCCAAACAACCGCTCGAACGCCGGATTACAGGAGGTAATCGTGTTGTCGAGGCCGAGGTCGACGATGGCGACCGGGTTGTTGCGGACCAGCACCTCGACATGCTGCTGTTCCGCCGAAAACAGGCGCGCGTTCTCGATCGCGATCGCCGCCTGGGGCGCGAACATCATCAGGCGCCGCAGGTCCGCCTCGCCGAATTCGCGCGACGGATCGGAGTGCACGCTGGCGATCGCCCCCACCAACCGGGTGCCGATCAGGAGTGGGGCCGCCATCACCGACTGGATGCTCGAGCGCTCGTACTTCGCCGAGTGCTTCGCCCACTCCTGGTAGCGCGGAATGATGAGCGGCTCGTGCGTTTGGGCCACCTGGCCCATCGCCCCCTCCCCCAGCGCCATGCGCGTCCCGACCGCGTTCGTTTCCAGGTTGTAGCTGGAGACGATCACGAGGTCCTTCCGGAACTCGTCGTAGGTGGCCAGCTCGCCACCGGTGACGCTCAGCAGGGCCACCGCCCGTTGCAGCACGCGCTCCAGCACCTTGTCGAGCTCCAGCTCGCCGGAGAGGTCCTGCATCGTGTCGAGCACCGCCTCCTGCTCCTCGGCGCGCTCACGCTCGGCGCTGAACAGCCGGGCGTTTTCGATCGCGATGGCCGCGTGGGCGGCGAACAGATTGAGCAAGCGCAGGTCCCTCTGTCCAAAGGTGCGCGCGGGATCCGAATGCACGCTGGCGATCGCGCCCACCAGGCGCGTTCCGATCACCAGCGGCGCCGCCATCACCGTCTGGATCGTGTTCCGGATGTACTGCGCGGAGCGGCTCTCCCACTCCTGGTAGCGCGGGATGATCAGGGGCTCGTAGGTGCGGGCAACGTGTCCCATGGCGCCTTCCCCGAGGGCCATGCGGGTCCCCACGGCGTTCGTCCCCATATTGTGGCTCGCCACGATCACGAGCTGCTGCGTGCGCTCCTCGAAGATCGCAAGCTCGCCGCCGGTCACGTCCAGGAGGGCGACGGCGCGCTCCAGCACCGCCTGCAGCAGCTTGTCCAGCTCCAGCTTCCCCGAGAGGTCGGCGAGCGTATCGAGCAGGGCCCGCTGCTCGGCGAGTCGCAGGCGCTCCGCCGACAGCAGGCGCGTCCGCCCGATGGCGATCCCGGCCTGGTTGGCCGCCGCGGCGAGGATTTCCAGGTCCCCCTGCTCGAAGGCCCGGCCACCGGCCCGCTGGACGACGACTTCGCCGATGGCGCTCTGATCGATCCGCAACGGCAGCTTCAGCTCGGAGCGCGACACATCGCCGGGGTGAAAATCGCCGGCCTGGGCCCGTAGGGTGGGCTCGAACGCGGTGGCGCCGGCGAGGTACAGGCCCACCCCTTCGAAGCCGAACGCCTCGTGCTGCAGGCTCTGGACGACGCTCTGACACACGTCGTCCTCGTCCGCGGCTTCGGCGATCCGGTTGCTCAAGCCGAGCAGGGCGGATCGCAGCGCGCCCGCGGGCGCGGTCCGGTCGGTCACGATGCACCTCCCGCGACCGCCGCCGGGAGCCGGACCGTGAACGTCGAGCCCTTCCCCAACTCGCTCCGTACCGCCACGTCGCCGCCCATCATCTGGCTGAACCGCTTGGTGATCGCGAGCCCCAATCCTGTGCCGCCGTACTTGCTCGTGGTCGACGCCTCGGCCTGGGCGAACGCTTCGAACAAGCGGTCCATCTGCTCGGACGTCATCCCGACCCCCGTGTCGCGTACGCGGAACAACACCGCCTCGCCGCCCATGGCCTCGTCCTGCTCACGCGCGATCGCGAGCGTGATCGTCCCGCGGTCGGTGAACTTGCACGCATTGGACAGGAGGTTTAACAGCATCTGGCGCGCCTTGGTGAGATCGGCGTGCATCGAGCCGGGGCGCTCGGGGAGCTCAACCACCAGGCGGTTGGCGTTCTTCTCCACCAGTGGCCGCACCGTCGTGACGACCTCCTCGACCAGCGTGCGAATCTCGAACGTCTCGAGGTAGAGCTCCATCTTTCCAGCCTCGATCTTCGAGAGGTCGAGGATGTCGTTGATCAGCGCCAGCAGGTGCCGGCCCGCAGTGCGGATCTTCGCGACATCGGATGCGAGGCCGGGCTGCCCCAGCTCCTCGACCTCTTCCTGGACCATCTCGCTGTAGCCGATGATCGCGTTGAGCGGAGTGCGCAGCTCGTGGCTCATGCTCGCCAGGAACTGGCTCTTGGCGCTGTTGGCCGCTTCCGCCTCACGCCGGGCCAGTAGCAGCTCGGAGATGTCGTGGTACAACCCCATCAAGCCGACGCGCTCTCCGTCCACGATCACCGGGACGCCCAGGAGCTCCACGTCGACGAGGGTGCCATCCTTGCGCCGGCGACGCCCGATGCCGTGGATCGGACGCTTAAGGCCCTGCTGGGTGTACTGCACCGCCTCCGAGTGAGTGGCTTCGGTCGCCACGAGGTCGTCCACATTGCGGCCGATCGCTTCCGCCTGGGAGTACCCGAACAGCTTCTCAAACGCCGGGTTGCATGACATCACGTCATGAGTTTGGTCGAGCGTCACGATTGCGACCGGACTATTGAGCACGAGATCCTCGAAGTACTGCTTCTGTCGCTGCGCCGCGGCGTAGAGCCGGGCGTTCTCGATCGCGATGGCCGCCTGCGGGGCGAACATGGTGAGCAGCCGCAGGTCTTCCGGTCCGAAGACGCGGTTCGGGTCGGAGTGGACGGTGGCGATGGCGCCCACGAGCCGCCGACCGATCAAGAGCGGCGCCGCCATCACCGAATGCACCGTGACGTCGGCGTACTGCCCCGAGCGACCCAGCCACTCGTGGTAGGACGGGATGATCAACGGCTCCCGCGTGCGCGCCACGTGGCCCATCGCCCCCTCGCCCAGCGCGAGACGCGTCCCGGTCGAGTCCTTCCCGATGTTCTCGCCCGCGACCACGACCAGCTGCTTCCCCTGCTCCTCGTAGATCGCTACTTCGCCGCCCGTCACGCCGAGCAGGGTCACGGCGCGGCTCAGGACCGCCTGCAGGACTCTGGGGAGCTCGAGGTCGGCCGAGAGGTCCGCCATCGTGTCGAGCAGCGCCTTGTGCTCGTCCACCCGCCGGCGTTCCTCGGCCAGCAGCCGGGCCCGGCCGATCGCGATGCTCGCCTGGTTCGCGGCGGCGGTGAGGATCTCGAAATCCTCGGCGCTGAAGGCGTTCGGGTCGCTGCTCTCCACCACCAGCACGCCGATGGTCCGCCCGTCGACACGCAACGGCACGTCCACCTCCGACCCGCTGGCCAGGCTCGGCAGGTATCCTGAGGCGCGGGTCACGTCGGGCGTGTAATGCAGCTGGCCGTCCTGGAGTGCCCGCTCGGAGAGCCCCTGCCCACTGTGTACGCGCCAGTCGCGTGGCACGTCCGGCCAGCCGACGGATGCCTGGAGCACGCGGTCGCCGCTCGCATGGTCGAGAAGGAACGCGCCGAGGAAGTTGTAACCCAGCGCCTCGTCGTGGAGGCCGTTCACCATCGAGCGGTACACGTCCGCTTCGTCGGCGGCCGCGGCGATGCCCGTGGTGAGCCGCAGCAGGGCAGCCTGCCGGCGGGCCATGTCGGTCTGCTGCCTCCGCGGGCGCGAACGCCGCGGAGCCGCGCGCCGCGAGTGCGTCATCGGACGTGCTCCCGTACTGCCGCCGCCAACGCGTCCAGCCCCCGGCCGCCCTTGGCCACGACCTGCTCCACCCCGCCGTTGAGGCGCCGCCGGTCGTCGTCGGTCAGCTCGCGGGCGGTGATCACGACCACCGGAATCGCCCGCCACGCCTCGCGCTCGCGCAACGCCTCGAGAAACTCGAACCCGTTCATCTCCGGCATCATCAGGTCGAGCAGCACGAGATCGGGCACGCGCTCCGCCGTGCGCTGCAGTGCGGCCCGCCCGTGCTCGGCTTCCACCACGTCCCAGCCCTCGCGCTCCATGGCGCGGCGGATCGCCGCGCGGGTCGCGGCGTCGTCTTCCACCACCAGGACGCAGCGCGACGCCCCCTCCTGCCTCCCCCGCCCGTACTTGCGGAGCACGCGCAGCAGGCGGTCGCGCTCGATCGGCTTGGTGAGATAGTCCGAGGCGCCCAGCGCGAATCCCAGGTTCTTCTCGTCCACCACCGACAGCATCACCACCGGGATGTCGGCGGTCGCCGGGTCATGCTTCAACGCCGTCAGCACGGCCCAGCCGTCGAGCCCCGGCATCACCACGTCGAGCGTGATTACGTCGGGGTGGTGTTGCCGCGCCGCGGCGAGCCCTGCCGCGCCGTCCGCCACCGGCACGACCGTCAGCCCCTGCTTTTCCAGGAAGCGGGCGACCAGCTCGCGGGCCGCGGCGTCGTCGTCGATGACCAGCACCGTGCCCGCCGATCCCGCCACCGCTGGCGCCGGGCTGGCGGGAGCCGCCGGGGCCGACTCGGGGGCGGCGGCCGGCAGCCGCACCGTGAACGTCGATCCCTGGCCGCCTTCGCTCGTCACGCCCACGTCCCCGCCCATCAACCGGCAGAAGCGCCGGCTGATTGCGAGACCCAGCCCGGTGCCGCCGTACTTCGCCGCCGTCCCGGCTTCGGCTTGCGTGAACGCCTCGAACAGCCGCCCCAGCTGCTCCGGCGTCATGCCGATCCCCGTGTCCCGCACGCGAAACACCACGTCCGGCCCGTCTCGATCCACCTCCAGCGTGATGACGCCCCGGTCGGTGAACTTGGCGGCGTTGGAGAGCAGGTTGAGCAACACCTGCCGGATGCGGGTAACGTCGGAGTGCATCGTGCCGAGCCCGGGCGGGCAGCGCAGCTCGAGCCGGTTCCCGTTTTTCTCCACTAGTGGGTGCACCGTGCTCGCCACCTCCTCCACCAACGCGGCTACGTCGAACGTCTCGAGGTAGAGCTGCATCTTGCCGGCCTCGATCTTCGACAGATCGAGCACGTCGTTGATCAGGACCAGCAGGTGCTTCCCCGCCGAGTGGATCTTCTGTAGGTCCGGTACGGAAGCGGACTCGCCCCGCTCGACAGCCTCCTCCTGGAGCATCTCGCTGTACCCGATGATCGCGTTCAGCGGCGTGCGCAGCTCGTGGCTCATGCTCGCCAGAAACTGGCTCTTGGCGCTGTTGGCGGCCTCGGCGTCGCGCCGAGCCCGTAGCAGCTCCGTGATGTCATGGTACAACGCCATCAGCCCCACGCGTCGCCCATTGACCACGACGGGCACGCCCAGGACTTCCACGTCGACGAGGCTGCCGTCCTTGCGGCGCCGCTGGCTGATCTTCTTGACCGGGCGACTGGCCAGCGCCTCCTCCGTGTTGGCCACGGCTTCCGAGCGCGTCGATTCGGTCGTGATCAAGCCGTCCAGGTTCCGGCCCACCACCTCGCTCTCCAGATACCCGTACATCTTTTCGAACGCCGGGTTGCACGACACCACGTTGTGGTGCACGTCCGCCGTGACGATCGCCACCGGACTATTCGACACCAACTCCGCGAAGTATTGCTTCTGCTCCTGGGCGGCGGTGAACAGCCGCGCGTTCTCGATCGCGATCGCGGCCTGGGGGGCAAACAGATTCAGCAGCCGTAGATCGTCGGCGCCGAAGCGGCGGGTCGGATCGCGGTCCATCAAGGCGATCGCCCCGACGAGCTGTCCGCCGATCAGGAGCGGCGCGACCATGACGCCATGAAAGTCCACCTGGGCGTACTGCGGCGAGTGCCCCGCCCACTCCCGGTAGTTGTCGATAATGAGCGGCTCGCGGGTGCGCGCCACGTGCCCCATGGCGCCTTCGCCGACCGCCATCCGCGTGCCGGTCGTGTCGCGCTTGCCCACGTTATGACTCGCGACGACCTCCAGCTCCTGCGCGGCGGCATCGTGGATCGCCAGCTCGCCGTGGCTGACGTGCAGCAGGGCCACGGCCCGGTCCAGCACGGCCTGCAGCAGCGTGGATAGCTCGAGCTGCGCCGAGAGGTCCGCCATCGTGGCACGCAGCGCCTCCTGCTCGTCGGCGCGCTGCCGCTCCGCGGCGAGCAGCCGGGCCCGCCCGATGGCGATGCCCGCCTGGTTGGCGGCCGCGGTGAGGATCTCGAAGTCGTCGGCATCGAAGGCGTGGGGGCGATTGCTCTCCACGACCAGCACGCCCACCAGCCGCTTGTTGATCATCAGCGGGATGTCCACCTCCGACCCCTCGTTGCGGGTCGGCAGGTAGCGGGTGTCCTGGGTCACTTGCGGCGTGTAGTGGAGCCGGCCGTCGAGCAGGGGGCGCTCGCTCAGTCCTTCACCAGGGCGGACCCGCAGGCCGGCGGGGGCGTCGGCCCAGCCGGAGCTTGCCACCAGCACGCGATCGCGGGTCGTCTCGTCGACGAGCAGCAACGCCACGAAATCGTAGCCCAGGGCCTCGTCGCGCAGCCCGCCGGTCACCGCCTGGCAGATGTCGGTCTCGTTGTCCGCCGCGGCGATGGCCGTGCTGAGGCGCATGAGGGCCGCACTGCGCTCACGAGCGCGGGCCTCGCCGGACGGCTTCCGGGACGCCCGCGGCAGTGTCCGTTTCGGCACCGGCGTCAACCTTATTTGAAGAGGAGCAGCGGAGAAATATGCCCTTCAGAACAATGCTCGCTAGAGCGCCGTCGTTCCGGGCTGCCGGACGATCGCGGCGTCGAGGCGATGGCCGGCTACCTAATTAGATTCTCTCACGTGAGCCAGTTCGTCTTCGGCACCAACAACGCCCCCTTCGTACAGGTGATGTACGAGCAGTATCTGCGCGACCCCGCCTCCGTCTCCGAAGCATGGCGTCAGCTGTTCGATAACGGGAAGATCGCGGAGTTGCCGATCATCGAGACGAATCGGGCAGAGGTACTGGCGGCGGGGAGCGGGGAGCAGGGAGCGGTCGGGGATGGTGCAACGACAGCAACCGCTCCCCCCTCCCCGCTCCCCGCTGGTCTCACGCCCCTCACCGGCCCCGCCGTCCGGCTCGTTCAGAACATGACGGACTCGCTGTCCGTCCCGACCGCGACGTCGTTCCGCGACATCACGGTGGACGTCCTGGTCGCGCGACGGGCCGCGCTCAACTCCCGGCTCGCCTCGAGCGGCCGCAAGCTCTCATTCACGCACTTGATCGGCTACGCCATCGTCCAGGCGGCGCAGCAGCTCCCCGTCATGGGACGGGCGTTTCTGGAACAGGACGGGAAGCCGCACCGCGTCGATCCGGACGGGATCTCCCTCGGCCTCGCCGTGGACGTGGAGCGCAAGGACGGCAGCCGGGCGCTCGTCGTGCCGGTCGTGAAGCACGCTGAAGCGATGGATTTCGCGCGGTTTCACGCCGCGTACGAGTCGCTGGTCGACAAGGCGCGCACCAACCGCCTGGTCCCCGACGACTTCGCCGGCGCGACCGTGACGTTGACCAATCCTGGCACCATCGGCACCACGGCCTCGGTCCCCCGGCTCATGAAAGGCCAGGGATCGATCATCGCCACGGGCGCGATCCGCCATATCGCGGGGGTCCAGGTGATGACGATCACCAGTACCTACGACCACCGCGTCATCCAGGGCGCGGAGTCGGGCAGGTTTCTGCGCACCCTGGACGCGCTGCTGCAGGGCGAAGGTCGGTTCTACGAGACCGTAGCGGATAGCCTGGGCATCGGGAGCGGGGAGAGGGGAGCGGTCGCTGTCGAGCCGGCGGCGCCGAGCGGTGGGGCGGTGTCCGTGGAAGACCTCAAACACGTCGCCGCCGCCATGGGTCTGGTCAAAGCCCATCGCCACTTCGGTCACATGGCGGCCCGGCTCGACCCGTTGGGCGCGGAACCGCCCGGCGATCCCGCGCTCGAAACGGAGCCGCTCGGGCTGACGCCGGAGATCATGGCGCGCATCCCCGCCGAGGTATTGCGCATCTACGTCCCGGGAAGAACGCTGGCCGAAGCGTATCCCCCTCTGCACGCCATTTACTGCGGCACCATCGCGTACGAAGTGGAGCACATCGGGAGCCATGAGCAGCGGGTATGGCTGCGACAGGTCATCGAGTCCGGCTTGCATCGGAAGCCGTTGTCGTCCGGAGAGAAGAAGAGGCTGTTGGGGCGACTCACGGCCGTGGAGGCGCTCGAGCGCTTCCTGCACAAAGCCTATCTCGGTCAGAAACGCTTCTCGATCGAGGGGCTGGACGCCGCCGTGCCGATGCTCGACCTCACGATCGAGATGGCCGGTGCGGTGGGCGCGCGTGAGGTCGTGATCGGGATGGCGCATCGCGGCCGCCTGAACGTGCTCGCCCACATCGTGAACCTGCCCTACGAGACCATTTTCGCCGAATTCGAGGGCGGCCGGAACGTCGAGGAGACGCTCACGCCGGAGGGCGGCACCGGAGACGTGAAGTACCACCATGGCGCCGAAGGGGCCTACAAGACCTCACTCGGCAAGTCGGTGACGGTGACGCTCTCGCCCAACCCCAGCCATCTCGAGGCAGTGAACCCGGTGGTGGAGGGCCGCGCACGCGCCGAGCAGACGACCCGCCGCGGCATCGAAGCGCTGCACGACGGCACGGTGGCGCTGGCGGTGCTGATTCACGGCGATGCCGCGTTCCCGGGTCAGGGGGGCGTCGCCGAGACCTTCAACCTCGCGCGACTCACGGGCTATAGCACCGGCGGGACCATCCATCTGATCGGCAACAACCAGATCGGGTTCACGACCGATCCCCGCGAGGGGCGCTCGACCGACTACTCGAGCGACCTGGCGAAGGGATTCGATGCCCCGATCATCCACGTGAACGCCGACGATCCTGAGGCGTGTCTCGCGGCCGTGCGCCTGGCCATGATGTATCGCACCAAGTTCCGGGGCGACGTGGTCATCGATCTCGTCGGCTACCGCCGGCACGGGCATAACGAAGCCGACGAGCCGGCATACACGCAGCCCCTGATGTATGAGCGGATCCGGCAGACCCCGCCAGTGCGGCAGAAATACGCCGAGCAGCTGGTCCGCGAGGGCATCATGGACGCGGCCCAGGGACAGGCCGAGGCGGACGCGGCCTATGCCCGCCTCGCCGAGATCCAGCAGGCGCTCAAAGCGAGCCTGGCGGCCGGCGGCGGCGGCGAAGAGCCGCAGCGGATCTCATCCCAGACCACGGCCGAGCCGGAGACCGCGGTCCGGGCCGAGCTGCTGACGACGTTGAATGAGCAGCTGCTTCAGGTGCCGGAGGGGTTCACGGTGAACCCCAAATTGAAGAAGCAGCTCGAGCGTCGCCGGGAGACGCTCGGTCCCGCAGGCGGGATCGAGTGGGCGCAGGCCGAGGCCCTGGCGCTCGCGTCGCTCGTCGGCGAGGGCGTTCCGATTCGTCTCACCGGCCAGGACACCGAGCGCGGCACGTTCAGCCAGCGGCAGCTCATGCTGCACGACGCGGTCAACGGGCGCCGCTACGCGCCGATTCAGCATCTCCCCGGCGCGCGGGCGCCGTTCGAGCTCCACAACAGCCCCCTGTCCGAGCTCGCCTGTCTCGGCTTCGAGTACGGCTACGCCGTGGCGGCGCCCGAAGCGCTGGTGCTGTGGGAAGCGCAGTTCGGCGATTTCGCCAACGGCGGCGAAGTGATCATCGACCAGTTCATCATCTCGGGGCTCGCCAAGTGGGGTCAGACGTCCCGGCTGACCTTGCTCTTGCCGCACGGCTATGAAGGCCAGGGGCCCGAGCACTCGAGCGCGCGCCTGGAACGATTCCTCGCCCTCGGCGCCGAGGGGAACATCCGGGTCGCCAACTGCACCACGCCGGCGCAGTACTTCCATCTGCTGCGCCGCCAGGCGCGTCACGCCGAGATGCGACCGCTGGTCGTCATGACCCCGAAGAGCCTCTTGCGGCTCCCGGCCGCGACCTCGCGGCTGGACGCGCTGACGAGCGGCCGGTTCCGCGCGGTGCTGGACGACGCCGACGCGGCGGACCGCCGCGACGCGATCACGCGGCTCGTGCTCTGCAGCGGCAAGATCTACTACGACATCTTCGCCGCTCCGGCCCGCGCGCAGGCGCGCCACGTCGCCATCGGCCGGGTGGAGCTCCTGTATCCCTTCCCCGCCGTCGAGCTGGCGGACCTGGTGCGCCGCTACCCGAAGCTCGCCGAAGTGGTCTGGGTCCAGGAGGAGCCGCGCAACATGGGCGCGCGCAAATTCGTGTTGCCCAAGCTGCGCGACTTGACGCCCGCCCCGATCGCGATCAAGGACGTCTCGCGGCCGGAGCGTGCGAGCCCGGCCGAAGGGTACCCGGCGGCGCACCAGGCGGAGCAGGCGCGCATCGTGCGCGAGGCGCTGGCGCCGCCTAGTGGCTGACATGCTCCTCATGGCGGTGCGCTACGCGGTCTTTGCCGCGTTTGCCCTCGCCGTCCTCATTGCTGTCGCGTCCTGGTTGGTGCGCACGCGTCGGGTGTCCCCCTTCAGCGCGCTGGGGAAAACGATGCGCCAGACGACCGACTCCCTCGTGCGCCCCATCGAACGACGCGTGGTCCGCAGCGGCGGCAACCCCATTCAAGCGGGGTGGTGGCTCGTCATCGGCGTCGCGATCCTGGGAGTTCTCGTCGTATCCCTCGCTCAATGGCTCGTCGGCGCCTGGTCCAGCCTCCAAGGGGCGGCGCATGGCGGTGCCCGGAATCTGGTGGCCCTGGGCGTCGCGATGGCCTTCGACGTGCTGTACTTCGCCATCTTCGTCCGGGTGATCGCGTCCTGGCTCGGCGCCTTCCGCTATGCCCGATGGATGCGTCCCGTGTACTGGCTGACCGACTGGATCATCGAGCCGATCCGCCGGCTGATGCCGCCCACCGGGATGGTCGACCTGAGCCCGCTCGTCGCGCTGCTCGTGTTGTGGCTTTTGAAGCGGTTCGTCTTCAGCGTACTACTCTGACGACCATCGTCGTGCACGTGGTGCCGCGCGCCCGGATCACCGAGATCGCGGGCCGCCACGGCGACGCGATTCGTATCCGGCTGGCGGCACCGCCGGTCGACGGCGCCGCCAACGCGGAGCTGATCCGGTTTCTGGCCGAGCGACTGGGCGTGACGCGCCGGGCGATTGCCATCGTTCGTGGCGCCACGGGGCGACGCAAGACCGTCACGGTGGACGGTCTCCCGGCGGCCGTCGCCCAGCGGCTATTGCTGGCCGAGGCCTGACGACCGATCGCTCCGAGGGTCAGCCGCCGAGGTGGGCCAGGCGATCCTTGAGGCGTTGGGACATCGGGAACTCCGCCACCAGGGCCCGCAGCACGGCGCGCGCCGAGTCGGGGCTTCCCGCGGCCACGAGTGCGTCCGCCGCGAGCAACCCGGCCTGAACGCGCAGGCGCTGGTTGTCGGCGGGCAGCGTGAGACCCTCCAGAGCCGCGAGGGCTCCCTGCGGATCGTGGCGGTCGACGAGCTGCGATTCGATGCGCAGCAGCAGTACCGCCGTATCGCCGGGCGCGCGCCGAGCCAGCTGCTCGATCAGACCGGCCGCCTCCGCGGACCTGCCTTGCGCCCGGTCGACCAGCGCCTGCTCGTACAGTCCCGCCACGAGCAGCCGTTGGATGTCGGTCGTATCCCCGGAGCGGATCCCCACGCCGCCGGCATAGGAGTAGACCAGCTCGCCGCCGTGCTCCGCCGCTTCGTACAATACGAAGCCCCCCGCGAGCCCCACGATCGCCGAGCCGATCTCCGCCCAGCGCCGCATCGTCGGCCGAACCCGCGCGAGTACCAACCCGAGGATCTCGAGCGCGGCGACGGCGAGAAACACGTTGCGCGTGCGGAGCCCCCACGCCTCGTGCGCTTGCACCGCCGCGCGTACCCCGGGAATGCGCTCGACCGGACCATGCGCGTCCAGTCCGGAGTGCACGGCGAGCACTGCCGCGATGGTGCCGAGCAGTACGAGTGACGCCGCCGCCGGAGCCGCAAACGGAACTTTGTTGGTGAGCGACAGCCAGCGGAACGCCACGCCCACGAAGCAGAGGGCGATGACGAAGTGGACGATCTGGGGATGAAGCGGAGCGATGTCGGGCATCGACGAGAACATAACGCCCGGGCCGCCGTGTAGATTCGAAGCCGTGGACCAGGTGACGAGCCAAACAACCGGGATCGAGCTCCACGCGGCGATGCTGCTGGCCGCCATCACCCTGGGGCTCGCGCTGCTGTGCGGCTTCCTGTACCGCCGCTACCGCAAGCCGTACCTCGGGTGGTGGGCCCTGGCCTGGCTGTTGTACCTGCTGCGCGTCGGCGCCATCGCGAGCTTCCTCGCCTCGCAGCAGTGGATCTGGTTGTACTGGCACCAGGTGCTGACGGGTTGGACCGGACTCGCGCTGCTGTGGGCCGCGCTGGTCTTCTCCCGCCAGCTCGCATGGCGCTGGCGCTACGCCACGCTGCTCGCGTTCCCGCCGGTCTGGTCCTACGTGGCGATCTACCGGCTGGACAATTTCCTGCTGGCGTCCGGGCCGGCGGTGCTGTTCCTCAGCCTCGTCACCCTATGGACGGGCGGCACCTTTTTCCTCTATTACCGGCGGGTCCGCGCGACGGGGGCGGCGTTGCTCTCCGCTGCCTTGCTCGCGTGGGGACTGCACCACCTCGACTATCCGTTCCTGCGCGCGCGCGGGGCGTGGAGCCCGTGGGGCTACTACCTCGACATTCTGTTCCTGCTGGCGACGGGCGCCGGGATCCTGGTGCTGGTCCAGGATGAGCTGCGGCGCGGCCTCGCCGCATTGTCCGCTCTGTCGGGCGACCTCCAGCCGCAGCGCGGCGCCGGCGACGGACTCGCGACCCTGCTCGAGCGACCGCTCGCGCTGCCCGCGGTCCGCGGCAGCGCCATGGTCACGCTCACCGACGACCAACCCCGCTATCTCGCCGGCGCCGGGGCGTGCGTCGCCTGGGCGGGTCTGGTCGTACCGACACGCGTCGCCGGCGCGGCGGCGGATGCGATCGCGACCGGCCGACCGGGGTTTCGGCGCGACTGGCCGGACCCGCGCCCCGACGTGCCGCGCCGGTACTCCTACGCGGCGCTGTTGCCGATCCTGCGCGGCGAGCGAGCCACGGGAGTTCTGGTGTTGGTCGGAGACGCGCGGGACCCATTCACCGCCCTCGATGAAGCATTCCTCCGGGCGTTGGGGAGCCAGATCGGCGCGGCGCTGGAGAACGCCGACCTGTACCGACGGCTGGCGCAGCTCTCGGCGATGATGGTGGAGCAGCAGGAAGCGGAGCGGCGGCGGCTGTCGCTCGAGCTGCACGACGAGACGGCGCAGGTTCTGGCGGCGGTGAAGCTGGAGCTCGGCCTGCTGGCCGAGCGGCTCGATCCCGCGCTCGGTGGCCGCGTGGCACGCGCGGTCGACCTGATCGACACGGGCATGCAGAGCATTCGCCGCGTGACCGAGCAGCTGCGCCCGGCACTGCTCGACGACTTAGGCCTGGCGCCCGCACTGCGATCGTTGGTGGAGGCGTTCACGGCGCGGACCGGGATCCCCGCGGCCATCGAGGCGCCGCTCGAGGTCCCCCCGCTCGGCGAGCGCGCCGAGCTCGCGCTGTTTCGGGCGATGCAGGAGGCGCTAGCCAATGTGGCGCGCCACGCAGCCGCGACGCGGGTAGCGGTGCGGATCGCCAACGGCGCCGGGCGGCTGTCGCTCGAGGTATCGGACGACGGCCGGGGCCTGCCGCCGGGTTTCGATCTGGCGCGTGCCGAGCGCGAGGGCCACCTCGGGCTCGCGGGAATGCGGGAACGCGTCACCGCGCTCGGCGGCACGTTCGAGATCGCGGCGCCGCCCACCGGCGGCCTGAACGTCCGGCTGACGCTCCCCGTCGACGCGGCGGA
>CAZRGT010000017.1:0-17932 GCA_964599725.1 uncultured Gemmatimonadaceae bacterium | reverse complement strand
GCGGGGATGACGCGGACCTGGATCGGGAGCCTCCCCCAAAACGGTCAGGATGGGACGGGGATGCTGTATCGGCGGAATCGGTATTATGATCCGGCGAGCGGGCGGTTTACGCAGGAAGATCCGATCGGGATCGCCGGGGGGGATGAATCAGTACGGGTTTGCCGGCGGTAACCCGGTCACGTTTGCGGATCCTTTCGGGTTGAAGGGGGACACGCTCGAAGTCGCCCCGAACATAAGGGGCAAGGTGGCCAACTGTCGAGCCAAGTCGCAGACTTGCGATCAGCAGCTTTCCAATATCGAACAAAGCACAGACTACGTTCTCATCGTGCAAGGTGACGCCGCGATCGCCTGTCCAGGCTCGATAGGGGGTTGCTGGGATCCAAACGCTCCCGTACCTGGGCATGGGAAGGGAGCGACAATCACGATCGATCCAGGCGATTTCAATAGGGTTACTCAGATGGACGGCGTACTCATGAATTCGGTGGCTGCGATTACTCACGAGGCGGCGCACCAGAACAGTTGCGGCCGTAATGAACGCTGCGCCAGAATGGTCGAGAACAAGGCTCGAAAGGATGTTGGGCTCGGCTTGATCACACCGTGACGTTAGCGACAATAGAGGTACTATGACGATTGGACGAGTGGCGCGGTACTGCGGACTTGCAGCGTTGACGATGCTGACGGTCCCGGTTACCTGGTGGGGGCAGGGCAATAGTGGTCAACAATCGAATGAAGGACCTGTTCGACTTGCTGTTGTCAACCAGGTACGCAGTGAGTTTGCCCTGTACAACAGGCGCGCGGATTACGGGCTTGCTCAAGAATCTGTGACGCTTGAGAAGGGACCAGTTGTGTCCTCGCGTCTCCGAATTGCACGCGCATTTATCCCCTCGGACCACTCCCACCCCTACTTGGTAGGTTTGGTCGGAGACACAGTGATTCGACTCGGGGGGTTCACGGACCCACAACTCTTCTACGCAGCCAAAGTGCTTCGACCCGATTCACTTGGTCCCGGAACTCTGAGAGTCCTCGCGGAGAGGCTTGCGGTTCTGGCGGACATGTATGGCTCCTTTCAATACGTCTTTCCGGGTCACGAGCAACCAGTTTCGGACGCTTCACGCATCATTGCAGCCTGGACCCGTAAGGCTCCACCGTCATGGCCGATCGACACGGTCATCTCCAGAGTTCCGGCGGGCTGGGGAGTTCGCTTGACGATCATTTCGAGGAATGCACGCAGCATGACACCTTATTGGTCGGCGATAGCGTATGCGTTCGAGTTCGATGGCGAAGGCGTGCTCTTGTCCTGGTCTCGCCGAATTGGAGATGGCTTTGGGGTGCCCAGAGTGAAGCTCTCACCGACAGTGGAGCCCTGGTAACCCAGAAACGCAAGGAAAAGCACCAGCCGCACTCGGTGGTTCTCATGCCCGGGTCCAGGGCGGGGGCGCTTGAGGGCACGGTCATCGGGCTGGGGGTAGAGCGCCTGGCGAAGCTCGGCGTGATCGCGCATCCGATAGCTGTTGCCCAGGGCCGCGTGCTCGAGGCGCGCACCCAGAGCGCCGCGCTCAACCACCTCACCAAGCGCACCACCACCGCGTACGGTTTCGGCGCCGTCCTGGCCTCCGAGGCATATGAGCTGAACACCGGGAACTGGAAGGCGGAGGAGTTCCGCCCCGACGGCTTCGGCAACGTGTGGTACAACCATACGCGCAACCTGGCCAGCCAGACCACGCCGCCGCAGCGCAGCACCTTCGATACCCACGGCCTGCTCACCTGGCGGCGCGGCGACGTGCCCACCCCGTGCAGCAATCCCTTTTACCGGGACACCCTGTACCAGACCGGCGATTCGAGCCCTGCGGCTGGCGGCAACGTGATCCGGTCCGGGGAGGTGCACGACCCGTGCATCGGCAGCGCGACCCAGAGGGCCACGAACTCCTACTACACGGTGGACAACCGGCTCGCCTTCAGTCAGCAGGACAACACGGCGGGCGACGGGTGGTCGGAGTATTGGTACGACGCCCTGGGGCGCCGGGTGTTGGAGCGCTCTCGGCGCGACAACAGCGGGATGTGGTTCACCTGCAACGACGCCACGGTGTGCATCTCCTACCTGCAGCGCACGGTGTGGGACGGGAATCAGGTGCTGGTCGAGGAGCCACCAGCGGGCTCGACGTGCTCACGGGTGGGGCGCCGAGTTACGGCACGGTCCGCTACGTCCATGCGCTCGGTATCGATGCCCCGGTCGCGGTCTTGGACAACCGGTTCGCGGACGCGCGGGTGTTGCACTACAACTGGCGGGGGTTAGCCGAGGCGAGCAGCTGGACGACCGGGAGCCCGGCGGACGCTCAGCTGCCGGGGGGGCCCAGCACGCTCATCGCCTGGCCCGCGGGGGAAGGAGTCTACTACAACCGGGTGTCCGATCCCTACGCCGGGATGACGCGGACGTGGATTGGGAGCTCGGCCTGCCGGCGCTTGACCCGATCTGCGAGTGTGATTACACTGTAATCACCGTGATAAAGACCCGCTTGGTCCGCATTGGGAACTCGCGCGGCATCCGCCTGCCGAAGCCCGTGATCGAGGAGGCCGGCCTCTCCGACGAGGTCGAATTGCGCGTCCGGCCCGGGGCGATCGTCATCGCCCCCGCCGTCGGCCCTCGCGCAGGGTGGGCCGAGGCGGCCACGCGACTGCGCGAACGTGGCGGGGATGGCCTGCTCGAACCGGTCACCACTACCCGGTTCGACGCGCGGGCGTGGACGTGGTAGCCGAAGCCGTACGCCGCGGCGATGTCTGCTTGATCAATCTCAATCCCACCCGCGGCCGCGAGATTCGCAAGGCGCGGCCCTGTGTCGTGGTCTCGCCCGACGAACTCAACGCCCATCTCCGCACTTTCATTGTGGCGCCGATGACCACCGGCAGCCATCCCTATCCGTTTCGCGTGCCGTGCCGGTTCGCGGGCAAGGTCGGCCACGTCGTGCTAGACCAGTTGCGCACGGTCGACCAAGAACGACTCCTCCAACCCCTCGGGCGGCTGGGAGCAGGCACCCTGGCACGCGTGCTGGCCGTCCTGCAGGAGATGTTCGCTCCATAGCTTGCCAGGCGCAAAAAGCCGCCCGCCGCGTCTGTGAGGTGAGCGCGTAGAGCTCGTGACGGGGGAACGATCCGGTCACGCGATAGACGGCGATCACCAGTTCATCGCACGCTTGCCAGACGTGAAATGCTCGTACGGCATCATCGAGCCCAAATCTGAGCCACGCGCCGCCGCGGTCTCGCTGGCCTCCCTCCGGATCCCGCCGGGGAACCATCTGGAAGCGCTCAGTCAGAACCGGCAGGGGCAGCACAGCATCCGGATCAACGACCAATACCGGATCTGCTTCATCTGGACCGATGAGGGACCGGAGCGGGTGGAGATCACCGATTACCACTGACGGAGCGCTCGAGGAGGCACGAATGGTACGAGTCCCGACGCATGGAACACCGACCCACCCGGGCGAGATGCTGCGGGAGGAGTTTCTCAAGCCCCTGGGCCTGAGCCAGGCCGACTTGGCCGAGAAGTTGGGGGTCTCCTACCCGCGAGTGAACGAGCTCGTGCACGGCAAGCGCGGCGTGACCCCGGACACGGCGCTGCGCCTGGAGCGTCTCTTGGGCATCGAGGCCCAGTTTTGGCTCAACCTCCAACTCGCCTGGGATCTCTACCACGTCCAGCACTCCCCGGCGGCTCGAGCCATTCGGCAAATCCGGCGCCTCCCTCGCCGAACGAAGGCGACGCGCTAGCTCGCGAACGTGGGCCTCGAGCCGACCGGCCGACCGCCCTGTGGATTACAGAACGTCAGCCACTGGGCAAACGAATCCCGGCAACACGTCTTCGCCATCGAGCGCGTCGCCGGCGGCGAGGAGGGTTTCCGTGCCGTCGGCGCGGTAGACGCGAGCCAGTCCGCGCATCGGGTCGACGACCCACACCAGCCGGACGCCGGCGTTGAGCCAATCCCCCACTTTTTCCAGCACTGCGCCGGGCCGGTCGTCGGGCGAGAGGACTTCCACCGCGAGATCGGGCGCCATGGCCGGAAAGCCGGCGGGCGGGGGCTCCGGAACCCGGTCCGATCGAATGAACGCGATATCCGGCGCGCGAACGGTGTCGGGGTTGGTGAACAGCTTGAAGCCGGTCTCGGCAGCCAATATCAGGCCCAGCTTGCGGGGGCGGGCAAAGTCATTGATCGCCACCGCAAGATTCATCGTGACCGCGCCATGGCGGTATCCCGCCGGCTCTCTCACCACCAGGACACCACGTACCAGCTCGGTCCGCTTGTCCGGGAGGTTCAAGCGCAGCAGCTCGTCCGCCGTCATCATCGCCGCGGGAGACATGTGTTCAATGTAGAGAGGGGTCTTCATCACCGGCAAGATGGCGAGGGGATGTCAACGGCGGGTCAACCAGGGCTGCGTCGCCGCCACAACACGCCCGGGCGCAGCATCACGATCACCGCGAGAGCGGCGCACACGACCAGCACGCCCTGCAGCGCCAGCGACTGCACCGTGGGATAGATCCCCAGCACCGGCACCCGCAGCCACTGCAACGCCGGGATCACCGTCGTCCCCACGATGCGTCCTTCCTGCAACTCGGCGATCCCCTTCCCCGCAAACACGAACGCCATGTAGTAGAGCAGCGCGCCGGTCACCGCGAAGAACGGCTTCATGGGGAGGCGGAGCCCCAAACGCATGACCGCGACGTACACCCCGACCAGGGCGACCGACCCGATCGCGATGCCACCCACTACGGCTCCGGCGCCGCCCACGCCGCCCGAGGCCAGCAGCGCCTTGTAGAACAGAATCGTCTCCATCCCTTCCCGGTACACCGCGAGGAACGCGACCGAGGCGAGCGCGAGCGCCGATCCCGAGCTGAGCGCCGTCTGCATCTTGCTCTTCAGGAAGGCGTTCCACTTGTCGGCTGCGATCTTGGACAAGAGCCAGTAGCTCACGTAGAACAGGACGGCCGTGGCGGCCAGCATCGTGAATCCCTCGAACGCCTCCCGCTGCCCTGTACCCGTGTCGACCAGCAGCTCGAACAGCACCGCGGTCACGATGCTCGCCAGCACCGCCGCCCCCGCGCCGCGCGCGACGTCGCGCCGGCGCTCCGGTGCGCCGGCCCGCGTCAGGAAGGTCATCAAGGCGGCGATGACGAGAATGGCCTCGAATCCCTCGCGCACGAGCAGCAGGAACGAGGACACGAGGAGATTCGCCCTCGAGCCCCGATCCGTGACCAGGCGCTCGGCGTGCTCGAGATCGGTCAACAACTCCCGCTGGATGGTCTGCAGCGCGCGCCCGTCCGCTCCGGCCGCCGCCTCCAAACGCAGACGCCCAAACTCGTCCTCCAGGCGGGCCGCCAGCGCAGCGTTCATCGCCCGGATTCCGGTCTCGACTTGCTCGAAGGTGAGATAGGCGTCAAAGGCGATCTTGTCCGACCGGAGCGAGACGGCGGAGTCGAGCTGCCGCCGCACGGCGGCGAACACGGCGGCATCGGGCGAGCCGCCATATTGCAGCGTGAGCACGTACGCGGCCACGGCCCAGCGGTCGTCCTCCCGTAGCGCCCGCTCGAACGCCGGCATCGCCGTCCCGGCGACGCCGAGCAGCACGCGGCGATACACGTCGAGACGGGACACGGCCCCCATGATCCGGGGGTCTGCCAGACTCGCGGGCGGCGGCTTGAGCTGTGCGGCCCCGGGCCCGTCCCCGCGACCCGACTCGCCGTGACACACCGCGCACTGCCCGAGATAGACCTCCCGGCCGCGCGCGAGGGAGGGCGGGCTGGCCGGAATCGGCGTCACGGCACCGCCCACCGCCTCCGCCAGCCGCTCCCCCAGCGCCGTCGCGATCCGGTTCAACTCGGCGGGAGGCGCCGTGCGCTCGAGCAGCGCACGCAACTCGACCAGGGTGCTGTCGGCATACCCGCGCACACCGGCCGGCAGCGCGTGCACGTCGAGCCGGGCTTGATCGAGAAACAGCCGGGCTTCGTTCACCTCTTCGGGCGCCGTGACCCGGCCGCCCGCCGTCGGCACACCTACGGCGTACTCCTTTGCCGCCAACTCGGCGGCAGCGACGATGCGGCGCGCGACGGACACCGAGTCCATCGCTTGGACGAGGAAACTGAGGCAGAGGAAGGTGTTACAGTAAATGAGAATGATTCTCAGAAAGGGACCCAGTATTCTAGACCCTCACCTACCGGGAAGCAACTGCGACCGCGATCGCCGCCTCGTGCGTATGAGACAGGGACACGAGGACTCGCGTGACTCCCATTTCTTGAGCGCGCGCGGCAGCGAGCCCGGATAACGCCACCTCGGGCCGGCCATCCTCGTCGCGCACGACCTCGATCTCGCGCCACCCGATGCCGCGCGCCGCCGCGCTCCCCTGCAGCGACTTGTAGACCGCCTCCTTGGCCGCGAGCCGCACCGCCACGCTCTCGGCCGGATCCGTCCTGGACCGGCAATAGGCCGCTTCGGCCGGCGTCAGCAAGCGTTCGAACACATGCGGACCCTTCTCGGCGAGCATCACCCGCACCCGCGCGACCTCCACCAGGTCGACGCCCACGCCACCCACGCCGGCCCCAGGCACGGTCATCGGGTGACGAACAGCCGCCGGCGCAGCACACGACCGTCCAGCTCGAGAATCACGAGATACGCTCCGTTGGAAACCGGACGCCCCCCCGCGGTCAAATCCCATACGTATTCCGTGGCGCCGGGCGCGAGGGTGGACTGCACCAGCCGCGCACCGGTGAGCGTGTACACGCCGAGGCGCGGAGCTCCCGTACCGGCAGGCCAGGAGACCACCACCTGACCGCCGCGCACCGGGTTCTCCGACACCTCCAGGGCGGCGGCTGGACCGAGGGGGTCGAGCGCCGCCGTGGAATCGCTCGCGAACCCCACCGCATCCAGCCACCAGGTGTACCCGGCCGACACGAAGCGCACGCGAGCGGCCCGCGCACCGGCCAGCTGCGGCACATCGACGCGCATCGGATACCACGCCGGGCCATCGCCGACGATCAGGGCCACGTCGCTCCAGGTGAGCCCGCTGTCCGCCGACACCTGGACCAGGCCGTGCTGCTCAGGGCTGAAGGTCGAGCCCCGATGCTTGGTCCAGAACTGGAGCCAGAGCCGCGCGCGGCCGGCGAGATTCACGGCTGGCGAGGTCAGCGTGTCATCGGTGTTCGTGGCCCAGGCAAATACGCCCATCAGCGCATTGTTGGTGACCGCCCAGCCGGTCCAGCCGACGTCCGCGGTTTCCGCGCCCGCCACCGAGATGAGCTCCGCTTCGAGTCCCGCCCCGTCCACGCGCAGCGCGCGCGCCGCGTCTCCGCTCACGTCCGAGCGCCACAGCGTGCGCACGGTCCCGCGCGCCAGCGAGTCCGCCGAGAGGGAGCGGGTCACGACGACTCCGGTCGACTTGCGCACGGTGAGCGTGAACGGCGCCGGGCCCGACGCCGGGAGACTCACCCACGCTTCCGGCCACACCGACTCGACGCGCGGCGGCGTGGGCACCGCTCCGGTCGGCCCCGCTGCCTGCGCCGGGGCCCCGGCCGCGACGATCGCGGCCAGCGCGAACGGCAGGTTGTCGCGGAACACACGCGCGATGAGCGTGGAGTCGTCGGGGAAGACGAACCCGTAGTACAGTCCCGAATCGGGCGTGCAACACCCGCTCGTCAGCTCGGGCGTGAACGCCAGCGTGCCGTGAGCCCGATAGGCCCAATCGGTGTACTCGCCGTTGGTCGCATACAGATTCCATCCCGGGCCCGGGTGATAGCGGTCGAGGAACGACCCCGGCACACTGTCGCGCACCGCCGGCGCCAGGTCGGTGCCCGCCAGCGCGCGGTACACCGGCAGATCCGGCGCGAAGGCGCCGGCGCGAAACCCGTACGGGTACAACAGCAGTCCGCTGTAGGTGTGATAGGACAGGGACACCACGGGCGGGTGCGCCGCGTGAAACGCGACGATCGACTGGGTCTCGGGCTCGGAGGCGGGCGCCGCGCCCCGGTAGGTCTCGGTGACCGTGAGCGGGCTCGATCCGACATCGTCCAGGCCCCAGAAGGCCGGGTAATTGCGGTTGGGGTCCACCCCGAAGCTGCCGTCGCCGTTGGCGCGCCGGTTCTTCCGCCACAGCCGGTCGGCGGTGAACGAGTACTGGTAGCCATCCGGATTCTCGACCGGAATCACCCAGATGTCCCGGGTGGCGCGCAGCGCGGGCGACACCGAGTCCGCCAGCCAGCGGATCAGCCGCATCGCCATCTCGGTCGACACCCATTCGCGCGCGTGGTGCGTCGCCATGAACAGCACGTTGGGCCGGCTGGGGGCGTCGCCCGGGTCGCCGATCTTCACCGCCAGGATCGGCCGGCCCTCGATCGATGCGCCGATGGAATCCACGTGGATCACCGTGTCCGCGGCGGCCCAGGCCGCCAGCGTGGCCCGGATGCCCGTAAGCGGCTTGTCGAACGACCGGTACACCGTGAAGCTGTCGCCCGCCGCGCCCGCGGACGGGGCCCCCGGCACCGGCGCCGCGAAGAACCCCCGCGTCGCGAGCAGCCGCTCCGTGACCTCCGACGCCACCACCAGCGCCTCGAATCCGGTCGCCGTGCGGCGGACGCCCGACACTTCGAACCCCAGGCGCGCGAGCGAATCGAGTCCCACGGGACCCGAGACGCGCACCGCGAGCGGGCGGAGCTGACCGGCCATCGAGCCGGACAACCCCACCAACACGGTCAGAATCCCAATCGATCGGCGAGCCATGCGGGAGCGGGAAGGTAGCCACCGAGGACGAGGCCAAGCCAGATGGCGAGGGTGGCGAGCGGCGCCCAGATGGCCAACATGGGCCACAGCGCGGGCCGCCACGACAAAATCGCTTGCAGCTCCGGCGCCCAGCGCGGGCGCTCGCCCTCGACTTGCGCCTCCAAAGCGAGCCATGCCGCTTCGAGCCGGCGGGCGGCGAGCAGCTGTCCTTCCTGCCACTCGCCGCGCAGCTCCGGATCGCCCGGCCATACCTGGCGCAGCACGTCGGTCGCGCGGCCGACGCCGTTCAGCGCCTGCTCGAATCCATCGCCACCCGAGGCGAGCCGGGCCGCGAGCGCGCGCCGCTCCGCGGCGCTGAGCAGGAGACCCGGGTGCCGCCGGCGCGACATCCGGACGCGCCGCGCCGCGAGCACGATCTCGCGATCCAGTGCCGCCGCCACCCGCTCCGCGGTCCGGCGCACGGCTGCTTCCCAGGCCCCGCTCCATGCGGCGCGGTCCAGCTGGGTGAGGGCGCGTGCGGGTGCGGCGTCCGCCGCATCGCGCCGGGCCGCCCCGGCGCACTCCATCACGCGCGTCGCGAGCTCCTCCCGCACGTCGTCGAGTGGAACCCATGGCTCGGTGAGTCGTCGGGGAACGATCAGTCGCCCCAGCGCCGGTCCCACTTCGGGCACTACCAGGTTCACGACGCGCCCCAGGCCAGACGCGCAGGCCGGCCGGTGCGCCGGCGGTAGGCTCGGGTGAAGTACGGCAACGATTCGGACAGGAACTGTTGCCGCGGCAGTCCGAGGGCCTTGATGGCGCGCTCCATCGCGGCCGCCGACCCTTCGACCTCGAGCAGCGTGTCCATCCCCGGGAACCGCTCCAGCCGCAGCATGGCCCCCCCCAGGCGAAACACCTCGATCCGGCGATCGAGGACCAGGGTGACACGGTAGCGCAAGCGCTCCAGCAGGGTGCGCAGCGCATCCGGATCGGACACGGCGAATTCCAGCTCGCTCCGATGCCGATACCCACGACGCGCACTGGCCGGCCCTTTCCACGTCAGCACGGCGTGGGCGCGGCGCCGGCCGGCCGGCTGATACACGCGCAGCCGCAGCACGTGATCGCGGCGCGTCAACTCACGCGCGCGGTCGTAGCGTCGATCGGTCATCCGCCCCTGAAATTCGAGCCGGGCGCCCGCCGCTCGCAGCGCGCGCCGCAGCCCGGCCAGGTCGGCGACTCGGGTCTTGAGCTCGAGCTCGTCCCGGGGGCGCCCGCGCGTCACGCGAGCAGGGCGTCAAGCACCGCCCGGGTGTCGGAGAGATCGGGGAAGACGTGCGTGGCGCCCGCAGTCCGGAGCGCGGCGGCATCGAAGCAGCCGGTGGCGACGGCCATCGTACGCGCGTCGATGGGCCGGGCGCACGCCACGTCATCGGGCGTATCGCCCACGATCACGACGTCCCGGCCGGACAGCGAGGTCCCGAGCAATGCCTCGGCGCGGCGGCGGGCGATGGCGGGGAGTTCGGGGCGGTGCGCGGCGTCGGAGCCGTAGGCCCCCAGCGCAAACCGGGTCGGCGCGATTCCCGCCGACCGGAGCTTCATCGCCGCCCCGCGCTCCAGATTGCCGGTGAGCAGTCCGACCAGGACGTGCCGCTCGGCTTCGAAGGCGGCGAGGGCGGCGAGCAGCTCCATCACCCCGGCCATGACCCGCGTCTGCTGGGCCGGGCTGGTCAATTCCGCTTCGAGCAGTCCGAGATACCGGTCACAGACCGCCTGCACGCGATCGGCGCGTCCCGCGTCCGGATGGCCGGCGTGCGCGAGCAGCTCGCGCACGATCTGGGGATCCGTCTTGCCGTCGAATCGATACGACTCGATCGGCCCGGCCGTCCCGATTTCCTCGAGCAGCGCGCGATGAATCGCGCGTCGCCCGGCCCCGTCGGTGAGGAGAATCGTGCCGTCGATATCGAACAGGATCAGCCGCATGCACGAAACCTAACGTCGCTCCATGCGCCGCACGCCCACCAGCTGGTCCCGCAGGCGTCGCAGCCGCGGCACATCCCCGAACAACTCCTCGGTCACGATGCCGCCGCGCGACAGCGTGGCGTGCACGATGCGGCCGGCGCCCGCCCACAGCGCCACGTGCCCCACGCGGCCCTCCTCCGCGAAGAACAGCAGGTCGCCGGCGTGGTATCCGGCCCCAAGCGACGCCAGCGGGACCTCGACGCCCACGCCGAATTGCTGATCGCTGTCGCGCGGCAACGCGACCCCGCGCGCCGCGTAAATCGTCTGCGCCAGTCCCGAGCAGTCCAGGCCCCATTCGGTGCGCCCGCCCCAGAGATAGGGCGCCCCGCCGAACCAGCGCCGTGCCAGCTCCGGCGGGGCGATGAGACGCGCTTCCGCGTGCAGCTCGATCAGGGGCCGCACGATCCCGCCCGCGACGCGGGCCAGGCGTCCGTCGGCGGCCTCGACGGCGCCGTCCCGGCGCGCGGCCAGCCGGGCGCCGATCGGGAGCCGGAGCCGCGCCCCCTGCAGCTCGAGCTCGCAGCCGAGCGAGCGCGCGGTGGCGCGGGCCAGCCAGTCTTCGAGCCAATCGATCGAGCCGATGCTCACATACCCGGCATGCGTCCATCCGAGATAGCCGTCTCCCCCGCGCACGCGCAGCCAGTCCTCGCGTCGTTGCAGCACGGCGAGCGGCTCTCCGTGCAATGCTTCGCTCACGCGTGGCGCGGTGACCCCGGGGTGCTGCAGCAACGGCGCCACCGCCGCCGTCACCACCGCCGCGCCGCCGTCCTCGACCGACGCGTCCGGCAGCAACGTCGCCTCCACGGCAAAGGACGCTTCACCCGCCAGCCGCCGCAGCTCCACCAACGCCTCGCGACTGGTCGTATGTCCCGAGAGCCGATGGCCCTCGACCGTCACATCGAACACGCCCTGCCGCAGATCGGGCACCCACTTGCGCCGCAGGTCGTCGAGCGCCCGAGCCAGCCGATCGTTCATGGAGCGAGCCCGGGCGTGACGGAGTTGCCGCGCGCGAGTCGCACGGCGCGCTCCAGCGCCTCGGGCACGGCTTCGGCCGCCAGGGCTTCCGCCTGGAGCGGGGAGGCGGGCCGCACGGCCGCCGTGCTCGCGGCAAACACGACGTCGCCGTCGAACAGGGTGCCGTAGGGCGTGATGCGACGGGCCAGGGCGTCGGAGCCGGCGTGCGCCAATGCTTC
The DNA here is from genome assembly GCA_964599725.1 of uncultured Gemmatimonadaceae bacterium. Taxonomy (GTDB): domain Bacteria; phylum Gemmatimonadota; class Gemmatimonadetes; order Gemmatimonadales; family GWC2-71-9; genus DASTHG01. The sequence goes on along the minus strand of CAZRGT010000017.1, from coordinate 5,988 downwards.
GAGCGCCACCTTGTCCAGCGCGGCGTTGGTCACGATGACGGCGAGCGTGGTATTGGCGGTCGGCTCGGGTTCCGGACCGAACGGGGTCCCGCCTTGGGCGAGGAAGCGCTGCGAATCGAGAAAGCCGCCGCGCTCGGTTCTCGCGCCGGCGAGAATGGCGCCGCGCCCGTCCCGCACGTCGCCCACCGCGTTGACGACGACCAGCGCCCCCACGATCACGTCACCGGCCTGCACGGCCCAGGAGCCCACCCCGCCTTTCATCGCCCACTTGATTCCGGCGGCCTTCCCCACCGTCGCCCCGGCGCCGACACCCACCACGCCTTCGGCCACCTCGATGGCCGCCGCGTCGCACGCCCGGGCCGCGTCGTCGGGGCCGGGCCAGGCGGAGGCCCCTCCCGTGTTGCCCAGATCGAAGATTACCGCGGTCGGGACGATCGGCACCACTTCGTTGGCCCGGACCGGGAAACCGCGCCGTCGTTCCCGCAGCCAGCGCATCACGCCGTCGGCGGCGCCGAGTCCGAATGCCGAGCCGCCGGCGAGGAGAATCGCGTCCACGTGGCCGACGATGTGGCGCGGATCGAGTGCATCGAGCTCGCGCGTGCCCGTGCCGCGTCCGCGCAGGGCGGCGGCGGCGCGCATCCCGCCCGGTGGAGCCAGGATCACGGTGCAGCCCGTGGCGCCGGTCGGGTGCGTCCAGTGTCCCACGAGGATTCCGCGAACGGCGGTGAGGCTCGGCGCGGGCGGGGGCGTCACGCGGCGAAGATAGTCGCGCTTGCTCCCCTTGTGGAGGCCAAATAGCTTCGGGTCGTGCAACCAACCACGATCCTCGTCGTCGACGACGAGCTTGGCATTCGCCAGGCGCTGGACCGCTTTCTGAGGCGCATCGGCTATCGCGTCCTGCAGGCCGACGGCGGCGCGGCCGCCCTGGAGCTGATCGCCAAGGAACGCCCCTCGGCGATGCTGTCCGATATCCGCATGCCCGGGATGACCGGTGTCGAGCTGGTGCCGAAGGCACTGGCCACCCTGCCCGATCTCGCCATCATCATGTTGACCGCGATCAACGAGCCCAAGACCGCGATCGAGTGTCTGCGATTGGGAGCGTACGATTACCTGATCAAGCCCCTCGATCTGGAGGAGCTGGAGGTCTCGTTGCAGGGGGCGCTGCGGAAGCGCCAGCTCGAGATCGACCGCCGCGAGCTCGAGGGCTGGCTGGCGCGGGAGGTCGCGGAGCGGACCCAGACACTGGAAGAACGCACCAATGCGATCGCCGAAATCGCCCTGCAGGCGCTCGCCGCGGCGCGCGAGTGGCCCGGCGCGGCCGACGCGACGGCGCGGCTGGCCCGCGAGCTCGGCACCGCGCCGGAAGAGCTGACGAAGGACATCGAGCGGCGCCGCGGCTAGGCGCGCGAGGCGGTCTTCACTTTTTCCTCACACGCCTTGCAGCGCGTGACCCCCCGAAAGGTGCAAATCAAACAGATGAACGTGCCACAGTCGGAGCAGGGATACCCCTCCGACGCGCGTTCCTCGTTGCCGCAGGCGCGGCACACCATCCCGTCGTGCTCCTTCAGCTCCGGCTTGCGCATGTTCTACCTCAGAGGTCGAGGGCGTAGACCCTAATCTTGTTGATCAGCGTGGCGCGCGAAATACCGAGCTCCCGCGCCGCCCGGGTCCGGTTGCTGCCATGGTAACGCAACGCACGCTCGATCTGCTCACGCTCGACCTCAGCCAGCGTGCGCGGCTGGTGCGGCTCTCCGCCCCGCTCGGCGACGCGCCGCCACCGGCTGGCGTCCACCGCGCGGGCGACGGCCGCCGCGAGATACTCCGGATCCACGGGCTTGGCGACGAACTGCTCCGCCCCGTCTCGTAGCGCCCGCACCCCTGCCGCGGGGTCCCCGGCTGGCGCGATCGCGAGCACCGCCGCTCCACTGGCGTGCAGCCGTGCCACGAGCGGCTGATCGACCGCCACCGCGTCCTCGTCCCACACCACCACGTCGGGCCGGAACCGCAGGGCGGCGGCGAGCCCGGTCGTGCCGTCCCGCTCGCGCAGCAGCTCCACCCCCCGCTCGACGAGCACGCCGGCGGCGAAGGCGACGGCGTCATCCGCGCTGACGAGCAGCAGGCGCTCAGCCACGGCTGGCCCCCGGTGCCGTCTTCGGGTCGACGAACACGGTGAGCGCTCCCGGCATCACGTGGATGTCGAGCGGCGTCGTGCCCACGACGTCGCCGTCGAGCTGGGTCGGCAGCGGTGCGCCTTCCACCTCGATCCGGATCGAGCGCCCGCGCGCGAACCATACCTGGTCACGCGCCGACCCCCGCCGCACGAGCAGCTCCATCACGGCCGTCACGCTCTGCCACAGGCCATCGGCCTGCAGGACGACGAGGTCGAGCACGCCGTCGTCGGGCCGGATGTCGGGATGCATGCGCAGCAGCGGCGGCATGAGATCGGCGCAGTTGCACACCAGCGCCATCGCCGCCCGGAGCCGCGTCTCGACCCCGTCGATCAGGAACCGGTGCGGGGCGCTCACCACGTGCCGCAGCGCGGCAAGCCCGGCGCGCACGTAGGCGGCGCGCCGCCAGCGGCGCTTGCTCGTGGCGTCGGTGCGGAGCATCAGGGCGGCGTCGAATCCCGCGCCGCAGCAGACGGCGAAAAAGTGCGGGCCGTCGTCTCGCTCCACGACGCCGAGATCGATGGGGATCGAGGCGCGTCGCAGGATCGTCCGGGCCGCCGCGACCGGGCGTCCGGGCAGTCGGAGGTTCCGGGCCAGGACGTTTCCCGTCCCACCGGGGAGCAAGCCCAGGGGAATCCCGGTGCCGGCCAGCGCCGCCGCGACCTGCATCGCGGTGCCGTCCCCACCATAAGAGAGGAGGGCGTCGAATCCATCGGCACGACCGCGCTCGGCGAAGCGGCGGGCGTCACCCGGCGCGGCCGTGGCGGCGACCTCCACGCTCCAGCCACCCTGTCGCAGGGTTTCGCGCACTGCGGTCAGCGCGCGTGCGTCGTGGCGCGCGGCGACCGGATTGGTGATCAGCAGGGCCCGCGTCATCTCAGTAGCGCCGCTCCCAGAACAGGTCCGCGCCGATCTGCCGCTGCACCACGCCCGTCAGCCGGCCCCCCGTCGGGGTGGTGCACCCCGCCACGGGCTCCATGCTCGCCTCAGTGCGCCATTCAGGGCTGATGCGGAATTGGAGGCTCGCCCCGAGCACGTTCGTCACGGCGCCGGGACAGAGGCTCGCCCGCACGATCAGAAAGGTTTTCGCCCCGATCTGCCACCCGGCGGCGAAACTCGCGCCCTGCAACGGATTCCCCGGATCGCCGGGACGGATCTCGACGTAATCGAGCGGGATCCCGAGATCCGAAACCGCGGTGCGCTCGAGCTCGCCCGAAATAGCTCCGCTGATGATGCCCGACACCGTACTCGAGAGCAGCGCCGAGCGGTTGGCGGCGCCCGCGCCCGCCGCACCGCCGGTGACGTCGGCGCTGGGCTGCCCGAACATCAGGTACGAGATGAGGTCCGTCTGCGGCAAGTCCCGGTCCTTGGCGCTCAGCGTCAGCTGCGGGACGTACAGCGTGCCGCCGATGTGCGCGATGACCGTGATGTCCTCGGTCGTCCCGTGACTCCCCGGCGTGGGGACCGGATGCACGACGTGCTGCGCTTCGATGTCGAGCCCCGCGTCCAGATCCGGGGTGCCGAAGTACCGCACCGTTCCCTGCGTAACGACGAACTCACGCGTCACCGGCCCCACCTTAAGCCGATAGGTGCCGCGCGGCGCCTGGAGCGTCCCGGTCAGGAGGTAGTTGCGGCGGACTTTGTTGACGGTCATGCGGCCCGCGAGCTGTATGTTGGCTTCGTTGGAGCGGAGCCACGCGCTGCTTCCCATCGTCAGCTGCAGCCCCTGAATGGAGAGGCTGTCGAGAAACAGGTTGTGGAACGCCGGGCCCAACCCCTGACGCTCGATGACGGCCGCGAGCGAAGGGTCGATGAGTATCGCCAGTGCGGGATCTGGAGCATCCAGATCGATGATGCGTTTCTCCACCAGGTCCGCGAAATACAGCACCCCGTTGGTCACGGTGCCCGATCCGGACAGCCGGGCGCCGAATACGGGCCCGCGCAGGGACAACCGGGCGTCGGCGGTGACGCCCAGATTGCCGCGGATCTCGAGCGCCTTGAAGTCGCGCGCCGTGATATCCAATGCCAGCACCGGGCGGGTGAGACGTTCCAGCTGGATCGTGCCGGACACATCCGCCCGTCCACGCTCGCTGCCGATGACGAGCGAATCCACGTGGACCGTATCGCCACCCAGTCGCAACCGGCCGACGATGTCCTGCCAGTGCACGTTCAACGCCGGGATGCTCAGGGCGCCCGAATCGACCTGCAGCGCTCCCCGCAGCTGGGGCCGGTTCCAGGTGCCGCGTACGCCCACGTCGGCCGTGAGGTGCCCCCGGACGTCGCGCAGCGCCGACGTGAGCGCTTCGAGCGCCGAGAGTTCGACGCCATCCGCGCGTGCGCCGATGGCGAGCGTGTCGCCCGTCTGCCGACGCGACACCGGCACGAGCGCCAGGTTCAGCGGCAGGGTGGCCGTCAACGCCAGCACCTCGCGGCCCGCCACGCGCAGGTGCGCCGCGCCGTCGAGCCGCCGCGCGGCATAAGCGAGGCGCCCGTCCAGCGACACGCCGGCGGCGGTGTCAACGGGCACGACGGCGAACTGGCCCCGATACACCGGATCGCGCCGGGTGCCCGACAGCGTCACATCGGCGACCACGCTGCCACCCGCGCCGGTGGTGTCGCGTTGCACCAGCGCGTAGACGCCCGCGAGCGGCAGGCCCTCGATGTGGAGCCGCGCGTCGCCCGTGCCGAGGATCGGGACCGACCCCTCCAGCTCGATGCGGCCCGGGCCGTTCACGCGCTGCAACGCCAGACGATGCACGGTCACCACGCTATCCCCGAGCGCGATGTCGGTCGGCGCCTCGAGCGCCCACACGCCACCCGGAATGGCCAGCCCCAGCGAATCGACGGCGATCCGACCCCCAGCCGAATCGCGCGCGAATCGCCCGAACGCCGCGACACCGCCCAGATCGCCGATGCGCGATCGCGCGCGCCACGTCAGCGAGTCGATCCGGCCGCGTACCGTCCCGGCCGCCGCTCCGAACCCGAGCGAGCCGCGCGCGATCGAATCGGCGGTCGCCTCGAGCCAGATCAAGGGCACGGGGCCGGGCTCGAGCTGGCCCCGAAGCTGCGCGGCCGGTACGCGCCAGTCCCCGATCGCCAGGCGCCGCACCTGACCCCGACCGCCGATGGCGAGTGAGTCGAGCGCGCCCGCCACCCGGAGGTGGACGAGCCCGGCCCCGTCCGCGAGCGCGGCGCGGAGCGAATCCCCCCAGCTCCCCTCGAGCCACGCCACCAGCGAATCGAGGTGGCTCAGGCTGTCGGCATCGAACTTGAGGAACACTTCCCCGCGCACCGGCCGCCGCCATCCCACATCGCCGGCTCCCTCGGTGATGAGTCCCGGCTGCCGCAGCCACACGGTATCCAGCCGGACGCGGCCGTCGGAGAACCGAACGTGTGCGGCTCCGCTGTCGAGCGCCGTGCCCGCGAGGCGGGACGGTGCGAGCCGCACAGTGACCTCACCTACGGGCGCGGCCCCCGTCGTATCGGCGAGCAGCGATCCACCCAGCCTGACGTTGAGAGCAGACGGAGGAGCGCCGGAAACCCACCGGTCGAGCGACACCTGGCGGCCTTCGAACGCGAACCCCCGGGCGCCGAGCCGATCGGGCAGCAGCATCAGCGCGCCGTCCGCCTTCACGCCGCCGCCGCCGCCCAAGCGGGTGAGGTCGACGTGGGTCGCCAAGGAATCGAGTCGCCCCACCAATCGTGCGGCCCCGGTCACGGACCCCGTGAGTCGGGAGCCCCCCCCCCCCCCCCCCCCCCCCCCCCCCCCCCCCCCCCCCCCCCCGACCCCCCCACCCCCCCCCCCACCCAACCCCGCCGC
>CAZRGT010000016.1:0-106446 GCA_964599725.1 uncultured Gemmatimonadaceae bacterium | reverse complement strand
GTCACCGCGTCACCACGACGATGATCGCCACCGTGCTCGCGAGGATTTGCGCGATCGCGCCGAACAGCGTCACATAGTCGGTCCGTCGCGCGCTCGGATCCTCGGCCGGCACCAAGACCTCGGACCCGGGCCCTGGCTTGGGTTCGCCCCCGAACAATCCGCTGCGACGGGCGCGGACCTCGCCGTTGGCGAACCGCACGCTCACCGCGCCCTTGTCGGCGTGCTGGGCGAACCCTCCCGCGGCGCTGAGATAGTAGCTGAGCCCGGCACCGCGCCGCCACAGCACGCTCCCCGGCGAGTTCACCGCGCCACTCACCTTCACACTCGGCTGGTACTCGGGGACGTTGATCGAGTCGCCCGGTTGGAGAATCACGTTGGCCGACGAGGCCGAGTCCCGCAGCGCGCGGGCCAGGTCCACGTTGATCCGCCCCACTTCGTTCTGCTGGCGCACGAACCGAATTCCCTCGCCATACGCTTGTCGGGTGAGCCCGCCGGCCCGCGCGATGACATCGGAGAGCCGGTCGCTCTTGGTACGCAGGGAGTACACACCGGGGTAGCGCACCTCGCCCGTGACCGAGACAGTCCGCTGATAGTCGAAGTCGGGCTGGCGCAGGATCAGCACGTTGTCGAATGGCTCGAGCGTGACGTCCGGAGCCCCGCTGGCGGCAAAGGGAAGTCCCGGCGGTCCGACATACCGACCCAGAGAGTCGCGATCCAGCAGATACGTGGAATCGAGCGCGACGCGGATGGTGGTGGCGAGCTGTCCGGCCGATCGGTCAGTGGGAAGCCTGGCGACCTCGGCCTCCTTGAGATACGCGCCGACGCGCGGGCCCCGGGCCAGCTGCATCAGCTCGCGCAGCGTCATGCCGGCGCGCCAGGGGAAAATGCCCGGCTTGTTCACCATCCCCGCGACCCCCACCGTGTACTGGGAATCGACCGGTGGCAGCGAATCGATGGCGACCGAATCACCGTCGGCGAGGGTGACGAACGGGACGGCGACCCCATTCACGCCTCCGGTATCGACGGACCCCAGCGCCACATCCACCGCGGCCCGAGCCGGCGCCGGCGGGTGTCGGTCGGCCGCCGGCAGGAAGCGGTGGATCGTGATCCGTTGCAGCGCGGCGTCAGGACGGAATCCTCCGGCCGCCAGCAGCAGATCCCGCAGCGACTCTCCGGGCCGAATGGCGTAAATCGCCGGCCGGCTCACGGCTCCCGTTACCTGGGCGCGCAGGCCGTGCGCCGGAACGAACACGACGTCGCCGGTCTCGAGGCGGACGTCGCTTTTCGTGTCCCCGCGCAGCAGATAGTCGTACAAATCGAGCGTCTCGACGAGCTGCGCCTGGCGTCGGATCGCCACGTGCCGCATGTCGGCGATGTCCGTGATGCCACCGGCCGCGTACAACGCCGTGAGCGCGGTGCCGAGGGAGCTGATTTGATAGGCCCCCGGCTGGTTGACCTCGCCCGTGACATATACCTGGTTGGCCCGCACGTTGGTGACGGAGACGTCGAAGTGCGTCGTCGCACTGGTCCGACGCACGCCGGAGTAGACGCGCGCGAGTCGCGTGAACAGGACGTCCCGGAGCTGATCCAGGGTGAGATGGGACACGAACACCTGCCCGACCTGCGGGATCAGGACGAATCCTTCGCGCGTGACGGGGAGCGGATAGGTCAGCTCGACGTCACCGGTGAGGATCAAGACCAGCTGATCACCGGGGCCGAGGTGATAGTCCGGAGGCACCGGCCCCGCTAACAGCGGCAGGAACTGTGTGGTGGTCCGCTTGAACGCGTCCACGCCGAACACCAGGCTCGTCGACTCCGGCTTCATTCGGGCGACCACCGCGCGCACGAACCCGGTATCGATCGGCAGATTGGTCAGCGTGACCGTGATCGGCTGCAGGCCGATGGCTTGGACCGCGGCCACCTGATCGACGGAGATGGCGGCCGGCGGCGCCCCCGGCGTTTCGGCCGCGAGGTAAGGGTCGAGCAACGTCGGCGGATACCCGGAGGCCTGGAGCCGCGCGCGAATCTGATCGGGGGTCATGCCCGACTGCAGGATGCGATTGCGGATCTGCGTTGCGAGCGCGGGGTTCTGTTGCAGCGCCTGCTGGAGCGCCTGTTGCGCTTGAGAGGGCGACGGAAGGGCTGGGTTCTGTGCGCCGGCGCGCCCCTGGGCCATGGCCAGGAGAAGCGTGGAGCACAGGAAACCGCGTTTCAGCGTCATGAGTGGGGGGAAAAGATGGGTTCTAAGCCTCAGTCGGTCAAGGCGTTATGTGCATCGCGGCCTACAGGAAGGTGCGATACACCTCAGCCGTCTGGTCCGCCGTGCGCCGCCACGTAAACCCGTCGGCGCGGTGCATACCGAGCGCGATCAACGCCTCCCGCCGATCCTGATCCTCGGATAGATCGACCAGCGCCTGCACATACGCCGCGGGATCACGACCTTCGACGATCACCGCCGCGTCGCCACCGACCTCCCGCAGCCCGCCCGCTCCGGAGGTGACAACAGGCAAACCAGAGGCGTAGGCCTCGAGCACCGGGAAGCCAAATCCTTCGTACAGCGACGGGAACAGCAGCACGTCGGCGGCGCGGTAGGCACGGCGCAGCGTGCGCTCATCGGCGGCCGAGACACTGCGCACGACGCGCGACAACCCGAGTCGGTCGATCAGCGCTTCCTGCTCACCGGTCAGGCGACCGCCGACCTGCAGCAGGTAGACGTCCACGCCCACCTCCATGCGCAGCCGGGCGACGGTCTGGATCACGAGGGGGACGTTCTTGCGGTCCACGGTGCTGCCGACGTGGAGCACGACGAACGCGTCTTCGGGAATGCGCCAATCGCGCCGCCCGCGTTCGCGCCCCGCAGGCGCTTCCCGGAAAAAGGCGCGATCCACGCCGAACGGCACCACGCGGATCCTGCGATCGTCGCCCAGCCAGGTGGCAAGCTCGCGCTTCAACCATTCGGTGCCGACCACGTAGCTGTCGGCCGCGCGCAGCGCCTTGAGCGTGCGACGCAGCAGCCGGTTGCGCAGCGATTCGGCGATCCCCCCGGTGGGCGAGCGCAGCACGATGACGGGCATCAGATCGTGCACGGTGACGACGACCGGTCGACGTCGCGCGCTCGCGAACAAGTGGGCATAGGCGTGATCGAGCACGTGCACCACGTTGGCGCGCTTCGCCTCGCGTCGCAGGCGCTGCGGATAGAAGAGATAGCGGGCCGCGAAGCCCTGCGGACCGCGCAAGGGACCCGGGAGGATCACCCGGGAGGGGTCGATTGGCTGGTTCCACCAGCGCGTGTAGCTGCCCGAGCCGCGTCCGTCGCTCCCTTCGTCGCGCGTCAACTCGCCGATGTGCGCGGCGAGGCGGACATCGAATCCGGGATCGCCGCTCTCGAGCCAGTCGTGCAAGCGATGGGCGTATTTGTCCATCGCCGCGGCGCGGTCCAGGGGAAGGTCGGGAACCAGGAGCACTCTCGGCATCGCACCCTAGGGCTTGGGGTGAGGCAACAACTCCGCCCAGAACGCCAAGGTGCGCTCGGCGATGGCGTCGTCGCTGAACAGCTGCAGCGCACGCGCGCGTGCCGCCTGCGCCAGCTGCGCGCGCGCCGGCGGGTCGAGCACCCGCTCCAAAGCGTCCGCGAGCGCGTCCGCGTCGCCCGCCGGGGTCACCAGTCCTGCCTCGTCGATGAGCTCAGGCAGCACGCCGGTATCGGAGCCGATGACCGCGATTTCATGCGCCATCGCATCCAACAGCGTCGCATTCACCGGCTCGTTCCACGAGGCCGTCGGCCGGGACGGGACGACCAGCAGATCGAGCGCTGGCCACAGCTCGGACACGCGCTCGGGCGGCAGCGCCCCCACCCATCGGATTCGGGCGGCCAGGCGCAGGTCGGTGGCCAGACGCTCGAGCCGCTCCCGCTCCGGCCCGTCTCCCACGACCGTCAGGCGCCACACGGGATGCCGGTGGCGAGCCAACGCCTCCAGCAAGGTATCGAGGCCTCGGTGCGGCACCAGCCGGCCCACGAAGCCGATCGCCACCCCGTCGTGGGCATGGTGAACCGGCGCGGGCGGAGCTGCCGTGCCTTGCGGCGGCACCACGGCGACTCGGAGCGCCGGGATATCGTGCCGGATCAGCGCCGCGGCGCCGGCGCTCGCCGCGAGCGCCCCGGCGAGCTGTCGCAGCGTGCGGCGCCGTCGCCAGCCGGCCACCAACGAGCGGTTGCCTTCCACGTTGATCGTGGTGACGAGCACGGTGGGAATCTTCAGGCGTCCGGTGAATCGGACCAGCTGGCGGGCCATGGCGGTTTCCGGCTCGGCCTCGATCTGCACCAGCTCCGGCCGCTTGTCGCGCAGCAAAGCCGCCAGCGCACGGTTGCCGAAGCGGGCCCGCCCGGGATCGCCGGAATGCCGGACCGGAATGGGAAACAACTCGAGGCCCTCGCGGCGCTCCCAGGTGCACTCGCGCACGCGTCCCAGCACCGGGTCGCGCCATTGCTGCGGGAGGGCGACGGTCAGATCGATGCCGCGTGCGGCGAGCGCGCGCAACTTGCCGCGCGTGGTCGGCTCGACGTACACGTGAGAAGCAACCAGAACTCGACGGAGCATGAGGGAGGAAGGAATGGGCGGTACAGGACTCGAACCTGTGACCTCCGGTATGTGAGACCGGCGCTCTAACCAGCTGAGCTAACCACCCGGACTGCGAGACGTTCAGGCGTTCAGTGCAATGCCAAACTCCCAGCGTCTGCACGCCTCAACGCCTGAACGCCTGGCAGTTTGGTGGGCCCTCCAGGATTTGAACCTGGGACCGACGGATTATGAGTCCGCTGCTCTAACCGCTGAGCTAAGGGCCCGGTCAAGTGGCGTGAATATAAGAGGGAATCGCGGGACCGGGCTACAGCAGACCGGCGCGACGCAGGCGACCCAGCTGATCGTTCCAAGTGTCGAAGCCCGCCAGCATTTCCGCCGGCGACACGGTGGCGACGCCGGCCTTCCCGACCTCGATCCCGGCCGCGTAGGTGGCCAGCTGCGCCGCCTCCCGCATCGAGGCGCCGGCCGCGAGGGCCGCCCCGACCCAGGCGGTGACGGTATCGCCCGCGCCGGACACGTCGTACACGTCCCGCGCCATGGTCGGGATCCGGGTCGTCTGCTGATCCTTGGTGACGAGCACCATCCCCTCGTGGCTCAGCGTCAAGAGCAGATTGTCCACGCCGAGTCGGTCCAGGACGGCGGGGAGGGCGTCGGGATGCGCCAGGTCGAGGGCGACTCCGATCGCCTGCTCGAGCTCGCGGCGGTTGGGCTTGAACACCGTCGCTCCCCGGTAGGCAAAGAAATGCCGGAACTTGGGATCCACCACCACGGGAACACCGCGGCGACGCGCCAGGCCCAAGGCCCGCTCGATCACCGGTAACGTGAGCGTGCCCTTGTTGTAGTCCTCGATGAGCAGGGCGTCCGCGTCCGCCATGGCGCGCTCGAGCGCGCCGAGGAGCTCGGCGGCGGCGCCATCGGGCAGAGGTTCCTCGACCTCTTCGTCGATCCGCACGACCTGCTGCCCCCGGGCCACGACGCGCGTTTTGGACGTGGTGGGGCGGTCCGCGACCACCAGCAGCCAGCCGTCGGCCAGCCGGTGCTGCCCCAGCTCCCGGCGCAGCGACTCACCCCTGGCATCGGGACCGATGACGGCGACCAGGCGCGCCTCGGCGCCGATGGCCGCGACGTTCGCGGCAACATTGGCGGCGCCACCCAGCGCCTCGCGCCGCTGCCGGACCGAGACGACCGGCACGGGCGCCTCGGGCGAAATGCGGTCCACGTCCCCCGCGAGATACACGTCCAGCATCGCGTCGCCCAGCACCACGATGCGCTGAGCGGCCATCTTCGCGAGTAGGGTCTGGAGGCGCTCCCGCGCAAGATCCATGAGCGGGCAATCTATGCTGGCGGTGGGGCGACGCCACGGGGCGCCGGCGTGTTATCATTGGCGCGGTTTTTCGTCGGAACGGGTCGGATCATGCGCGTCGAGCAACGCCGCGGTGGCGAAACGGAAACGGTGCACCGGGTGCACGTCGCGGTGGTGGACGCCGACGGGGCCCTGGTCGCGCGCGCGGGTGATCCCGATTGCGTCACGTTCTGGCGCTCGGCGGCCAAGCCGTTTCAGGCGATGCCGCTCGTCACGGACGGGGCGGCCGATCGCTTCGGTCTCACGGCGGCGGAGCTCGCGCTGTGCTGTGCGTCGCATTCGAGCGAGCCGGCACAGGTGGAGCAGGTCAAGGAATTCCTGCAGCGCATCGGTTGCAGCGAGCGGGATCTCCGCTGCGGCCCGCACACCCCGCTCGCCGATCACGTCGCCAAAGACTATCAGACGCGCGGCGTCCGGCTCTCGCCCGTGTACTCGAATTGCTCCGGCAAGCACACCGGGATGCTGGCCCTTGCCCGGCACCACGAGTGGCCCACGGAGGATTATCACCGGCTCGCGCATCCGGTGCAGCAACGCTGTCTCGAGGCCGTGAGCCACTGGACCGGTGTGACCGTGGACCGTATCGGCACGGCCGTGGACGGGTGCGGGGTGGTGTGCTTCGCCCTACCGTTGCGCAACATGGCGCTGGCGTATGCCCGATTGGGGAGCGGGGAGCGGGGAGCGGCTCGGATTGTGGAGGCTATGTTGCGGCATCCCGAGCTGATCGCGGGCGAGCGTCGCCCCTGCACCGACATGATGCGGGCCCATCCCGGCCAGGTGATCACCAAAGTGGGCGCCGAGGGTGTGTACAGCGCGCTGCTCGTGCGGGAGCGATTGGGGATTACCCTGAAGATCGAGGACGGGCACGGTCACGCCGCCGCACTGGCAATCGCGGCGGTGCTGGAGCAGCTGGGGCTGCGCCCGCAGCCCGGGTCGCTCGCCGTGCGGCCTAACTTCAACACGCGGGGCGAGCAGGTGGGCGAGCTGCGCGTTTTCGGCGCGCTGGAGCAATAAAACGATGCAACAGCCGATGCCGCGTTCCCCTACATTGGTCCTCGATCGGCCGACGGTGGCGTTGGTGCGCGTGGCCATGGCGGTCGCGCGCGGCGACGAACCGGTCACGCGCGAGCGCATGCGAGCGGCGCGCGCGGCGGAGGTTCCCGATCTCTGGATGGACGAGCTGCTGCTCCAGAGCTTCCTGAACGTCGGCTATCCGTTGGCCCTGGCCGCGTTCGCGGTCTGGCGCGAGCTGGCCGGGCCGGCCGACGGCGGAGAATCCCTGCGCCACGGCGAGCACGGGCGCTGGGCCAAACGGGGCGAGACGCTGTGCGCCGAAGTCTACGGGCGGACCTATCACAAGCTGCTGCTGAACCTGCGCACGATGCATCCGGCGCTCGAGTCCTTGGTGGTCGTGGACGCGTACGGCAAGCTCCTGGCCCGTCCCGGCCTCGACGCGGCCCGGCGCGAGCTCTGCACGCTGGCGGCGATCACCATGCTCGAGGCGCTGAAACAGCTGCATGCCCATCTCCGCGGCGCCCTGAACGTCGGGTGGACGCGGGAGGACGTGGACGCGGTGCTGGCCATGGCTGAGGCAGACGTGACGCCAGAGCGGGCTCTGAGACTCTGGGAACTGTGGGCGGATGTGAGAGAAAGGAAGCTCTGATTGCGGATTTTGGATTTCGGATTGCGGAATCGAAAGGCGATGTCGTGACGCCAGGCGACCTCAAGGATCGCACGAAAGTGTTTGCAACGGGGATCGTTCGCCTGGTGGAAGCGATGCCTCGCTCCAGGAGCGCCGACATAATCGGCCACCAACTGTTTCGTGCGGGTACTTCGGTTGCTGCGAACTATCGGTCGGCTTGCCGAGCGCGCTCGCGCAGGGAATTCATCGCCAAGATGGGCATCGTAGAGGAAGAAGCTGACGAGACTCAGTTTTGGCTTGAACTGGTATCGGAGAACAGGCCGGGCGACCCCGAACCGGTGGCGGCCTTGCGGAAGGAAGCCGGCCAGCTAGTTGCGATTGCCGTGTCCTCGATTCGGACGGCGCGCATGACTTGCCATTCCAATCCGCAATCCGCAATCCGCAATCCGCAATGTTCATAGATCGCGCGGTGGTCCACGTCGTGGCCGGTGCCGGCGGCGCCGGTGCCTGTTCATTCCGTCGCGAGAAATTCGTGCCCAAGGGGGGCCCGGATGGCGGAGACGGCGGGGCGGGGGGCAGTGTGTTCGCGCGCGTCGATGCGAACCTCGCCACGCTGCTCGACTACCGCTACCACACGCAATGGAAGGCGGAGCATGGCGTGCACGGCAAGGGCAAGAAGATGACCGGACGCTCCGCCGTGGATCTGTACTTGCCGGTTCCGCCGGGCACAGAGGTGCGCAACGCCGACACCGGCGAGATTCTGGGGGAGCTCCTGGAGTCCGGCGCGACACTGCTCGTGGCCAAGGGCGGACGGGGGGGGCGCGGCAACGCCCAGTTCGCCACCGCGACCCACCAGTCGCCGCGTGAATGGGAGCCGGGGACCTCCGGCGAGGAACGGAATGTCGAGCTGGTCCTCAAACTCATCGCCGACGTGGGCCTGCTGGGAGAGCCGAATGCGGGGAAGAGCACGCTGCTCTCGGTCGTCTCGGCCGCGCGTCCCAAGATCGCCGACTATCCATTTACCACGCTCGAGCCGAACCTGGGGGTCGTCGCCCTTTCCGATCAGCGCGGCTTCGTGATGGCCGACATCCCGGGGATCATCGAAGGGGCCCATGCGGGGAAGGGTCTCGGGTTGAAGTTCCTGCAACACGTCGAGCGCACCCGATTGGTGGCGATCCTCGTGCCCGCCGACAGTCCCGACCCGCAGTCGACGTATGAGCTGTTGCGACGTGAAGCGGCGTCCTACAGCGCGGAGCTGGGGGCCAAGCCGCATGTCGTCGTCGTCACGAAGATGGACCTCCTGCCGCCCGGGTCCAATCCACCCACCATCCGGACGCCGAACGACGCGCCCGTCGTTCCGGTGTCGGCGGTGACCGGGTTCGGGATCCGGAACCTGCTCGAGGCGCTGTGGCAGCGCTTGCGCATACCGATCGCGACGAGCTAGCGGCCTACCTGGCGCTCGGCCAGATCCCCGGGATCGGCGCCGCGCGGCTGCGCACGCTGATCGCCGCGTTTGGCAGCGCGGGCGGCGCGCTCGTCGCGCCGCATGGGGCGATCGCCGCGCTGCCGGGGTTCGGACCGGCCGCCGCCACCGCCGTACGCGGCGCGGGCCGCCGGGCCGGCGCCGAAATCGTGGCGACGCTGGACCGACTCGGCGCTATGGTCACCGTCCCCGGCGATGCCGCCTATCCCTCGCTGCTCGCGGAGATCCCCGATCCGCCGGCCGCGTTGTACGTGTGGGGCGATGCGTCGCTGCTGGCGCGACCGGCGGCGGCGATCGTCGGGAGCCGCACCCACACGCCCTACGGCGCGGAAGCGGCGCGGCTGCTCGCCTCCGGTGTGGCGCGCAGTGCCGTCGTGGTGAGCGGGATGGCGCGCGGATTGGATGCCGTCGCGCACGTGGCCGCGCTGGACGCCGGCGGCGGCACCGTCGGGGTGCTTGGCAATGGGTTCGGCGTGATCTACCCGGCGGCGAACCGCGCCCTGTATGAGCGCGTGTCCGCCGTGGGATGCCTGGTCACCGAGCTGCCGCCCGGTGAGCGCCCGCGCGCCAGCACGTTTCCGCGCCGCAACCGCATCATCTCCGGGCTGGCGGGAGTGACGGTGGTGGTGGAGGCGGCCGTGGGATCGGGTGCGCTCATTACCGCCGATTGTGCGTTGGACCAGGGACGCAGCGTGCTGGCTGTTCCCGGCCCGATCACCAGCCCCACCTCCACCGGGTGCAACAAGCTCATCCAGCAGGGGGCGAAGCCGGCGCTCGTCGCGGGCGATATTCTCGAGGAACTGGGGATCCCCTCGTCCCCGCCGGTCGGTGCGGCGTCACCGGCGCGGCGACCGCTGCCGGCCGACCTCACCGAGCTGCAGCGGGCGCTCTGGGAGGCGCTCGTCACCCACGCCGTGCATGTCGATGCGCTGGTTACGGGAACGGGGCGGGATACCGGAGCGGTCCTGACCGCGTTGACGGATCTGGAGCTGCGTGGGCTCGTCGCGCAGCAGCCGGGGATGATCTTCGCATTGGCCTGACGGTTATCTATCCCCGGTGCACCATCTCTACGTTCACGTGCCGTTCTGCCAGCGCCGCTGTTCGTATTGCGACTTCTCGATCGCGGTCCGCCAGCGTGTTCCGGCCCAGCCGTATGTCGAAACGATCCGGCAGGAGGTCGAGCAGACGGCGCTCGGGGGCCCGCTGGAAACCATCTATTTCGGCGGTGGGACTCCGTCGCTGCTTCCGGCCGCGGCCATCGCGTCACTGCTCGCTGCCATCTCGTCCAGGGCGCCGCTGCACGACACCGCCGAGATCACGCTCGAGGCCAATCCCGAGGACGTGACCGACGCGGCCGCGTCGGGCTGGCGTTCCGCTGGGGTCAACCGGATTTCGCTCGGCGTCCAATCGTTCGATGATCGTGTGCTGCAATGGATGCACCGCGTGCACGACGCGCCGCGCGCCCGCGCGGCCGTGCGGACGTTGCGCGCGGCGGGCTTCGACAACCTGTCGCTGGATTTGATTTTCGCCCTGCCGACGGTGTTGCAACGCGACTGGGAGCGGGATCTCGAGACGGCGATCGCCTTGGAGCCCGAACACCTGTCGCTGTACGGGTTGACGGTCGAACCCCGGACCCCGCTGCAGCGATGGATCGCGCGCGGCGCTGCCAACGCCCCGAGCGACGAGCGCTACGCCGAGGAGTATCTCGCCGCGCATGCTCGCCTCGGATCGGCAGGGTTCGTGTTTTATGAAGTGTCAAACGCTGCACGGGAGGAGCGGCGTTCGCGTCACAACAGCGCGTATTGGATCGGCCGCCCCTATGCTGGCGTAGGACCGGCGGCGCATTCGTTCGATGGTCGCGCGCGACGCTGGAATCTGGCGGCCTGGGAAGCCTACCGTCGGGCGATCGCCGACGGTCGCTCGCCCGTCGAGTCGGAAGAAATACTGACCGACGGACAGCGTGCACTGGAGCGATTGTATCTCGGCTTGCGCACCAACGCTGGCGTTCCGGTATCCGATGTCGTCTCGTCGGCTCCGCTCCAAGCGTTGGTACAACAGGGTTGGCTCGTGGAGCAGTCGGGGCGCCTGAAGTGCTCTGTGGAAGGCTGGTTGCGGCTCGACTCATTGGTGGCCGCCTTGACCGCGCCATCCACGACTTCGTAATTTGTTTCACCGAAAGAGGTTGGAGATTTGATGACCCTCACCGACCGCGAGCGCCAGGTGTTGGGCGCCGTGATCGAGACATATGTGCAGACCGCCGAGCCGGCCGCCAGTCGGACCATCGCGAAGCGGTTCGGCCTCGGCCTGTCCGCCGCCACGATCCGCAACACGATGAGCGACCTGGAGGAAAAGGGGTACCTGTACCACCCGCACACCTCCGCGGGACGGATTCCCACCGATCGCGCCTATCGCATGTACGTCGACGCCATCATGCATCCCTCGACGCTCACCCAGGATCAGGCGCATCAGATCCGGGAGGAGCTGGCCGGGCCTCGCAACGCCGTGGATCAGATCCTGGCTCGAGCGGCCCAGGTATTGGGCGTCCTGACCCAGGAGCTGGGCGTGGCCGTGGGGCTCTCGCTGGACGAAGCGGTGCTCGAGCGGCTCGAGCTGGTGCAGGTCGCGAGTGATCGCGTGTTGCTCGTGCTCACCCTCAAGCAGGGGGCGGTGCGCACCATTTTCGTCGAAGTCCCCTCGCACATGGCGGCGGAGGCGGTGGTGCAGGTCGCCGTCGTGTTGAACGAGCGGCTCGCCGGGCTCACCCTGAAGGACATCCGTCTCACCCTGGCGGACCGCGTGCGCGACGCGACGTCGAGCCCCCAGTCGAGTGAGCTGCTGAATATTTTCGTGCAGGAGGCGGAGGAGCTGTTCGACGTTCCCGCGGGCGGGGTGCTGCTCTCCTCCGCCCAGTTGCTCGCCGGGCAGCCCGAGTTCTCCACTACCGAGCGCCTACATAGCCTGCTCGAAGTCACCGAGCGCCGGGACCGGCTGCGTGACGCGCTGGCGGAGCGCACCTCGCCCGGGCTCACGATCACGATCGGGACCGAGCATCAGGATCCGAAGCTCGCGACGTTCACCCTCGTGACCTCGTCCTATCGCGCCGGATCGCTCGCCGGCGTCATCGGCGTGCTCGGGCCGACGCGGATGCCCTATGACAAGATCGTCGCCCTCGTCGACCATACGAGCCGGTTGGTCGAGGAGCTGATGCAGTGACCCGCCAGCGCGATTTCTACGCGGTCCTGGGAGTGGAACGCGACGCTTCCGAAGCCGAGATCAAGAAGGCCTATCGGAAGCTGGCGATGGAGTACCATCCGGACCGGAACAAAGCGGCGGAAGCCGAGGAGCGCTTCAAGGAAATCACCGAGGCCTACGAAGTGCTGCGCGACGCGGACCAGCGCGCCGCCTACGACCGCTACGGCGAAGCCGCGCGGGGGGGTGCCGGATCGCCGTTCGGCGCCGGGTTCGCGCATTTCGATCTGTCCGAAGCGCTCAGTGTGTTCATGCGCGACTTCGGCGGGCTGGGCGGCTTCGACGCGTTTTTCGGGGGCGGTGAGCGGACGCGCCGAGACCGGCGGCGCGGACCCGATCTCAAGGTGTCGCTGAAGCTCACACTGGCCGAGGTCGCCACTGGGACGACCAAAGCGGTGAAGCTCCGTACGCTCGACACCTGCGCGACCTGCAAAGGGGGCGGGGCGAAACCGGGCACCAAGCCGGTCACGTGCGACATGTGCCGCGGCACCGGCGAGGTGCGCCGGGCGGCACAGTCGATGTTCGGGCAATTCGTCTCCGTCTCCCCGTGCCCGACCTGCGCCGGCGACGGCCACGTGATCAAGGAGCCGTGCGCCACCTGCCGCGGAGAAGGACGCGTCAAAGCGGAGAAGACGGTCCAGCTCGACGTACCGGCGGGGGTCGCCGATCATCATTACCTCACGGTGCGCGGGCAGGGCGTGCCGGGGTCGCGCAACGGCCCACCTGGCGATCTGATCGCGGTGCTCGAGATCGCCGAGGACCCGCGCTTTGAGCGTCAGGGCGACCACCTGATCTACGACCTCCCCGTGTCCTTCAGCCAGGCGGCCCTGGGCGCCGACGTCGAGATCCCGACTCCGTACGGTGGCGCGCCGCTCAAGATCCAGCCCGGCACCCAGACCGGGACGATCTACCGGCTTCGCGGGAAGGGATTGCCGCGGTTGGGTGAGGGCAGCCGCGGTGACCTGCATGTGCGGGTGCAGGTGTGGACACCGACGCGTCTCAGCGATGGGCAGGAGCAGGCGTTCCTGGAGCTGAAGAAGGTCGAAGGCGAGCCGCCCGCGGACAGCCTGGGACGCGGGTTCTGGAACAATATCCGGGAAGCGTTCGGTGCTTGAGGCCGACTGCATTTTTTGCCAGGTCGTCACGGGCGCCATCCCGGCCACGGTCGTGAAACGCGACCAGCACTTCGTCGCGTTCAAAGACATCAACCCGCAAGCCCCTACGCACCTGCTGGTCATTCCCATCGAGCATGTCGCTTCCCTGGATCACACTCGGGATGATGCGATGCTCGGCCGATTGTTGGGATTCGCCCGCGAGCTGGCACGTGATGCCGGGATGGCCGAGCGGGGCTATCGCGTGGTGGTGAACACGAAGGCGGACGGCGGCCAGACGGTGCATCATCTGCATCTCCACATCCTGGGCGGGCGGTTCATGACTTGGCCGCCGGGGTAGGGCTTGCGTCGGCTCGCGGGCAGGGGCTAACTTGTGCCGTCTTCCGGAGTTAGCGTGGTATCCGCGGTTTCTTTGATCTCGGGAAAGGGTTCACGCACACGATGCCGGAAGTCGTCATTCACGATGACGAGAGTTTTGAGCGAGCACTGAAGCGCTTCAAGAAGAAGTGCGAGAAGGCCGGAATCCTCTCGGATCTGCAACACGCCTGAGATGGCGAGCCTCGGCGAGCGGCTGCGAGCCGCCCTGAACGAGGCGCGCAAATCCCGCGATCAGGCGCGTACGCTGCTGTTCTCCACCCTCCTCGCCGATCTCAAGAACCGCGAACTCGAGTCGACGCACCCCATCACCGACGAAGCGGCGGTGGAGGTCGTGCGGCGCGGAATCAAGAAACGGCGCGAAGCCGCTGAGCAGTTTGCCGCGGTGGGTCGGGCCGATCGCGCCGACGTCGAGCGTGCCGAAGTCGCCGCCTTGGAGGCGTTTCTGCCCGCACAGGCGCCGCCCGAAGAGATCCGCGCCGCCGTACGCGCGGCGATGGCGGGCGGGGCGACTGACGTCGGCACGGTGATGGGGCGAGTCATGCCAGCCTTCAAGGGACGCGCGGATGGCAAACTGATCAATCAGATCGCGCGCGAGGAGCTGTCGGCCAGCGTATGAGTGCGGGAGGCGGAATCCCGACCGCCGTGCTGGAGACCGTGGAATTCCCGTCCGCTTTGGAGCGGGTGGCCGCGCATGCGGCTGGCCCTCTGGGCGCCGCTCGGGTGCGAAACCGGACGCCGCTCCAAGATCGCGCGGCCATCCGGGATGCCTTGGCGCAGGTCGCCGAGCTCGCCGCCCAGCTCCTCACCGATGACACGCTGCGCGCCGAACCCGTCTCCGATATCGCCGATCCGCTCGCCGTGCTGCGCATCCCCGGCAGCGTGCTCGAGGCGATGGCGCTGGCCGAGCTCGGCATGACGCTGGGGGCGGTTCGCACCGTCGGGGCGACGCTGGGGCGCCTGGAGCGCGCGGCCCCGCGAACCGCTGCGTTGAAGACGCCCGCGCTTCCGAAGCAGCTCGAGATCCGCCTGACCGAATCGATCGCGCCCGACGGGGCGGTGTTGGACGCCGCGTCACGGGAGCTGGCCCGCGCCCGCAAGGCGGTGCGGGAGACGCGGCAGAGACTCGTGGCCCGTCTCGAGCGTCTGCTGGGTGCTCTGGACCCGCAGGATCGCGCGCCCGACGCCGCGGTCACCCTGCGCGGCGGCCGCTATGTCATTCCCGTGCGCAGCACCGCGCGCGGCCGGGTCGGCGGCATCGTGCACGACGAGTCGGCGACGCGGGCCACGGTGTTCGTGGAGCCGCCCGAAGCGATCGAGGTCGGCAACGAGCTGCGCGCCTGCGAGGCGGAGGAGCAGCGCGAGGTGCTGCGCGTGCTGCGGGAGCTCACCGACCGGCTGCGCCCCCACCGGGAAGCCATCGCGGCCGGATGGGAGATGTGCATCGCCTTCGACGATCTGTGCGCCAGGGCGCAGTATGCCGTGCTCGTGAACGGGTTCCCACCGGAGATCGGCGGCGGTCCCATCAAGATCCGCGGCGGCCGGCACCCGCTGCTCGTGGGTGGAGAGATCGCGGTCATGCCATTCGATCTCGAGCTTGCCGGCGACGAGTGGACCGTGCTCATCTCCGGCCCCAACACCGGCGGGAAAACGGTGCTGATCAAGGCCGTGGGGCTGCTCTGCCTCCTGACCCAGAGCGGCATCATCCCGCCGATCGGGCCGCATTCGAGACTGCCGGTGTTCGTGCGCGTGTTCGCCGACATCGGCGATCGCCAGTCCATTGCCGCGAGCCTGTCGACCTTCTCCGCGCACGTCGCGGCGTTGCGCGACATTCTCGCGCATGCCGACGACCAATCCCTCGTGCTGCTGGACGAGATCGGCAGCGGCACCGACCCGGCGGAAGGCGCCGCCTTGGCGGCGGCGACGTTGCGCAGTCTCACGCGTCGCCACGCCGTCACATTGGCCACCACGCATTTGGGCGCCCTCAAGCGGCTGGCGACCGAATCGGTGGGCATCGTGAACGCCTCGCTGCAATTCGACGTCGACCAGCTCGCGCCGACCTATCGCCTGCTCAAAGGCGTGCCGGGTCGCTCCTACGGGCTGGCGATCGCCCGTCGGCTCGGCGTCGCGGACGAGGTGCTGGCGGACGCGGAACGCACGGTACCGGACGCCGAGCGGGCGCTCGATGCGCTGCTGGCCGCGGTGGAGACCAAGGCGCAGGCGCTGGCCGAGCGCGAACGAGCCCTTGCCGACGCGGAAACGGCGACACGGGAGGAAGCGACCCGGCTCGCAGTGCGGGAAACCGCGCTCGGTGAGCGCGAACGGGAGACCGCCAAGCGGGAGCGCACGCAGGACGCGAGGGCGCACGAACAGGCGCGGGCCTACCTGCTTGAGGCGCGCAAAACCGTCGAAGCCGCTCTGGGGCAGGCCCGCGCGGCCGTCGACGAAGCGACGGCGCGCGAAGCGCGACGCATGCTGGAGCGGGCGATCGAAGCAGCGAAAGACCACGGATGGGCGGATGGGCAGATGGCCGGAGCGAAAAGCGCGCGAGTCGGAGATCGGGTGCGTATCGCCGATGGGACGGTCGGCGTCGTTCGAGAGTTGCGCGGAGACGGGGCGCTCGTGATCGAAGCCGGTGCCGTTCGGATTGTTTCACGCCCTGAAGCGATTGCTGCAGTGGTCGGACCCGAATCTCGCCCTGTGACGGCGCCATCCGTCCATCCGTCAATCCGTCCATCCGCCGACGCAGCTTCGGAGGTGTCGCTCCGTGGGCTCCGAATCGACGAAGCCGAGGCGGAGCTGTCCCGCGCGCTCGATGCGGCCGTCCTCGCGGATCTGCCCTACCTGCGGATCATTCACGGCAAGGGCACCGGCGCGCTGCGCGATCTCGTGCAGCGGGTCCTGGAGGCCGATCCGCGGGTCGCGCGCTGGGGGTTTCCCCCGGCCAACCAAGGCGGATCTGGAGTTACCGTGGTGGAGTTCCGCGCGTGAGTCTCATTCCCGACGATGTGATCGAGCAGGTGCGCGATGCGGCGGACGTCGTCGGGATCATCGGCGAATCGGTGGAGCTGAAGCGGACGGGATCTGATTTCCGGGGGCCGTGTCCGTTCCACGGCGGCGCGCATCGCAACTTCGTCGTGATCCCCAAGAAGGGCATGTTTCACTGTTTCGTGTGCCACGAGTCTGGGGATGTGTTCACCTTCTTCATGAAGCGCTTGGGGATGGATTACCCGACGGCGGTACGGGAGGTGGCGCGGCGGGTCGGTATCACCATTCCCGAGCGCGCGCCCACAGGGCCTGACCCGCGCGAGCCGCTGTTCGCGGCCGCTGCGGCCGCGCAGGATTGGTACACGCGTCAGCTGCACGACCATCCCGAGGCCGAAGTCGCCCGGGCGTATCTCGATTCCCGCGCGCTCACGCTCGACGAGGCCACCCAGCTGGGTTTGGGCTATGCCCCGCGCGGCGGCGCCTTTGGCGCAGCGATGCAAGCGCTCGGCGTGAAGGAAGAGGTATTGCTCGAGGCCGGGCTGCTGCGTCGGCGGGAGGACCAGTCGCTGGCGCCGCGGTTCCGAGGCCGGCTGCTGTTTCCGATTCAGGACCTGCGCGGCCGGGTGGTCGCGTTCGGGGGACGCATCCTCGGGGAAGGGGAGCCGAAGTACTTGAACTCTCCGGAGACTCCGATCTTCCACAAGGGCAAGCTGCTCTACCAGCTGCACGCGGCTCGACATGCGATGCGCAAGGCCGAGCGTGCCATCCTCGTCGAAGGGTATTTCGACGTCATTCGACTGGCGCTGGCCGGCATCGAAGAGGTCGTGGCGCCCATGGGGACCGGGCTCACGGCCGATCAGGCCGAGCTGCTCCAGCGGCATGCGCCGCAGGTCGTGTTGTGCTACGACTCGGACGAGCCCGGGCTGCGGGCCACGTTTCGTGCCGGTGACGAGTTGCTCCGGGCGGGGGCGCGGGTCTCCGTGGTGACGCTGCCCGAAGGCGACGACCCCGATACCCTGGTGCGGAGGGATGGCGCCGCGGGCCTGGAGGCGTTGCTGCGTGACGCGGTCGATGTGCTCGAGCGCAAGATCCAGATCCTCGAACGTCGCCGGTGCTTCGAATCCCTCCCTGGGCGACGCCGGGCTCTGGACCGGTTGCTGCCGACCATCCGCGCGGCGCGCGACCCGATCACGCGCGAGTTGTATCTCACCCGCGTCGCGGAAGTCGCGCACATCCGCAAAGATGTCCTCGAGAGGGAAGTGGGAGGAGGGAAGGGGGAGGAAGCCTCGACCAGCAGGCCCCTTCCCGCTTCCTCCTCCACCCTCTCCGCACTTCCCACCAGTGCGGAGCGGGCGCTGCTCCTCGTCATGCTGCAGGGCGAGGCATGGCGCGCGCGCGTGCTGGACAAGGTGGATCCAGAAGAAATCGAACAGCCGATCTATCGCGCGGTGTTTGAGGCGGTGGCCGAGGGACAGCCCGAGCGGTTGGAGGGAGCTGCCGCGCGCGTGTACGAAACGCTGCGGGCGGCGGGGACGGGGGACGGGGAGCCGGACGCGTTGTGCGAGCGGGCCATCAACTGGATCGAAGCCCGGCGGCTCGATCGCGAGCTGGAGCGACTCCAACGCGAGATTCCGCTCGTCACCGGAGCAGCGCAGGACAAGCTGGTGCGCGACGTGCAGCGCGTGAGCGCCGAACGAAACAGGTTGTTCCCACGATACCGGATCGTTGCGAGGAGGAGTAGTGCACCCGAATCTTGAAGCCTTGCTGGCGTTGCAAGAGAAAGATCGGTTGGTGTCCGACTCGGAGCGGGCGCTGGCCGCACTGGAACCCGAAGACCGCCGCTTGAACGAGCAGTTCGCGGCGGCGGAGCGGGCGTTGCAGTCGTCGCGGCGTTCCGTGGAGGACGCGCTGCGTCGCCGCGACGAGCTGGAGGGTAAGATCGCCAACTACCGGACGATGCAAGAGCAGCGGCGCCAGCGACTGGAATGGGTGCGCGGGGCCAAGGAGGCGTCGACCCTCATGGCCGAGCTCGATCTCGCTCGATCGGTGCTCGCTAAAGAGGAGGCGGAATTCATGCGCTCGGGCGATGCCGTGCAAGAGGCGGAGCGGAAGGTCGCCGAAGCCGAGACGGCGCTGGCTGCCGTGCGCGAAGCCCAGGCGCCCGATCGTGAAGCGCTGGTTGGGCGGCGGGAATCGATCATGGCCGAGATCGAGCGGGCCCAGGCGGTGCGGGGCGAAGCCGCAGGCAGCGTCAACGGGGCGCTCCTGATCCGCTACGAGCGGATTCGGCGCGGGAAGGCGCCGCTGGCGCTCTATTCGCTGCACGCCGACGCCTGTGGGCACTGTTTCACGGCGGTGCCCACGCAGCGCCGGGTGCTGATCCAGCGAGGGGCGTCGATCGAAGGGTGCGAGGCCTGCGGCGTGCTATTGTACGCTTCCGGATGATCACGCCACGGTGGTACCTCTCCCGGCCTCCCGACCCCGGTCAGGTGGCGGCGCTGACCACCGCGCTGTCCATCCCGGTCCCGCTCGCCGCGCTGCTCGTCCAGCGCGGCTACGACTCGGCGGGAGACGCGCGCGCGTTTCTGCGCCCCACGCTCGACGATCTCACGGGTCCGAACGGGTGGGCGGGCATGCGCGACGCGGTGACGCTGGTGGCGGACGTCGTCCGGCGCGGCGACCCGATTCTGATCCACGGCGACTACGACGTCGACGGGCAGTGTGCCGCGGCGTTGCTCACCCGGCTGCTCCGGGCGGGTGGCGCAAACGCGCACGCGTTCGTGCCGCATCGAGTGCGCGATGGCTACGACTTCGGTGCGGCGGGGCTGGAGCGGGCGCGAGCCCTCGGCGCCCGCCTCATCATCACGTGTGATTGCGGCATCACGGCGGTCGAGCCCGTGCGCGCCGCGCGCGTGGCCGGCATCGACGTCATCGTCACCGATCACCACTTGCCGGGCGACGCGCTGCCGCCGGCCAACGCCGTGCTCGATCCCCGGCGACCCGATTGCCCGTCGCCGGACAAGAACCTGTGCGGCGCCGGGGTGGCGTTCAAGCTGGCGCAGGCCATGGCCCCCGCGCTGGGCTTGTCGGAGCACGTGCCGTGGCATCTGCTCGACTACGTCGCCCTGGCGACGGTGGCGGACGTGGTCCCGCTCACGGGCGAAAACCGCATTCTCGTGCGCCACGGCTTGAAACTGCTCGCCGACAGCCGCTGGGCCGGCCTCCGGGCGCTGGTCGAGACGGCGGGACTCTCGGGACGACCGCTGCGCGCGGGGCACGTCGGCTTCATTCTCGCCCCCCGACTCAATGCCGCCGGGCGGATCGGCGACGCCGCGGACGGGTTGCGGTTGTTGCTCACCGACGACCCCGAGGCGGCGGCGCGGACGGCGCGGGAGCTCGAGACGCTCAATACGCGGCGGCAGGAAATGGATCAGCGCATGCTCCTCGATGCGGAAACACGACTGGGTCAGGCGCTTGGCCCCGACGATCGCGCCGTGGTGCTCGCCGCCGACGACTGGCATCCCGGCGTGATCGGCATCGTGGCGAGCCGGCTGGTGGAGCGCTACGCCCGTCCCACCTTCCTCGTCGCGTGGGAGGGGGACGTGGGTCGCGGGTCGGGGCGGAGCGTGCCGGGGTTCGATCTGCATGCGGCGCTGCACCGGGTGGGCCACTGCCTCGAGAAATACGGCGGCCATGCCATGGCCGCTGGCCTGACGGTGCGGCGGAGCCGCTTCGAGGAGTTCCGTGTTGCGTTTCTCGATGTGGCGCGCGAGCTTCTCGCCCCCGAAGACTTGGTGCCGGCCCAGCGCGTGGACCTGGAATTGCCGCTCGCCGATTTGAGCGACGATCTGGAACGCCTGATGCGGCATCTCGAGCCGTGCGGCATGGGGAACCCGGCGCCGGTCTTCGGGGTCCGGGGGGCGCGCGCGGTCGGGCCGCGCCGGGTGGGTACCAATCACCTGCGCTTCGTGCTCGACGACGGCTCGGGCGCGCTTCCGGCGATCGGTTTCCAGGTGGCGGACCGGGTCTCCGACGACTGGCTGGCGCACCCGCTCGACGTGGCGTTCCGGCTCGAGCGGGACGAATGGCAGGGGCGGTCGACGCTGCAGGCTCGCGTCGCGACCATCGCTCCGACCGGAGGGGTGGAGGCAGCGTGATTACGATCATCGGTG
The DNA here is from genome assembly GCA_964599725.1 of uncultured Gemmatimonadaceae bacterium. GTDB lineage: Bacteria > Gemmatimonadota > Gemmatimonadetes > Gemmatimonadales > GWC2-71-9 > DASTHG01. The sequence goes on along the minus strand of CAZRGT010000016.1, from coordinate 85,485 downwards.
GGGAGTTCAAGAACCGGCGCCTCAAGACGCCGGCTGGGGGCAAGGTGCGCCCCACTGCCAGCCGGGTGCGCGAAGCGTGGTTCAGCATCCTGCAGCGCTCGTTGCGCGGGGCGCGCGTGCTCGATCTCTACGCCGGCTCCGGCGCGCTCGGATTGGAGGCCCTGTCCCGCGGCGCCGCCAGGGTGGACTTCGTGGAAGTGCAGCGCAACGCGCTCGCCGCCCTCAAAGCGAACCTCAAGTCGTTGAAGGTCGAGGGCCGGGCGAAGATTCACCGCGTCGATGCGCTCACATACGCGCTGCAACTCCAAGCGGGACAGTACGACGTTGCCTTCGCGGATCCCCCGTATGCCGACGCGAACCACCCGACCGCGCGGCTGGTGGCGATGTTCCGTTTGGTGCCGTTCGCGCAAGTGTTCTCGATCGAGCACGCCGCCGATGCGCCGATCCCCGGGGACGATACCCGCCGGTACGGGGACACCGCCGTCACCTTCATCTACGCGCCGTGACCGCCCGGATCGGGGTCTACCCCGGCTCGTTCGATCCCGTCACCCGCGGCCACGAAGACTTGATCCGTCGCTCGCTCGCATTCGTGGACCGGGTCGTCGTGGCGGTGGCGGTGAACATCGCGAAGCAGCCACTGTTCACCCTCGAAGAGCGGGTGGCGCTGTTGCGGGAGACGATTCGTCTCCCCGAGGTCGAGGTACGCGCGTTCGATGGATTGCTGGTCGAATTCGCGCGATCGGTCGGCGCGTCGGTCATCGTCCGCGGTTTGCGGGCGGTGAGCGATTTCGAGTACGAGTTCCAGATGGCCCTCATGAACCGGACGCTCGATCCCACGCTCGAGACGGTTTTTCTGGTGCCGGCATTCGATCTTACCTATCTCAGCTCCAGCCTGGTCCGGGAGGTCGCCCGGTTCGGCGGGGACGTGTCGTCGCTGGTCCAACCGGTGGTGCAGCAGGCGCTCCGCAAGAAATTCGGCCGATGACGTTCCGGGCCCGCGTCTACGAACGGGCGCGGCGCGCGAAGCGGCGGGTCCTGCTGCCCGAGAGCGGCGACCCGCGGGTGCAGGCCGCCGCCCGTCGGATCAACGAGCTCGGCACCGGTGAGGCCCGACTGCTCGATCGCCCGGAACGAGATCCCCGGGTGGAGCGGTGTGTCGCCCTGTTGTGCGGCCGCCAGCCGGATCGATTCGCCACGGAGGCCGCGGCTCGCGCTGCGCTCGCCCACCCCCTCACCTTCGGCGCGTGCCTCGTCGGTCTCGGCGAGGCGGACGTCATGGTCGGGGGCGCGGCGCATCCGACCGGCGACACGATCCGGGCGGCACTCTGGGCGGTGGGCATGGCCCGGGGGATCGCGACCGTGAGCGGCGCGTTCTACATGGTGCGGGAGGAGCAGACACTGATCTTCACCGACTGTGCCGTTGTGCCGCAGCCGACCGCCGAACAACTGGCGCACAGCGCGCTCGCCGCCTCCCTGGACCGGCGGTGCGTTGTCGGTGACGAGCCGGTCGTCGCCTTTCTGTCCTACAGTACCAGGGGCAGCGCCGCCGGTCCGCTCGTGGATCTCGTGCGTCGGGCGGCGGAGCTGTTTCGCGGGCTGGCACCGGCCGTCCGGTGCGATGGAGAGTTGCAGGGAGACGCGGCGCTGGTGCCCGCAGTCGCCGAGCGCAAGGCGCCGGGGTCGGCGGTGGCCGGTCGCGCAAACGTGCTCGTGTTCCCCGACCTTGACAGCGGGAACATCGCGTACAAACTGGTGCAGCGGCTGGGCGGATGGGACGCCATCGGACCGATGCTGCAGGGACTCGCCTGCCCGATCGCCGATCTGTCGCGCGGCGCTACCGTGGACGATATTGTGGACACAGCGGCGGTCGCAGCCCTCCAAGTGAAGGAGTGAGGATGGGGTTCTCGTTGAGCAAGGATCCGCGCGGAGTGGTGATCGTGGGGGTCGACGGCCAGTTGATCGTCGGCAACCGTCAGGAGCTCAAGCAGAAGGTGCTCGATGCGCTCGAGGGCGGGACGCGGCGCTTCGTGATCGACTTCACCAAGACCGGCTACATCGATTCGTCCGGCCTCGGCGTGCTGGTCTCGCTCTCCAAAAAGGTGCGAGAGCAGGGCGGGGAGCTCCGCCTCGCGGGGCTCAACGAGGATCTGCAGACGCTGTTCGAGCTGACCAAATTGGACACGTTGTTCGCCATCGCCAAGACACCGGCGGAGGCGCTGGCCGCCTTCTAGATCGTCCGTGACGAACCCGCTGCAGGTTGTCGTGCACCGGCCGGGGGGCGCGCTTTCCCTCACCATGCCGAGCGATCTCGCGCTCGTGGGCGATGCGGTCGAGCTTGTGGCGCGTCATTGCGACGTGGGGATCTTGTCGCCGCGGCGCCTGCAGTTCAATCTGCGCACCGCCGTGGCGGAAGTCCTGGCCAACGCCATCGCCAATGGCAACCAGCATGACGCCAGCAAGCGAGTCACGGTCGACATCACCTGCCGCCACGAGGGAGTGCGCATTGTAGTGGCCGACGACGGGGCGGGATTCGATCCGTCCCGCGTGCCCGATCCCACCGTGCCGCAGAATCTCGGCCGCGAGGAGGGACGCGGCTTGTTCGTGTTACGGCATCTCGTCGATCGGGTCGAGTTCAACGAGCGAGGGAATTCAGTGTGTCTCGAGCTGCGGGCGGGTTGACCAAGCTTGAGCGCCTGGTGCCGGCGCTCGAGGCGCTCGCCGGCGTACCGCTGCGCGTGTGGCGCGCGGACGGCGGCGGCATTCGCGCCGTTGCCGGGACGCCCGTCACCTGGACTCCGGAGCTTCCGCAACCAGGAGACGGCACCGGGCGCCGTCTCGACACCCCGGCCGGCCCGACTTGGTTCGAGCCGGTGCGCGGGGCGGTCGATCTCTGGCTCGAAATCCCTTATGACGACCGGGCCAACGGAATGCGCAGCAACGTGACCGAGGTCGTCGGCTGCCTCGCCGAAGCCGAGCGCGAGGCGGCTCAGGTGGCGGCCGAGCTGTCGGATCGCTACGAAGAGATCGACTTGGTCTACACGATCAGCGAGATCCTCGGCCACACCATCCGGCTCGACGAGGCGGCGCGCCGCATCCTGCAGGAGGTCGCCACGGTGGTCGGCGCGCGGCGGGCCACGCTGTTCGTGCTCGACCCCGACCGCCAGGTGCTGCGCCTCGTGGCCGCCAAAGGGATGGTGATCACCGAGGTCGATCCCATCGAGCTCGACGATCCCACGTCGGTCACCGCGCGCGCATACCGGGAGAAGCGGATTCAGAGCAACGACCCGGTCACGCCCCCACTCGCGACGCCCGGCGACACCGGTCGCCATTATCGCGGCCGCTCGTTCCTGTCGGTGCCCGTGCTGTACGGAGCGCCCGGCGACCAGGCGCGGCCCATTGGGGTGATCAACCTGACCGATCGGACCGGTCCGGACACCTTTTCCGCCGGAGACCGCAAGCTCGTCGCGGCGATCGCCAATCAGGTGGGGGCGGCGATCGAGAACGCCCGCCTGGTCGCGAGGGACCTGGGGCAACAACGCGTGCGCCGCGAGCTGGAGCTGGCGCACGACCTGCAGCTCAAACTGCTTCCCTCACCGGCGGTGCTCGGCGCAAGAGCCGACGTCGCGGCTCGGTGCCGACCGGCGGATTCCGTGGGGGGCGACTTCTACAATCTGCTGCGACTGCACGGCGATCGCCTCGGGGTCATGATCGGCGACGTCTCGAGCCATGGGTTCGGCGCGGCGCTGATCATGGCGCTGGCCATGGCCGCGTCCGGTATCCATGCCGAGGCGGCCGGCGCCCCGGGGCAGGTCCTCTCCGACCTTGAGGAATCGCTCGCCGAGGAGTTGGCCCGGACCGAGATGTACCTGTCGCTGTTCTACGCCGTCATCGACCCGGGAGCGGGCGTCCTCGTCTATGCCAATGCCGGACATCCCCACGCCTTCATCGTGCGCGGAGACTCGGGCGAGATCCAGCGGCTCGAAGCCACGCGCACGCCGCTCGGCTTGGGACCGCGCCCCGGCGCCGGGACCGCCGACGGCTCGGAGCCCTGGCGGCGTCGTGAGGATGTCTTGTGCCTGTTTACCGACGGTATCGTCGACGCCACCGGCGATCAGAACCTCCGCTTTAGCGAGGAGCGTGTGTTGAACCACGTCCGGACGCTCCGCGGCCGGTCGTCCCAGGAAATGCTCGAGGCGATCTTCGCCGATCTCGCCGCGTTCACCGGCGGCGGCCCTTCCAGCGACGACCAGACTCTCCTGATCGCGAAAGTCTGACGGCGTGGCAGTCGCTCGGCGCCGTCCCCCGTGGCTGGGGCAACATGTTCTCGCTGATCGACACATCCTCGAGCGCATCGTGGATGCCCTGGAACCCTCGCCGGCCGATGTCGTCATCGAGATCGGCGCCGGCTCGGGCACGCTGACGCGCGTACTGGCGGAACGCGTCGGTCGCGTGATCGCGATCGAGAAGGACGTGCGGCTGGTGGAGCGATGGCGGGTGGCGGGCCTTGGATCGCCAAATATCCAAGTGGTTTCGGGCGACGCTCTCCGGATCGATTGGAAAGAGCTCATTCCGCAATCCACAATCCGCAATCCGCAATGGAAGGTCGTCGGCAACATCCCCTACCAAATCACGACTCCCCTCATCGAAAGAGCGCTCACCGCGCCCCTGCCGCAGCTGGTCGTGTTTCTCGTCCAGGCGGAAGTCGCCGTTCGGCTGGCCGCGCGACCCGGGTCGAAGACGTATGGGGGGTTGTCGGTGGGCGTTCAGTCGCTGTCCCAGGTGGAGCAGCTGTTTGGCGTGGCCGCAGGGGCGTTCCAGCCACCGCCCAAAGTGCGCAGCGCCGTGGTCCGTCTCCGGCCGCTGCCCGCTCCCCTGGTGGATCCCGAGGAGGTGCCGCGATTCCGGGCGTTCGTGACGGCGTGCTTCAGTCTGCGTCGCAAACAAATGCGCAACGTGCTGAGCGCCGTGACCGGGAACGAACCGGAGCGGGTGACGGCGCAGCTCGAATCGTTGGGGATCGCCGTTACCCAGCGCCCCGAGACGCTCACCCCGGAGCAATTCGTGCAGCTGTTTCGCGGCGGAGCCGTCGGTCGATCCTGAGGCTTGCGTGGGAGGGATCGATTGTGAAATAATTCACAATATGCGGAAGATCTCGGACTCGACCGTCCGGCGCCTGGCGCTGTACCTGGGCTTCCTGGAGCAGTCGGCGGCGCAGGGGGTCGCGACCATCAGCTCCGCCGAGCTGGCGCAGCGCGGAGGGACCACACCGGCCCAGGTCCGGAAGGATCTCTCGTTCTTCGGCTCCTTCGGCAAGCGGGGTCTGGGCTACTCGGTGCCCGAGCTCGCCGGTCGCATCCGCGAGATCCTGGGGCTGAAGCGCAGCCACCGCGTCGTGCTGGTGGGGGCGGGGAAGATGGGAGGTGCGCTGTTGCACTACCAGGGGTTTCGGCAGCATGGCTTCGAGGTATCGGCGATCTACGACCGCGATCCCAGGAAGATCGGCTCAGCGTGGAACGGCCTCGTGGTGCGGGACATCCGTTGCCTGGAGGCGGACCTCAGGAAGGAGCCGACGGAAATCGCGATCCTCGTGACGCCGGCGGAGGCGGCTCAGGAAGTGGCGGACCGACTGGTGCGGGCGGGCGTCAAGGCGATTCTGAACTTCGCGCCGGTCCAGCTCTCGGTGCCGCAGGACATCGCGGTGCAGACCGTGAACATGGCCTTGGAGCTCGAGACGCTGAGCTTCGCGCTGGCCCACCGCTAGCGGTAACCCACAGTTCAGCAGCGGTTTAGCGGCTCGTCTCCGCGCGGTTAGATTGTGGGGCCCATGCCCCGCGTTCACGTGACCTCCGAAATCGGCCCGCTGCGTTCCGTCCTCGTGCACACACCGGGGAAGGAGTTGGTCGCCGTCACGCCGGGGAATCGAGAAGACTACCTCTACGACGACATCATCGACCTCGACCTGGCGCAGCGCGAGCATCGTCGCTTCGTCGCGGTGTTGGAGCGCTTCGCCGACGTCTATGAGGTGCGCGACCTGCTGACCGAGATCGTCGCCAAGCCGGACGTGCGCGAATTCCTGATCACGCGGGCGCTCGAAGTCGTTCCCTCCGACGTTCTCGCCAAGCGACTCACGGTGCTCTCGGCCGAGGAGCTGGTCGCGACGATGATCGAAGGGACGCTCGAGGACGCGGGGCCGATCGCCCGGGCCCTCAACGAAGTGGGCTACGCGCTGCCGCCGCTGCCGAATCTCTTTTTCACTCGTGACGTCGGCATCGTGGTAGGGGAACACGCCATCATCGGGTCGATGCGCTATGGCGTGCGCTGGACCGAGGAGATGCTGGTCAAAGCGCTGTTTCGCTACCACGAGAAGCTCGACAACGCCGGGATCCTCTACGACGGCTCCGAGGAGCGGCGTCACACCTATACGCTCGAGGGTGGCGACGTCCATCCGCTGCGCCCCGACCTCCTGGTCCTGGGGTTCAGCGAGCGCTCGAGCCCGGCGGCGCTGGATCAGCTGTGCGAGCTCGCCTTCGAGAAGTGCGGCGTGACCGACGTGATTGTCGTGGTGCTCCCCACGGAGCGGACCGCTATCCATCTCGACATGATCTTCACGCAGATCGATCGCGAGGCCTGTGTCGTATATCCGCCCTTCTTCGTCGGTCCGGAGCGGCTCGCGGTGCTGCATCGGCGCAAGCGCTCCAAGGGAGTCAAGGAGATCCCCAATTTCTTCGCTGCGATGCAGGCGGTGGATCTTCCCCTGGAGCCGGTGTTCTGCGGCGGCAATGCCCGCTCGGTGCAGGAACGCGAGCAGTGGTCGTCGGCCTGCAACTTCTTCACGGTGCGCCCCGGCGTGGTGGTGACCTATGCGCGCAACGAGGCCACGCTGCGGGAGCTGGAGCATGCCGGGTTCCGGACCGTGACCGCGGTGAACCTGTTAACGGGCGAAGAGTGGCTCGAGGATGGCGCGCGCGGCGTGATCACCCTCGAAGGCAGCGAGCTGGTGCGCGGCGGCGGCGGCCCGCGCTGCATGACCCTCCCGTTGCGGCGCGACGATCTCTGAGTCTCACGATCTCGTTCTCCGTCGGTCGCCTGCGCTGTCATCTGCTCGAGGCGGGCACTCTGCGGCTGGACGGTGGTGCCATGTTCGGCGTCGTGCCGAAGCCACTGTGGGAGCGACGCATCGCCCCCGATGCCAAGAACCGCATCCCGATGGCGATGCGGTGCTTGTTGGTGGAGCACGACGATGGGTTGGTGCTCGTCGACACGGGCGCCGGCGACAAGGACGAAGCGAAATTCCGGGACATGTACGGCATCGAGAACGGAGGCCACGGAGGGCGGACCCAGCTGGAGGACGCCCTGGCGGCGGCGGGCCACGCCGCGACTGACGTCCACTGGGTGATCAACACCCATCTGCACTTCGATCACGCTGGGGGCGACAGCTACCGTGATGCCGCCGGCGCCCTGCGGTCCAGCTTCCCCAACGCGCGCCACGTGGTCCAGCGTGGTGAGCTGGAGTTCGCGCGCCATCCCAACGAGCGTACGGCCGGGAGCTATCTGGCGGCGAACTTCTCCGCCATCGAGTTCCAGCTGGCGGAAGGGGAGATGGAGGTCGTACCCGGCGTACGCTGTCTGCCCACCCCCGGCCATACTCCCTATCACCAGTCGGTCCTGATCGAGAGCGGCGGGGAGCGCGCCTGTTTCCTGGCTGATCTCGTTCCCACCGCGGCGCATCTGCCCTTGCCGTGGATCATGGGATACGATCTCGAGCCGCTCGTCACCCTCGAGACCCGGCGCCGGCTCTACGGGCGGGCCGAAGCCGAAGGCTGGCGGCTGTGCTTCGAGCACGATCCAGTTGTGGCGCTCGGGCGTCTGCGCCGGGAGGGCAAGAGTTTCGGTCTTGTGGACGCGGTGGCGACGACGTAAGTTCAACGCTGGCAGAGTACAAGCGGGCGCCGGTGGCGCCCCACCTCCAAGCCTCCCGGTGGACGGGGAGCGCTCCACGGTTCCGAATGAGTCATCGGTCGTCGGTCCTCAGTCAGCTGCTGAGAACAGACGACCGCCAACTGATGACTCGCGCAAGCGGATTCCGGGGCGACTGGAGTCCGCGTTTTCATTTGTGAGGGAGGCGACCACCTGGCGATCGAAAGCAGCAATACCAACAAACAGCCCCGCACCCGGATCAATCGGATGATCCGGATCAGCCCGGTGCGGGTGATCGCAGATGATGGCGCGCAGCTTGGCGTCCTGTCGATCGACGAGGCCCTGGCGGCGGCGCAGGAGCGGGGGCTCGACCTGGTGGAGGTGGCGCCGTTGGCGCGGCCCCCCGTGGTCAAGATCATGGACTACGGCAAGTTCAAGTTCGAGCAGGCCAAGGCGGCCCGGGCGGCCAAGAAAAAGCAGCACGTGATTCATCTGAAGGAAGTGAAGTACCGGCCGGGGATCGACGATCACGACTTCGACTTCAAGACGCGCCATGCGCGTGAGTTTCTGCAGGACGGCAACAAGGTGAAAGTGACGATGATGTACCGCGGCCGGCAGATGGCCCACATCGAGCTGGGCCGGGATGTGCTCGACCGGGTCGCCGCGGAGCTCAAGGACATCTGCAAGATCGAGCAGGAGCCGCGGCTGGAAGGGCGCAACATGTCGATGGTGCTGGGACCGAAATGACGCGATCGGCTTTCAGCTGACCGATAGCCGATCACCGATGGCTGATAGCGAATTCAGGAGTTCACATGCCGAAAATGAAATCCAAGCGCGCGCTCCGGAAACGGGTGCGGCTCACCGGCTCGGGGCGGTTGCGCCGCCATCGCGCCATGAAGAGCCACATCCTCACCAAGAAACATCCGAAGCGGAAGCGTCACCTGCGCAAGGGGACGCTGGTCGCGCACGCCGATGAGCGCCGCTTGAAGCGGCTGCTGCTGGCGTAAGGAGACCCCGTGCCTCGCGTCAAGAGCAGTGTCGCGCGTCTGAAGCGCAAGAATAAGGTGATGCAGCTCGCCAAGGGCTACTTCGGCGGCCGCAGCAAGCTGTGGAAGGCCGCCAAGGAAAGTGTCGAACGCGCGCAGAAATATGCGTACCGCGATCGCCGCCGCAAGAAAGGCGAGTTCCGGCGACTCTGGATCACGCGCATCAATGCGGCCGCCCGGCTCCACGATCTGTCCTACAACCGGCTGATGAATGGACTGCGCAAGGCCGGCGTAGAGATCAATCGCAAAGTCCTCGCCGACCTCGCCGTCCGGGACCCCGGCGCGTTTGAGCAGCTGGCGGAGGTCGCGAAGAAGGCCCGCTGATCATGCACGACCTTCTCGCGAGCCTCGACGGCCTGCGGGAGCGTCTCCGCGAGATTCCCCAGGCGGATCAGCGCCGGCTCCAGGCCCTCCATACGGAAATCCTGGGCCGGAAAGCTGGCGCGCTCTCAGCGGTCCTGAAGGCCCTCCCCACGCTCCCCCCGGACGCCCGCAAGACGGTGGGCGAGGCCGCGAACGCCCTCAAAGCGGAGTTCGAAGCGGCCTTCGCGGCGCGGGAGCGCGAGCTCGCGTCCGCCACGGTCGCGCCGAGCGATATCGACCCCACCATGCCGGGCCGCGCGCAATGGCGCGGCGGCCTGCATCTCGTCACCCAGGTGGTGGACGAGATCTGCGACATCTTCCGCGAGCTTGGGTTCGTGCGCGTCGTCGGTCCCGAGATCGAAACCGAGCGCAACAACTTCTATGCGCTCAATTTCCCCAAGGACCATCCGGCGCTCGACTCGCAGGACTCGTTTTACGTCACCGACGAGCTGTTGCTGCGCACCCATACCTCACCGGTCCAGGTTCGCACCATGGAGGCGTACCGGCCGCCGATCCGGGTCGTCATTCCGGGGCAGGTATATCGTCGCGACCCATTCGACGCCTCCCACGCCCCGGTGTTCGAGCAGATCGAGGGACTGGTCGTGGATGAGGGCGTGTCCTTCGTCGACCTCAAGGCGACCCTGAGTCGCTTCGCCCGGCGCTTCTTCGCCCGCGACGCGGTGGTCCGGTTCCATCCCTCGTACTTTCCGTTCACCGAGCCGTCGGCCGATATGAGCGTCCGCTGTACCGTGTGCCGGGGCAGCGGCTGCCCCACGTGCAAGCAGAGCGGGTGGATGGAGATCCTCGGGAGCGGCATGGTGCACCCGGCCGTGCTCGAGCATTGCGGCATCGACTCCGAGCGCTACACGGGATTTGCCTTCGGCATGGGACCGCATCGGATCGCCATGCTGCGGTTCGGTATTCCCGACATTCGGCTGCTGTACGAGAGCGACGTGCGTTTCCTGGCGCAGTTCGCGGGGGACGCTCGATGAACCTGTCCCGCCGGTGGATGGAGGCGCTGCTCGGTCGCCCGCTGGATGCCCGGGAAGTGGCGGCGCTGCTGACTGCGCGCTGCTGTCCGGTCGAAGCGGTCGAGCCGCTGCACCCGGGTCTGGGCGACGTGCTGATCGGTCGCGTCCTGGAAGTGAAGCCCCATCCCAACGCGGATCGCCTCAGTCTGTGTCTGGTGGATGCCGGCGGCGCGGAAGGACCGCTGGAGGTGGTCTGCGGAGCGCCCAATGTCCAGGCGGGGAAGACCTATCCCTTTGCTCCCGTTGGGGCGGTCCTGCCGGGCGGTCTGAAGCTCGAGCGCCGCAAGATCCGCGGCGTCGCGTCAAACGGCATGCTGTGCTCGGCACAAGAGCTGGGGCTCGGGCAGGAGCACGACGGCATCTTGACCCTCGAGACCGACGCGGCCCCCGGATCGCGGTTCGTGGATGCCATCCCCGTGACGGACGATCGCATCGTCCTCGAGGTGTACGCCAACCGGCCCGACCTGCTGTGCCACAAGGGTGTCGCGAGGGAATTGGCGGCGGCGCTCGGCGCCACCGTCAAGCTTCCGGCTTTCCCGGGCGGGTCGATGCAGCCATCCGCCTATCCGTCCATCCGTCATTCCGCTCGTCAAGGAACCGTGGACGGAGTGGAGGTCCGCGTCGAGGATCCCGAGGGCGCCCCCCGTTACCTGATCGCGGTGATCCGCGGTGTCCGGGTCGGGCCGAGCCCCGAGTGGTTGGCCCGTCGGCTCCACGCCATCGGCCAGCGGCCGATCAACAACGTGGTGGATGCGACGAACTACGTCCTGTTCGAGCTGAATCAGCCGATGCACGCCTTCGATCTGGCGAAGCTGCGTGGACCGGCGGTCGTGGTGCGCCGGGCCGGGGCGGGCGAGCAGATCGTCACGTTGGATGGCATCGAGCGCGTGCTCTCGCCCGAGATGACGACGATCTGCGACGCCCATCGACCCACCATCGTGGCCGGGGTCATGGGGAGCGCCGAATCCGAAGTCACCGAGGCCACGACCGATGTGGTGCTCGAATGCGCGGCTTTCCAACCGACGCGGATCCGCCGCACCCGGCGCGCCCTCGGACTGTCGAGCGAATCGAGCTACCGTTACGAACGGGGCATCGATGTGCTGGCGATGCCGGACGCCTTGCGCCGCGCGATCGAGCTCATCGTGGCCGTGGCCGGCGGGACGATGCGCGAGGCGCCGCTCGACTTGTGGCCGGAGCCGCAACCGCCCCGCACAGTCTTTCTGCATCTCGATCGCGTCGACCGACTGCTCGGCGTCCCGATGCCGCGGGAGGAGATCGAACGCCTCCTGTCGAGCGTCGGCTTCATCGCCGCCCCCAAAGACGAGCGCATCGCGGTGCAGGTCCCGGGCTGGCGACCGGATGTGACGCGCGAGGTCGATCTCATCGAAGAAGTGGCTCGCCTGCGGGGCTACGACTCGTTCCCCGACGAGTTGCGCCCGTACCGCCCGGGCGCGGTGCCGGAAGCGCCGTCCGAGCATGCCGTGGCGCGTGTCCGCGCGGCGATGGCCCGTGCCGGCTTTCTCGAGGCGCGTACCACGCCGCTCGGGCCCGCGGATGCGCCGGATGCCGTCGCATTGCGTAATCCGCTGTCCGCGGACGAGGCGTATCTGCGCAGTCGCCTGCTTCCCGGGCTGGTGCGACGCGTCGAGCACAACTGGGCCGTGCGCGAACGGGACGTACGACTGTTCGAGGCGGGGACCGTGTTCCGAGCGGGTGTCGGCCCGGTTCCGGAGGAGCGCCTGATGGTCGCGGCGGTGATGACGGGCGCCCGGTGTCCGCTCCACTGGTCCGAAGCGGCGACCCCCGATATGGACATCTGGGACCTCAAGCGCCACTTTGAGTTAGCGGTCTCCACCGCCGCTCCGCAGGCGGCGGTCGTGCCGGGGAGTGACGGGCTTCTGTGGGCGGCGACGGGAGCCGATGGCCGGAAAATCGGCTGGGCCAGCGCGCTGCAGGCGGATTCCCCCCGGTGGGTTGGGCCCCTGCTCGGCTTCGAGGTCGAAATCGCGGTGGAGACCACGTCGACCGTGGGCTACGTCCCGCTGCCGACGCAGCCGGCCACGGTGCAGGACTTGTCGCTGGTGTTGCCGGCCGGGGTGCTCGCCGCTGATGTCGAGGGGCGGATACGACAGGCAGCCGGGCCGTGGCTCGAGCGGCTGGAGGTGCTGGACGAGTACCGCGGTCCGAACGTGCCGGCGGGCACGCGTGGCGCGACGTGGCGCTGCGTGTTTCGAGATCCCGTCCGCACCCTGCGGGACAGCGACGTGGACGAAGTCATCCGTCGGGCGTTGACGGCGTTGGAGGGGGAGCTCGGTGTACGGCGCAGAACGGGCTGATAGCCGCGCGTTGGAGCAGCTGGAGTCGGTGCTGCGCGAGGTCGCCGAGGATCTGGCGACCTGGCGGGCGCGGGCGCTGAAAGCTGAAGGCGACGGCAAGCGTGGTGGCACGGCCCGAGGAGAAGTGGACGGTGAGAGCCGGCAACTGCGCACCCGAGTCGACGCGGCGAAGACCCGCGTGCAAGCCCTCGTCGCGCGGTTGGCGTTCCTCGAAGAGCAGGCCCGCGAGGCGGGCGGACCGAGCGACGCGGCCGCCGGCCGCCCGAGTCGATGACGTCAAAAAAACATGCGGTCAAAGTGATGATTGGAGGCGAGGAGTACACGGTCCGCTCGGACCTCTCGCCCGAATACACCCGTGAAGTGGCGGGATTCGTCGATCAGGCGTTGAAGAAAGTGCTGGCCCAGGGTGGGCTGGTGGAGACGCACAAGGCCGCGATCCTCGCCGCGCTCGACATCACGAACGAGCTGTTTCAGGCCAAGCGGGGCGAGCGTGAGGTCGCGGCACGGCTGGCGGCTCTGGCGGACGATTTCTCCAAGATGCTCCCGCCGGGGCGACGGACGACAGCGGAACGCTGAGGAAATCACGACGCCCGGCCAGCGAGTCGGTGCGCAGTCGGAGATAGATCGATGTCACCCTGGATCGAGATCGTGGTATCCGTTCTCGGCGGCGGGATCGCTGCGGGAACGGTTTTCTATTTCCTGGGCCGGGGTGCGGGCCGGCGGCGCGCCGATGCGGTCGAGCGTCAGGCCGCCCAGGATCGTGAGCGGGAGCTGGCCGAGGCGCGCCAGCGATTGCAGCTCGAGGCGCGGGAGGAGACGATCCGCGCACGCGAGGCGCTGGAGCGCGAGCTGGCGGAGCGGCGCCGGGAGCTCGACCAACGTCAGGGCGGGCTGGAGCGCCAGCAGGCGGCGGTCGCCGAGCGGGACCGTGAGCTGTCGCGCCGCGAGCAGACGAGCACGGAGCGGGAGCGCGCGCTCACCGGGGCGGAACGAGAGGTCCAGGCGCGGCTCGAGCGCATCGCCGGGCTCTCGGCGCAGGATGCCAAAGAGGAGCTGAAGCGTCGATTTGAGGAAGAGGCGCGGGGCGAAGCGGCCGCGCTGCTGCGGGATATTCGCGAGCAGGCGCAAAAGAACGCGGATCGCGATGCCAAGAAGATTGTCGCGCTGGCGATTCAACGCATCGCCACCGAGTACACCGCCGAGACCACCGTCGCCGCGGTGGCACTCCCGTCCGACGAAATGAAAGGCCGGATCATCGGGCGCGAGGGGCGCAATATCCGGGCGTTCGAGGCCGCGACGGGCGCCGACGTCATCATCGACGACACGCCCGACACCGTCGTCATCTCTTGTTTCGATCCGGTGCGACGGGAGGTCGCCCGCGTGGCGCTCGGTCGGCTCATCGCGGATGGGCGCATCCATCCCGGCCGCATCGAGGAAGTGGTCCGCAAGGCGCAGGAGGAGATCGACGCGGGAATCCAGGAGGCCGGGGAGCGGGCCATTTACGAGACCGGCATCCGGGGCATGCACCAGGAGCTGGTCAAGCTGGTCGGCCGCATGCGTTACCGCACGTCCTACGGCCAGAATATCCTCGAGCACTCGAAGGAAGTGGCGTGGATTGCCGGCATCATGGCGGCGGAGTTGAAGCTCGACGTCGCGCTCGCCAAACGGGGCGGCTTGCTCCACGACATCGGCAAGGTGCTCACGCACGAGCACGACGGCACCCACGTCCAGCTGGGCGTGGAGGTGGCGACCAAGTACGGCGAGCATCCGGTCGTCATCAATTGCATCGCCGCGCATCACGACGATGTCCCGCACGATTCCGCCATCAGCGTCATCGTGCAGGCGGCGGATGCCATTTCCGGCGCGCGACCCGGGGCGCGACGCGAAGCGTTCGAGACGTACGTCAAGCGCCTCACCGCCATCGAGCAGATCGCCGGGGAATTCGGGGGGGTCGAGAAGGTCTACGCGATTCAGGCCGGACGCGAAGTGCGCGTCGTGGTGACGCCCGGCACCGTGGACGACGCCGCCGCGGTGGGGCTCGCCGAGCAGATCTCGCGGCGCATCGAGCGCGAGCTCCAGTATCCGGGACAAATCCGGGTCGTGGTCATCCGGGAGACACGGGCGGTGGACATTGCCCGCTGAGCTGATCGACGGGACGGCCATCGGCCGGGCCATGCGGGCCGAGCTGGGCGGGGAGATCGCGGCGCTCAAGGGGCGCGGCGTCACGCCCGGATTGGCCGCGGTGCTGGTGGGGGAGAATCCCGCATCGGCGACCTACGTGCGCATGAAAGGCAAAGCGTGCGACGAGGCGGGCCTCTACCACGAGACCATCGATCGGCCAGCGGACCTGAGCGAGGCCGATCTGCTCGGGCTGATCGACCGGCTGAACGCGGATCCGAAGATTCACGGCATCCTCGTGCAGCTGCCGCTGCCCAGGCACATGGATTCCTCGCGTGTGCTGATGCGCATCGACCCGCGTAAGGACGTTGACGGATTCCATCCCGTGAACGTGGGGAAAGTCTCGACCGGTGACCCGACGGGGTTCCGGCCCGCCACGCCGTACGGCGTCCAGCAGCTGCTGCTGCGCAGCGGCGTGGAGACGACCGGCGCCCACGCCGTGATCGTGGGCCGTTCCAACATCGTCGGCCGTCCCATGGCCGCCTTGCTGCTGCAGGACGGCGCCGGCGGCAATGCGACGGTGACCGTGTGCCATTCACGCACCCGCAACATCGCCTCCGTGACCCGGCAGGCCGATATTCTCATCGTGGCGATGGGCAGGCCCGAGTTCGTCACGGGGGAGATGGTGCGTCCCGGCGCCGTCGTGATCGACGTCGGCGTCAATCGCGTCAGCGATCCCACCGCCAAACAGGGGTATCGGCTCGTGGGAGACGTGCAGTTCGCGGCGGCGGCCGAGGTCGCGTCCGCGATCACGCCGGTGCCGGGCGGCGTCGGGCCGATGACCATCACCATGCTGCTCGTCAATACGGTCCAGGCGGCCCGGCAGTGGGCTCGTCCCTAGATCTTTTCACCGCGCTCAGCCCCGAAGGCGCCTGGAGCGTCGCGGAGCTGACGCGACGCGCCCGCGCGGTCGTCGAGGCCGGCCTGCCCGCGGTGTGGGTGAAAGGCGAGATCTCGGGCTTCAAGGCGTATGGGAGCGGACACTGGTACTTCACGCTGCGCGACCACGTGGCGCAGCTGCGCTGCGTCATGTGGTCGCGGGACAATCAGCGCCTCCCGGCCGCCCCGACCGACGGGCTGCAGGTGTTCGCCTTCGGACTGCCGACGGTGTGGGAGGAGCGTGGGGAGTTCCGCCTCACCGTGCGCCACCTGTTGTCGACCGAGGCCGGCGGCCTGTGGCAGGTGGCGTTCGAAAAAGCCAAGGCGGCGCTGGTGCGGGATGGCCTGCTCGATCCGGCGCGGAAACGGGCCCTGCCGCCGTTTCCCCGCCGCATCGCGGTGGTGACCAGCCCGGACGGCGCCGCGTTCGGGGACATCGTCGCGGTGATCGAACGGCGCTGGCCGGGGGTGGAGCTGCTGCTCGTGCCGACGCGGGTGCAGGGTGAGGGAGCGGACCGCGAGGTGTGCGCCGCGCTGGCGTTGCTGAGCCGCATTCCGCGACTGGACGTGGCGATCGTCGGACGGGGTGGCGGCGCCAAGGAGGATCTCTGGACCTTCAATAGTGAGCGGGTGGCTCGCGCCGTCGCCGCGGTGCCCGTGCCCGTGATCTCCGCGGTCGGCCACGAAACCGATGTCACCCTCTGCGATCTCGTGGCCGATCTCCGCGCGCCCACGCCGTCGGCCGCGGCCGCGGCCGCCACGCCCGATCGCACCGAGCTGCTGGCGGCCCTGGACCGCCTGGCCGGCGCCCTGACCCGCGCGCTCGCCGCGCCGACGCGTCATGCGGGGGAGCGGCTGGAACGCGTCGGGGATCGCTTGACGAGTGTGACGGAGCGCATGATGGAACGCTCCAGCGCGCGTCTCGCGGCCGGGGCCGCGCGGCTCGACGCCCTGTCCCCGCTGCGGGTGCTGGAGCGAGGCTACGCGGTGGCGCGGGACACGGATGGCCGGGTGTTGCGACGCAAGGCCCAGTTCGTTCCCGGCAGCTCGTTCCGGCTGCGGGTGACCGACGGCGAGATCGCGGCCCGGGTTGGTGAAGCGTGACGACGCCGGAAGCCCATGGGTTCGCGCAGGATCTCGAGCGGCTGGAGCAGATCGTCCGGCGGCTCGAGGGCGAAGAGCTGGATCTGGACGACGCCCTGCGCTTGTTCGAAGAGGGCGTGGAACGGCTCCGCGCCGCGCGGGAGCGACTGAACACCGCCGAGCTGCGGGTGCGCCAGGTGCTGGGGACCCAGGCGGGGAAGCTGCAGCTTGGCGACATCGACCGCTGACCACGCGCTCGAAGCCTACCTCACGGACACGCGGTCGCGCGTCGACGGAGTGCTGGAGCGCTGGAGCGCCGCGGCGCACGCGTTCTGGCCGGCGCCGGTCCCCGCCGCGGTACAGTACAGCGTGTTGAGCGCCGGCAAGCGCCTCCGTCCCACGCTGGTCTTCGCCGCGTACGAAGCGTTGGGTGGCGATGGAACGGCGAGCGGGATTGGAGAGCTGGCCGCGGCGGTCGAGGTGGTGCACGCATACTCCCTGGTGCACGACGATCTCCCGTGCATGGACAATGACGACCTGCGCCGCGGCCGCCCAACCGTGCATCGGGCCTTCGATGTCCGGGCGGCGACCAGCGCCGGATTCCACATGGTGGGGCTCGCCGCGCGGGTGCTCGTGTCCGGCCTCGATGCGCTGCGCGTGGAGTCCGACCGCCGTCGGGCGATTGCACTGGAGTTGTTCCACGCCGCCGGAGCCGGCGGGATGATCGGCGGCCAGGTGCTCGACCTCGAGGCCGAGGGGCTGGCCATCTCGATCGGCGCGCTGCAGGACGTGCACCAGCGGAAGACCGGCGCCCTGATCGCGGCCGCGTGCGTGATCGGGGGACTCGCGGCGGGCAGCGGAGCCCCCGCCGACCACCTCGCGGCGCTCCGCGCCTACGGGGAGGCAATCGGGCTCGCGTTCCAGATCGCCGACGACATCCTCGATGCGACCGCGACGTCCGCGCAGCTGGGCAAGACGGCGGGGCGCGACGCGGCGCTCGCGAAATCCACCTTCGTATCCGTCCTGGGCGTGGGAGCCGCGCGCGCGGAAGCCGAGCGCCTCTCGGCGCAGGCCGTAGACCGGCTGCGTCAGGCGGCGTTAGTTTCCCCTACACTCGTGGCGCTGGCCCACTACATCGTGACTCGGACGAACTGACCCGTGCCCCTCCTGGAATCGATTCGGGAACCCGGCGACGTCAAGCGGCTCGCCAAGGACCAGCTGCAGCCGCTCGCGGACGAGGTGCGCCAGCGCCTGATCGAGGTCGTGTCCCAGACCGGCGGCCACATCGGCGCCGGGCTCGGCGTCGTCGAGCTCACGGTCGCGCTGTGTTACGCCTTCGATTCCCCGCGCGACAAGATCGTGTGGGACGTGGGACACCAGGGCTATCCCTGGAAGATCCTTACCGGCCGCAACGATCGACTCCCGACCCTCCGGCAGGAGGGCGGCCTCTCGGGCTTCCTGCGTCGCGATGAAAGCCCGCACGACCAGTTCGGGGCCGGGCATGCGGGCACGGCGCTCTCGGCCGCGCTGGGCATGGCGGCGGCCCGCGATCTCGCCGGCCAGGCCCACAAGGTCGTCGCCGTCGTGGGGGACGGCGCGATGACCTGCGGCTTGCCCTACGAGGCGATGAACAACGCCGGTCACTCCGATCGCGACCTGATCGTCGTGCTGAACGACAACGGCATGTCGATCGCGCCGAACGTCGGTGCCATCAACAAGTATCTGGGCTCGATCCTCGCGAGTCCCGTCACCGTGCGGTGGCGCGAGCGGGTGAAGCACGCCATCGAGAAGGCCTCCCACCTGGTCGGGGGGCCGCGCCTGATCGAGTTCGCGAAAACCGTCGAGGAAAGCGTCAAGAACCTCTGGTCGCCGGGGATGCTGTTCGAGGAGTTGGGCTTCCGCTACTTCGGTCCGATCGACGGCCACGATATCCCGCATCTTGTGGCGACGCTCGACATCGTGGGCAAGCTGAAGGGTCCGCGGCTCGTCCACGTTCTGACCCAGAAGGGCAAGGGGTTCCCGCTGCCCGAGCCGGATCTCGAGAAGTACCACGCGCGCGCGCCGTACGACCCGGTCACAGGCGTCCTCAGGCCAGTGGCGCCCGGAGCGCCGCAGTGGACCAAGGTGTTCGGTGAGGCCATCACACAGCTCGCCGGCGAATTTCCAGGTCTGGTGGCGATCACCGCCGCCATGCCCTCGGGGACGGGCACAAACATTTTCCAGAAGAAGTGGCCGAGCCGCTTTTTCGACGTGGGCATCGCCGAAGGGCACGCGGTTACCTTCGCCGCCGGTCTGGCGACCCAGGGCATGCGTCCCATCGTGGCGATCTACTCGACGTTCCTGCAACGCGCTTATGATTCCATCATCCACGACGTCGCCATCCAGCGCCTGCCCGTCACGTTCTGCCTCGACCGCGCCGGCATGGTGGGGGAAGACGGCCAGACGCACATGGGACTCTACGACATTCCCTACCTGCTCGCCGTACCGCACATGACGGTGACCGCGCCCAAGGATGGCGCGGAGCTGATCGGTCTTCTGCGCTGCGCCATGGCGCACGGGGAAGGGCCGTTCTCGTTGCGGTACCCGCGTGACAAGGCCCCCGGCGAAGCGCCGCCTGCGGCCGAGGTGGCCCCGGTGCCGTACGGGACCTGGGAAATGCTGCGGCGTGGCCGGGAATGTGCGCTGCTCGCGGTCGGGGTCATGTGCCGCCCCGCCCTCGAAGCGGCCGAATCGCTCACCGCGGACGGGTTCGACGTGACGGTCGTCAACTGCCGTTTCCTGAAGCCGATGGATCGCGCTCTGCTGGAAGCGCTCACGCGCGATCACAAGCTGCTCGTGACCATCGAGGACGGCACCGTCGTGAACGGTTTCGGCGCGACGCTGGCCGGACTGATGCAAACCACCTCTCCGGACGTGCGCGTCGTGCCGCTCGGGGTCCCGGACCGCACCTACGAGCACGCGCCTCGCGCCCGTCAACTGGCGGAGGTGGGGCTCACTGGCGCCGCGATCGCGGGTCGCCTTCGGGCACTCGCCGCCGAAGAGAGTCTCGCGCCCCGATGAACGTCGGGGTCGTGGGCAACCCCAGCTACCACGATCTCCGGAGCCTGCTCGCGCGACTGGCCGAGGCCGCGCCCCGTCTCGGCTTCACGCTGTTCACCGAAGAGCGCTTGCTCGAATACTGGCCTGGCCCCCGGCCCCCGGTGTTCGCTCCGTCCGATCGGCTTGCCTGCCTGCTCACCTTCGGTGGCGACGGTACCCTGTTGCGCGGCGCCCGTCTGCTGGACGGTGCCCCGACGCCGATTCTCGGCATTAACGTGGGCCGGGTCGGGTTTCTGGCCACGGCGTCGGCCCAAAACCTCGACTGGGTCTTGGACGCGGTCGCGCGGGGGGCCTACACGACCGAGCCACGTCTCGCCCTCGCTACCACGGTCGAGGAGCAGGGGGGCGGCCGGCGGCCGCTACCGATCGCACTGAACGACGTGGTGGTCCACAAAGGTGGGGTAGCCCGCGTACTGCGGTTCCGCGTCCTGGTGGACGGTGAGGAGGTCGGTGCCTACAGCGCCGACGGGATCATTGTCGCCTCGCCCACGGGGTCGACCGCGTACTCGTTGTCGGCTGGCGGGCCGATCGTCGTCCATGGGGTGGATGCCATCGTGGTCACCGCCATCTGTCCTCACACGCTCGCGGTTCGGCCCCTCGTGTTGCCGTCGCAGGCTGTCGTGACGATCGAGCCGATCCCTCCGTGGTCCGATAGCGAGGGAATCTTCCTTTCTCTGGATGGGCAGGTGGGCAGCACCCTTCAACCGGCCCAGCGGGTCCTCGTGCGACAGGCCGAGCGGCCGGTGTTGCTGGGGCGGCTGGGGCCCGAGGGAATCTTTGCCCGGTTACGTCGCAAGCTCAACTGGGGCGATCTCGCGGATCGCGAGCGCAACAAGTAGATGTTGACGGAGCTGCGTGTGCGCGACCTGGCCGTCATCGCCGACGTCACCTTGCCGCTGGGGGCGGGATTGAACGTCCTCACCGGTGAGACCGGGGCGGGGAAGTCGATGCTGGTGGACGCGCTGGCGTTGCTGCTCGGCGAGAGAGCGTCGTCGGACGTCGTGCGTCCCGGGGCCAAGAAAACCGTCATCGAAGGGGCCTTCGAGCTCGCGCCGGCGCATCTGGAGCGGTTGTCGGCGTCGCTCGCGGCTTTGGGGGTGGAGACCGAAGACGGCCGGCTCATTCTCAAGCGCGAGATCACCGTCGAGGGGCGATCGCGCGCGTGGGTGAGCGGCAGTCCGACCACCGTGGCGGTGCTGGCTCAGCTCGGCAGTCTGCTCGTCGATCTGCACGGCCAGCACGAGACGCAGTCGCTGCTGCGGCCCGAGACCCAGCGGGACCTGTTGGACGCCTTCGCCGATGCGGAGGTGGAGCGCGTCGCCGTGCGCGACGCCTACGGACGCCTGTGCGGCCTCATGGAGCAGGAAGTGACGTTGCACGGCCGGCAGGACGAGGCCCGCCGCAAGGCCGACTATCTGCGTCATGTCGCAGACGAGATCGCCCGGGCCGCGCCCAAGGTCGGTGAGGACGAGGCTCTCGAGGCGGAGGCGCGACGCCTGTCCCACGCCGATGAGCTGGGACGACTGGCGCGCGAGCTGGAGCAGGTGCTGGATGCAGCTGGCCTGGCCCGCGCCGAGAAGCTGATCGGCGCGCTCGAGCGACTCGACCCGGCGGTGGGGGCGTGGCGGGAGCTGCTCGACACGGCGTTCACGAACGTCGAGGAGCTGGTGGGGGCGGCGCGTGAGTATGCCGCGGCCATCGACACCGATCCGGCCCGGCTGACCGACGTGGAGCGACGTCGGGACACGCTGTTCCGGCTGCTCCAGAAGTACGGTCCGGCGATCCCGGACGTGCTGGCGGCGCGCGATGCCGCGACGCGTGAGCTCGACCTGCTCGATACGGCCGATTTCGATCTGCGGGAGATTGCCGCGCAACACGAAGCCGCCGCCGTGGAGCACCGGCGGGCGTGCGGCGCGCTGTCAGTCAAGCGAGCGAAGGGCGCCGAGCGGCTGGCCCGGGCGGTCACCGAGCTCTTGCCTGCGCTGGGGCTCCCGGGCGGGCGGCTCCACGTGGACCTCGCGGCGCTGGCGGAGCCTCGAGCGGTCGGCGCGGAGTCGGTCACGTTGCTGGTGAAAGTGAATGAGGGAATGGATCCCCGTCCCTTGGCGCGCGTCGCGTCAGGTGGAGAGCTGTCGCGGGTCATGCTGGCACTCAAGGTCGTCCTCGCGCATCACGATGCCGTGCCCACGCTGGTGTTTGACGAGGTCGACCAGGGGATCGGCGGTGAGGTGGCGGCGCGCGTCGGGTCGGCGCTCGCCCAGGTGGCAGGGGGTGGGCAGGTCGCGGGGCGCCAGGCGCTCGTCATCACGCACCTGCCGCAGATCGCCGCGTGTGCCGACCGCCATCTGGTTGTCGCCAAAGGCGCGCGCGGCGGCATCGCGACGAGCGACGTGCGGGTGGCCGAAGGGGGCGAACGCGCGCGCGAGATCGCGCGCATGTTGGGGGATCACGACTCGGCGACCGCCCTGCGGCACGCCGAAGAGCTGCTCAGAACAGCACGATCGTCTGTCGCATCACGATCCGAAACACGGTCGCGACCGGTACCGGACCGCCCGCGCCGCTGATCGTCCGCTCCAGGGAAAACCCGCCCTCCAGTCGCGGCCCCGAGTAGGTGGCCGCGAGGCCCAGTCGGGCCTGCCGGATCGCCGTTCCCGGCTCGAGCACGGTGAGGCTGACCGGTCCCCCCATCTGGGTGGCCAGCGTGACGGAATCCTGCGGTGAGAAAAAGGCGTAGCGGTCGCGCCCCTGGGCGGAATAGGCGGCGGTCATTCCGGCCGCGAAATTGCGCGAAAACCGGTATAGGGGCGCAAAGTCCACGGCGACATAGTCACCAGGATCCCACCGCAGTCGGGCCAGCGTTGTGGCCGGCAGGAACGGCTGGTCCACGGGACCCACCCGCCGCTCGCGCTCGCCCGCCAGCTGCCGCGCGCCGCGAATCGCGATGTTGAGCCAGAGACGGCGCCACAGAGTCAGTTCGCCGGTGAGCCGGCCTTCAAGATCGGTTTGGTGGTCGCCCGTCGCGATGTCGAATGGATCGTTGGGGGAGTCCTGGTGGCCCGTCGGCAGGCGGACCACGAGCTGGGCGGCCGCCGCGTAGGCGGCGCGCGAGACGAACCGGTACTTCGCCGTCACCTCCACGTCTCCGGAAAAAAAACGCAGCCGGCGCGGAGTGCCGGAGTATGGGGCCAGGTCGAGGCCGCTGGTGCGTGCGGCGAGCAGGCTGGCGACGTCGCCTCGTGCCGCGGTGGCGCTCGTCGGCAGCAGGAACGTGTCCCCATCGAAAGCCGTCACGGTCAAAGTGTCTACCAGCGCTCGCTGAAGTGCCGACACGACACCCGTGAGGGCGAGACCGGTCTCGGAGCCGGCGAGCGGCAGATACCGTGTCCCCGTACCGTGCACGGCCCTATCGAGGGCTTGGAGCAAGGAGTCGCCTCGGGCGAGGAGTGCGTTGGCCTGGGTGCACGACGGACTCGACGGGCAGCCGTACGCTCCGCCGTCAATGCTGTCCTGAAGCTGCGCCAGCGCCGTGCTCAGATTGCTGAAAAACGCGTTGTAACGGACCGAGTCCTCGAATTCCTGTGGGACCAGGCCGACATTGGCGCCCGTCGGATGCTGCCGGAAACTCTCCCTGACGTTCACGCGCACGATCGGGACCGTCACCCCGATGGAGAGTCGAGGGGTGACGCCGTACTCGAAGCCGATCGGCATGACGCGTCGCTCGGCGCGCACGGCGAGCAGCTCGTGGCCTAGGCTCGCCACGTACCCGGCGATCCCGGTCAAGGCACGTACATCCTGTTGGAGACTGTCGATGGAAGGGATCACCGTGGCGGCGGAGTCGCCCGTGAGCGCCGCTCCGATCGCCTGCCGGCCGAAGGCCGTGTACTCCCGTTCCCACACTCTGGTCTGGGGATCGAACGTCACCCGCAGGGCGCCGCGGCGCGGCGTGTCGGCGCGCTCGACCGCCTGGGCGGTGAGCCCAATTGGTCCCGCCGCGAAACAGACCGGCACGAAACAGAGGAGCGAGGGGCGGATCAGGGGACGAGCAGGAGGCTGGTCGAATATTTCGCGTTGATCGCCTGGATCAGCGCGTTTGCCACCAGCCTGTGGGTGGCAGCGCTGGGGTGGACGCCGTCGCGCGACAGCGCGAGGCCGAACGGCGCCGCCACGGCGCGGGGGTCCGGGGGTGGATGCGGGAAGAACGCGATCTGGGTCGTATCCGCCCGGAGTGCCGCGAGCGGCACGTTCGGGTCTGCGAACGCATAGCCTCGGGCGTTCGCCTCACTGGCGATGTGGGCGTTGTACGCTGCGACGGTCGCGTGCAGGTTGGCCAACTCGCTCGGCGTGATGTTGTGATCGTCGAGGCAATCGAGCGTGGTGGTCGCTCCTGCTTGGGCCGCCGCGATCAGGCCGAATCCGTAGCGGAACGGGACCAGCGTCGTGTCCCCCACTCCCCCGAGAGTCAGTGGCGCGCAGCTGGGCATCACCGTGAACGTCGCGGGCAGGGCTCCCCTGAGTTTCGCACCGAGGTACATGTGGCCGTACGAGAAATACGGGGCGGCCGGGACATCGACGACGCCCAGCAGCACGCCCTTGCCGGAGGCGGGCGTGGCGTCGATTGCATCCAGCACTAGGTCGTAGCGCGCCGTAAAGTCCGCGGGGGGAGTCACCTTGGCGGGATTGCCGCCGTTGGCGGCATCGGTGGCGGCGCCGAGCACGTCGTTATTGCCGATCCACACCGTCACGAACGTCGGGTTCGCCCGCTGCATGGCCTGCGCTTGCGTCTGTCCGCCGAGGAGGAGGGTCGTGAGCGTGTTCGCGTTGGAGCTCGGGGACGAATTGTTCAGGATGTCCTCGACCTCCGCTCCGGGCACCGCCACGTTGTTGAGGATCGGCGACACGGCCACCTGTGACATCCGCAACGCGCACGGCAGGGTCGGCGGCAGCGGCGGCCCGACGACAGCCCCCGTGAAGAGGTTGACGAGCGGGGGCGGACACCCCGGCCGCTTGAGGAGCGGCGTGAAGAAGGGGGTATGCATCTGGCGCGCGAGCAGATTCGCATAGGATTGCAGCTGGGTGCTGTCGTTGATGCCGCCGGACTGGAAGCCCGCCGTGATGGAGTTTCCCATCGATACGTAGCGGGCGAAAAGCGGGTCCACCGGGATGATCGCCGCGGGGCGGAACAGCTCGTCGTTGTGGCAGGCCGCGACCAGGAGCAGCAGTCCAGCCGCCGCGGCGCCGATCAGCGTGCTGGTGCGAAGCATGAAAATGCGCGCCTCTCGGTCAGAAGGTGTAGGACAGACCGGCGCCGAGCAGGTGTCCGCCGAAGGTGTACAGTCCGTTGTTGAACGGCGTGCCCGCGCGCCCCCGGCGATCCTGCTGGATGATGAGCTGGTAGGCCGCGTCGAGCTGGATACCGTGAGCGAGCGCGGTGCCGATTCCGACCGTGAACTCGTTGCGTGCGCCCTCGGGCAGGAGCGGCGTCACGGTTTGCGCTGGCGCCGCAGGCGTGTGCCCGATGTACCCCGCGCGGAACGCCGTTGTCGCGCTGCGCTGGTACTCGACTCCGAGGCGGATCGCATGACTGTCCTTGAAGCCTTCCCGCAGCACCCGGTCGGGGGTCAGCGAGTTCGAGAAGTCGAGCACGATCGATTGGAACCAGCCCCACACGATCTGCTGATAGTCTCCCATCACCGTCCACTTGTCGCTTGCCTTGTACGCGAAACCGATCGTGCCCTGATCCGGCAGCGTGACGGCCGTGGACGCCGACTGGTTGACCAGCGGCCCGCCCGCCAGGAACTGTGGGGCGACCGCGGCATCGATCGGCAGCGGTGTGCTGGGGTTAAACGGCGTCGTGCCGGTGGCGAACACGAGGCCGGTGGGCACCGGAGTGAATGTCGCCTTTCCCTTGTAGGTGATCGTCTTCTTGGTGATGAAATGTCCGCCCACGGTCAGTCGATCGGACACTTTTACGCGGATCCCGCCGTTGAAGGCGATCCCGCTGCCGCTTGCCGTCAGGCTCGCGTCGGCGAAGTCGGTGAAGCTCGGAATGCCGATAGTGGCGAAGGTCGTGCCCGCCGGAAGGAACGGGTTCGTTGGCAGCGGCTGGAGCGAGAGGTCGACCCGCTGATGCAGCTCCACGGTACTGTGGATGTAGGCGACGCCGAATCCCAGGCTGAGCCAGTCGTTCACCTGATAGGCCACAGTGGGCTGGACGTAAATGGATCGGAGCTGGGCGTTGTAGCTGTCGAACCGGCCGATGAAATCGCGCGACCACTTGGTCCCAAGACCGTAGGGAGCGAAAACTCCGATGCCGAGGCCCAGCTTGCCCATCTGGCGCGTGAGGTACACGCTCGGCACCAGATACTTCTGGCTCGGCATGTCGGTGTTCACGCCGAACAGGTCGTCGGTAAACCCGCCGTGGGGGAGAATCAGCGTGCCCGACGCGCTGAGGTGCGTGCCCGGCAAGCCAGCCAGCGCGGCCGGGTTGGCCCACACGGCCGAGCCGTCGCGACAGGGGTCAGCCGCGGCGACGCCAGCTCGGCCCATCGCGCAGGTCCCGAGCTCGTTGACCGCGAAACCCTGCGCCGACAACAGGGCGGGTATCCCGAACGACGCGAACACCACAGACCGGGCAAACGGCCGCATTCGAGTGTCCCTGTGAGACGGAAGAAGTGGCGATGGTGGAACCGGCAGCGGTACGGTACCATTGGCCCTAACCCTTGTCAAACCGATGCGAGCACAGGCGATAGCGCTATTCCGCACGGCGTTCGGGAGTGCGCCGACGCACGCGGCGAGTGCGCCCGGACGCGTGAACCTGATCGGTGATCACACCGACTACAACGGGGGTCCCGTTCTGCCGTTCGCCACGATGGAACGGACGACCGTCGTCGTGGGTCCCGGCGAACCGGGCTGGCTTGACCTCGTTTCGTCACGGGATGACCTCCCGGTACGGGTCCGCTGGGATGGCCCGCTTCCCGCCGGGTGGGCCGGGTACATCGTGGGCGTCATGCGGGAGCTAGCCGGGCGGGACGCGGCACCGGACGGCGCGCGTCTCGCGGTGGCCAGTGCGGTCCCGGCGGGCGCGGGTCTTGCGTCCTCGGCGGCGCTTGCCGTGGCTGCCGGACGCGCACTCGCAGGCCTCGCGGGCGTCGCCCTGACGCCTTTTGAGTTGGTGACCGTGGCGCATCGGGCCGAGCACGAGCACGTGGGTGTGCGCTGCGGCATCATGGATCAAACCATTGCCGTACGCGCTCGCGCCGGCCATGCCTTATTGATCGAATGCGCGACGGGGCGATACCGGCACATCCCCGTGCGGGCGCGGTTGTTGCTCGTGGACACGGGGGCGCGCCACGATCTCGCGGCGAGCGCCTACAACGAGCGGCGAGCGGAATGCGAGGCTGCGCTGGCCACCTTGGCGCGCTCGACGCCTGGTCTGACGAACCTCGCCGACTGGCCGCTCCGGCGGGTTCTGGCGTTGCGGCGGCTGCTGGCGAATCCGCTGCGGTCCCGGGCCATGCATGTCGTGACGGAGACGGGGCGAACCCGGGCGGCTGCCGCCCTCCTGGCGCGTGGACACTTGCGGGCGTTTGGCCGGCTGGTGGATGCCTCACACGAGTCGTGTCGCCGCTGGTTCGAATGCAGTGCGCCGGAGCTCGATCTCGCGGTGCGGGCCGCACGGCGCGCCGGGGCCTGGGGAGCCCGGCTGACCGGCGCCGGATGGGGAGGGGCAGGGCTCATCGTGGTGGGGCCGGCGGAGGGTACCGAGCGGCGCGAGCGTGCGATTGCCGCGGCGATCCGGCGGGCGTTTGCTCGGGCCTATGGTCGCGAGCCCGCCATGAGTGTGGTCCGCCCGGGTCCGGGCGCGCGGCGTGAGCGCGTGATATAACATTGAACCGGCCCGGGTGGCGAAATCGGTAGACGCAAGGGACTTAAAATCCCTTGGGGGCAACCCCATGCAGGTTCGAGTCCTGCCCCGGGCACGTAAGAGGCCTATGAAGACAGTCCTCGGATATGCGGTTGGATTCGCTTGCGCGGTCCTGGCTGCGCTGGTCGGCCTCGTGGTGTTCCTGCCGCTCGGCGCGCTACCGTTTCGCCGTGCCAAACAGGTTGCCATGCTGTTGGGTTCGCTCGCTGGTGGCTTCGCCGCCGCTTGGACCGGGGACGGCATCCTTCATTTTTTCCATCTGCAGGCCAATTGGCCCTTCTTTGCGGCGCTCCTCGTCACCTTCTTGGTCATCGAGTCTGAGCATGCCAGCGCGCGACGGTTGTCCTTGCCCATCGCGATCGTCGCTCAAGTTGGAGGACTCGTGGCTGGCTGGCTCACTTTGCCGCGTTAGACCGTGGTAGTCTCGCTACAAGGCGTGGGGGAGTTTGTGGCGAGCAGACTCCGAAGGCGACTCCATCGATCGATGCCAGCCCAGGTAAGCAGTTGTATTGCAATATGTTAGAGTGGGCGCCAGATGCAGGGTTACAGGGGCGTGAGACTTGCTATAGCACTGCGACGGCGTAGTGTACCCAGCGGCGACATTCACCGGAAAAGGGAGGCTCATCGTGGAGCAGAAACCAACGCGCAAACCCTTCGTGGCCCCGAAGCTGACAGAAGAGGCGTCGCTGGAAGGCGTGACGCTCGTGTCGCTCGGCCAGCCGACGCGCGGCAACTCGACCAACAGCCAGGGCAACTTGGCCAGCCGCACGCAGCAGGGCGGTCGCTCGGCGTGATGCCTGTTCCGCCTCGCGGTTTCCGTCACGGCGGTCGCAGCTCCTAGTCCTGTAGGGTCTCTACCTCCATGCGCCAGGTCGCTTCCCGCGGCCTGGCGTTTGGCGCTTTGAGCAGGCTTTTTTGAGCCATGTCTGCCCCCGCCATCGAGATTCGATGCAGCGACGTCTCCGTCAAGGCGGTCCTCGAGGGATGGCTTGCGAGGTTATCCCTCGCGGCGCCACCCGGCCTGGTTCTGGACGTCTCGGTCTCGGCCGCCGCGATCCCGGCGCTGACGGAGGTCGTTTTCGAGCAACCCCAGGTGCGCTTCGCGCGAGGCCCCGGAGGTCGGGGCCTCCGCGTGTTGTGGGAGGAAGCCCCCGCGATCGCCGAAGTTCCTGGCGATGCTGCTACGGCGTCGATCCGTCTTTCCCCGGCCGCGGTTGAAAAGCTCGAGCTCTGTACCCGCACCTTCCTGATGGTGGTCCTGATCGTCTTGCTGCGGCGGGTGGGCTGGTATCACCTGCACGCGGCGACGGCGATTGACCCGCAGGGCCGTGGCTGGCTCGTGGCCGGCAACGCGCATGCGGGAAAGTCCACGACCGCCGCCCTGTTGGCGGCGTCGGGTTGGCGCGTAGGAACAGATGACGCGGCGTTCCTCGAGCGCCGCGGCGATCGCATCATCGTGCACACCTGTCGCGCGCCCATCGCCCTGCGCGATGGCGGCCTGGGGCTACTCGCCCGAGCCGGGGGGGTATCCCTCCCCGATCGGGGGAAGACCGGATACCGGCCGGAGGATCTGGGGGGTGTCTGGACCCCCCTCGTCGACCCGGAGGTCGTTATTTTCACGGCCGTGGGAAACGCCAAGACCAGCGCCAAGCCCCTGGATCGGCGGGGGGCGGTGGCGGAGCTGGTGCGGTGGTCCGCATGGGTGATGCTCGAGCCCGACCTGGCGCAGGACCACCTGAACGTGCTGACACGACTGACCGGGCAGGCGCGTTGCTACCGGGTTACGTTGGGGCGCGACTTGTTCTCCCGACCGAACCGTCTGATCGAGCTCGTCACATGAGCCAACGTTACATCCGACATCCGGACTTGCGCCTCGCCGACGTCGAAGGCGACGGGGTCGTGCTGCATCTGGGAACGCGCCGCTATTTTTCCGTGACCGAGAGCGGCCTGATCCTGTTGCAGGCGCTCGAAGCGCCGCGATCCGTGGACGAGCTGGTGCGCTTGCTCGTGGAGCAATACGAGGTGACGCCGGAGCAGGCAGAAGCCAGCGTGCGGCAATTCCTCGACACGTGTCGCACGGCAGACCTGCTGGTGGTCGAGGGCGCGTGACGGCGCGCCTGCCGTTGACGTGGCGCCTGCGGGCCACCGCCATGGTGGCCGTGGTCCCACCGTTGCTCTATCTCGTTTCCTTCTCCCGTCTGGCGGGCTGGTTGGGCGGGCGCGGCAGCCGGCCCCCGGCTCAGGATCTGGACGACGCATCCCTGGCCCGGTGGGTGGACCGCCTGCTCCGCAACCTGCCCAATCCGTGGCGCCGGACCTGCCTCAAGCGCGCGGCCGTCCTGTATCATCTCCTGCGTCGCGCCGGCCGCCCGGTCGAGCTCTGGATTGGCGTTCACAAGTCCGGTCCGTCGCCATTGGGGGCCCATGCCTGGCTGGTCCGCGGTGGTGAGCCCTATCTGGAGTCCCATCCCGAGCACCCGCAACGCCATACCGTCATCGCCCGGTTTCCAGAGGCGCGCCCCGCCGTCGTCGAAGCGTGAATTCGGCGCGGCTGCTGATCGATACCCTCCGATTCCGCGGGGGTCTCCCGCCTGAGCACTTGGCCCCCGCGTGGGGGACCACCGAGGGGACAGGGATGAGGCGCCTAGTGGCGTTCGAGGGGTGTGCCATTTGGCTGTACCGACGGCTCCGCCAACTGGGGGTCATGGACCGAATCGACCCGGAGCTGGCTGCGTGGGTCTCCGCGCAGGCGCGTGAAGAGACCGCTCGGAATCTGCTGATCGAAGCGGAGGCGCAGGCATTGGCGGAGATCTTTCATGAGATCGACATGCCGGCGGTGTTCTTGAAGGGTGTGGCGCGACGGCTCGCCGTGGACCGCTATCCGTTCGCCGACGCCCGCGTCACCAATGACGTTGATGTTCTGGTTCCGCTGGCCCACGCCCGGGAGGTTTGGCATGACCTCCGGAGGCGGGGATATGATCGGACATCACCAACCAAGCCCCCGCGACCGCAACATCACCATTTGCCCACCCTGTGGAGTCAACGCCGGGTCGGCGTCGAGCTCCACACCACATACGCTCAGGGAGTGAACCCGGGCGTGGCTTGGCAGCGTTACCACGATGCGGGGATCGACGTGGAACGCTCGGGGATCCGGTTTCGCGTGCCGTCGGCAACGGAGTTGTTCTGGAGCGCCACGGCGCATAGCCTGTTGATTCCCGATTATGCATTCCTACTGGTGCGGCTGTTTGATGCGGCGGTCATCTGGGCGAGCGGTGTACCGGTGGACTGGTCCGAGATCGCACGCCGACTGGATGCCAAAGAGATCGTGGACGGGGCAGCCGCGGGAGCGTGGCTCGGAGCGGCCACGCAGCTGGCGGGTGTGGAGCCACCGGTGGCTCTGGCTGGGCGCGTGACGCCGTACGATCTCGAGCGCGCGCTCGGGCTGCGCCTGGCGGTGCTGCGGCACTTGCAGCCGTCCGGCGGACTGAGGAAGGCGCTCGCGTGGTGGACCAGTGAGCGCGCCCGTGCCGGCGCCTAGGGCGCGTCGCCGCCGTTCAACAGGCGCCAGGTGTGGGCGAGACGGATGAGGCCCACGCCCTCCGCCTCAGGGAGCGTGACCCGAAAGCGCGCCGCCCGCTTCAGGACCAGCACTGGTTCCACCGCGAGTCGGTGCTCGTACACGAGGACATGGAGCGCGTAGGACCCGCGCGCCAGCGAGAGCGGGCGGTACTCGATCTCGAGTGTGAGTCGCTCGCCGGCTCGAGCGTTGATCTCGATGCCCTGGCGGTTGCAGCGCGTCCCGTGCAGGACATGCCATTCGCGCGCGACCTGGATCCCCAGGGATCCGCCGGAGATGTCCCGCTGCGCCCGGAGGTGCACCCGCGCCACGAGGGCGTCGTCGGGTCGGAACAGGGGCACGTCCTCGCCTTCACCGCCCGTGATCTCGACCCGCTCGATCTGGAGCGGAGAGCGCACCGGTTCGCCCTCGAGATCGTCTTCGTCCGTCGCCGCTTCGGCCGCTTCGTTGACCCGCTCGTAGGCCGCGAACACTTCCTCGGGACGCCCGTTCGCCACGGTGTGTCCGTGGTCGAGCAGCACGGCGGTATCGCACAGCTGCTCGACCAGGTACCGCTCGTGTGACACCAGAACCATGGTGGTGCCCGCCGCCTTGAAGTCCAGCATTTTCCCCAGGCAGCGGTCGCGGAATGCCGTGTCGCCGACGGCGAACGCTTCGTCGATCAGCAGCACCTCTGGCTCGATGTGCGCCGCGATCGCGAACCCGAGCCGGAGCGCCATTCCCGAGGAGTAGAACTTCACCGGCACGTCGGTGAATTCCTCGAGGCCGGCGAAGTCGAAAATGGCGTCCAGCTTGGCGCGCAGCTCCTTCCGTGTGAGGCCGAGCAGCGCCCCTTCCAGGAAGACGTTCTCCCGCCCCGTCAGGTCGCCATGGAAGGAGCCGCCCAGAAAACTGAGCAGGGACAGCCGGCCGTCCACATGGATCGATCCGCGCGTGGGCTTCATCATGGCGGCGATCAGTTTGAGCATGGTCGACTTCCCCGACCCGTTGGCTCCCACCAGGGCGAAGGTCGAGCCGCGCTCCACATGAAACGACACGTCCGACAACGCCCACAGGGACTTGGGCCGGGGCGGCGGGCCGCGTCGTCGGCGCGGCAGCAGTCCGATCACCAGCTCCTTGAGCGACTCGCTCCGCAGCCGGTAGCGCTTCCAGACTCCCGATACGGTGATCGCCATGAGCCTAGACCGACTCGGCGAAATACGGCTCGGCCGCGCGGAACACCACCACACCGACGGCGAGAAACACGAGCCCCACCCCGAGTGGGTACCACATCGCCTCGGGACGAACCACCCCCGTGCCCAGCAGGGCGGCTCGGGCGAGGTCGAACAGCGAAACGAGCGGATTGAGGTTGTAAAGCGTCTGATACTGTGGGGGCACCACCGAGCGGGCATAAGCGACCGGTGTGAGCAGCAGCCAGACACGCACTCCGAGATCGACCAGATGTCCGACGTCGCGATAGAAGACGTTCAGCGCCGAGCCGATCAACACCAGCCCCGTGACCATGATGCCGAGGATCGCGACAATCGGCAGCAACAGCCAGGCGCTCGGGGACGGAACGACGTGTTGGACGGCGAGCAGCAGGCCCAACATGGCGGCGGCGAGGAGGGAATCGAGCAACGCCCCTACGATCGCCGCCAGGGGCAGCGTCGCCTTGGGAAACGGTGCGTGGGCGACGAGGCCTCCCTCACCTTGGACGCTGCGGGCGCCGCGAGAGATGGCGCCGGAGACGAAACTCCACAGCACGACACCGGAGAACGCGAACAGCGGGTACGGCACGCCGTCCGACGGTGCACGAAGAAACGCCCCGAACACGAGCACGTACACGCCCAGCTCGACCAGCGGGCGGCCGAACACCCACAGCGCCCCGAAATAGGTCTGCTTATAGCGGGACTTCAGGTCCCGGAGAATGAGCTGAGTGAGGAGATCCCGGAATCGCGCGAGGCCGGTCACGGCAGCAAAGCTAATAGCCCTGACGCGTCTCGGACACCGTTGCCGCAACGATCGGAAGCGCGGTTGCGTCATACGAGATGAGAAATCAAGGAGGCATTATGAGGACCATCTCACTGGCGCTCGTGTCAATCCTGAGTCTCGGCGTCGCGCTGGCGGGCGGCCGGGCCATTGCGGGTGAGCGGGCATCACATTCTCGGAACTCGCCCCTCAAGACGGAGTCGGGGCCGCCCTCGCTGGTGCCGACGGGTCGCCTCTGGTATGGCGGCACACTGGCGCCTATCCTGGTCGAGGGCGTTGCCCCGGTCGGACTGGCGACGCCTGCGGGGTCCACCTGCTCGTCGGGTGGGAGCTGAGTCCCGCCGGGCCTGAACTGACTCGAAACCGGCACTTTCCACCCCCCGTAGGGTCGGCGAGCTTTGGCATCGTCACCCTGCGGGGGGCTTCATATGAACGGCAAGGAATTCTGGCTACGGTGGCGCGGAGAGATTCTGCGCGGCGCAATGATCTTCGGGATCGTAATCGTTGGCGGGTTGTTCGTCCTCCGCTTGGTGGGGCGCGGACGCACTCAGTTGGAAGGGCTCCGTCAGCAGTTCGACACGGATTTTCTGGCGCCGGACCGCCACCACGCCGAACCCTGGAGCTACGTGACGGCGGTCCCGGTCCAGCGCACGCTGTGGCTCCGCAACATCAATGGCTCGATTGCCGTGGAGCCCGGCGAAGGCCGGCAGGTCCAGATCGTCGCCGATCGCAGTTACAAGCATTCGCGGGTCGATTCGGTGCGGATCGTCACCGCCGAATCGGAACGCGGTCTCACCGTGTGTGCGATGTGGCCCGGGCACGCGGTCGAGTGCGGACCCGACGGCCACTATTCCACTGAGGGCGGATTGCACGGCAACGACGTCGCCGTGGTGTTTACCGTGCAGTTGCCGCGCGGCGTCAAGCTGGACGCGTCCACCGTGAACGGCGATGTCAAAGTCAACGGTGTCTCGGCGCCGGTTGTCGTCGGCACGGTCAATGGCGACATCACGGTCGAAACAAGCGCCGGTCCGGTCCGGGCGGCGACTGTCAACGGCGACGTGAACGCGACGATGCGTGGTTTTGCTGATCCGGGCGACGTCAACGTCACAACCGTGCACGGGGATGCCGTCGTCGTCCTGCCGGACAACGTGGATGCCGTTGTGGAGGGCCATACCGTCGCGGGAGACATTGCGAGCGACTATCCGCTGGTCGTCTCGGGCAAGTTCGCGTCACACGCGATTGCGGGCACGCTGGGGAAGGGTGGTCGCACCATCAAGCTCACCACCGTGACCGGCGACGTGGAGCTGCGGAAGCTCGGGATGGCGCCCACGCCGCCGCGGCCGGCCACTACGCCACGCCCGCCGGTCCCTCCCCCCCCGGTCCCGCCGGCAAGTGCGCCGCGACCTCGGTCGGGAACGTCCTGATGTCGATCGGCTTCGTGATGTAGCCGTCGAAGCCGGCGGCGAGGGCCTTCGCGCGATCCGCCGGCATCGCGTGCGCCGTGAGGGCGACCACCTTCCAGCGGTGGTCGCCCTCGAGTGCCTTCAGATCCTGCAGCAACGCATACCCATCTCGACCGGGGAGCTGGATATCGAGCAGCACGAGATCCGGTGGGGGAGACGGCCGGCGCATCGTTTCAATCAGTCCGTCGCCGCTGGCCAGCGGAATCACGAGGTGTCCACGCAGTGACAGCAGCGTGGAAAGGAGCTTCAAGCTGTCCGGTTGATCCTCCACTACGACGATGGTGGCCATCAGGACCCTCCCTGCGTGGGGACCTGCGGCGCCCCCCCGGATGTCGGGGATTCTCGCGGCAGGGTGAACCAGAACGTGCTGCCGAGACCGCGCGCGCTCTCACAGCCGATGCGTCCGCCGTGCAGCTCCACCAGTCGCTTGCAGAGTGCGAGTCCGAGGCCCGTGCCCTCGTAGTGGCGGCTGGCCGATGTGTCGACCTGCATGAATTCCTTGAACAGTTTGGATTGATCCTCGAGGGCGATGCCGATGCCGCTGTCGATCACTTCGATCCGGGCTCCTCCGTCCTCTTCCCGGCCCAGGAGGCGAACCTGGCCGCCCTCGGGGGTGAACTTGATCGCGTTCGACAGGAGGTTGAGCAGCACCTGTCGCACGCGCACATGATCGGCGGGAACCACGAGCGGCTCGGCGGGGGTGTCGACCTGCAACGTGTGCCGTCGCTTCTCGGTCTGGGCCCGCACGCTTTCGGCGGCCTCCCGTAACAGGTCCCGCAGGTCGAGCGACTCGGGGGTGAGCTGCAGCTTCCCGGCCTCGATCTTGGAGAGATCGAGCAGCTCGCTGATGAGCTGCAACAGGTGGCGGCCGTTGCGCGCCACGGTTTCCAGAAAGTCCTGTTGCATCCCGTTGAGTTGGCCGACTTCTTGGGTCAGGAGCATGTCGCTGAAGCCGATGATGCTGTTCAACGGCGTGCGCAGTTCGTGCGACATGTTGGCCAGGAAATCGCTCTTCAGGCGGTTCGCCTTGGCCAGCTCCTCGTTCAGCCGAGTGAGCTCGTCGGATTGCTCCTCCAGATACTGCGCGGTCCGCCGCACCTCCGTCGCGAGCCGGCGGGTGTGCTGAAACGCCGACTCCCGCTCGCAGGCGATGGCCAGGTTCGGGAGCGCGAGCGCCAAGGCGTCCATCTGGTCGGAACTGAAGCTGTCGGGTGGAATCGCGACCAGGAGCCCGGCGAGCCGCCCCGCGGTTCGTAACGGGGCAACCGCCACTTCGTGGCTCGGCGTGGCCGGAAGTTGCAGCTTCTGGCGGGCGACGGTGTTCTGTTCGCCCGCCAGGTGCAGCACGCCGGCCGTGCCATCGCCGATCAGCTCGCGCACCACGATCCGGGACACGGACCGCGGCTCCGCGCCGCGCGCGGCGGTGGGACTCCATTCGTTCGCTTCATAGTCCGGTTGGTACAAGACGAGTCCGGACGCCTGCGTCGCCTCGGCCAGAACGTCGAGGGCGGGGGCCAGCCCGGAGCCTTCCCGCGTGGTGGCGTTGAGGGCGCCGAGCAGTCGCGACTGGTAATCCTGAATCCGCTCCCGCCAGGCGAGGGTCTCCCCCATTCGATTCACGCCCTGGGCGAGAGCGAGAAACTCCTCCGAGGTCTGCTCCGGGAGGCGCACGCCGTACTCTCCGGTCGCCACCCGCTCCAGTGCCGCCACGATTTCACCGAACGGCTCGGCCAATCGGCGGCGGCTGTACACCAGTCCGATGCCGAGGGAGGCGAGGACGGCGACGAAGATGATGGTGGTCGCCAGGGCCGCTTGCTGCGCCTCGTCGTTCAAATCCTCCGCGATGGCCCGGATCCGGTCGCGCTCCGTGTCCAACGCTGGCTGGGGAGCCAAGGTGTGCAGCCGATCGAGCGTGGCGAGCATCGCCATGGTGGAGCGCTCGGTGCGTCGCGCGCCGAGCCAGGAGAGAAGGGTGATCGTGAACCCCGCCAGCGCCACCGCGACAAAAGTCGCGATGAAGAGACGCGTGATACTCGGAGCACGCGCGAGCGGCCCCTGGAACGAGAGGGATGGGCGGGTCATCGGCTCTCTATTAGTAGGGTGGCGGGTGGGCTTCGGACAAGAGCGGGGGCGTAGGCGTGGCGACACCGGGGCACCGGTCGTATCGTTCGGGCGTGCCGCCCATGACCTCTTGAGCGACCTCTTCGACACGCTGCGCGACGCTCTCGCCGACCGCTATGCCCTGGAGCGGGAGGTGGGACGCGGCGGTATGGCTACGGTGTATCTGGCCGAAGACCTGAAACACCGCCGCAAAGTGGCCATCAAGGTCCTCCATCCGGACATCTCGGCCGCGATCGGTCCCGATCGTTTCCTGCGCGAAATCGAGATCGCCGCCCGGCTGCAGCACCCCCACATCCTGCCGTTGTATGACTCGGGGGAAGCGGCGGGCTCGCTCTTCTACGTCATGCCGTTCGTCGAGGGCGAGTCGCTCCGGGACCGCCTGGACCGTGAGAAGCAGCTGCCGCAAGAGGACGTCATCAAGATCACGTCCGAGGTCGCGAGTGCGCTGGGGTACGCTCACAGCCACGACGTCGTCCATCGGGACATCAAACCCGAGAACATCATGCTGTCCGGGGGCAGCGCGGTGGTGGCCGACTTCGGAATCGCCCGGGCCGCCTCGGCCGTGGAACAGCAGCAGCTGACGCAGACCGGAACGGTCATCGGCACGCCGGCATACATGAGCACCGAGCAGAGCACCGGTGACGTCATCGATGGACGCAGCGACCAGTACAGTCTTGCGTGCGTTGTCTACGAGATGCTGGTGGGCCAGCCGCCGTTCACGGGCCCGAACGTGCAGGCGATCATCGCCCGGCACTCGATGGCCGTGGTGTCGCCGCCGTCGATCGTGCGGGACACGATCCCTGAGACAATGGAAGCCGCGCTGATGCGGGCGCTGGCCAAGGTCCCCGCCGACCGCTTCCCGACGGTCATCATGTTCGCTGAGGCGCTCGCCGCGCCATCCACCGTGACGGCTGCGGTGCGGCGCCGGACCGGCGAGGTCGCGGAGGCGCCAAAACGGGCAGGCGGCGGGCGACGCCGCCTCCTCTGGGCGGTGCCGGCGGTGCTGCTGCTCGCAGTTGTGGCGTGGGGAGCTCGCCGTTTTCTCGCCCCGAAGCCTGCAGGCGGCGTCGCCCTGGGCGCTCTCGATCCGCGCAATATCGCGGTACGCTATTTCGAGGACTTGAGTCGGGATTCCTCCCTGGGCTATCTCGCCGACGGGCTCACGGAAGCATTGATCGACCAACTCGGCAGCGTGCCGGGGCTGCAGGTAATCTCCAAGAACGGCGTCGCGGCCTATCGGGGCAGTACGCTATCGGGCGACAGCATCGCGCGGGCCCTGCACGTGGGGAGCCTCATTCAGGGCAGCGTGGAGGAGGTTGGGGGGCGCGTGAGGGTTGCGGCTCGCCTGGTGGACGGAGCGAGCGGCGCGGACGTGGACCGGCAGAGTTTTGAAGAGCCTGGCGGCAACCTGCTGGCGGTCCGGGACACGCTGGTGCGGCGGGTGGCCGGATTCCTGCGCACCCGGCTGGGTCAGGAAGTGCGGCTCCGGGAGCAGCGCGCCGGTACCAAGGAACTACAGGCGTGGGTGCTCGTGCAGCAGGCCGAGAAGTCGCGTAAGGACGCCGAGGCGTACCTCGTGGCGGACAGCATGGCGGGCGCCGTGCGGGCGTTCGCGCGCGCCGATACGCTGGGGGTCCAGGCCGCGGCGCTCGATCCGCAATGGACCGAGCCGCTCATCTTGCGGGCCGGGATAGCCTACCGGCAATCGCGGTTGGCCGAGAGCGACCCCAAGGCGGCGGTGGAGCACATCGAGGA
The DNA here is from genome assembly GCA_964599725.1 of uncultured Gemmatimonadaceae bacterium. Lineage (GTDB taxonomy): Bacteria > Gemmatimonadota > Gemmatimonadetes > Gemmatimonadales > GWC2-71-9 > DASTHG01. Next base: position 46,745 of record CAZRGT010000016.1, on the reverse strand, counting down.
CGGGTTGCGGCACACGGCGCGGGCGTTGGAGATCGCCCCGAACGACCCGAAGGCGCTCGAGCTGCGGGGGAACCTGCGCTACTGGCACTACATTCTTGCCGTGACGCCCGACCCAACCGAGCGCGCGAAGCTCTTGAGCGACGCCCGGCAGGATCTCGAGACCGCGGTCGGGCTGGACCCGGCGCTGGCGAGCGCGCACGCCACGCTCAGCCACTTGTATTACCAATTCGACGACGTGGCGGCGGCGATCCTGGCGGCCCGCCGGGCCTATGAAGAGGACGCCTACCTCAGCGTGGCCAACCTGGTCTTGTATCGGCTGGTCAACGGCTCGCTCGACCTCGAGCAATTCACGCAGGCCCAGCGCTGGTGCGACGAGGGCGGCCGGCGCTTCCCCCAGGACTTCCGCTTCGCGGAATGTCAGCTCGATCTGCTGGTGACGCCGGGGGTGGCGCCGGATGTCGGTCGAGCGTGGCAGGAGGCGGCCGGGCTGGACACGCTGGCGCCCGCGGATCGTCGGCCGTACGAACGCTTGTACGGGCAATTGAGGGTCGGGGGTGTGCTCGCGCGCGCGGGGCTCGGCGATAGCGCGCGGAACGTGCTGCGCCGGGCGCGCGCGGGACTCACGCACGAGGTAGACCCCAACGAGGATCTCACGACCATCGTCGCGTACAGCTACGTCCTCCTCGGGGACAAGGACGAAGCGATCGCGATTCTGAAGCGCTTCGCCGCAGGCCATCCGGGTCACTTCGGGCCCGGTGTGGACGTGGGCTGGTGGTGGCGCGGACTGCAGGATGAACCCCGCTTCCAGGCCCTCGTCGGGGCGAGGTCCACGCGGTAGCGGCGCGCATTCGGGCACGAGCACGCTCTCGAGCGGGGCTGTTGCCGAATTGCAACACCGGTTGCCTCCCTGATCTGGTTCGGGTCTGCTTGTCTCAAGGACACGGCAGGGCGATCTTGGCGCGTGTCTTGCGGTCATTCGTTCGGCTCCGGGCTCGGACTCTCCCGGTGGACCTTGGACGTTCTTCGGCACCCGCACGTCCGGCCCGCAGGTTGACCACGTCAGGGAGGGAAACGGAATGAAGCGCCTTGTAGGAATGGCTCTCACAGCCGTCATGTTTCTTGGATGTCAGGACAGCGAGCAACCCACCTCCCTGCCTCCTGGTCGAATCTCCGCAGCGCTCTCGGATGGCGGTCACGGTGGTAATGCGCACTTCTTCTTCCTCCCGCCCCTGGTCACGCAGCCGAGCTACAGCGGCACGTTCAACCCGAGCCTGAAACCCCTGGTCGAGATCTGTCATCTCACCACGGACCCGAACTGTGCGAACTTCGTTACGCGCTTCGCCCCGTCGGAGATCTCGATTGACGTGGTGAGCCAGCAGTACAAAGTGAACTGGAACACCGACCCCTCCGTCCTGGTCAGTGGGCATACCTACCGCGTGCGGGTGATTCTCGGGAACATCGGGACAGGCAGCGGATCCGCCTGCCCGGCTGCGTTCGGCTACCCGGCCCCAGCCGACCTGCCGGGGTGCAAGGAATTCGGGTTTCGCGACGTGAAACCGGTGGCCACGCCGCAGGAGGTGCCGAAGGACCAGAGCGAGGCTCTCTACGTGTTCCTGAATGGGAGCACGAACCCCATCAAGTTCCGGATCGAGAAGGGCGCACTGTGCGTGGCGAACGCCACGGACTGCGGTGAGGGAACCGTGGGCACCGGCGGCGGGAGCGTGCTGGCGAACTTCTCGAACCTGTCCATCCCGAATGGGGCGCTCTCAACCGTGGGCGACGTCACGATCATCATGCAGAAGCTCCCGTGCACGTCTACCGGCCGGGTCAGTTTCGTCCCTGCCGATCTGCCGCAGTTCGAGGGGTGCTACGACTTCAGGACCTTCCCCGCGGACGTCACGTTCAGCTCGAACTACATCGTGGGGATGTGTCTCAAGCTGCCCACAGGTTTGAGCACGGCACAGCAAGAGAAGCTCCAGATCCACCGCTGGGATCCCGGTGCGCCTCCCGAGGCGCTGCCGGAGGCGCAGCCCCTCGGCCTCAACTGCGACGGTTTTGCCGATCTGGGTGCGAACCCGGTGCTGAACTTCGCGCGCCGGACGTGGCGCATGTTCCAGCGTGAGGTAGGTCCGTGGTTTTCCCCGCCGCCGCTCTTTGCCGCCCATCTACTGGGAGGCTCGGGCCGCAAGCTGAGCAACCTGGTGTGGGCCATTCCTTCGCAAATGGCGAAGAATGCGGGCGACAACCAGACGGCGCTCGTGAGCACGCCCGTGGCGATTGCCCCGTCGGTGAAGGTGACCGACCCGGCAGGCGACCCCGTCGCCGGCGCAACCGTGCATTTTGTCGCTTCGGGCGGAAGTACAGTCGTCCTTCCGGCTGGCGGCGTCCCGTGCCTGTCGGACTCCCTACTCCAGTGCGTCCCGACCGATACGAGCGGCATCGCCCAGGTGACGTCGTGGACGCTCGGGTCCACGGCGGGCACATACACCCTGACGGCGAGCGGAGTGGGCCTGGCCGGCAGTCCCACGCTCTCTGGAGACCTGCCCACGGGGACGCTGCCGTTCAAGGCCACGGCCTGCAAGCCCGGCTTCGGCACGGCTACACCCAATGGTGTGATGGCCGCGGGCGAATGGGATTGCGCGCGGCATCAGGATTTCAACGCGAATCTCTCGGGCGGGTCGTCGACGCCGGCCACGCTATACTGGATGAACGACGCCACCAATCTCTACCTGGCCGTGCGCGTGAAGCGCAGCAGCACGGACAAAGTCAACACGCTGCAGTTCAACTTCGACAACAACAACAGCTGTCCCGATCAAACGGCGTGCAGTACTGGCGCCGCCGCCGAGAACGACGACGTCCTGGTGGTCAACGCGTCGCCAACATTCACGGACGCATTCCTGACGCTCAAGTGCACCACGTCCACGCAGTCGACGTGCTGGAGTGCCGCCGAGACGCAAAACGGCGCTGCCGGATTGGCCAACAACGGTACGTACACGACGTACGAGTTCCGCCATCCGCTGCTCAACGGCGGTGATGTCCACGACTTCAATCGCGCGGGTGGCAGCTACGTCGGGTTGTTCCTCACGCTGCAGGTGGGCTCAGGCGCGCAGGGCAACACGCAATGGCCGGGATTCCGGAAATACAAGACGATCAAGATCGAAGCGCCGTAGCAGACGGCGGATCGTCAGGATCATGACGGGCGGCTCGACGGGAGCCGCCCGTTTCGCGTTTACGCTCCTCGGGCCGCAGGATAGCTTCCGGGACATGAGAGTGAGCGGCGTCGTTCGCGTCCCCGGCGACAAGAGCATTTCGCACCGCGCGCTGTTCCTCGCCGCGCTGGCGCGAGGCACGAGCCGAGTGACCGGGCTGCTCGCGGGCGAGGACGTGAAGCGCACCGCCCGCATCCTGAGGCAGCTCGGCGTCGCGGTCTCGCCGGTGCGGGCGGACGGCGCGGTGACGGTGCGGGGCGTCCGGTTCCGCACCCCGGCGGCGACGCTGCACTGTGGCAACTCGGGGACGACGGCGCGCCTCGGCCTCGGCGTCATCGCGGGCCATCCGATCCGCGCGCGCCTCACCGGCGACGATTCGCTGCGCCGGCGCCCCATGCGACGGGTCGTCGAGCCATTGCGATTGATGGGCGCCCGGTTCCCCGAAGAGCGCGACACGCTGCCGCTCGCCGTGCGGGGCGGGAAGCTGCACGGGATCACCTACGCCGCGCCGCTCCCGAGCGCGCAGGTCAAGAGCGCCATCCTGCTCGCCGCGCTCGCGGCGCGGGTTCCGGTGACGGTGTCGGAGCCCTGGCGATCGCGGGATCATACAGAACGACTATTCGTGCATTTGGGGTTGAATGTGCGCGAAACCAAAGGCGCTATCAGCTATCAGCCGTCAGCCGCCAGCATCGGACCGTTCGAGCTCACGATACCCGGAGACATCTCTTCGGCCGCGTTTCTCGTGGGTGCCGCGGTGCTCGCCGAGGGTGGCGAGCTGCTCATCGAAGCGGTGGGCGTGAACCCGACGCGGACCGGATTCCTGACCGTACTGGAGCGCATGGGCGCCCACGTCGAGCGGTTCAATCTGGGCGCCGCAGGGGGAGAGCCGATCGCGGATCTCCTGGCGCGGCCCTCGATCCTGGTCGGAACCGAGGTCGCCCCTGCCGAGGTTCCCTCACTGATCGACGAGGTCCCGCTGCTCGCCGTGCTGGCGGCCCGGGCGACCGGGGAGACCGTGTTTCGGGGCGTGCGTGAGCTGCAAGTGAAGGAAAGCGATCGGTTGGCGTTGATCGCGTCGAACCTGCGGGCGCTGGGTATCACGGCGGAAGCGGGAGGCGACGACCTGTTCGTGCAGGGGACCGAGCGGCCGCCGCGCGGCCGCGTCGACACCGCCCACGATCATCGGTTGGCGATGGCCTTCGCGGTGCTGGGGACGATCCCGGGAGCCGACGTGCGATTGTCGGAGCGGCGCTCTGTGGTGATCAGCTATCCGCAGTTCTTTCCCACCTTGCGAGCCATCGGCCGTGCTGCGCGTCATCGCGATTGACGGTCCCGCCGCGTCCGGGAAGTCCTCGACGGGCGCCCGGGTGGCCCGGGAGCTCGCGTGGGCGCATCTCGATTCCGGTGCGCTGTACCGGGCGGTGACCCTCGCGACGATCGATCACCTGAGCGAGCCGTGGTCGGCCCAGCGCATCCTCGCCCTGGGCGCAGAGCTGCCGGTGCGCCTGGTGCTCGTCGGCGACACGTTTCACCCGGAGGTCGCGGGGGTGCAGGTCGAGGCGGCGATCCGATCCGAGCGTGTGACCCAGCAGGTGTCGGCCGTCGCGGCGATTCCCGAGGTCCGGCGCTGGGTCAATGCACGCCAGCGCGAAGCGGTGGCGGCGCACCCGGCCGGCGTGGTGGTGGACGGTAGGGACATCGGCACGGTCGTCTTCCCGGACGCGCCGCTGAAGGTATTCCTGACCGCCAGCGCGCAGGAGCGGGCCAAGCGTCGCCTGGCCCAGCGCGGCCACAGCGTCGACAACGCGCGTCTGGCCCGGGAGAGCCAGGCGCTCGAAGCCCGCGATCGGGCCGATGCGAGCCGTCCCGTCGCGCCGCTCAAGCCGGCCGACGACGCCGTCACGCTCGATTCCACGACCTTGTCGCTGGACGAGCAGGTGCGGCGCGTCATTACGCTGGCGCGGCAGCGGTTCCCCGACTAGCTTCCCGCCGTTCACAACCCCGGGTGTGTCCGGGGTGATCCTCCAAACTCACTACCTCACTGGTCATGCATGCTGGCTGAAGCGCAGGACATCGAAGGCTCTCCCGCCGACGCCCCACCCAAGAAAGCTCCCCACCCCCCGATCCGCGTCCTTGCCGGGCTCGACGAGCAGTATTCTGCCGACGAGATCGAAAAGATGTCGGAGATGTACGAGGGCACGCTCTCGAACATTCAGGAAGGGGAGATCGTCAAATCGAAAGTGCTCCGGGTGACCGACGCCGCCGTCATTTTGGACGTCGGCTTCAAGTCCGAGGGCGCCGTGGCGATCGACGAGTTCAAGGATCCCAAGAGTCTCAAGGAAGGCGATGAAGTCGAGGTCTACCTCGAGCATCTCGAGGATCAGGAGGGCGCGGTGGTGCTCTCCAAGAAGAAGGCCGATTTCATGCGGGTGTGGGAGCGCATCCGGGAAGCCTTCGAGCGGGACGAGGCCGTCAGCGGCGCTTTGGTAAAGAAGATCAAGGGCGGCGTGGTCGTGGACCTGATGGGCGTCGACGCGTTCCTGCCGGGCAGTCAGATCGCGCTGCGGCGCGTGCCCAACATCGACGAGCTGCTGGGCCAGAGCTACGAATTCAAGATCATCAAGCTGAACAAGCGCCGCCGCAACATCGTGGTGTCGCGCCGCGTGCTGCTGGAAGCCGAGCGCAAGACCAAGCGCGAAGTGCTGATGAAGGAGCTGCAAGTGAGTCAGGTGCGCACCGGCGTGGTGAAGAACATCACGGATTTCGGCGCGTTCATCGACCTGGGCGGCGTCGATGGCTTGCTGCACATCACCGACATGAGCTACGGACGGGTCTCGCATCCGAGCGAGATGGTGCGGCTCGGCCAGGAGCTGCAGGTGAAGATCCTGGACATCGATTGGGAACGCGAGCGCATTTCCCTCGGGTTGAAGCAGCTGCAGGAGCACCCCTGGAAGGACGTCGCCGCGAAATACCCGGTGGGCACGCGAGTGCAGGGCAAGGTCGTCTCGATCACGAATTATGGCGCCTTCGTCGAGCTCGAGCCGGGCATCGAAGGCCTGGTGCACATCTCCGAGATGAGCTGGACGCGCAACGTCCGCCATCCCTCGAAGATCGTCTCCATCGGCGAGACCATCGAAGCGGTCGTGCTGAAAGTCGACGAGACCGAGGAGAAGATCTCGCTCGGCATGAAGCAAACGGAGCAGGATCCGTGGATGGCTCTGCCCCAGAAATACCCGGTGGGCACGCGGCTCAAGGGCAAAGTGCGCAATCTGACGTCGTTCGGTGCCTTCGTGGAGATCGAGCCGGGCATCGATGGGCTGATCCACATCTCCGACATGTCCTGGACCAAGCGCGTGCAACACCCGTCCGAAGTCGTGAAGAAGGGCGATGAGGTCGAGGTGCTCATCCTCAACGTCGACGCCGAGAATAAGCGCATCTCGCTCGGCCTGAAGCAGGCCCAGGAAGACCCGTGGCTGCGGATCGGGGAGACGTACCCGGTCGGGACGGAGCTGCGCGGGCGCGTGCTGCGCCTCATGGATAAGGGCGTGGTCGTCGACGTCGGCGACGACATCGAGGGCTTCGTGCCGATTTCCCAGCTCGGCATCCCGGAGCTGCACAACCCGGCCGATGCGGTGAAGGAAGGCCAGGCGGTGGACATGAAAGTCCTCGAGGTGGACCCGATTCATCACCGGATCGTGCTGGCCGCGACCAACTTCCCGCAGGACGAAGGCGCACAGGAACCAGAGAAGCAGGATACCGGCCCGGCAAGTCTAGACGCATAGACGCATCGTCGTCGACAGGATGGGAGGGGACAGGGTCTTCCTGTCCCCTTTGTGCTGTCGCCCGCGATGCGTCTGTGCGTTTAGCGGCTGCCTGACCTATCCTCCTATCTCCTGACCCCTAGATTCTCCCCATGTCCATGCGAGACAAACTCGAGCTGCTGCAACAGAAGCGCGCCGCCTCCGAGCAGGGGGGTGGCGCCGATCGCATCACGGCGCAGCACAAGAAGGGGAAGATGACGGCTCGGGAGCGGCTCGACGTGCTGCTCGATCCCGGGTCGTTCACGGAGCTGGACCGCTTCGTGACGCATCGCGCCACCGACTTCGGCCTGGCGGACCAGCAGATCCTGGGTGACGGCGTGGTGACCGGGTGGGGCCGGATCGAGGAGCGGCTGGTGTACGTGTTCGCCCAGGATTTCACCGTGTTCGGCGGCTCGCTCTCCGAAACGCACGCCGAGAAGATCTGCAAGGTGATGGATCTGGCGGTGCGAAACGGCGCTCCCATCATCGGGCTCAACGATTCGGGCGGCGCGCGCATCCAGGAGGGGGTCGCCTCACTGGGAGGATACGCGGAGATTTTTCTCCGCAACACCCTGGCGTCCGGGGTCGTGCCCCAGATCAGCGCGATCCTGGGGCCCTGCGCCGGTGGCGCGGTGTACAGCCCGGCCATCACCGATTTTGTCTGCATGGTGCGCGGCGTGTCGTACATGTTCGTCACCGGCCCGAACGTCGTGAAAACGGTGACGCACGAGGAAGTGGACTTCGAGCAGTTGGGCGGAGCGGACGTCCATGCGGGGACATCGGGCGTCGCGCACTTCATCCACGACTCGGAGCTCGAGTGTCTGACCGCGATCCGCACGCTCGTATCCTTCCTTCCCTCCAATAACCTCGACGGTCCACCACTGCGCCCATCCGCCGATCCGGCGGATCGCCGCGACGAGGAGCTGCTCGACGTCGTGCCCGACAATCCGACCAAGCCCTATGACATGCGCGACGTCATTCGACGCGTAGTCGATGGCGGTGAATTCCTGGAGGTGCACCGCGAGTTCGGTGGCAACCTGCTGGTGGGCTTCGCCCGACTGGGTGGCGGGTCGGTGGGAGTGGTCGCGAATCAACCGGCGGTGCTGGCGGGCGTGCTGGACATCAATGCGTCGCTCAAGGGCGCGCGGTTCATCCGGTTCTGCGACGCCTTCAACATCCCCCTGGTCACGTTTGAAGACGTGCCGGGATTTCTTCCGGGCGTGACCCAGGAACACGGCGGCATCATCAAGCACGGCGCCAAGCTGCTGTACGCCTACTGCGAGGCGACGGTGCCGAAGCTCACGGTCATCACGCGCAAGGCCTACGGTGGCGCCTACGACGTGATGAGCTCGAAGCACATCCGGGGCGACTACAACGTCGCCTGGCCGAGCGCGGAGATCGCGGTGATGGGCGAGCGGGGGGCGGTGGAGATTCTCTACAAGGGCGACGCCACCGAAGCGCGCGTGGCGGAGTACCGCGCGAAGTTCGCGCACCCCTACCTGGCCGCCGGTCGCGGGTTTCTGGACGACGTCATCGACCCGCGCGACACGCGACCGCGGCTGATCGACGCGCTTGCGACCCTGGTCACGAAACGGGACAAGAATCCGCCGAAAAAGCACGGGAACATCCCGCTCTGATGCCCGACGTCCCGCTCCAGCGTGTCCTCGTCGCCAATCGGGGCGAGATCGCCCTGCGCATCATCCGGGCCTGCCACGAAGAAGGCCTCGAAGCAGTCGCGGTGTACTCCGACGCGGATCGACTCTCGCCCCACGTCCGGGCCGCGAATGACGCCGTGCCACTCGGAGACCCGGCCGCGTCGGAGTCCTACCTCAACATCCCCAAGCTCATCGCCGCGGCCCAAAGGACCGGCTGCCAGGCGATTCATCCCGGCTACGGGTTTCTATCCGAGCGGGCTCCGTTTGCGGAGGCCATCGTCGCCGCCGGGTTGATCTTCGTCGGTCCGCCCGCCGCGGCGATTCGGGCCATGGGCGACAAGACCGAGGCTCGGCGGCGGATGCAGGCCGCGGGCGTGCCCATTGTGCCGGGACTGACCCGCGCCCTGGTGGATGCGGTCGATGCGCGGCGCGAGGCGGAGCGGATTGGATTCCCCGCACTCGTCAAGGCGGCGGCAGGTGGGGGCGGGAAAGGGATGCGCGTGGTCCGGTCTGTCGAAGAGGTCCCCGGCGCCTATCAGGCGGCGCGCAGTGAGGCCGAGAAGGCGTTCGGCGACGGCAGCGTGTATCTCGAGCGCTGCATCGAGCGACCGCGGCATATCGAGATCCAGGTGCTGGCGGATACGCACGGTCGCATCGTATCGCTGGGCGAGCGCGAGTGCAGTATCCAGCGGCGGCACCAGAAGCTCATCGAGGAGGCGCCGTCGGTCGCGGTGACGCCGGCGCTGCGGCGCCGCCTGGGCGAGGCGGCGACGGCGGCCGCGGGCGCAGTGGGGTACGTCGGCGCGGGAACGATCGAGTTTCTGCTGGCCCCCGATGGGGAGTTCTACTTTCTCGAAATGAACACCCGCCTCCAGGTGGAGCACCCGGTGACCGAGCTGGTCACGGGGGTGGACCTGGTGCGCGAGCAGCTGCGGATCGCGGCGGGCCAGCCGATGCGGGTGGCGGCCGGCCATCTGCAGCCTCGCGGCCATGCCATCGAATGCCGGATTACGGCCGAGGATCCGTTCAACGGTTTCCTGCCTGCCACCGGTGTGGTGCGTTATCTGCGCGTGCCGGGTGGCCCCGGGGTCCGGTGGGACGGTGGCGTCGAGGCGGGCAACGAGGTCACGTTGTACTACGATCCGCTCATCGCCAAGCTCATTGTGTGGGGCGAGACGCGCGACGCGGCGATCCAGCGCATGCGCCGTGGCTTACGGGAGCTGGTGATCGTCGGCCTCCCGACCTCTCAGGCGTTTCATCTCCGCGTGCTGGACGATCCGGAGTTCCGCCGCGGCGACATCGACATCACGTACTTGGAGCACGCCGGGGCGCGCCTTCTGGCCGAGCCGCTCGCACCGCCCTTGGTGCGCCCGATCGCGGTCGTCGCAGCGCTGCTCGCCGAGGAGCGGCGCACCGGGGGCAAGCTCGGGGGTCCATCCCTCGATCCGACCATCCGGCCGCCCGTCTGGCAATCCGAGGCACGCCGGGAAGGTCTGCGATGACGGCCGAGATCGTCGCCATCTCGGGGATTGCGGCCGGGGGGGACGGTGTGGGACGTCTGGCCGATGGGCGGGCTGTGTTCGTACCGCGCACCGGTCCCGGTGAGCGGGTCCGGTTGCGGGACGGAAGCCTGCGTGAGCATCGCCACTTCGCTCGCGGGGAAGCGACGGAGATCATCGAGGCGTCGGTCGATCGGGTCACTCCCGCCTGCCCGCACTATGTGCAGGACCAGTGCAGCGGGTGTCAGCTTCAGCACCTGGCGTATCCGGCCCAGCTTGCCGCCAAGCGCGCGATCGTGGGGGACAGTCTGCGCCGCATCGGGAAGTTCGACGTGAGCGATCCCGATATCGCTCCGGCGACCGATCAATGGCGGTATCGAACTGAAGTCACGCTGGCGGTTCTGGGAGCGATGGCCGGCTTCCATCCGCATGATCGGCCCGGTCGCGTGTTCCCGTTGAACGACTGCCACATCGCGGACCTGAGCCTGATGGACCTGTGGCGAGATCTCCGAGGCCACGCGGACCTGTTTCCCGAGCGTTTGACGAGGCTCACGTTGCGGCTCGACCGTGCCGGGATGTGTCACGTAATCGCCGAATCCGCCGGCGCCCCATGGCGCACGGCCGACCGACTCCAGTCGGTGATGCCGGCGGGTGACGCCTTGGTGTGCTGGTGGCGCCCGGTGGACGGCGCGCCCCGGGTCGTGGCCGGTCCGGAGACCGGTTTTCCCGCGACCGCGTTCGAGGCGATCAATCCGGCGATGAGCGCCGTGTCGCGGCAGTGGGCGGTGGAACAACTCGGCCCCGTCGACGGGTGCATCGTCTGGGATCTCTACGGCGGCATCGGTGATACGGCGGTGCTGCTCGCTCTTCGTGGGGCGACCGTCATCAGCGTCGACGTCGATGAGAAGGCCGTCGGCTGGGCCCGGCGCCGGCCCGAGATCGTGGCCCTTGGCGATCGGGTCCGCTGCATCGCCGGCCGGGCGGAGGACGTGCTGCCGAGTCTGCCGCCCGCGCAAGTCGTCGTCGTCACTCCCCCGGCGATCGGGTTGCATTGGGATGTGTCGTTGCGCCTCACCGGAGAGCCGGTGTCCCGCCTTGCCTACATCTCGAGGCACCCGGCCACGCTGGCTCGCGACCTGCACCGGCTGAGCGTGAACTACCATCTTCGCGGTGTCCGGGCGTTCGATGTGTTTCCCCAGACGGCTCAGGTCGAGGTGGTCGCCACGCTGGAGGCGGCGTGAAGTACCATGTCCGGTTCGGCGCGCGCACCGTCGAGGTCGAGGTGGACGGTGGCCTGGTACGCGTCGACGGTGAGCCGTTCGAAGCGCATATGGCCTCCGTTCCGGGGACCCCACTTCATCATCTCTTGTTGGCAGGCGAATCCTGGACGATTGCGGCCCAGCCGCTGGCCGGCCCGGGAGAAGCCGGGGGATCACGGTGGGCGTTGGGGGCGGTCGGGGAGCGGATCGAAGTCGAAGTGGTGGACGATCGGACCCGCCATCTCCAGTCGCTCACGGGCCCGCGGGCCGGAGATCCGGGGGGCGGGGTGGTGCGGGCGCCGATGCCGGGGCTCGTGGTTCGGGTGGACGTGAGGGAAGGCGAGCGGGTGAGCGCCGGCGCCAGTCTCGTCGTGGTGGAGGCGATGAAGATGGAGAACGAGCTCCGGGCTGGTCGGCCGGGTATCGTGGCCAAGGTGCATGTGCGGCCGGGCATGGCCGTGGAGAAGGGCGTTCCCCTGGTGACACTCGAACCGCTGCCGGGTTCGGAACCCTCAAGTTGACAGGGCCTTAGCGGCCTCGGTATACTGCCAGTCTGCCCAAAATCGGGAAACAGAGACGGGTCATGAAGACGTTCGTGTTGCGCAAAGAAGACATCACGCGGCAGTGGTTCGTGGTCGACGCCGCCGGGCAACCGCTCGGCCGGCTGGCGAGCCGCGTCGCGCAAATCCTGCGCGGGAAGCACAAGCCGACGTTCACGCCGTATTTGAACGGCGGCGATGCGGTCATCGTCGTCAACGCCGAGCGGGTGAAGCTGAGCGGCCGCAAGCTGGAGCAGAAGCGCTATTTTCGGCATACCGGCTACATGGGGCACGAGCGATTTACGCCGCTCGCATCGCTGCTCGCCAAGCATCCCGACCGGGTGATCGAGAAGGCCGTGTGGGGAATGCTGCCCAAGACCACGCTGTCGCGACAGAAAGTGAAACAGATGCTCAAGGTGTACGCCGGGCCGACGCATCCGCACACCGCGCAGCAGCCGCAGCCGCTCATGGTCACGCCATGACCGAGACGCTGGAGCTGCGCTGGCATGCGGTCGGGCGTCGCAAGGAGAGCGTGGCGCGCGTGTATCTGACGCCCGGATCGGGCAAATGGAACGTCAACGGCCGGACGCTGGGGGATTTCTTCCCGCGCGCGTCGCTGGTGTCGCACATTCAGCAGCCGTTCACGGCGACCGATACGCTGGGGGCGTTCGACGTGAAAGGCATCTGCCGCGGCGGCGGGGTCACCGGTCAGGCGGGCGCGATGCGCATGGGGATTGCCCGCGCCCTTTGCCTCGCCGACGAACGGCATCGCAAGAAATTGCGCGAACAGGGTCTCCTCACGCGCGATCCGCGGGCGGTCGAGCGCAAGAAGCCGGGTCGGGCGGGGGCGCGCAAGCGGTTCCAGTTCTCGAAGAGATAGCACAGACGTCAGACCTCAGACATCAGCAGCTGACGTCCGATGTCTGATGTCTGAGGTCTCAACACACACGTCACCCGATCCGCGAGCCGGGTTCCCGCGGCAAGCCGCAGGGTAGCTCCGGAGATGACGGCGACGGCGGTCGATAAACCCGTGAAAGGGAGTGCATGACGCAGCCTCAGTTGCAGGACTTGCTGGAAGCCGGGGTGCATTTTGGCCACCAGACGCGGCGCTGGAACCCGAAGATGCGCCGGTTCATTTTCGCCGAACGCTCCGGCATCTACATCATCGATCTCCAAAAAACATTGCGGCAGCTGGAGCTGGCGCAGGAATTGCTGCGCGGCGTCGTGCTGCGCGGCGAGGGCGTGCTGTTCGTCTGCACCAAGAAACAGCTGAAGCTGATCATTCAGGCGGAAGCCCAGCAGGCCGGCGGCTTTTGGGTGACCGAGCGGTGGCTGGGCGGTACGCTCACCAACTTCCAGACGATCAAGAAGCAGATCAAGCGGCTGAAGGACTTGGAGCAGGGGGTGGTGGAGGGCGAGTTCGAGCACTACACGAAGAAGGAGCAGCTGCTGCTCGACCGCGAGCGGGTGAAGCTCGACAAGAACCTGTCGGGCATCAAGCAGATGGGTCGTCTGCCGGGCGCGCTCTTCATCGTGGACGCCAAGAAAGAGCGCATCGCCGTGGCGGAAGCGAACAAGCTCGGGATTCCGGTGGTGGCGATCGTGGATACCAACGCCGATCCCGATCTCATCACCGTGCCGATCCCCGGCAACGATGATGCGATCCGGGCGGTGTCGTTGATCGCGAACGCGATTGCTGAGGTGATCTCCGAAGCACGGCGCCAGCAGCCGCTGCGCGATGCGTCCGAGGATGCGGAGACGGTGACGTATTCCACCGAGACCGGTGAGACGGAAGCCGAGGGTGGCCGCAAGAAGCAGCCGGCGCGCCGTAAGCGCCGTCCCAAGCCCGAAGCCATTGCGGCGCGGCGGAAGAGCGACGACGCCGCCACGGCGGCGGAACCGGCGGCCGGGGGCGAGTCCTAGGCGGCACGCGAGCGGGACCGCCACGAGGTTCGAGCCATTCGCCGCCCTTCGCGCCACATGATCGCGGGGGCGGCGTTCCTTAGGAGGAGTGACGAGACGTGACGACGGTGCGTGAGATTTCGACGAAACAGATCGCGGAGCTGCGGGCCCGCACGGGTGCCGGCATGATGGACTGCAAGAATGCGCTCGGGGAGACCGGCGGCGATATGGACAAGGCCGCCGATCGGCTGCGGGCCACAGGGGCCGCCAAGGCCGACAAGCGCTCGGGGCGGAATGCGACGGAGGGCCTGATCGACGCGTACGTCCACTTCAACAACAAGGTGGCCGTCCTGGTGGAGCTGAGCTGTGAGACGGATTTCGTGGCCCGGACCGAAGACTTCAAGGCCCTGGTCAAGGATCTCGCGCTCCACATCGCGTCGTCCCGTCCGATGGCCGTACGCATCGAGGACGTGCCCGTGGACGTCGTGGAGCGTGAGCGCAAGATTTACGAAGCTCAGGTGGCCGAAGAGAAGAAGCCGGATGCGGTCAAGGTGAAAATCATCGAAGGACGGCTGAAGAAGTTCTTCGAAGAGTCCGTGCTGCTGGAGCAGAAGTTCGTGAAGGACGACACGAAAACCGTGGGGGACCTGGTGAAGGCCGTCGGGGCCAAGACGGGCGAAAACGTCCAGGTGCGGCGCTTCGTGCGGTTCGAGCTCGGGGGCACCTGAGTGGTCAAGCTGGCGTACCCGCGCGCGCTGCTCAAGATCTCGGGCGAGGCTCTGGCTGGTGGGGTCGGCGCTGGCATCGACTTCGGCGTCATTGATCGACTCACGGACGAGCTGAAGCAGGTGGCGGCCACCGGCGTGCAGCTCGGCCTCGTGGTGGGGGGCGGGAACATCGTGCGCGGGGCGCAGGCCTCCGGGCAGGGAATGGACCGCGTCTCTGCGGACTACATGGGGATGCTGGCGACCGTCATCAACGCCCTCGCGCTGCAGGACATTCTGGAGAAGAAGGGACTCGATACGCGCGTCATGACGGCGATCCGGATGGAGGAGCTGGCGGAGCCCTACATCCGACGCCGGGCGGTACGCCACCTGGAAAAGGGGCGCATCGTCATTTTCGCGGGCGGCACGGGGAACCCGTACTTTTCCACCGATACGGCGGCCGTGCTGCGCGCGCTCGAGGTCGAAGCGCAGGTCATTCTCAAGGCCACCAACGTGGACGGCGTCTACACGGCCGATCCGAACAAAGACCCCGCGGCGCGCTTTCTCGCCGAGCTGTCGTTCCAGGAAGCGCTGGTGAACGGCTATGCCGTGATGGACGCCAACGCATTCGGTCTGTGCAAGGAGAACCGGTTGCCGATCGTCGTGTTCAACATCAACCAGCCCGGCGCGACGGCCAGGGTGCTGGCCGGCGAGCGCGTCGGCACCATCGTCCGATGACACTCGCGGATCACCACAAGCAAGCCCGGCAGGCCATGGACAAGGCGGTGGAAGCCGTCCGGCGTGAGTTCGCCACAGTCCGGACCGGGAAGGCGACCACGGCGTTGCTCGATCTGGTCCGGGTCGAGGCGTACGGCAATGACATGCCGCTGAACCAGGTGGCGAGCGTCGCGGCACCGGAGCCCAAGCTGCTCACCGTTCAGCCATGGGACAAGAGTCTCCTCAAGGCGGTGGAAAAGGCGATCCTCGCGTCCGACCTCGGTCTCACCCCCTCGAACGATGGCAACCTCATCCGCCTCCCGGTGCCCGCGCTCACCGAGGAGCGCCGCAAGGAGCTGGTGAAGGTGGTGCACAAGTTCGCCGAAGAGGGACGGGTGGCGGTGCGGCACGCGCGCGCCGAAGCGATCAACCGGATCAAGAAGGCCGAGCACGTATCCGAGGACGACAAGAAACACGCCGAGAAGGACGTGCAGAAGCTGCACGACGATCATCTCAAGCTCGTCGAGGAAGCCGTCAAGGGCAAAGAGGCGGAGATCATGGAAGTCTGATGTCCGACGACCTGCTCGCGCAGATCCGGGTGCACGGCGCGGTGCCGCGCCACGTGGCGATCATCATGGACGGCAATGGACGGTGGGCCCGCGAGCGCCACCTGCCACGCCCGCTCGGTCACCGGGCGGGAATGCAGGCGGTGCGGGAGGTCGTCGAAGGCGCGATCGAGGTGGGCGTCCAGGTGCTCACGGTGTTCGCGTTTTCGGAAGAGAACTGGAAGCGCCCCGCCACCGAAATCTCGGCGTTGATGGATCTGCTCGAGGAGTACATCGCCCGGGAGATCGGCGAGCTGGCGGCGCAGGGAGTGAAGGTCAGCGTGCTCGGCGATCGGACCCGGCTCACGCCGGGCGGCCGGTCGGCGGTGGATCGGGTGGAGGCGGAGACGCATTCCGGGACCCGACTGGCGCTGAACCTCTGCATTTCCTACTCTTCGCGCGCCGAGATCACCCACGCCGCCCGGCTCGCCGCTGAAGAGGTGCTGCGCGGATCCCGGCGTCTCGAAGACCTCGATGAGCAGGCGATCGCGTCCAAGCTGTACACGGCGCCGTGGGGCGATCCCGATCTGCTGATCCGCACGTCCGGCGAGCAACGCATCTCGAACTTCCTCCTGTGGCAGCTCGCCTACGCCGAGCTGCATCTCACCCCTGTGCTGTGGCCCGACTTCACGCGCGGCACGCTGTTCGAAGCGATCCTCGATTTCCAGCGGCGCGAGCGGCGCTTCGGCACCGTGACGGCGTGATGTCCCGCAATCTGGTGCAGCGCATCGCGTTCGCCGCGGTGGCGATTCCCGCGGTGGTCGGGCTGCTGTGGTGGGGAGGCTGGCCGCTGGCGGCGATGCTCGCCGTGCTCGGCGTGCTCGGGGCCCGCGAAGTATACGATCTGGCGCGACGCCAGCAGATCGAGCCGCTCGACGGCATCGGGCTCGCGGCGGCGGCCGCGATCCCGCTGGCGACCTACTGGGCCAAGGGCTCGGAGACCCGGTGGGCGGAGCCGGCCATTTTCATCGGAGCCCTGTGGCTGCTCGCGGTCCTCTCGCTGGCGATGCGTCTGCGTGGACCGGGAGGTCGGCCACTGCCGGCGGTGGCGATCACGGTATTCGGCGCCTTGTACGCCTCAGCGCTGCCGTCGTTTCTCATCACCCTTCGACACGGCGCCAACGCGGGCGTGAAAAGCTGGCCGCTCGCGGTCTTGGCCCTCCTGCCGCTGGCCCTTACCTGGATCTGCGACACGGCGGCCATGGCGGCCGGGTCCGCCCTCGGCGGGCCCAAGCTTGCCCCCGTGCTCTCGCCTCACAAGACCTGGGCCGGCGCGGTCGGTGGTTTCTTGGCCGCCGTGATCGCCGCGGTCGCCTTGGGGACCTGGTTGTTGCCGCGACTGGGGCTCCGCCTCGAGGTCGTCCAGCTCGCGACGCTCGGGGCGGTGGTGGGGGTGGTGGCGCAGATCGGCGACGTGGCGGAATCGTTGTTCAAGCGCGAGGCGGGGGTCAAGGATTCGTCCGCCTTGATCCCGGGACACGGCGGTGTCCTGGATCGTCTTGACTCGTTGTACTTCGTCATCCCGGTCGCCGCGGGGTTGTTCCGCGTGTTCGGCATCATATGACGACCGGCATCGCGATTCTAGGATCGACCGGATCGATCGGCCGGTCCACGCTCGAGGTGGTGGCGCGGCATCGCGACCGGTTCCGGGTCGTGGCGTTGACCGCGCACAGCAACGCCGAGCTACTCCGCGCGCAAGCGGGGCAGTGGCACCCGAGCTACATCGGTCTCGTGAACGGTGGGAAGGGGGAAGAGGGAAGGGGGAAGGGGACGGCGTGCCTCGTGGAAGCGGCGACTCACCCGGACGTCCGGATCGTCGTCAACGGGATCGTGGGTGCCGCGGGACTCGAAGCGACGCTGGCCGCCCTGCGCGCGGGGAAGCGGGTCGCGCTTGCCAACAAGGAGACACTGGTGATGGCGGGAGAGCTGGTGACCCGCGCCGCGCGTGAAGGGAACGGCGAGATCGTCCCGGTGGACTCCGAGCACAGCGCCGTGCTGCAATGCCTCGGCGGCCGGCGAGCGGACGAGGTCGCGCGCCTGGTGCTCACGGCGTCGGGAGGTCCGTTCCGGACCTGGGACGCCGGCCGGATCGCGGTGGCCACCGTTGACGAGGCGTTGCGTCATCCGACCTGGACCATGGGCCGCAAGATCACCATCGATTCGGCGACGCTGGTCAACAAGGCGCTGGAGGTGATCGAAGCCCACTTCCTGTTTGAGCTCGCCTACGATCAAGTGGATGTGGTGGTGCACCCACAATCGATCATCCACGCCCTGGTCGAGCTGGTGGATGGCTCGGTACTGGCGCAGATGGGATTCCCGAACATGGAGCTGCCGATCTTGTACGCGTTGACTCACCCGGAGCGGGTGGCCGATCAAGGCCCGCGGCGGTTCGACGCCTTGGCCGCGGGCGCCCTGACGTTCGAGCCGGTCGCCCCGGAGCGGTTCCCCGCATATGGACTGGGTCGCGCCGCGGGTATCGCCGGCGGGACGATGCCGGCCACGTTCAACGCCGCCAATGAAGTCGCGGTGCAGTTGTTCCTGGAGGGTCGCATCCGGTTCGGCCGCATCGCTGAAATCATCGAGCGCGCGCTGGCTGGCCAAACGCCGACCGACGCCACGTCGCTCGAGGCTGTGCTGGCAGCGGATGCCCTGGGGCGGCGCAAAGCGCAGGAGGCCGCGTGCTGCTGACGATTTTCGCGTTCATCGTCGTCATCGGAGTCCTCATCTTCGTGCACGAGCTGGGGCATTTCATGGCGGCCAAGTCGCTCGGCGTGCAGGTCATCCGGTTCTCGGTGGGCATCGGCCCCGCGATTCGGGCGTTGTCGTTCCGGCGCGGCGAGACCGAGTACTGCCTCTCCTGGCTCCCGATCGGCGGCTACGTGAGCATGGCCACCATGGAAGAGCTGGGTGCATCCCAAGCGCTCGAAGGTGGGGCGTCGCCCGTCCGGGTGGACCCGGCGCGCGTGTTCGAAAAGCGCCCCGTCTGGGCGCGGGCGGTGATTCTGCTCGCCGGTGTGACGATGAACGCCCTGTTTGCCTGGGTCGCCTATTCGATCATGGCCGGCACGATCGGCGCCGATCGGCTGCCGACGACCCAGGTGGACAGCGTCTACGCCGCGGAGCTTCCGCCCGGTGCTGCGACACTCGGGGACCTGCGGCGGGGCGAGCGCATCACGGCCGTCAACGGCGCCCCGGTCGGCAGCTGGCAGGATCTTCAGGAGCGGCTGTTCACGGCTCCGGCGCCGATCCGAGTCGACGTCCATGGTCGTACCGAAGCCTTGACTCTGAGCGTTCCGCTGGAGGAAAGCGCCCGGCGCGCCCTGGTCGGTGCGCTCGAGCCCCTGTTCGCTCCCGTCATTCACGAGATCGTAGCGGGGAGCCCCGCCGACCGGGGGGGACTGAAGGTCGGGGATACGGTGCTGACGGTGAACGGCGCTGCGGTCGCATCGTGGTATCAATTCGCCCGGGTCGTGCGCGGCAGCGCGGGTCAACCGCTCACGCTCACCGCCCGGCGCGCGGGGGCGCCGGCGACCATCGTCGTCACGCCGGAGCGTCGTGGTGTGACCGACCCGCACACCCGCACGGAGGCGCCGAGTGGCTACCTCGGGATCAGTCCCGAAGTGCCGGTGGTCCACATCCGGTTTGGGATGCTGGGAGCCATTCGCGAAGGGGGACGGCGCTCGCTGCAGGTGGCGGGACAGGTACTCGTCGCCCTGAAGGGCCTGCTGACGGGTCAGGTCTCGGTGCGAGAGCTGGGCGGGCCGATCCGGATTGGTCAAGTGTCGGGCGAAGCCGCCCGGATGGGTCCGGGTCCGCTGATCGCCCTCATGGCCGCGCTCTCGATCAACCTGGCGATTCTCAACCTGCTGCCGATTCCGGTACTGGACGGTGGAGGACTGCTCTTTCTCCTGGCCGAGGCGATCCGACGCCGGCCATTCTCGCTTGAGCTGCGGGCGAGACTGACGAACGCCGGGTTGATCGTCGTGGCGGCCATCATGATGTTCGCCATTTTCAACGATGTCTTCGGACGCCGTTAAGGGACTGCTGGAGGGCTATCTCGGCGGCCGGGTGCCGGCCGAACGCCTGGTGCCAGCCGTGGCGGCAGAGTATTACCGGACGGTCGACCGCCGCACCCGGGACGTGTTGGGCCCCATCATGGAAGTCATCGAGCGGGCCGCCCCAGGCGTCGGGCAGCTGGCACGCGCCGACGGTGGAGCGGGATTCGATATTCGCCTCGCAGAGCGCCCGTTTCCCTCGAGCGACCGGGAGGCGCTGCGGCAGGCAGTGGCCGCCGCGCTGGCGAAGGTGTCCGAATCCGCACCGGCTGCTCCGTCGTCTCCGGGATTGCTGGCGCGGCTGGTGCGCGCCGTGCGGCGACTGTTCAGCGCATCAGCCTGATCAAGAGCGCGATCGCCGCGATCAGCGCCACGCCGACGAGGAGTACGGCGATCCACGCCCCGCGCCGTTTGGCCGGGCCCACCTGACGCAGGGCCACGTACTCCCGGCTGCCCAGCGGCTGGGCGCCGACCTCCTCGGTGGGTCGCTTGCCGCTGTGCACTTCGAGCAGATCCGCCTCGAGCTCCGCCGCACCCTGGTAGCGATCGTCGGGGTGCTTGGCGAGACACTTCACCACCACGCGCTCGAACCGATTCGACAGCTCCGGCCGTCGCTTGCGCATCGAGGGTGGGGGATCTTCGACGTGCATGCGGGCCAGCTCGAACCAGTCGGTGGCGTTGAACGGGACCTCCCCCGTGGCCGCCTTGTACAGGGTGACGCCCAGGGAATAGAAATCCACGCGGGGATCGAGCTCCCGGCCTTGGGCCTGTTCGGGCGAGAGGTATTGGGGTGTTCCGATCGTCATGTTGTGACCCGTGGAGGCCACGTATCCGGAGACGGCGCGTGCAATGCCGAAATCGGTCAGCACCGCCGAGCCGTCTTCCCGGAGCAGCACGTTGTCGGGCTTGATGTCGCGATGAATGATGCCCTGGGCATGGGCGAACCCCAGGGCGCGCACGACGTCCAGCGCGATGTGCAGGATGTCGGGCTCCGGGAGCGGCCCCTCGCGGGCGAGGCGCGCGCCAAGACTGTCGGGGCAGTAGTCCATCCCGAAGTAGACGTTCTTGCCCTCTTTGCCCACGGAGTGGACGCGGATGATGTTCGGGTGCTCGAGTTTTCCGGCGGTCTGACTCTCGTTGCGGAAGCGGGTTTCGAACTGCGGGTCGCCCGCGTAGCGGGGTTTGAGTACCTTCACCGCCGCCTGGCCTCCATCCCGATCGCGACCGAGGAAGACCCAGGCAAATCCGCCCTGACCGAGCAGGCGTTCCAGTCGATAGGGACCGAGCGACGTCCCTACGAGGCTTGCGTCTGAGCTGGTCACGGGCGCCCTTTACATTGGTGCATGAGCGGTCTAACTTACTGTGCTCACAACGATTAGGGAATGTCGACGCATGGACGAGACGACGACGCCGGTCACGAAATACGGGCTGCACGATCGGGACACCGGCTCCAGCCGGGTCCAGGTCGCGCTGCTCACCGAGCGGATCAACCATCTCACCGATCACTTCCGGGTGCACGCCAAGGATTTCCACGGGCAGCGCGGGCTGTTGAAGCTCGTTTCGACGCGCCGCCGCCTGCTGGAGTACCTGAAGCGAACCGACCTCGCGAAGTATCGGCAGCTCATCGACGAGCTGGGTCTCCGCCACTAGTGGTTAGACAGCGTCGCGCTGGGCGCCCCGGAAGAGCACCGGGGCGCTCGGCGTATTATCGGGTGCTCTAGACAGGTGCACATGTGAAGCACGTTACACGCGATTTCGCGGGCCGCGCGCTGCGGCTCGAGGCGGGTCGGCTCGCCAAGCAGGCGGCCGGGTCCTGCCTGGTGCAGTATGGCGACACGGTCGTGCTCGCGGCCGTCACGGTTTCCGACAACGTTTCGACGCTCCCGTTCTTTCCGCTCACGGTCGAATACCGCGAGAAGAGCTACGCCGCGGGGAAGATCCCGGGCGGCTTTCTGAAGCGGGAGGGGCGTCCCTCGGACGATGAGATTCTCTCGGCGCGTGTGTGCGATCGCTCGATCCGGCCGCTGTTTCCGGAAGGGTTCAAGAACGAGATCCAGGTGTTCATCTACGTCCTGTCGGCCGATCAGGAGAATGATGCCGATGTCCTGGGCGTCACCGCGGCGTCCGCCGCGCTGGCGATGTCGAAGGTGCCGTGGAACGGCCCGATCGCGGCGGTGCGGGTGGGACGGGTGGAGGGGGAGTGGATCCTCAACCCGACCTTCCAGCAGCTCGAGTTCTCCGACGTCGACATGATCGTCTCCGGCACCCAGCATTCGATCGTGATGGTCGAGGGCGGCGCGCTGGAGCTGAGTGAGCAGGAGATCGTGAAGGGGCTCGAGGTCGCCCACAAAGGGATCCGCGAGCTGCTCGACGCCGCCGCGGAGCTGATCGCCGAGCAGCAGCAGCCCAAGATGGAATGGACGAAGGTCGAAGCGCCGGCCGCGCTGGTCCAGAGCGTCACGGCGCTCGCCGGGCAGCGCATGGCCGAGGCGCTGAATCTCCCGGAGAAGGCGGAGCGCGCGCAGGCGCTCTCGGCGCTCAAGGCGACGGTGCGGGAGCAGTTGGCGAGCGAGTTCCCGGACAACGTGAAGGACGTGGCGGCGGTGCTCGAGGACATCGAGTATCACACGATGCGCGAGCAGGTGTTGACGCGCGGCGAGCGGGTGGACGGCCGCGATCTCGATACGGTGCGGCCGATCGAGTGCGAAGTCGGCGTGCTGCCGCGCACCCACGGGTCCGCCTTGTTCACCCGGGGTCAGACCCAGGCGCTGGTGTCCGCGACCCTGGGGACGACGCGGGACGAGCAGCGAATCGATTCGATCGATGTGGCCCAGGAAACGACGAAGTCGTTCATGCTGCATTACAACTTCCCGCCGTTCTGCACCGGGGAAGTGAAGATGATCCGCGGCACCTCGCGGCGTGAGATAGGACACGGCGCGCTCGCCGAGCGGGCGATCCAGGCGATACTGCCGCCCTATGAGCAGTTCCCCTACACGATTCGCATCGTTTCCGACATTCTGGAATCCAACGGCTCCTCGTCGATGGCCACGGTGTGCGGCGGATCCCTGGCGTTGTTCGACGCCGGCGTGCCGGTGAAATCCGCGTGCGCCGGTGTCGCGATGGGGTTGATCAAGGAAGGGAAGCGGGTCGCCGTGCTCACCGACATTCTCGGCTCCGAAGACCACCTGGGGGACATGGATTTCAAGGTGGCGGGGACCAAGGACGGCGTGACCTCGATCCAGATGGACATCAAGATCGAGGGGCTCGACTTTCACATCATCAGCGAAGCATTGGAGAAGGCCAAGCGCGCGCGCCTGCATATCCTCGATATCATGCTGCGCGCCATCCCGGAGCCGCGGGAGCAGTTGTCCAAGTACGCCCCCCGGATCATCACGGTGCAGATTCCGCCGGACAAGATCGGGGATCTCATCGGTCCGAAGGGGAAGACGATTCGCGCCATTCAGGAGCAGACCGGCGCCGAGATCAACGTCGACGATACCGGCATGGTCACGATCTCGTCGGTGGGTGACGGCGGCGAGCGGGCGCGCGACATCATCGCCGGGATGATCCAGTCCCCGGAAGTGGGCAAGATCTACGAGGGCATGGTGAAGAGCACCACCGCCTTCGGCGCGTTCATCGAGATCCTCCCCGGTGTGGAAGGGTTGCTGCACATCTCCGAGCTGCAGCACGGCCGTACCGAGCGGACCGAGGACGTCGTCAAGAAGGGCGACACGGTACGCGTGAAGCTGCTCGAGGTCGACGAGCGGGGCCGTATGCGTCTGTCGCGCAAGGCCCTGCTCGACAAGCCGGAGCCCGCGCGGTCCCATTGATGGAGACGGTCCAGCTCGACCGCGACGTTTTCGAGACCAAAGTCCCGAACGGCGTCACGGTGCTCTCGGAGCGCGTGGCGAGCGTGCGGTCGGCGGCGATGGGCATCTGGGTGCGGACGGCGAGCGTGCACGAGCCGCGCCATCTGATGGGCGTCAGCCACCTGCTCGAGCACATGGTATTCAAAGGCACGACCCGCCGCAGCGCGCGGGAGATCGCGCTGGAGCTGGAAGCGCGTGGGGGGTCGCTCGACGCCTATACGTCGCGGGACACGACGGCGTTCCAGGCGCGCGTGCTCGACGCCGATCTCCCACGCGCGCTCGACGTGCTCACCGATCTGGTGCGCCGCCCGGCGTTGCGCGAAGCCGATCTCGAACTCGAGCGTAACGTGATCCTGGAGGAGATCAACACCGTCCAGGACACCCCCGACGACCTCGTGTTCGATCTCACCGCCGAAGCCCTGTGGCCCGATCATCCCTTCGGATACTCCATTCTGGGCACCCGGGACACGGTCACCACGCTCTCGGCCGAGGATCTGCGTCGGCTCCATGACCGGGCCTACCATCCGGCGAACTGCGTGATCGCGGCGGCGGGGAACGTGGAGCACGGGGCGCTGCTCGAGCTGGTGGGTGCGCAGGGATGGCTGGATACGCCCAACGGGAACGGGCGGGCGCCCGGGTCGCCGCCCGCGGCGGCGGCGGTCCGGGGCCGCGAGGTGCGTCATCCGAAGGACACCGCCCAGACCCACATCGTGCTCGCGACCGACGGCGTGCGATTCTCCGATCCACGCAAGTATCCGCTGATGGTGCTCTCCAACGTGTTCGGCGGCGGCATGTCGAGCCGGTTGTTTCAACGCATTCGGGAAGAGCTGGGGCTCGCCTACGCCGTTTACTCGTTCACCAGTTTCCACGGCCACGCGGGCGTGTTAGGCGTCTACGTCGGGACCCAGCCACGGACGGCAGCCCAGGCGGCCGAAGCCATCCGGGAGGAGTACGACAAGCTGGCGCGCAGCGGACTCGCCCCCGACGCGCTCGAGCAGGCGAAACAGCAGACGCAGGGACAGCTGACCCTGATGCTGGAGAGCCCGACGGCCCGGATGTATCGTTTGGCCGGGCTGGCGGTCCATGGAGAGCCGTACCGGAGTCTGGATCAGACGCTGGCCCAAATCGCCGCGTTGACCCCGCGCGACGCCGCCGACGTCGCCGCCGAGTTCTTCGCGCCCGATCGACAGACGCTGGTTTGGCTCGGGCCCAACTGAAGCTCACCGATTCGGAGTGCGACGATGATCGTCGGGGTGCCGCAGGAGATCAAGACAGCCGAGAATCGCGTCGCCCTGGTGCCCGCCGGGGCTGAGTCATTGGTCAGCGACGGGCACACCGTGCTGGTGGAGCAGGGGGGAGGCCTCGGGTCCGGGTTCGCCGATGACGCCTATCGCGCCGCGGGCGCGACGATCGTGGGGACCGCCGACGAGGTGTGGGCCAAGGCGGAGATGATCCTGAAGGTCAAGGAGCCGATCGACCTGGAGTGGAAGCGGATCCGGAAGAGCCAGGTGGTCTTCACCTATTTCCACTTCGCGGCCTCCGAGCCGCTCACGAAAGCCATCATCAGCTCGGGGTGTATCGCCATCGCCTATGAAACGGTGCAGCTCGTCACCGGGGAGCTGCCGCTGTTGACGCCGATGAGCGAAGTGGCGGGCCGGATGGCCGTGCAGGAAGGGGCGAAGTACCTCGAGAAGGTGTTCGGGGGCAGCGGCATCTTGCTGGGCGGCGTTCCCGGGGTGCTGCCGGCGGACGTGCTCGTGATCGGGGGCGGGGTGGTCGGCACCAACGCCGCCAAGATGGCGGCCGGTCTCGGGGCGCATGTCACGCTGCTCGACGTCTCGCTCGACCGGCTGCGCTACCTGTCGGACGTACTCCCGCCGAACGTGGACCTGCTGTATTCGAATCGCCACAACATCCTGGGGCAGCTGCAGAAGGCGGACCTGGTCATCGGCGCCGTGTTGCTGCCGGGAGCGAAAGCGCCGCATCTCGTGACGCGGGCCGATTTGAAGCTGATGAAGCCCGGCTCGGTCATCGTCGACGTCGCGGTGGATCAGGGCGGGTGCATTGAGACGATCAAACCCACGACCCACGAACAGCCGACGTATGTCGTGGACGGCATCATCCACTACGCGGTGGCCAACATGCCGGGCGGCGTGCCGCGCACGTCGACCCTGGCGCTCACCAACGCGACCTTCCCGTACGCCAAACGACTGGCCAAACGAGGCTGGCGGCAAGCCTGCCGGGACGATCGCGCCTTGTCGCTCGGCCTCAACGTCA
The DNA here is from genome assembly GCA_964599725.1 of uncultured Gemmatimonadaceae bacterium. Lineage (GTDB taxonomy): Bacteria > Gemmatimonadota > Gemmatimonadetes > Gemmatimonadales > GWC2-71-9 > DASTHG01. The sequence continues at coordinate 20,655 of CAZRGT010000016.1, read as the reverse complement.
TCGAGGGGAAGGTCGTCTATCCGGCCGTGGCGGAAGCGTTTGGCCTCCCACTCGCAGATCCGCAGACCCTCGTGTGACGGGCTCCACGCCGGTAGTGCAGGTGCTCCAGCTCCCGCACCACGACGGCCTGCCGCTGCCGGCCCGTGCCACGGCCGGTGCCGCCGGCTACGACGTCTGTAGCGCCGAATCGGTATTCGTGCTCCAACCCTCGGCGCGGCGGCTGGTGCCGACCGGGCTGGCCCTCGCCATACCGGCGGGATACGAAGCGCAGGTGCGGCCGCGCTCGGGACTCGCCTTGCGGCAGGGCGTCACCCTCGCCAACTCCCCGGCGACGATCGACTCCGACTATCGCGGCGAGCTGATGGTGGCGCTGATCAACCTGAGCACGGAACCGGTCACCGTGACACGCGGGATGCGGATCGCGCAGCTCGTGTTTCAACGCGTAGCCGACGTGCGTCTGGAGCCGGTGACCGTGCTTCCGCCCAGCGAGCGCGGCAGCGGGGGTTTCGGGAGCACCGGCGCATGATCCGGCCTCCGGTACTGTGTTACCATCGGGTCGGCGGCCCACGCGAGCTGGGCGTCACTCGGGTGGTGCAACGGGTGTTCGCGCGTCAGATGACCGCGCTGGCCAAGGCGGGCTGGCGCACGCTGACGCTCGACGACTTCGCACGGTCGGCATCCCCGTATCTGTTTCCCGTCGCCCGGTTGACCTCCGACACCCGCTATTTCCTGTTGACGTTCGACGACGGCTATGCGAGTCTGGCCGAGCGGGCCTATCCTGTGCTGGCCGATCTCGGATTCACGGCGACCACGTTTCTCATCACCGATTACGTCGGCCGGGACAACAGCTGGGATGTGCGCTACACCCGGCGGCGCATGTCGCAGCTGGACTGGCGCACGATCGAGCGGTGGCGCATCCGGGGGTTCGACTTCGGCTCTCACGGCGCGACCCACCGTCGCTTGACGTGGCTGCGCAGCGCGGTCGTCACCGCGGAGCTGCACCGGTCGCGGCAGGTGCTGATCCAGCGGCTGGGTACGGGGGCGGGGCGGGCGATCGCCTACCCGTTCGCGGCGATCAGCGATCGCGTCATGGATCTGGCGCGCCAGGCCGGATTCGAGATGGGGTTTGCCGGCGCCTGGGATCGCGGCGTCGATCCGCTCCGGTTGACGCGGGTGCCCGTCTATGCGTGGGATGCGTTGGACACGCCGATCGGTCTCTTGCCCGGGGTGCGTGGCACGGCAGGGCGCTTGGTGGCCCACCTCGCGAATCGATGCTCGGTCGGGACGAGCCTCGCGCTCGCGTTCGCCGGTCGCTACCGGAGCCGGTGGACCCCGGATGGGGTTCCGGCGAGCTAGAGTCCTTCGACGCCGGCCACCGCCATCCCCATGGCATGGTAGCCCTTGTCCACGTAGATGGTGGTTCCGGTGATGCCGCTGGCCAGCGGACTGCAGAGGAAGGCAGTCACGGTCGCGACTTCCCGGGCGGACAGCGGTTCCGGGAGCGCGGCGTTGGCGGTGTAGTACTCGACCATCCGTTCGATCTTCCCGATTGCGCTCGCGGCCCGGCTGGCGAGCGGCCCCGCCGACACCGTGTTGACGCGCACGCCGTAGCGGCGCCCCGCTTCGTAGGCGAGCGTGCGGGTGTCACTCTCGAGCGCGGCCTTGGCGGAGGACATCCCGCCGCCATATCCGGGGATGACCCGCTCGCTGGCCATGTACGTCAGGGACGCGAACGCGCCGCCCGGGCGCATGAGGGGCACCAGGCGACTCACCATCGACACGAGTGAGTAGGCGCTTGCGCTGACCGCGGCCAGGTAGCCGGCCCGGCTCGTTTCGATCAGCGGTTTCTTCACTTCCGGTCCGTTGGCGAGCGAATGTACGACGACGTCGAGCGCGGGGGCGCCGAAGTCCTGCTCCAGTCGCCGGCGTACCCCTTCGATCGTGAAGTCGCCGACGTCCTTGTAGCGCTTGTTGGTGCGAATTGCCTCCGGGGCGTCGGCCAGCGTATCGTAGACCGCGTCCAGCGGATAGATCCTCTCGAATTGCAGCAACGATCCGTCGGCCAAGCGCCGTGACTCGTCGATCTTGCCGCGCTCGAGCAAGTTCAGGAAGATGTTGAGCGCCGGCGGCCAGGTTCCGACACACACCGAGGCGCCGGCTTCCGCCAGGGCCTTCGCGATGGCGAAGCCGTATCCGCCGTCGTCCGCCACTCCCGCGACCAAGGCCCGCTTGCCGCGCAGATCGATGCTCAGCATGACTGTCCTTTCACACGAAGAACCTCGCCGCCACCGGGATCAGCTGCGGATGCCGCACCAGCGCGTGGGCGAAGATGCGACCCAGGGTGCGCCTCGTCTCCGGGATGGAGTTCGCGGTTCGCGCCAGCCCGTTGTAGAAATCGTCGTCCAAACGCTCGAGCGCCTGCTTGATGCGGTAGTATGTCAGGTGATCGTCGCCCAACAGCTGCATCCAGGCGTCATGGTAGCCGGACAGGCGGCGCGCGCTCGTATCCCCGTCGGCGATCGCGGCGGCCGCCGCCCGCCCCGCAAGCCGGCCCGCCTTCATCGCGTTGACGATCCCGCCGCCGGAGAGGGGGTTGATCATGTGGGCTGCGTCCCCGGCCAACAGCACGCCCTCCGCATACGTCTTCCGGATGGTCGTATGCACGATCACGCCGCCCACGGTATAGGCGGTCCGTGCGCCGTGCGGATAGCGGCGCGCGATCCACGCATCCAGGTACTGGCGGGCGTTGCGGCCGTCGGTTTTCAGCGCCACCAGGCCCAGCCCGACATTCGCGACTCGCTCCCCTTTGGGAAACAGCCAGGCATATCCGCCGGGCGCGATGTGGTCGCCGAACTGGAGGTAAATGGCGTCGGGGTCGAAATCGATCCCCTGTACGACGTACTGGGCGCACGATTCCATGTCGCGGGCGGGCACCCGCGTGTCCAGCCCGGCCCATCGCCCGACCATGGTCTCGACGCCGTCCGCACCGATCACCACCCGGGCGTGGCACGTCGTGCGGCCTTCGGGTCCTCGGAGACTGACGTGCCAGCGGCCGTCCGGCGCGCGCGTCATATCGGTCGCCTCAGTGCCGACTCGGAGATCGACGCCTGCGGCGACGGCCTCGGCGGCGAGACAGGCGTCGAACCGGGTGCGATCGAGCACCCAGCCCACGTCCCGCTCGGCGACTTTCACCTCGGTGCCATCCGGGGCGAGGAAGATGACGCGCGTGATCTTGCGCGCGACCCAGGGGGCTCCGTCCGGGTTGGCGAACTCGCGCAGACCGGCGTCCCCGACCCCCTCGGCGCAGCGAACCGGAGCCCCGACGGCGCGGTCGCGCTCCAGCAGCAGCACGTGGAGCGAGGGATCGGCCCGCGCAGCCTCCAGCGCGGCCAGGGAGCCCGCGGGACCGGCCCCGACCACCAGGACGTCGACTTCGGGCCTCACGCCGTCGCCATGGCGAGCGCTCCGACAGGGCAGGGGGCGACGCACTTCTGGCACCCGGTGCATCCGGCTGGATCGACCACCAGGTCATTGGCCTCCAGATGGATCGCCGCCGGGGGGCAGAGCGGCAAGCAGAGGCCACAGCGGTCGCAGAGATCGAGGTCGACCACCGCGATCTCCGCGGCACGAACGGGGCACATGACGGGTAGCCTAGTCGCTCAGGTGAGGGGCGTCAAGCATCAGCCTTGCTTGGAGTTACGGTTTTCGTTAGGTTGAGGCTTCCGTGCGACACCCGCCGCACTCCTGACACCGGACATCGATCGCCGACCGTGCCGCTGCGTTGGCCGAAATGGAATCTCGGGGCGTTCAACCCCGCGAACGAGATCGCCGTCGATCTTGGGACGGCCAATACGCTTGTGTACGTGCGTGGCGAAGGGATCGTCCTGAACGAGCCCTCGGTGGTCGCGATCGAGAAAGCCACCGGCAAGATCAGGGGGATCGGGCTCGAAGCGAAGCGCATGCTGGGTCGCACGCCGGACAGCATCCTGGCCGTTCGGCCTTTGAAGGACGGCGTCATCGCCGATTTCGACGTCACCGAGAAAATGCTGCGCTACTTCCTCAAGACCATCATCGACCGGCACGTGTTCCGCGTGCGGCCGAAGGTGATCGTGTGTGTGCCGAGCGGCATCACGGAGGTGGAGCGGCGAGCGGTCCGCGACTCGGCCCAATCGGCCGGGGCGAAGGAGGTCTTCATGGTCGCCGAGCCGATGGCGGCGGCGATCGGTGTGGGCCTGCCGGTGGAGACGCCGACCGGGAATATGGTGATCGATATCGGCGGCGGCACCACGGAGATCGCGGTGATCGCGCTTTCGGGCATCGTTGCCGATACCTCGATTCGGACCGCCGGTGACGAGATGGATCAGGCGATTGTGCAGTTCATGCGCAAGAACTACAACCTCCTGATCGGCGAGCCGACGGCGGAGCAAATCAAGATCCAGATCGGCTCGGCGGCGCCCGTGGGGGAAGAGCGGGAGATGGAGGTGAAGGGGCGCGACCTCGTTTCCGGCATTCCCAAGATCGTGCGCGTCCACTCGAGCGAGGTCCGCGAGGCCGTGCAGGAGCCGGTGCAGCAGATCGTTGACGCGGTGCGGCGGGCGCTCGAGATCACTCCGCCGGAGCTGGCGAGCGACATCGTGGACCGGGGTATCGTCATGACCGGCGGTGGGGCGCTGATCCGCGGTCTGGACGTGCTCTTGCAACAGGAGACGGGTCTCCCGATCCACCTCGACGAGGATCCAATGACCTGCGTGGTCCGCGGCACCGGCCGCATCCTCGACGATCCTGAGAAGTACCGCAACGTCCTGACCACCTAGCGTATGCCGCTCGGCGCGGACCGGTACGCTACCCGCGGCGACACGTTCGTTCTGCTCGGCTGCCTCGCCCTCTCACTCGTGGCCATGAGTCTTCCCGCCGGGGTCCGAGATCCGACGGCCAGCGGCCTGCGCCGCACCGTGTTGTGGCCGCTGCTCCAACTGCAAACCCAATCGGAGCTGTTCCGGACATCCCGGGCCCGCTTTTCTCGCGTGGTGGCCGCGCGGGATTCGTTTGCCGTCGCGGCGGCCGGTCTCGGTGAGCTGCGAGCGGAAAACGCCCGGCTGCGCGCGCTGCTCGGTCTCGGACCGCGACTCGGATCCGGATTCGTGCCCGCGGAAGTGCTGCATCAGGCCGCTCCAACCGACGCCCTCACCCTCGTGATTTCCGCTGGTTCCCATCAGGGCGTTCAGGAGCTGGCTCCCGTGGTCGCTCCGGAAGGACTGCTCGGCAGCGTGAGCGCCGTCGACGCCGTGACCAGTGTCGTGAGGACGTGGGCGCACCCGGAGTTCCGGGCCAGCGGCATGGCGGCTGACGGCAGTGTGTACGGAATCGTCGGGCCGCATGCGTCGAGCCGCCCCGACGTCTGGCTGCTCGAGTTGCGGGGGGTGCCGTACCGCCAGGAAGTTCCGACGGGAACGGTGATTCTCACCTCCGGACTCGGCGGCGTCTTGCCCCGCGGCATTCGCGTCGGAACGGTCATCGCGGTCGCCGCGGAAAACGGATGGGAGCGGAGCTACCTCATTCAACCCGCCGTCGCGCCGGGAGCCGTTTCCCACGTGATGGTGCTGCTGGAAGGTCACCCGGCGGACTTGCGGAGCGTCTTTGCGCCCGATTCCGGGAGCCGGCCGTGAGGGCCGGGCAGCTGGTTCGCGCATGGGCCGCCCCGGCGCTGCTGGTGGTGCTGCAGTTTTCAGTTCGCAACCGGCTCGGCGCCGACCGCGTTGCACCGGACTTCCTGCTGCTCGCGTTGCTCGTGTACACGACGCAGGCCCGTCCCGGCGCAGGCGCGGCCGCGGGCTTCCTCGTCGGCCTCCTGGGGGACGCGCTCACGCCTGCGAGCTTCGGAGCGGGGGCGTTGGCGCACACCCTTGTCGGATACCTTTCTTCTCGAGCGAAGGCTGTGTTCTTCGCGGAGAACCTCCTGGTGAACGCTGGCCTGTTCTGCGCAGCGACGTGGTTGCGGAATTTCATCGTCGCGCTGGCCTCGGGGAAACTGGCCGGCCCGCAGCTGGTGTGGGTGCTCCTGGTCTGGTCGCCGCTCCAGGCACTGACGACGGCGGTGGCGGGGGTGTTGATCCTGGCGTTGTTCCGTCAGTGGCTGTCGATCCGATTGGAGGCGCGTTGAGCCGTCTGCCGCCGCATCAGCTCGACGCTAAGCTCCGGGCGGCGCGGTTCCTTGTGTGGGGAGCCATCGCCGTCATCGGCACCGCCTATTTCCGCACCCAGATCGTCGACCACAGCAGGTACGAGCTGCAATCAGAATCCAATCGCCTCCGACCGATCACGCGGCCCGCGCCCCGGGGCGTGATCACCGACCGGCACGGCGACGTGATCGCGGAGAACGTCCCCGGCTACACGGTGCTCCTGCTGCGCGTGACGGATTCCATGCGGTTCCAGCTCGAGCGCATCGCACCGCTCTTGGGACTTGGGGCCCCCGACATCGAGCGCCTGCTGCAGCGGTTCCGGCGGGCGCCATACCAACGGTTGGTCGTGCTGGCCGACGCTCCGTTCGACGTCGTTTCAGTGCTGGAAGAGCGCCGCCTGCAGTTTCCCGGTCTCGTGATTCAGACCGAGCCCAAACGGCATTACCCGGACAGCAGCACGGTGGCCCACCTGGTGGGCATCGTGGGCGAAGTCACCGATCAGGATCTCGCCGGGTGGCGCCCCACGGCGCTGCGTCAGGGAGATCTGATCGGCAAGGACGGACTGGAGCGTGTCTACGACGACACGCTGCGCGGGAAGGATGGATTCCGGTACGTCGAAGTCAGCGCGCTCGGGTCCGTGGTCGGCGAGGGTGGGGCCCTCGGGCTGGAGCCCGAGCCGGGCGCGACGCTCCGCACCACGATCGATCTCGATCTCCAGCGCTACATCGCCCGGATCTTTCCACCCGGTGCGCGCGGCGCCATCGTCGCTCTCGAGCCTTCGAGTGGGGAGATTCTGGCCCTGTACAGCGCGCCTGGCTACAACCCGAATGCCTTCGTGGGCGGTGTGTCGCCCGAGTATTGGCGCGAGCTGAACGTCAGCGATGCGCACCCGCTGCTCGATCGCGCCGTCCAGGCGCGCTATCCGCCCGGCTCCACGTGGAAACTGGCCGTGGCCGCGATGGCCTTGAAGCGCGGCATAGCGACGATGCGCACCCGCATGCCGATTCCCTGTCGCGGGGGATTGCAATACGGGGACCGGTTCTTTCGCTGCTGGAGCGCAGAAGGTCATGGGAGCCTGACGCTCGAGCAGGCCATCGCCCAGAGCTGCGACGTGTACTTCTACCAGCTCGGCTTGAAACTGGGGCTGACGTCGCTGCTCGAGGATGGCAATACCTGGGGGTTCCGCGCGCGCACCGGCATCGATCTTCCGGGGGAGCTGCCGTCCGCGTTCCCGAGCGGGCCGGAGTACTTCGATCGGTTGTACGGTGCGCGACGGTGGACGTCGGCGGTGACCCTGAATCTGGCCATCGGGCAGGGCGAGAACGCGCAAACCCTCCTCAACATGGTCCGGCTGTACCAGATGCTGGCGAGCGACGGCAAATCGCGGACGCCGTATCTGGTGCGCCCGACATCCGCGCCGCCGCTCGATCTCGCCCTCAGCGCCGAGCAGCTGGCCGGACTGCGCCAGGCGATGATCAACGTCGTGGAGCACGGAACGGGACGGGGTGCGCGCATGGGCGAGCTCCGCATCGCCGGCAAGACGGCGACGGCGCAAAACCCCCATGGTCCCGACCACGGGTGGTTCATCGGCTTCGCGCCGGCCGAGCACCCGGCGATCGTCGTTGGGGCGGTCATCGAACATGCCCGCCACGGCAGCGCCGTCGCGCCGATCGTGGCGCGGGTGATCGCTCACTATCTGGGCGCGGACACGACGGCGGCGCGCTACGAGTTCCGGCTTCCCAGTGACAGCGCCCCCCGCGAAACGCGGGTGCTCGGCGCGCCTCCGGGCGACAGCCTGACTGACAGCACGCGTGCTCCGGCGATTCCGTAAGCTCGATCGTCCACTCCTGGGCGTCGTCGCCGCCCTGGCCGGCTACGGGCTGCTCATGCTGTACTCGGCGGGTCGCACCGACGTCCCGACCATCGTGTCGACCATCTGGCTGCGCCAGCTCATCTGGTTGGCGCTGGGCATCGTCTGCGCGGTGCTGGTGTTCCGGGTGTCCCCGCGGCTGCTGGAGTGGGCCACGCCCTACGTCTACGGCATAGCGGTGTTCGTGCTGCTGCTGACGTTGCTGTTCGGCACGGGCGCCGGGACCGCCGCCGGCAGCCATTCCTGGATCAGCATCAACGGAACGCGTCTCGGACAGCCGGCCGAACTGGCGAAACTCGCGGTGATCCTCATGCTGGCTCGATGGCTGGCGGAGCGGCGCGAGCCGCCGGCCAGCCTGCGGGACCTGGCCTATCCCGGGCTCATCACGCTCGCCCCATTCATCCTGGTCCTGCTCCAACCAGATCTGGGCAGTGCCATCGTGTTCGTGGCCATCCTGTTCTCCATGTTGTATTGGGCCGGGACCCGGCCAGCGCTGCTGCTGTTGCTCGCTTCTCCGATCATCGGCCTCGTGCTCGCTTTCTCGACGGTCGTCTGGGGGGCCTGGATCCTGTTGTTGTCCGGCTTGGTGCTGTGGGTGCGGCCGTACGTCCGGGAAGGGCTGGCGGTGATGCTCGCCAACGTCGCGATGGGCGTCATCGCGCTCCCGTTCTGGCGGCAGCTGGCTCCGTACCAGCAAAACCGATTGCTCGCCTTCCTCAACCCGGAAGCGGACCCACGGGCGACCGGGTGGCACATCATCCAGTCGAAAGTCGCCATCGGCTCCGGCGGATGGTTCGGCAAGGGCTTCACGCACGGCACCCAGAAGCGGCTGGCGTTCCTCCCGGCCCAGCATACCGATTTCATCTTCCCGGTCGTGGGTGAAGAGCTGGGGTTCGCCGGCGTGGCCGTCGCCTTGGCGCTGTTCGCGATGCTGTTGCTCATCCTGATGCGCGTCGCGCGACGGGCCACCGACCCGTTCTCGAGTCTCTGCGTGTTCGGCCTCGTCGGGATGCTGTTTGCTCACATCGTGGAGAACGTGGGCATGGCGGTGAATCTGATGCCGGTCACGGGGATCCCCTTGCCGTTCTTCTCGTATGGCGGCTCGTTTCTGCTCACCTGCGCGCTGGCGGTCGGCGTCAGCCTGCGGGTCGCGTGGGAGTCGCGACAGTCCGGCTATGCAGACCACTCCCAATGAGTTACGGGATCAGGGCTGGCGCGGTGTTCGCGACCCGTCCAAATTGTGGCCTCTTGAACCCCGACGATCCCTCGCATGGCTTGGTTTAAGAAGGAGCGGAAGCCTCGCACCTCCGAGCGCGTCAAGCTCGAGATCCCGGCCGACGCGTGGGAAAAGTGCGACAGCTGCGGGCACATCGACATCAAAGAGCGGTTCATCCGCGCCTTCAACGTGTGTCCGAACTGCGGCGCCCACCGCCGGATCGGCGCCCAGGATTACATCGACATTCTGGTGGATGAAGGCTCGTGGCACGAGTTGGATGCGGGCCTCAAGTCCGCCGATCCGCTCGGGTTCGAGAACTATCGCGAACGTATGGCAGCCGCCGTCAAGAAGGCGGGGCCGCTCGAGGCGATCCGGAGCGGCTACGGGCGGCTCGACGGCATGCCGATCTATCTCGGCGTCATGGACTTCGCGTTCATGGGCGGCTCGATGGGTTCGGTGGTGGGAGAGAAAATTGCCCGCCTCACCCGGCGTTCCATCGATCGCACGACGCCCTTGATCATCGTTTCGGCCTCGGGGGGTGCCCGGATGCAGGAAGGCGTGCTGTCGCTGATGCAGATGGCCAAGACGTCCGTCGTGCTGGCGGAGCTCGCCCTGCGCGGGGTGCCGTTCGTGTCGATCCTCACCAATCCCACGACCGGTGGTGTGTCGGCGTCCTACGCGATGCAAGGGGACGTCATTCTGGCCGAGCCGGGGGCGGTCGTAGGGTTCGCCGGGCCGCGCGTCATCAAGCAGACGATCGGCCAGGACTTGCCGGAAGGGTTTCAGACCTCCGAGTTTCTGCTCGACCACGGCATGATCGACGCCGTGGTCCCGCGCAGCGAGCTGCGCGAGACGACGGCCCAGTTGCTCCGGCACATGGCGGGTCGCGCGCCGGTGGAGGCGGGCGACTGAATCGGTTGTCCTACGCGGACGCCTGCCGGTACCTGTTTCCCCGACAAGCTGGCCGGATCAAATGGAGCCTCGAGCCCACCTACGAGCTGCTCGAGGCGCTCGGGCATCCCGAGCGCCAGTTTCCCTCGATCCACGTCGGCGGCACGAACGGCAAGGGCTCCACCTGCGCGTTCCTGGCGGCGGCGCTCCGGGCCCGGGGGTTCCGGGTCGGTCTGTACACGTCACCGCATCTCGTCTCCGTGTGCGAGCGCATCCTCGTCAACGAGGAGCCGATTCGTGAAACGGCCCTCGCCGAGTGGACCGCGCTGCTGATGCCGCACATCGAGCGGACCGAGGCGAGTTTTTTCGAGGCGATGACGGCGATCGCCTGTGCCGACCTCGCCTCCCGCGACGTGGAGATCGCCGTGGTCGAAGTGGGCCTGGGCGGCCGGCTCGACGCGACCAACATCATCACTCCGCTCGTGTCCGTGGTCACCAAGATCGCGCTGGAACATGCGGACTACCTGGGTCACGACCTGGCCTCGATCGCGCGGGAGAAGGCCGGGATCGCGAAACCGGGGGTGCCCTTCGTCACCGGCGAGCAGGATCCGGCGATCCGTCAGGAGTTGATCGAGGAAGCACAACGTCGCGGCGCCCAGCCGATCGTGCGGGTCGGCCTGGAACAGACACCGCCCGGCGGATTCTTGCTGGGGCTGCGGGGCCCGCACCAGTGGAACAACGCCTGGGTGGCTCTGGGCGCCCTCAATGCGCTGCCGCCGCCGTTCGGGCCGGTGGGTCCATGGATACCGCCGAGTTTCGCCAACGCTTATGTGCCCGGCCGGTTCGACGTGCGCGGCCGGTGGATCCTGGACGTGGCGCACAACCCCGACGGCATGCAGGTCCTCGTGCAGGCGCTGCAGGACTATCGGCCACCGCGTCCCCTGCATGCCCTCGTGGGAATCCGGAACGACAAGGACTGGCCGGCGATGCTCGCCACGCTGCGGCCGGAGGTGGATCGCCTTGTGCTCACCGTCGCCCCATCGGTGCCGGGGGAGCAGCGCTGGGCGGAGCGAGACTTCGCTGGCCAGCTCAACGATCCCGCGGTGCGATTCGAACCGGACTTTGATCGCGCGCTGCGCGCGATCCAGGAAGAGGCCCGGACGATGCTGGTCACCGGCTCCTTTCACACGGTGGGCGATGCCATGGCGCGCTTGCCCGGGTTTGCGCCGATCGGCTAAATTGTTGTGATGCAAGGGAAAGCGCTTCCTGGCTTTCGCGACTTCTACCCCGACGAGCTCGCCTTTCGAAACCAGATCTTCGCCACGTGGCGAAGTGTCGCCACCCGGTACGGCTTCGAAGAGTACGACGGGCCGCCGCTCGAGCCGCTGGAGCTGTACACCCAGAAGAGCGGGGAAGAGATCGCGGGGCAGCTCTACGCGTTCCGGGACAAGGGCGACCGCGAGGTCGCGTTGCGGCCCGAAATGACGCCGACCTTGGCGCGGATGGTCGGGGCCCGGGCTCAGGCCCTGAAGAAGCCGATTCGGTGGTTCTCCATTCCCCAGCTGTTTCGCTATGAGCGGCAGCAGCGGGGGCGGCTGCGAGAGCATTTCCAGCTCAACATGGACCTGATCGGCGAGCCGGGGCCACTCGCCGATGCGGAGCTGATCGCGGCGGCCATCGACATCCTGCGGGCGTTCGGCCTGGGCCCACGCGACGTCCAGGCGCGCCTGTCGGACCGGCGCGTGCTGCACGCCCTGCTGGTCGGGCGCGGGGTACGTGAGGAGCAGCTTCCGGACGCCTACGCCGCGGTGGATCGCAGCGAGCGCGAGCCGCGCGAGGCAGTGGAAGCCCGGCTGCAAAAGGGTGGCTGGGACCAGCCGGCCATCGCGGCGCTGTTCGACGTGGCCGCTCTGCGGGGGATCGACGCGATCGATACGGCGCTCGCCCGGGTGCCGGGCGGGGAGGAGACAGGCGAGTTTCTGCGCGAGTGCTGCCGCGCGCTCGAGGCCATGGGCTTGCAGGACTTCGTCCAGGTCGATCTGACAATCGTTCGCGGCCTGGCCTATTACACCGGCATCGTGTTCGAGCTGTTCGACGCCGGGCGCAGCCTGCGGGCCATTTGTGGCGGCGGGCGCTACGACGGACTCCTCAAGGCGTTGGGGGGCGTCGACCTGCCCGCCCTGGGCTTCGGCATGGGAGACGTCGTGCTGGGTGAGCTGCTCAAGGACCGGGGCGTCGCACCCGCCGCCGCGCGGCGGCTGGATGCCTTCCTCGTCACCGTGAGCGGTGAGGACGTCGTGCCGGTGTTGCGATTGGCGCATGAGCTGCGGGAGCAGGGCGTGGCCGTGGAATACGGACTGCGCCTGCAGGCGATCCGCAAGCAGCTGGAATTGGCTGTGGCCCGCGGCGCCCCCCGCGCGGTGGTCATCGGGCCCGACGAGCGCCGCGACGGGCAGGCGGTGGTGCGCGATCTGGCGTCCGGCACCGAAGAGCGGGTGCCGCTGGCGCTGCTCGGTACGATGCTGCGCGCGGGCGCCTGAGGAGACGGGCATGAACGTGGTCAATCTCGCCCAGAAGCTCGCGACGTTCAGCGAGCGCTGGTCGCCGAAGATCGTCGGCGAGCTGAACGGACAGCAAGTGAAGGTCGTCAGGTTCCTCGGCCCGTTCGTCTGGCACCATCACGAGCAAGAGGACGAGCTGTTCTACGTCGTGAAGGGCCGTTTCCGCATGGAATTCCGCGATCGCGCGGTGGACGTGGCGTCCGGCGAGTTCATCATCGTGCCGCGAGGCGTCGAGCACCGGCCGGTGGCCGACCAGGAGGTCGAAGTCATGCTGTTCGAGCCGGCGTCGACCCTGAACACGGGCAACGTGCGCAACGAACGGAACATCGAGCGGCTCGATCGGCTGTAGCGCGGCGCACACTCCCAGAGGCGAATCCCAGGATGGCTCAGGCACAGAGGATCACGCCACGCGCCAAGGACTTCAGCGAGTGGTACAACGACGTCATCATGCAGGCCGAGCTGGCGGACTACTCGCCGGTGCGCGGGTGCATGGTGATCCGCCCCAACGGCTATGGCATCTGGGAGCTGATGCAACGCGCGCTGGACGACATGTTCAAGGCGTCGGGGCACCAGAACGCCTACTTCCCGCTCTTCATCCCCCAGAGCTTCCTCGCCAAGGAAGCGGAGCATGTCGAGGGCTTCGCCAAGGAAGTCGCCATCGTCACGCACACGCGGCTCATGGCGACGGGCAAGACCGGCGCGGGCGCGGTGACGCCGGACCCCGCCTCCGCGCTCGAGGAGCCGCTCGTCGTGCGCCCGACCTCGGAAACCATCATCTACGCAATGTTCGCCAAGTGGATCCACAGCTATCGCGACTTGCCGCTGCTGCTCAATCAGTGGTGCAACGTGGTGCGCTGGGAATTGCGCACCCGCCTGTTCCTGCGCACCACGGAGTTCCTGTGGCAGGAAGGGCATACGGCGCACGCCGACGAGGCGGACGCCGAGCGGGAAGCGCGACTCATCCTCGGCATCTATCGCCGCTTCGCCGAGGAGTGGATGGCGATGCCCGTGATCACGGGCGTGAAGACCGACAGCGAAAGATTCGCCGGCGCCTTACGGACCTATGCGATCGAAGCGTTGATGCAGGATCGCAAGGCGCTCCAGGCAGGGACCTCGCATAACCTCGGCCAGAACTTCGCCAAGGCGTTCGAGGTGAAATACCAGACCGCCGTGGGCGGTCTGGCGCACGTGTGGAACACGTCGTGGGGCGTGTCGACGCGCCTCATCGGCGGGTTGATCATGACCCACTCGGACGACAACGGCTTGATCTGCCCGCCGCGGCTCGCGCCGATTCAGGTCGCCATCGTGCCCATCTGGAAGACCGACGACGAGCGGGCGCAGGTCCTCGGTGTGGGAGAGCGCGTCGCCGCCGATCTGGGGGCGGCCGGTGTGCGGGCGACGCTCGACACCCGCGACACCGTGAAACCGGGGGCGAAGTACTTCGAGTGGGAGGCGCGCGGTGTGCCGCTGCGACTCGAGATCGGCCCCCGGGACGTGGCTGCCCAGCAGGTGATGACGGCCCGGCGGATCGGCGGCAAGGCGCCAGCACCGCTCGCCGGATTGCCCAAGGTCATTCCGGCCATGCTCGACGAGATCCAGGCCGCGCTGCTCAGCGCCGCGCGGGAGCGGCGGGAAGCCGCCTCGATCCGGAGCGTCACCAAGGAGCAGTTGATTGCCTTCATGAAGGACCAGGGCGGCTTTGCCTACGGTGGGTTCTGCGGGGACGGGGCGTGCGAGGCAGCGATCAAACAGGAGACCGCGGCCACCGTCCGGGTGTTGCCTGATCCCGAATTCCGGTCACCTCAAACGCCACAGGCCTGCATGTGGTGCGGGAAACCGAGCGTCGCCGAGGCGGTGTGGGCGCAGGCGTACTAGGGCGGGTCGGCCCTCGTGGGCGGCGGCGGCCGACCATATTTCAACGACTTACGCGACGCACCGCTGGCTCGCGCCGGCCAAAAACGGGGGCGTTTGTCCCTGTTCTTGGCGCTGTTTTCCGAGTGGTCACCAATGCCCACCTATGGCCAGTGGTGAGGGGCACACCAGGAGCACACTCACGAAAACCGTCAGTGAGTATGGCCCTGGAACGCAACTACGGATGCCGACAGCCACGAGACCGGATAACGATCAGCGCCCGGTCGTTAGGGACCGGACGCTGACTCGAAACTCGTGCTTGCAGAGCGGAGGGGTGGCTAATCTACCACAACTTGTCCTTGGGGCACCGGCCTGCAATGTCGGGCCCCACCACCCGCCGAGTCCGGCGGCACCACTTGCACGAGAGCGTCCATCCAGCGGGCGTTTCGGGAAACCGTCCGCTCGAGCGGCATCCCCAAGGCGGCGCATTGTCACACCCTGCCCGGCGGCCAAACGTTTGTGCACACATTCACTTTCGGGGGATCGTTTGGCTATCACTGTAACAATCATTCGAACATGACGGGCACAGTAA
The DNA here is from genome assembly GCA_964599725.1 of uncultured Gemmatimonadaceae bacterium. Taxonomy (GTDB): domain Bacteria; phylum Gemmatimonadota; class Gemmatimonadetes; order Gemmatimonadales; family GWC2-71-9; genus DASTHG01. The sequence goes on along the minus strand of CAZRGT010000016.1, from coordinate 5,495 downwards.
TGGTCAACTGTAGACCCGGGGACATCGTTTGCTAGTCGCGGATTCACTCGGGAGATTCGAGAGTTGCGTTTGTGACGGCGCATATCTCGTCGCACTGCAGAGGCTCTCGCATCAAGAATGCGCGGAATCCGTTCCGTGAAGACGCCCTTCATGGGGACCATGCTCGCAATGCCCATGCTGGCCCAGCGCGCCCGCCACACACTCCTGCTTTCCATGGTGTCGGCGAGCGTCGCGTTCTCCCAAGCGGCGCCATCCACCACGGTGTGGTTCCGTCAACCCGCCAGCGAATGGAACCGCGCGCTTCCCGTCGGGAACGGCCGGCTCGGGGCGATGGTCTTCGGCGGCACACGCGAAGAGCACATTCAGCTGAATGAGGAGACGTTGTGGACGGGAGGCCCGTACGATCCGGTGGTGAAGGGTGCGAGTGCATCGCTGCCGGAGATCCGCCGACTGCTCTTTGCCGGCGATGTGCCTCGCGCGCACGATCTGTTCGGGCGCACCATGATGGGTGTGCCGTACGAACAGATGAAGTACCAGCCTCTGGGCGATCTATTCATTGCGTTCCCGGGACACGACAGCGTGACCAGCTATCGTCGCGAGCTGCTGCTCGATTCGGCGGTGGCGCGCGTGTCGTACGTGGTGAATGAGGTGACATTCACGCGTGAGGTGTTCGTGAGCGCGCCGGATCAGGCGATCGTCATTCGGCTGTCGGCCGATCGCCCCGGCGCCCTCACGTTCAATGCGACGCTGCACGGTGCGCGCAATCCGGCACACTCCAACTACGGCACCGACTACTTCCAGATGGACGGCGTGGCGCCCCACGGACTACGCCTGACGGGCAAGAACTCCGACTATCTGGGCATTCAGGGTCGGCTCACCTACGAAGCGAGGCTGACCGCGCGCGCAGAGGGTGCGCGCGCTGCGGTCACCGTGGACTACCGGACACTCCGCGTGAGCGGCGCTGACGCCGTGACCATCGTGCTAGCGGCGGCCACGAGTTTCGTGAACTACCGCGATGTGAGCGGCAATCCGGCCGATCGGGTGCGCACGGTGCTCGAGCGCACCGCGGCGCGTACGTACGACGAGTTGCTCCACGACCACTTCGCCGAGCAACAGCAATGGTTCGGGCGTGTGCGCCTGTCGCTGAGTGGCACCAGTGCCGATGTCCTGGCGCTCCCCACTGATGAACGCATCAAGCGGTTCGCTACGGCTCCCGACCCCGATCTGGCGGCGCTGTACTATCAGTTCGGCCGCTATCTGTTGATGGCCAGTTCACGACCAGGGACCGAAGCCGCCAATCTGCAGGGCATCTGGAACGACAACCCCAACCCGTGGTGGGACGCCAAGTACACGATCAACATCAATCTCCCGATGAACTACTGGCCCGCGGAGACCGGGAACCTCGGTGAGATGATGGGACCGCTCGAACGGCTCGTGACGGAGGCGGCCGAGACCGGCACAGCGACCGCGCGCGAGCATTGGGGCGCACGCGGCTGGGTGGTGCACCAGAACACCGATCTCTGGCGCGCCACGGCACCCATGGACGGACCGTCATGGGGCGCCTGGCCCGTCGGCGGCGCGTGGCTCATGACCAACTTGTACGAGCACTACCGTTTCTCCGAGGACACGACGTATCTGCGCCGCATCTATCCGCTGTTGCGCGATCAGACGCGTTTCCTGCTGGATGTGCTGGTGCCCTATCCCGGCAAGGGATGGCTCGTCACGGCGCCGTCCAACTCACCCGAGAACTATCCCGCGTGGCCGGGCAATGGCGAGTTCTTTGACGAGGTGAGCGGCATCTCGCTCACGGCGCGCACCATGGCCGCGGGTCCCACGATGGACATGCACATCATTCGCGATGTGTTGGGCGCGTTCAACGACGCATCAGCGCTGCTCCAGGCCGACAGTGCATTGGCCGCAGACGCACGCTCGGCGCGCGCCCGACTGGCCCCGAATCAGATCGGGAAGCACGGCCAGTTGCAGGAATGGCTGGAGGACTGGGACGATCTCGAACCGGAGCACCGGCATCTGTCGCCGCTGTGGGGGCTCTATCCAGGCAGCGAGATCACGCCAGAGCGCACACCGGAGTTGGCGACCGCCGCGGCCGTCACACTCGATCGACGTGGCACGGGTGGATGCGGGTGGTCGTACGCGTGGAAGATGGGACTCCGTGCTCGGCTCTACGACGGCGAGAGATCGTTGGAGCAGTTGCGCGCGTTGCTCACCAAGTCCTCGTTGCCGAATCTGTTCTCGTTGTGCGGACGCGCGCTGCAGGTGGATGGGAATCTGGGGGCGTCGGCGGCGATCGCGGAGATGCTCGTGCAGTCGCATCAGGACGCGATACGCCTGTTGCCTGCACTCCCCACCGAGTGGCGTGACGGTGCTGTGCAGGGATTGCGTGCGCGCGGCGGAATCGACGTGGACGTTGCGTGGTCGGACGGCCGCGCGACGCGGGCCGACATCCGGGCGCACGTCACGCGACTGTGCCGCATTCAGGCCAAGGGCAAGATCACAGTCACGTCCAATGGTTGGCGCGTGCGCGTGGTGCAACGTGGGGCCGAGACCATCGAATTCGCGGTGACGGCGGGGCGCAGCTATCAGCTGTCGTTCAGTCGCGCTCCGTAGGCGTCGACGTCCGCCCGCACGCTCCGGATGTCGTCGGGGGTCGTGCGGCAACAGCCGCCAATCCAACTCGCGCCCGCTCCCAGCCAGCGCGGGACATAGGCGGTGAAGCGATCGGCCGTGCCGACCCAGCACTGGGCCACGGCGTCCCATGTCTCGCCAGAATTCGGGTAGACAACGATCGGCTTGCTGGTGCCGGTCCCGAGTTCGTGCATGAGCGACTCGACCAACTCCGGCGCGACGCAGTTGACGCCGATCGCGACGACCTGCGGCACCCCGTCGAGCCAGCGGGCGCATTCGGCGATCGAGTCGCCGGCCGACGTGTGGCGACCGTCGCGGCAGGAGAAGGTGACCCACGCCTTGGCGTCCGGGCGCTCGCCGAGCAGCCGGACGAGCGCCGCCGCCTCGATGCGCGACGGAATCGTCTCGCAAGCGAGGAGGTCGGCCCCGGCGTCGGCGAGTACGGTGAATCGTTCGCGGTGAAAGTCGACGAGCGCATCCTCATCGATCCCGTAGTCGCCGCGGTACTCGGAGCCGTCATGTAGCATGGCTCCATATGGGCCGACTGACGCGGCGACGAGCAGCTCCCGCACCGTGCCCGGCTGGTCGCGCCGCACGCGGCTCCGGGCAGATCGGGCGATTTCCACGGAGCGCTGCAGGAGGGCGTTCGTCGACTCGGCGCTCAGGCCGCGCCTGGCGAAGCCTTCGTAGCTCGCCTGGTAGCTCGCCGTGATGGCGATGTCGGCCCCTGCCAAGAAGTACTCGGTGTGTACCCGCTCGATGGCATCGGGCGCCTCGATGAGCACGCGCGCCGACCAGAGTCCGTCGCTGAGGTCCAGTCCGCGGCGCGTCAACTCGGTGGCGACGCCGCCGTCGATCACGCGGAATGTCGAAGGAGCCATCCGGACATTATGCCGCCGGGCGGGGCCTTTGGCCAACCCCGGAGCAGGGCCTGGATCAGGGCCACGCGAGTGCGGAAGAGCGTCAGGATCTGGTCGATCACCGACGCCTGCGTGATGAATGACGGGCTTCTCGAGCGTGATCTACACACCGAACGGCGGAACGAATGCCGCCCTCAACTGCTCGCCCTGAGGCGCAGCAGCGCGTCGCTGGAGCCTCTGAGCGGCCCACGCCTCTCTCCTCGTGAGCGCCGTCAGGCGCCTCCTTTTCCCTCCCCACGAGCCATCCGATCCCGTCACTCAAAGTCGTACGAGAATCCCGTGATCGCGGTCTCGTTGAAGTACCCGGTCCACTTCATGGTGCCATCGAAGGCCTTGCAGCCGCTCCCGGTACACCACGACTCGGTGCCGCGATTCACTCCGGCCACCATGATTGGCAACTCTCCCTCACCGATCTCGCGATAGGGGCTCATCGCGCCTGGCTCGATCGACCCGAAGTCCGTGCTGCCGACGCGTATGGTCAGTGCGACCGCCGCGTCGTTCTGCAACCGGAGTTGCATCGAGCCGCGGGGGCCGGTGGGTCCGTCACAACCCGACAAGGAGGTGACGAGCACGAGTGACGCGAGGAAGAGTCGCCGGTTCATGGGTGCGCGGTCGGGATAGGAAATTCAATCGCGGCGTGGGAAGTATGTAGCGTGCTCGCGCGCGCGGCGACGACGGCTGGCGCAGGCGGTGGTGCAGGGGAACGCCAACAGGTAATCGTGGGCACAGCCGTCGCAGCGGATCCGCGCGAACCCGTGCTCGAGGATCCCGCAGGCCAGGAACTTGTCCGCCGCCTGCCCGACGACCGGGCGCCACGGGCCGTACTCCCGCGCGAAGCGCTCGTCGTACACCGCCTGCAGCCGGTGGAAGTGATCCGACACCAACCGAAACAGCGGCGACGCCTGAGGGCGCCGGGGTTTGTAGACGCCGCGCGCCGCCGGCGCCGCGTCTGCAATTCGCGCTCCGGGACCGAGGAGCGCCGAGCATACGCGAAACCGCCGCGCCAACCGTCACCATCGCGTTGCACGACGGGCCATTCCGACGCAACGTCCGCCTGCCGCCGGCCTAACGATGCTTGCTGCTGACGAGCGGACCAGCCATCGTCGCCACGCGACGTGCTCGTCGGCCCGCTCGCAGCAGAAGCTGGCGTTAGGCGGCACCCACGACATGACTGCGGTCATCCAAGACTTCAGGCTATCTCCCCAAGGCCGTTGCCGAAAGGCCGCCACGACTGGGGCACCGTCTTCACGATCGCCGTCCGCGCCGGCGCCGACGAGGTCCAGGATCTCGTGTCCTGGCTCAGTGTACGCTCCGTGCTCGTGAAATTGGTGGTCACGGCGGCCATTATCGTTGCTTGGGCCTTCGTATGGGCGACTATCCCCGGAACCAGCGGAGACTATGAGGAGGGCTCTGCGGAGGAGAAGCACTGGAAGCGGGTTGTGCTGAAGGACCGGCTGGTCGCAAGTGTCTGTTTTCTTGTGCTACTTATGCTAGTCTGGAGCGTGCCCTGGACCGACTAGCCCGAGCCCACCAGGGCCGAGTATACGAACGAGAAAGGTGCCACCTAACAAGTGCATGAAGCTGCCAAGCCGGCTGGCCGCGCTGGCGGCGTTATCGGCCACGCAACATTGTTGGATCAGCGCGGCCAAGGCGCCAGCTTTGCAGCTTATGCACTATCCGTTAGGAGGCTCGTGTGCCGGCCCGAAACGAGAGGTGGCGATGAAGATCACGGAAATCTGGCGATATCCGGTCAAGACGATGGCTGGAGAGAAACTGGAACGGGCAGGCGTCGGGTCTCTCGGTATCGAAGGTGATCGGATCGTGCATGTCGAGAACGCCAAAGGCCGGGTAATCACCTCCCGTTCGCATCCGCGCTTTCTGGGCCATAAGGGCTCGCTGGGCCCGCATGGCGAAACCATGGTGGACGGTCGG
>CAZRGT010000015.1:0-38859 GCA_964599725.1 uncultured Gemmatimonadaceae bacterium | reverse complement strand
CGGGCGAGACGGCCACGGGCCGGGCCATCATGGCCGCCGCGGCGCAGACCATCAAACGCGTCTCCCTGGAGCTGGGTGGCAAGTCGCCCTGTGTCGTGTTCGGCGACGTGAACGTGGAGCAGGCCGCGGGGGAAGCGGCCGTCTCAGTGTTCGCCAACGCGGGACAGGATTGCTGCGCGCGCTCGCGCACCATCGTCGAGCGCTCGATCTACGCGAAGTTCGTCGAGGCGATGCGCGCGGCCGCTGAAGGCACCGTGGTCGGGAATCCGCTCGACGAGAAAACCCAGATGGGACCGGTGATTTCCGTCCACCAGCGCGAAGTGACCGAGACCTACATCGCGCTGGGGAAGCAAGAGGGCGCGCGGCTGGTGTGCGGGGGGGAGCGGATCCCGGGGCCCGGGTACTTCCTGCGCCCCGCGGTATTCGAGGACGCGAAGCCGGGCATGCGCATCGTGGACGAGGAAATCTTCGGCCCGGTGGCGAGCGTCATCCCGTTCGACACCGAGGCGGAAGCGATCGCGATCGCCAACGATTCGATCTACGGGCTCTCCGGGTCACTGTGGACCAACGACTTGAAGCGCGGGCTTCGCGTCGCTCGGGCGATCGAGACCGGAGTGTTGTCGGTCAACTCATCGTCGAGCGTGCACTTACAGGGCCCGTTTGGCGGCTTCAAGCAATCCGGCCTCGGGCGTGAGCTCGGCATGCACGCGCTCGATCACTACTCCGAGATCAAGAACATCTACTTCGAGACGACGCCATGAAGACGATTCCTCTGGCCGAGCTGCGGCGTCTGGTCGAGCAGGGGGCGATCGACACCGTGCTGGCCGTGTTCCCGGACCAGCAGGGGCGGCTCGCGGGCAAGCGCTATACCGGGCGGACCTATGTCGCGGCTGCGCACGAGGGCTGGGAGGGGTGCGACTACCTGCTCGGCTGCGACATCGAAAACGAGCCCTTGCCCGGGTACCAGCTGTTCTCCTGGGAGTTGGGCTACGGCGACTTCATGGTGCGGCCCGATCACGGCACGCTCGTCGTCGTGCCGTGGCTCGACAAGACCGCGCTCGTGCTGGGCGATGTGGAAGGGAAGGACCACAAGCCGCTCCCGGTGGCGCCCCGCCAAGTGCTGCAGGCGCAGGTGCAGCGCGCGGCCGAGCTCGGTCTCACGCTCCGCGTCGCCTCGGAGCTCGAGTTCTACGTGTTCAACGACACTTACGAGCAGGCGTTCGACAAGGGCTTTCGCGGCCTCGATACCGTCGGGCGCTACATCGAGGACTACCACATCTTGCAGACCACGAAGGAAGAGCCGCTGATGCAGTCGCTGCGGCGCCACATGGATGCGCTCGGCCTCGACGTGGAGAACTCGAAGGGTGAATGGGGGCCGGGGCAGGAAGAGCTGAATCTGGCGCACCAAGAGCCGGTGCTGATGGCGGACCATCACGTCGTATTCAAGCATGGCATTAAGGAAGTGGCGGCGCTGATGGGCAAGTCGATCACGTTCATGGCGAAGTGGAACACCGGCCTCGCGGGGAGCTCGTTCCATCTCCATAGCTCGCTCTGGGACAGGAAGACCGGCGAGCCGGCCGGATACGACAAAGCCGGTCCGGCCCACATGTCGCCGCGGCTGCAGCACTGGGCGGCCGGGCAGCTCGCGTGCGGCCGCGATTTCAGCGTGTTCTACGCGCCCTACGTGAACAGCTATCGCCGCTACATGGCGGGGACGTTCGCGCCCACACGGCTCGTGGCTGGAGTCGACAACCGCACCTGCGGGCTGCGGCTCATCGGGCATTCACCCAAGTCGATTCGCGTCGAGAACCGCTGCCCGGGCGCCGACGCCAATCCGTATCTCGCGTTCGCCGCCACGATCGCGGCCGGCGTGTACGGCATCACGCACGGACTGAAGTTCGAGGGGATCTATGCCGGTGACGCCTATCGGGACCCCAAGGTGCGCGAGGTGCCGAAATCGTTGTACGAGGCGGTGCGGCTGCTCGAGGACTCGACGATCGCGCGGGAGGCGTTCGGGGATGCGGTCGTGGACCACTACGTCAACACGGCCCGCCAGGAGCAGATTGTGTATGATCGGCGGGTGACGGACGTGGACCTGATGCGGAATTTCGAGAGAGCCTAAGGGATCAATGGGTCGTCTCGACGGAAAAGTCGCGGTGATTACCGGCTCCGGCGCCGGCCTGGGCGCCGAGGCGGCCCGCCTCTTCGCCAAGGAAGGCGCCGGCGTCGTCGTGAATGACGTGAATGGCGAGGCCGGGGAGAAGGTGGCGGCCGAGATCCGCGGGGCCGGGGGGAAGGCGCAATTCATTCCCGGCGACGTGCGCAACACGGGGCAGGTGGAGCGGCTCTATGCCGAGGCGAAGCGGGCGTTCGGCAAGGTCAATGTGTTGTACAACAACGCGGGCGTGTCGCCGGGCGAGGACGACGGTGTGGTGAACACGGGCGACGCGATCTGGGACCTAGTGCTGGACATCAACGTGAAAGGGGTAGCGCGCTGCTGCCGGGCCGGGATTCCCTACCTGCGGGAGGCGGGCGGGGGATCGATCATCAACGTGGCGAGCTTCGTGGCCACGGTCGGCGCGGCCACGCCGCAGATCGCCTACACGGCCTCCAAGGGCGCGGTGCTCTCGATGACCCGCGAGATCGCCATCATCCACGCGCGGGAGAACATCCGGGCCAACGCCCTGTCCCCCGGCCCGGTGCGCACGGCGCTGCTCGAGAAATTCCTGTCGACCGAGGAGAAACGGCAGCGCCGCCTGGTGCACATCCCCATGGGGCGGTTTGGCGAGCCCCGGGAGATCGCGCAGGCGGCGCTGTTTCTCGCGTCCGACGAGTCGTCCTACATCACGGGCGCCGATTTCCGGGTGGACGGCGGCATCACCGCCGCCTACGTCACGCCCGAAGGTCCGCCCCTAGGCCGCTAGGATCCGCAACCGGTCCTTGGCGGGTCGCTCCACCGGCATCTGCCGTACCTGCCACGGCATCCCAGCCGCCGGCAAACGATCCAGGAACGGGTCCGGGTCGAACTGCTCGGGCGACAATACGCCCGCGCCGCGCCATTCCCCTTCGGCGATCAGCTCCGCCGCGACGACCGGCGGGATTCCGGTTTGGAACGCTGTGGCCTGGACTCCCATCTCGGCGAACGCCTGCTCGTGGTCGGCGATCGAATAGACGTAAAACGCCTTCAACTCATCGTTCTGAAATCCCTTCCCCAGCGTGCCAACGCAGCTGCGACCGCGCAGCTTGCCGGCCAGATCGACGGGCTTCGGCATCAGCGCGACGACGACACTGCGCGGCACGATCTCCAGCCCGTCGACTTTGATCGGGGACTTCTTCGACAGCCCGAGCTGGTGCAGGACCCGCAGCGTGGCGACCGCTTCCTCTCCCAACGTGAACTTGAAATCGGCGTTCCGCACCGTCCCGAAAAAGCGGGGTAGCGTCGTGGTCTCTTCGTGATCCACGTGGAAGCAGTTCAGCCTCCCGATCTCCGGGAAATCGAAGCGCTCCGCCCCCGAGAGCGGCTCGGCGTAGCCGAACTTACCGTCCCGGTACACCGTGGCCGGACAGAGGCACTCGTCGATGAACACCCAGGGACTGAAGGCCGCCACCATCCCCCCGGGGCCTTCGCATACCGAATTGTCCCCATCCCGCACATGGAACGCGGTCACTTCTTCCAGGAGGTGCTTGGCGATGTGGGCGGCGTACACGTTCGAGGTGCCGGGGTCCGCGCCCATGCCGAGCAGGGCGAGGCGACCACGGGATCGATACGCGGTATCCAGGGCGAACTGGTCTTCCAGCTTGGGAATGCCGTCCGCCTCCGTACCGCCGCTCGCCAGATCGATGTAATCCACGCCGGCTTCCAGGCAGGCACGCATGACGATCAGGTTGGTGGCGGGAAGGGCCGCGTTCAGCACCAGGGTGGTCCCAGTTTCCCGGATGGCCTGCACCAGCAGGTCTTCGCGGCCCGCGTCCAGCGTGATGGCCCGGACGCGGGCGTCGTCGATGCGAGCGGCCAACGCCTGGGCACGCCCGGGGACGGCGTCGGCGATGACCACCTGACGGAAGATGGGACGGCGGGCGAACCTGAGTGCGGACACGGTCCCCACCGCGCCGACACCGAGCACGAGGACTTTCATTTTTTCCTCAAGGGGCTGTTAGCGGCTCACCGTCCGGTTACCAGGGCATTTTTCAGGCCCAGGCTCCCTCGCCCCCGGCCACAGTATGGGGGTGGCAGCTCAAGGGGAAAGTCAGCCGCCAGGACACCCGCCCGAGTGAAGCTCGGGGAGGCTGGCCCAAGGTACCTTGGGGGGTCACGTCCAAGGCAACCCCCCAAGGGTAACGCTATGATCGATTGTGATTTACGCGGTTACGGTCGGGCGAATCCGTTTCGATGGACTGTCGAAAAACTCGACACTCAGGTGTACCAACCGATCGGTTTCTCGTCCAGGTTGATGTAGACCTGCTTGGTTTCCAAGTATTCCTCCACGCCCCACCTTCCGAGCTCGCGGCCAAAGCCGGACATCTTGTAGCCCCCCCACGGGGCCTCTACATAGGTCGGCTGCATGTGGTTGACCCAGATGATGCCGGCTTCCAACGATTTCACCACCCGCAGCGCCCTGAAAATGTCCCGCGTCCAGACCGCGGCGGCGAGGCCGTAGCTCGAGTCGTTCGCAATGCGCAGCGCATCGGCCTCGTCGGTGAAGGGGATGACGCTCATCACCGGTCCGAAGATCTCCTCCCGGGAGATCCTGGCGCTGTTGTCCACGTCGTAGAAGACCGTGGGCTGTACGAAGTACCCCTTGCCGTAGCTCGTGACGGCGCCCCCGCCCGCGGCCACCTTCGCCTCCTGCTTGCCGGTTGCCTGATAGCTCATCACCCGGTCGTACTGCTCCTTGGAGACCAGTGGCCCCATGTTGTATTGACGGTCGAGGCCCGGGCCGACGCGGATCTTCTTGGCTTTTTCGGCCGTGGCGTCCACGAACTTCTTGTAGATCGAGCGTTCGACCAGGACGCGGCTCCCGGCGGAGCAGACTTCTCCCTGGTTGATGAAGCAGCCGAACAACGCCCCGTCGACCGCGTTCTCGAAGTCCGAGTCGGCGAAAAAGATGTTGGGCGACTTGCCACCCAGCTCGAGCGTGACGCGCTTCAGCGTGTCGGCGGCGCTTTTCATGATGAGCTTCCCGACGGCCTGGCTGCCGGTAAAGGCGATCTTGTTGACGTCAGGATGGGCGACGAGCGGAGCGCCGGCGTCGGGGCCGTCGCCGGTAACGATATTGACGACCCCCTTGGGAATCCCCACGTCTTCGAAGTCTTTGGCGAGCGCGAGGATTGACAGCGGGGTCTGCTCGGCGGGCTTCAGCACGCAGGCGCAACCCGCCGCGAGCGCCGGCGCGAGCTTCCAGGCCGCCATGAGCAGCGGATAGTTCCACGGAATAATCTGGCCGGCGATGCCGACCGGCTCCTTCAAAGCCATGGCGAGCGCGGGCGCCGGCACGGGCAAGACCTCGCCGTGAATCTTGGTCGCCAGGCCGCCATAGTACTCGAAGCACGTGGCCGTGTCGTCCACGTCGTACTCCGACTCCACGATCGGCTTGCCGTTGTTCCGCGTTTCGATCTCGGCCAATTCCGCCTTACGGGCGCGGAGGCGCTCGGCCAGCCGCAGCAGGACGCGGCCCCGCTCCTGGGCGGTGGCGTCCTTCCAGCCACCGCTGAACGCCGCGCGTGCCGCCTTCACGGCCCGGTCGATATCGACCGCGCCGGCAGCCGGGACTTTGGCCATGACCTGCTCGGTCGCCGGGTCGATGACGTCCAGCTGTTTGCCGGAGGCGGCGCCGATCCATTCGCCGCCGACGTACATCTGGTACTGTTTCACAGTCATGCTTTCGCTCCTTCCGGGTCGTGCATCAGGCGCGCCCAGATGACGATGACGACAACGGACGCGAAGAAGATAATCGTGGAGATAGCGTTGACTTCGGGGGTGATGCCGAGCCGCAGTCGCCCCCAGATTTCCAGCGGGATGGTGTTCTGCCGGCCGATCAGGAAAAAGGTGACCGCAATCTCGTCCAGGCTCAAGGTGAACACCAGCAGCCCGGCGCCCAGCACGGCCGTGCGGATGGTGGGGAGGGTCACGCGCCAGAAGGTCTGCCACCCGTTCGCATACAGGTCCATGGACGCTTCCTCCTGGAAGCGATCCATCCGCTGCAGCCGGGCGAATACTTGCGTGACGACCACCGAGACGAGCGCCGTGCCGTGTCCGAGGACGACCGGCCAGCCGGGGACGGCGGGAAAACCGCTGGACAGGCGAAGGCCGATGAGGCTGAAGAACGCGAGCAGCGAGACCCCGGTAATGATGCCCGGAAGGATGAGCGGCAGCAACACGAGTCGCTGGTACAGCGTCTTGCCGGGGAAATCGTGGCGGTCCAGCAGGAACGCGCCGGGGACGCCGACGGCAAGGGAGATGACGACCGCGAGCAACGCCAGCTTGAGGCTGGCCAAGACTGCCGCGATCATCCCGCGGTCGTGGAGCAGCACATCGTACCAGTGCAGCGTGCCGAGGCGCAGCGGCCAGGCGATGATGCGGGAGTCGTGGAACGAGTAGAGGATGACGACGAGCAGCGGCGTGTAGATGAACACGAACACCGCGATCCCGGCGAGCCAGAGCAGACGGGAGAGCCAGTCCGGTCCGCGTCCGGGCGTCACGCCCGGCTCTCCGTGGCGATCGCGCCCAGGGCGTCGGTCTTGGCGGCGCGGCCGGGCTCCCCCCGGTAGTCGAAGCGACGCTCGAGGCGGTTCGCGAGCGTGAGCAGCGAGACGACGATCGTCAGCATCACCACCGAAATCGCCGCGCCGAGCGGCCAGTTGTACGCCACGCCGAAGAGACTGACCACGACGTTGGAGATCATCAGCGCGCTGTCGCTGCCGCCCAGAAGCTGGGGGGCGATGAAATCGCCCATGCTGAGCACGAAGGCGAACGTGCTCCCGGCGAGCACGCCGGGCAGCGACAGCGGGAGGACGACGTGGAAGAAGGTCCGCACCCGACCGCCGTAGAGGTCCTGGGACGCCTCCTTGAGATTGGCAGGTATGGACTCCAGCACGGCGTAGATGGGCATCAGGGTGAAGGGCGTGTAGATGTGCGTCAGCGCGATGATCACCGCCCACTTGCTGTAGAGCAGGAACTGCAGCGGCTCGTGAATCACGCCGACGCTCATGAGCAGCCCGTTCAGGATCCCTCCCTGGCCCAGGATGATCTTCCACGCGTAGGCGCGCACCAGATAGCTCACCCACAACGGGATGATCACCGCCATGTACATCAGGTTCTTGTGGCGCCGAACCTTGAACGCGAGGAGATAGGCCAGCGGGTAAGCCAGGATCAATGAAAAGACCGTGACGGTGATCGCGATCTTCGCGGAGAACCAGATCGTGGCCGGGTAGACCGAGGTGGAAAACAGCCGGTCGTAGTTCGCCAGCGTCCAGGCGCAGTCCGGCGGGAATCCCTTACACGGGATGATGTAGCCCGCTGGGGTGAGCGTGCGCAGCGAGTACACCAGCAGCATCAGGTACGGGACGAACAGCAGCACGGTCACCCAGCCCACGGGGAGCGCCCCCGCGAGGGCGGTGCGGACCCGGGGTCGGCCGCGCAGCCGGTCGAGCCAGGTCAACTGAGGGGCGGTCATGCCGCCAGACAGACGCCGCGGCTCACGGGCCAGACGACGCGCGCGCGCTGCCCGGGCGCCAAGGCCACGGCGGTCGGCGCCATGTGGAGCACGAGCGCGGTGCCGCTGGCCAACCGCAGCCGCAGCCTGGTGAGCGACCCCGCGTAGATGCCTTCCTCCACTGTTCCCTCGAGCGTGTTGTGCTCGGGCGGCGCCGGCCCGTCGCCCTGCAGCGCCATCACCTCGGGGCGGACCGAGAGCCATACGGCCTGGCCGGCCGTCACGCCGGCGGGTGCGGCGGGAACGGGGGCGTCGACGAGCTGGCCTTCGACGTCGAGGGTGGCGCGCGTGCCGGCGACGGCCCGGACCTGACCGCCGAGCAGGTTCGTCTCGCCGATGAAATCGGCGACGTATTTCGTCGCCGGCCGGTCGTAGATCTCCCGCGGCGTGCCAACCTGCTCGATCCGGCCGCCACGCATCAACGCGATCCGGTCGGACATCGTGAGCGCCTCCTCCTGGTCGTGGGTCACGTACACAAACGTGATGCCGACCTGGGTTTGGAGGTGCTTCAGCTCGAGCTGCATCTCCTTGCGGAGCTTCAGGTCGAGCGCGCCGAGCGGCTCGTCCAGGAGCAGCACCCGGGGACGATTCACCAGGGCCCGGGCCAGCGCGACGCGCTGCTGTTGCCCGCCCGAGAGCTGGCGCGGGGCGCGCCCGGCGAGCGGCTCCAGATGGACCATCGCGAGCGCGGCGTCCACGCGCTGCGCGATTTCGGGTTTGGCGACGCGACGCATGCGCAGGCCGTAGGCGATGTTATCCCACACGCTCATGTGCGGGAACAGCGCGTAGTTCTGGAACACGGTATTGACGTCGCGTTTGTAGGGCGGCAGCAGGTGGATCGATCGACCGTCCATCCAGATCTCGCCGGCGGTGGGCTGTTCGAAACCGGCGATCATGCGGAGCGTGGTGGTCTTGCCGGAGCCCGAAGCGCCCAGCAGGGTGAGGAATTCCCCGGAGGCGATGGTCAGCGAGACGTCATCGACGGCGGCAAAATCGCCGAAGCGCTTGGTGATGCCGCGGAGCTCGACCAGCGGAGCGGAGGGGGTCCCTACTGGCCCGCCTTCACCTGATTCCAGACTTCGGTGTACTTCTCCCGGCGCGGGCTCCACTGCCAGAAGTTCACGCGCGTGCCGTACTCGGCGATATCGCGCTGCGTCCCCACTTGCTCCGGCGTCATGTACGTCTTCGCAGCGGGATTGGCGACGATGTAGTTGGTGATGTCGGCCAGCAGCTTCTGGGTAAACGGCTGCGCCGTGTACTCGAGCCAGGCGTAGGCGGCATTGAGATTCCTGGCGCTCCGCGTCATCACCCAGTGATCGGCCCACGCGGTGGTGCCTTCCTGGGGAATCACCTCGCCCGCCGGGAACCCGGCCGCGCGCAGCTGGGCGGTCATCAATGGCCAGCCCTCTCCCATCACGACCTCGCCACTCTGGAACAGCTGCACCATCTCGCCCGCGGTCGCCCAGTACTTGCGGACCTGCGGACGGAGGGTGAGCGCCTTCGTATGCACCTGCGCCAGCTGTTCGTCGGTGAGGTTGTAGAGCTTGCTGCGATCGCTGGGGTCATCCATCCCGAGCAGCTGCGCCGTCATCCACAGAGTGGCGATGTCGTCTTGCATCGTCACCTTGCCGCGGTACTTCGGATCGAACGCGATGGCCCACGACGTCGGGGCGGGACTGACCTTGGTCGTGTCGTACACGAGCGGGTTCGGGCCGAACGCCCACGGGATGCCGAACACCGTATCGGCGTTCCGGGCCATGGTGAGGTCGCGGAAGCTGGCCATCAGGTCGGCGTAGCTCGGCACGCGCTTGAGATCGAGCGGGGCCGCCAATCCGGCCTGGACGAGCTGGGTGATGGCATCGCTCGAGGGGGAAACGAGATCGATCGTTTCCGACCCGCCGGCGCGCAGCTTGGCCACGAGCTCGTCGCTCGAGCCCATGTAGGTGGAATTGAGCCTCACCCCGCACTGGTCTTCGAACGGCTTGGCGAAGCTCGCGTCGGTGTAGCCTTCCCACACCATGAAGTTGAGCTCGCCGCCGATCGGCTGCGGGCACAGTTGGGCGAGAAACGCCTTGGCGTCGGCCGCCGCGTCGCCCGTCGAGGTGATGGTGATCTTCGCCGCCGCCCCGCCGCTTGCGCCGCCTTCCTTGCCTTTGCAGCCAGCAATGGCGAGCGCCGTTCCCGCCACCATCAGCGCGCAGCTCCCGTGCCAACGTCCGCCGGTCATGGCTCTCCTCCTTGTTGGCGGCATATGCTACACGCCATGCGGTCTTTCGCAATGGCGTCCGGGGACTAGCTTCCTGCGGCCATGGGGGTCATCCGACTCACAACCGAGATTCCCGGCGCCAGAAGTCGGGCGCTGCTCGAGCGGCGGCAACGCGCCGTACCACGCGGCGTCCCGCTCGCGGCGCCCATCGCCATCGTCTCGGGCGAGAACGCCGTCGTCACCGACGCGGACGGGAATCGGCTCATCGATTTCGCCGGCGGGATCGGCACGCTCAACACCGGGCACCGCCATCCCGCCGTCGTCGCCGCCGCCAAGGGCCAGCTGGACCGATTGATCCACACCAGCTTCCAGGTGGCGGCCTACGAGCCCTACCTGGATGCGGCCGAACGGCTCAACGCGCTCGCGCCGGGCGACTTCCCGAAGAAAACGATGTTCGTGAATTCCGGGGCCGAAGCGGTGGAGAACGCGGTGAAGATCGCCCGCATCCACACCGGGCGGCCGGCGGTGCTGGGCTTCGAGCACGCGTTCCACGGCCGTACGCTGCTCACCATGACGCTCACCTCCAAGGTGATGCCGTACAAGAAGGGGTTCGGTCCGTTCGCGCCCGAGGTCTACCGCCTGCCGTACCCCTATTGCTATCGCTGCGACGAGCCCCGAGCCGCGGGCGAGTGCTGCCGGGCTTCCCGTGGGCGATTCGAGGCGCTGGTCGCCTCGCACGTCGACCCGGACGCTCTCGCGGCGGTGATCGTCGAGTTGCAGCTCGGGGAAGGCGGCTTCGTGCCCGCGCCCCTCGCCTTCGTGGCGATGCTCGCGGAGTTCTGCCGCGATCATGGCATCGATCTGATCGATGACGAGATCCAGACTGGATTCGGACGCACGGGTCGCATGTTCGCCGCCGAGCACTACGATCTCGCTCCCGACCTGCTGGTCACGGCGAAGTCCCTGGCAGGTGGTCTGCCCCTGGGGGCGGTCACCGGTCGGGCCGAGGTCATGGATGCGGCGCACGTGGGCGGGTTGGGCGGCACGTTCGCCGGCAATCCGGTCGCTCTCGCCGCCGCCGTCGCGGTGCTCGACCTGTTGAAGCGGGAGGACGTGGCCGGCCGTGCGGTGCGGCTTGGCGAGCGGCTGCGTGGACGCCTGCTGGCTCTGGCTGAGCGGTGCCCGGCGATCGGCGACGTGCGCGGACTCGGGGCCATGGTGGCGATGGAGCTGGTGCAGCACCGGACATCCAAAGAGCCCGCCAAGGAGCTGGCCGGGAAGCTCCAGGCCGCTGCCCTGCAGCGCGGCCTGTTGCTGTTGACGGCCGGCACCTACGGCAACGTAATCCGGATCCTGGTGCCGCTCACCGTGGAAGATGCCGTGGTCGACGAAGGAATGGCCGTGCTCGAGCGCACGCTCGCAGAGATCACGGCGTAGCTATCTTCGACCGATGGCCGAAGGCAAGCTCAACCCCAACCAGCAACGCCGCGTCGATGAGATCGAGGGGTTCTTGCGAACGGTGGCACTCGTCAAGAAACTCACCGCCGAGCTCGAGGGGAACCGTGCGGCCCGCCCGAAGATCCTCGAAGACATTTCAACCCGGATTTCTCGCGAGCTGATGAAGCTGCGACACCGCGCGGTTGCCGCGAACGTCGGCACTGTGGCGGACATAGCGGGCAATCTCGCTACGGTGGCCAAGCGCACGCAGGGATTCCAAATGAAGATCCGTAGCCTGAACGACGGTGTCGCGAGCCTCAAAATCCAGCTCGATCGCGCCCTGGCCATCGCCAAAACACCCGAGCAGAAGCGGCCGTCGGGCACGCAATACCCGCCGCCGGAGTGAGCGTGGCCGAGCGACCGCCGGCGATCCGCTGCGCCGGTCTGGTGAAGCGCTACGGGAACCTCACGGCCGTCGCCGGACTGGACCTGCTCGTGCAAGCGGGCGAGTGCTTCGGCCTGCTGGGGCCGAACGGGGCGGGCAAGACCACCACCATCGAGATTCTCGAAGGCTTGACGCCCGCCGATTCAGGCGACCTCCAGGTGCTGGGCCAGCACTGGGGGGGCGGCGCGGCGGATCGTTTGCTCCGGCAACGCCTCGGGATTCAGCTTCAGGAAACGAAGCTCCCGGAGAAACTGTCCGTCGAGGAAACGATCCGGCTGTTCGCGAGCTTCTATCGGCAGCCGCAGACGGTGGAGACGGTACTCGACCTCGTCGAGCTGGGCGAGAAGCGGCGCGCCTGGTACAGCAAGTTGTCGGGCGGCCAGAAGCAGCGACTCGCCGTCGCCTGCGCCCTGGTGAACCGGCCCGAGCTGCTCTTCCTCGACGAACCCACCACGGGTCTCGATCCCCAGTCGCGGCGGCAGCTGTGGGACGTGATCGCGAGCTTCCGCGCGGCGGGGAACACGGTGCTGGTCACCACGCACCACATGGAAGAAGCGGAGCGATTGTGCGACCGCGTGGCGATCATGGATCACGGCAAGGTGATCGCGCTCGGCTCCCCGCGCGAGCTGATCGCCTCGCTCGGCGCCGAGCACGTGGTGGAGTTCACGCTGACCGACGGAGCGGCGGTTACCGAGCTGGAGCCGGCACTCCGAGACCTGCCGGGCGTCCGCGCGGTGCGGGCGACGGACGGCACGATCGCCCTGACGGCGACGGCGCTGCACGTCACCTTGCCCGCCCTCACGGGGCTGCTCGAGCGGCGCGGCCACGCGTTGGCTTCGCTGACGACGCACCACGCCTCGCTCGAAGACGTCTTCGTGGCCCTCACCGGCCGGCGCATTCGCGATGCGTGACGGACCGCTGGCGCAGATGACGCTGGCGTGGATTCGCGGATTCTACCGCGAGCCCGAAGCGGTCTTCTGGGTGTTCGGGTTCCCGATCGTGCTGGCCTTCGCCCTGGGCATCGCGTTCAAGAATCGCGGTCCCGGCGAGCTGCGCGTCGGCGTGTTGAGCGGCGCACAGGACCGCGCGATCGCCCACGTGCTCGATGTGACCCCCGCGCTGTCGGCGACCGTGCTGGACAGCGGCGCGGCCCGGACCGAGCTGCGGACGGGGCGCATCGCCCTGCTGGTGGTGCCGGGGAGCCCCATCGTGTATCGCTACGACTCGACGCGGACGGAGAGTCGCCTCGCCCGGCTCGAGGTGGACGACGCGTTGCAGCGTGCGGGCGGTCGTGCCGACGCCGCGGTGGTGCGCGACGATCGCGACGTGGAGCCGGGATCCCGCTACATCGACTTCCTCATCCCTGGGCTCTTGGGGATGAACCTCATGGGGAGCGGGCTGTGGGGAGTGGGATTCTCCGTGGTCCAGGCGCGCACGAAAGGGTTACTGAAGCGCTTCCTCGCGACGCCGATGCGCAAGAGCGAGTACCTGCTCTCCTACATGCTGTCGCGGCTGCTCTTCCTGCTGCTCGAGGTCGGGGCGCTGGTCGGGTTCGGGTGGTGGATCTTCGACGTGGGGGTGCATGGCACCTTTGTGGCGCTCGGATTGTGCACGCTGGTCGGCGCGTTCTCGTTCGCCGGCCTCGGTCTCCTGGTGGCCAGCCGGGCGAAGACGGTCGAGGCGGTCTCGGGACTGATGAACCTGGTGATGCTGCCGATGTGGATCCTGTCGGGGACGTTCTTCTCCTACGCGCGTTTTCCCGAGGCGATGCAGCCCTACGTGCGGGCGTTGCCCCTCACGGCGCTGAACGATGCGCTGCGGGGCGTGATGGTGGACGGCGCCTCGCTCGCGGGCATCGCGGCGCCGTTGGGGGTGGTGGTGGCGTGGGGGGCGGCGAGTTTTCTCGTGGCGGTGAAGATCTTCCGCTGGCGGTAGCGATCCGCCGCCGGCGTTTCAGCTCACCCGGAGCATCGCGAGCATTTTCTTCAGCACGCCTCCACTGGCGTAGTCCAGGGCTTCCCGGAACGCCGCCGCGGTCTGAAACCGCTCCGCCGGCTCGCTCGACACGGCGCGTCGCAGCACGGCTTCGAAATCCTGCGACACGTCGGTGCGCGCTTCACGGATCGACGGCAGGTCATTCGTGGTCTGCTTGGCGAGCACGGCCTCCGGCGTGGGCCCTTCGAACGGCGGGCGGCCGAGCAGCGCGAAATACGCCGCGGCCCCGAGTGAATAGAGATCGGCGCGCTGGTCCACACGCTCTCCCAGCAGCTGCTCGGGCGCCGCGAACTGCGGCGTCCCGCTGCGCGACGTGGCGCCGCCGAAGCGGTCACCGCGTAACGCCAGGGCGAGTCCGAAGTCCGTGATCCGCAACAGTCCGTTCGGCTCGAGCAGCATGTTCTCGGGCTTGATGTCCCGGTGCACGAGGCCCCGGGCGTGCGCGTGCTCGAGTGCGCTCAGCGCTTCCAACAGGAGGCGCATGGTGCGCGGCACCGGGAACGCGCCCTCCCGGTGCACGATCTGAGCGAGGTTTTCGCCGGGGACGAGCTCCATCACGTACCACTGCAAGCCCGCCCGGCTCTGAATGTCGTAGATGTTGACGATGTTGGAGTGCCGCAGCCGCGCGGCGTGCTGCGCCTCGCGCCGGAACCGCTCCATCACCCCGGGATCTGCCGTGAGCGTGGGATGCAACACTTTCAGCGCCACTTCGCGCTCGAGCCCCAGGTCGCGCGCGCGGTACACCCGTCCGAAACCGCCCGACCCGATTACCTCCAGCAGCTCGTAATCGTCGCCCAAGGCTCGGCGCAAGCGGCGCTCGAAGCCCTTCTCCGTCGTGGTGGGCGATGCCTCCGGCTCGTGGAACACGCCGGCGTCGGCGACGAAATCCTCGAGCATCTCCGTCGCGGTGAGATAGCGCTCCTTGGGGATGGGGCGCAGCGCGCGCATCAGCACGCGCTCGACCGCCGCCGGGATGGCGGGACGCAGCGTGCGCGGCGCGGCGAGCTCTGCCGGATCGGGCTCGCGGCCGGTCAAGGCGTAGTACACAATCGCCGCCACCGTGTAGACGTCGCTCGAGGGATCGCCGGCCTCTCCGGCGCGCACCTCGGGCGCCGCGAACGGGGTCGCCTGGGCCGGATCGTCTGCGGGAACGTGCGCCAGACACCAGTTGGCGTAGCGCAGGTCGGTGATCACCCCGCGACCCGACAATTCGAGGATGACGGTCGTCGGGACGATCCGCCGCAGGATGATCGTCCGCGTGTGCGCGTGCTCCAACGCGCCCAAGAGATCCCGCACCATCGACATCACGCTGGGGATCGGTCGTGGGCCGCGCCGCATCGCCTCGGCCAGGCTCTCGCCGTCGATCCAGGTGGTGGTGCGATACGCGAAGGGACCCACTTCGCCGGCGGCGTACACGTGCCGGACGGCGGGATGATTGAGCGCCGCGAGCGTTTCGCTCTCGCGCGCGAACCAGGCGCGTCCGGGCGAGTCGGGGATGAGGTGGACTCGCAAGGCGACGCTGCGTTTCAGTCGCCGGTCCCAGGCGCGATACAGGGCCCGCTCGCGCGACAGCGCCACCAAGTTGTCGAGCCGGAAATCGGGCTCCAAGGCCGGGGTGATGCCTGCGAGCAGATCGACGGGCGGAGTATCGGGCGTCACGGCGTGGACAATCTAGCCCCGTTCGCGGCAAGCCGAACCCTCACCACGCCCCAGCCGGTAGCGGGTGGCAATGCGAAACGCGCGTCGCGCAGCGTGACATCGACCCCCTGTGGCCCGGAGTCGACCTCCGCGGCGAGGAAACGCGCGAACTCCGCGAACGCTCGGGCCGCCGGCTCATCGCGTAGTGCCCGCTGCACCCGCGGGTCTTCGAGACGGCGCGGGATCGCCCAGTCGCTTCCGGCCACCGTGTCCGGGGACGCGAACATCGCGTTCCACCGGAACGGCAGTCCGACTCGGGTGAGCGCGGCCCATTGGGCGCGAGCGCCGAAGCGCGCCGTGGCCCGGTCGCGGACGGCGGCTTTTGCCGGCACGCTCGCGATGGCCTGCGCACCCGCGTACGCCGCGAGGAGCAGCAGGGCGAGCGCCGCCGCGCGGGCCCGCTGCGCGAACCCGAACCAGTATCGTGCCCACCCGACGGCCCCAATCGCGAGGACCGTGAAACAGGTGACCCGTAACCAGCCAGTGACCACGTCGGCGCGCCGCACCAGCAGCGCGGTGACGAGCGCCGCGACCAGCAGGAGAGGGATCAGGTCTCTCCAGTGCCGGTCCGCGCCCCACGCGAGGGCGACCAGCGGGAGCAGCCAGTACAGCGGATCGACGATCGCGACCCAGTCGGCATAGTTCCAGCGGCCGCTCCACGGGAGGAACGGGCGGAGCCCGTAGGAGCCCTGCCAATCGAGGTAGAGATGACTGGCGACGCACACGGCGACCAGGACCACCATCGGGCCGAGCGGGGCGACACGCCCGCGCCGTCGACGCACCAAGGCGAACACGCCCAGCAGCACCGCGATGATCCCCACGGTCTCGATCGCCGCTCCGATGAACGCATGCGTGACGCCGCGGTGCAGCTCGTAGTAGGCGAGGCTGCCGCGATCGGGCCGGACGCCGATCAGGAGCTCCGCCCAGTCCGGCGCATTGGCCGCGACGGCGCCGATCCAGCCGGCCGCCGGTACGCGACGCGCCCCGACGGCGCGGCCAAGTGCCGCACCGACGAGGGTATGCGCGAGGTTATCCACGGGCGGGAAGATAAGGCCCGCCGGCACTAGCCACGGAGGACCGCGGGTGTAGGTTAGGCGGCGTGGCGACTTCCATGCCCAGGTATCGCGATCGGCGGCGCACCGACGAGCGCCGCGATCTCATGGACCGGCGGTCGGGGGTGGACCGCCGTGGCCAGTTCGAGCGCCGCAAGGTGAACCTCGCGGGGCCGGTGGAGCGGCGCACCGGCGTGGACCGGCGCGCTGGCATCAGTCGCCGCGACGAGGCGCGTCGCTTCCCCGGCGACCGGCGCGAGCTCCCGACCGAAGGGTTGCCCTCCTGACGCCGGCACTCCCGCGGCGATGCCGTACCTCAAGCTCCAACTGATCTCGACCGGACGGGCGCTCGAGCTGCACGACCCCCTCGTGCAGCTGGGCCGCGATCCGTCCGCCGCGGTTTCATTCAGCGGGGACGACGCACGCGTCGTCTCGACGCGCCACGCCGAGCTCCGCTATGCCGACAACGCGTGGCGCCTGATCGACATGGGCAGCCGTAACGGGACCTACGTGAACGGCCAACGCGTGCACGGCCAGACCCCGATCGCCGCCGGGGCCGAGATCCGGCTCGGCGAAGGCGGGCCGCGGATCACCGTCGTGGCGACGGCCGATGTGGTCGAGGCCACGCTCGCCGAGCATCCGGTGTTCGACGTCGCGGCTGCCCGCGGGCCCGAAGTCCGCTCCTACGGGGTCACGCTGATCGCTTCGGCGAGCGGCAAGCGGTTCGAGGCGCAAGGCACCCGCATCCGGATCGGCCGCGGCAAGGAGTGCGAGATCCGCCCCGCAGAGGAGCAGGAAGGGATCGTGAGTCGCGTGCACGCGGAGCTGACGGTCGGAGCCTCCGGGGGGTTGGCGCTCCGGGATGTCGGCAGCAAGAACGGCACGTTCCTGAACGGGGATCGCATCGCCAGCGCCACGCCGGTCCGGCTGGGCGATCGCATCACGCTGGGCCCTGGGGGCCCGGTGCTCGTGATCGAAGGTATCGGAACTGGTCCGGTGAAGGCCGCCGTGCGTCCGCCCGCGGCGGTGGAGGGGATGGGCCAGAGGACGGTGATGGGACTGATCAACAACGCGCTGGCCCAGGCCAAGGAGGAGCGCCAGCGCGGGGGACGCGGCTCCACCGCGTTTCTCAAGGCCGTCGCCTTGGAGGTGGGGAAGGACTCGCGCCGCAAGTTCCGTTGGCTCACTGTGATCATCACCGTGGTGGTGCTCGTCCTCGGCGGGGGAGTCTACGGCGTCTATTGGCTCCTCTCACAGCAGGTCGAGCAAACCGAGGTCGAGCGGCGCTCGGCGGCAGATTCGGCCCGCGCGGACGCGGAGCGGCTGCGCCAGGAGCTCGACGCGGCGCGGGCGGCCGCGGCGCCGGCGGCGACCGTGGACAGCCTGCGGGCGCAGCTCGAATCCGCCCAGGCTGGGACCGAGCAACTGCGCCAGGCGCTGGAGCGGGCACAGGGCGCGTTGACCCAGCAGCTCTCGCAGGGCGAGGCGAAGCGACTGGAGTCGCAGCGCGACGTGCAACGCCTGCGCGACCAGCTGAACCAGGCGCAGCGCAGCGCCCCGTCGTCGGGGACGATCGACAGCCTGCGCCACCAGCTGCAGGCGACCGAAGTGCAGGCCGCCAGTCTCGATGCCCGCATGCGCGCGATCCGCGGCACCGACTTCGCGAGCATCGCGCAAGAGAATCAGGGAGCGGTCGGCCTGATCACCGTGAGCTTCGGCCGGAACCTCTACAACGGCACGGGCTTCGTCATCTCTCCCGACGGGTACATGTTGACCAACTGGCATGTCGTGATCGACAGCGGCTTTCCCCAGCCGGACACGATCTGGGTGACGATGGCGGATCAATCGACATCGCGGTACGCCGATGTCGTCGCGACTTCTCAGGAGCGGGATATCGCGGTGATCAAGATCCGCGGCTACCAGGGGCCGTCGCTGCCGGCGATCGACTGGGGCGGCACCAAGTCGCGCCAAGGTGAGCCCGCGGCGTTGATCGGATTCCCCGCGGGGAGCGGGTTCTCACGGCTGGGGTCCTCGGTGGTGCGCACGTCGATGACGGCCGGCATCATCTCGCGCGTGACCGAAAACGTGATTCAGTTCGACGGCATGACGGTCGGGGGATCATCGGGGAGCCCGGTCTTCAACGCCAACGGCGAAGTCATCTCGATCCATCGCGCCGGCCTGCCGCAGGCGCCCGGATTCGCGCTGTCGGTGCCGATCCGGCACGCCGGGCCGTTGCTGCCCCCGGCGGTGAAGCAGCGGCTCGGGATTCCCTAACGCTCTTCGGTGGCGCGCCGCGTCGCCCGCGCGGCGACGTCCCGCACCAGCCGCTCCAAGGCATCGAAGTCGAACGGTTTGACGAGCGACGGCGCGCCCGCGTCGGCGAGCAGGGCGGCGGTGTCGGTGTCGAAGGTGTCGCCGGTCGCGAAGATCAGGGTCGAGACGAGCCGGGGGGCCTGCTCGCGCAGCCGGATCAGGAAGTCGCGTCCATTCATGCCCGGCATGCGCACGTCGCACAGAATCACGTCGAACGCCTGCGTGCGCAGCGCGCGCAAGGCCTCCGCGCCGTCGCTCACGGCCCGCACCTGCATGCCGCCGCGGTTCAGGAAACGCGCGGTGGCCTGCCGGATGCCCGGCTCGTCGTCCACCACCAGCACGTTGAGCGTTTCGGCGTCGACGGCCACCTCGGGCGTGACGCCCGGGACAGGGCGTGAAAGCGTCCGCAGGTCGAGCGGGAGTGCGATGACGAAACCGGCGCCGTTCCCCGGTTCCGATTCGGCCCAAATGCGGCCGCCGTGTCCCTTCACGATGCCGTAGCAGATGGACAAGCCGAGGCCGGTGCCGACGCCCTCGGGCTTGGTGGTGAAGAACGGGTCGAAGATGCGGGTGCGGATGTCCGGCGGAATGCCGGGGCCGGAATCGCGACACTCGATGCGGACTTCCGCGTGATCCGCGCGTGTCCGCAGCGTGATGCGACGCGCGCCGTCGTACATCTCGAGCGCCTGCTCGGCGTTGATGAGCAGATTGAGCAGCATCTGCTGCAGCTCCGAGACGTTGGCCCAGACGCGCGGCTCCGACTCCTCCAGCTCGAGCTGCACGCTCACGTTCAGGGTGTTGAGGTGATAGGCGCGCAGTGTGTGCGTGCGCCGGACCAGCTCGTTCACGTCCACCAGCGAGCGCTCGGGCCCGCTCATGCGGGCGAAGGCGAGCAGGTTGGTGGTGATCTGGCCGATCCGCATCGCCTCGTCCCGCACCATCTCCACGATCTCGCGCTGTTCGGGACGGAGATCGTCGAGCATCAGGGTCTGGGCGAACCCCGAGATGATGGCGGCGGGGTTGTTGATCTCGTGCGCCACGCCGCTCACCAGCTGCCCCATGGCGGCCAGCTTGTCGGCCTGCTGCAGCTGGCTCTGCGCGCGCCGCAGCTCGGTCACGTCCCGGGCGATCGCCAGCACTTTGGTGATCGCGCCGCGCTCACGGATCGGAGCGTAGACGAGCGAGCTCACCCCGCGGCTCCCGTCCGCCCGGCCCAGCGGGATCTCGAAGCGGCGCACCTCTCCGGAGAACGCGGCCTCCAGGTGTCCCCGCACCGCGGCGGCGGTGTCGGGCTCGAACGCGTCGTAGATCGAGCGCCCCGCGATCGGCGTCGCGCTGGGCAGCGGTGGGGTCTCCGGCGAGAACTCGAGCACACGACCTTCATGATTCAACAGGACGATCGGATCGGGCGAGGCCTCCACGATCTGGCGCAGATTCCGCTCGGCCGAGGCCGCGGCGGTGAGCGACGTCAGCAACGTTTCGGTCTGGCGTTCCACCTCGCGCTCAAGCGTGTTCTCGTACCGGCGATCGGCGAACAGGGAATAGGCGATGCGCGCCGCGATGACCGTGCCCCCGGCGACCGGCAGGAGCACGTCCTCCAGGTTGACCTGGTCCGCCGTCAGGCGGCGGACGAACAGGGCGATGAGCCCCGCGAGCCCGACCAGCACGGCGACGAGCCGCGGGGCGACGTTGCCCTTGGTCGCGCGGGCGGCCGGCTGCGCCTGGGGTCGCGCGGCCGCGAGCGCTCCGGCCGCACCGAGCAGCGTATTCGCCAGATCCCAGCCGAGGTCGAGGGCCTGAGGCGAGGCCACGGCTCGCGGCAGCACCACGGTGCCGAACAGCAGATCCGAGAGGGCGTAGACGGCGAGCCCGATGACGGCGAGCCCCTCGCCGCCCGTCGGAAACCGGTTGGGACGCAGCAACAGCAGACCGATGAGCCAGATCAGGGCCAGCCCACTCGTCGTGTAGGCGATGCTGCCGAGCAGCGCCGGGCCGGTCGCCTCGAGCGTAGCCGGCTCGATGCCCAGCTCGTATGCCCAGGCGACGGCGGTGAGCGTGAGCAAGAGGGCGTCGAGCAGAATCTCGGCGGAGAAATCGAAGCGCGGTCGCTCGGCGAGCAGATTCCAGGCGGCCAGGAAGAACGTCGGGTACACCGCGAGGAACCCGATGTCTGCGAGCGAGAGGGTGAGCGGTGGCGCGCCCTGGACCCTCGCCACATCCCAATAAATCTGCGCCGCGAGGTCGATGATGCTGCCGACCGCGAGCCAGCCCCACGCCCGTCGACGCCGCGGATCCTGGCTTGCGCGCCACGCGGCGAGCACCCCAATCGCCCGCACCAGGGAGGTCACCGTCCACCCGGCTCCCGATAGCAACCCCGGGGACAACGGGTGGAGGAGGTAGAGGAAGACGAGGACCCCGAGCAGGCTCCCCGCGGCCGCGACGTAGATGCGAGCGAAATGAGTGCGGGTCGTGATCACGCTGGTAGGCGCTAAAGTAGTGAGAAGCCGCCGGCCGGGCGAGAGCGCATTAGCTTTGCTGCGCCATGCACGACCGACTCGGCTGGACCGGGGCCGCCCGAGACTCGCTCGAGCGCTGGCCCAGGTGGGCCCGGTTCGCGGCCGATATCCGGGGGAACGGGCTGGATCGGGCGCTGATCTGCGGGATGGGGGGCTCGAGCCTCGCTCCCCGCGTGCTGACGCAGAGTTTCGGGGCGACCGGCGTCGACGTGCTGGACAGCACCGATCCGGCCGCCGTCCGCGCCGCCGAGCAGGGCCACCCGATCGACCGCACGCTGTTCCTGATCGTGAGCAAGTCCGGGTCGACCGTCGAGACCCTCGCCGCCTACCACTACTTCGCCGCCCGCGCGCGACCCGATCAATTCGTCGCCGTCACCGATCCCGGGAGCGCGCTCGAGCGACTCGCCGCGGAGCGAGGATTCCGCGCCGTGTTCCCCCATCCCGCCGACGTGGGAGGCCGCTACGCCGCGCTGACGGTTGTCGGCATGCTCCCGGCGGCCCTGGCGGGGATTGATGGCCGGATGCTGCT
The DNA here is from genome assembly GCA_964599725.1 of uncultured Gemmatimonadaceae bacterium. Classification (GTDB taxonomy): domain Bacteria; phylum Gemmatimonadota; class Gemmatimonadetes; order Gemmatimonadales; family GWC2-71-9; genus DASTHG01. The sequence goes on along the minus strand of CAZRGT010000015.1, from coordinate 16,956 downwards.
CGAACGCGCGTGCGAGACCGATGTTGCCGTTGCCCGAACGCTGGGCGGGAACATTGCCGTCGCTGCAATGGCCGGACGGGACAAGCTGGCGCTCATGCCGCCCGCTCCCGTGGCGGCGCTGGCGTCGTGGATCGAGCAGCTGGTCGCCGAGAGCTCGGGCAAGGACGGAAAGGGAGTCGTACCGGTGATTGACGGGCAAGACCAGGCCGGCGACGACGTGCAGCAGGTGAGCGAGTTCTCGCCGGACCCGCTCGATCTGGGCCGTGAATTCCTGCGCTGGGAGTACGCTACCTGGGAGCTGTGCGACCGTCTGGGCGTGAATGCGTTCGATCAGCCGAACGTGGAGGAAGCGAAGCTGCTCGCGCGTGCTGAGCTGGCGAAGCCCCGTGATGCGATGGAGGGCCTGTCGCCCACGCTGTCGCCCGCCGAGCTGCAGCGCGCCGCGCGCCCGGGCGACTATCTGGCTGTGCTCGCGTACCTGCCTCCGCGGCCGGACGTCGAGGCGGCGTTGCATCGGGTGCGGGTGGCGTGGGGCCGAGCCCTCGGCATCGTGACGACCGTCGGCTTCGGCCCCCGCTACCTCCATTCCACCGGTCAGCTGCACAAGGGCGGCCCCAACACCGGCCTGTTTCTCGTCGTCACCGCCGACCTGTCGGAGGACCTGGAAATCCCCGGAATGGGAACGAGCTTCGGACAGTTGGAGCGCGCGCAGGCCATGGGTGATGTCCGCGCGCTGCTCGCGCGCGGGCGAAGGGTGTGCCACGTGCACCTGGCTCGTGCCCTGGACCTGGACCGACTCGCCACGGTGTCGTGAAACCGCATGTCGACCCTCACCTTCCATCTCATTCCGCACACCCACTGGGACCGCGAGTGGCACTTGCCGCGGGCCGCGTTTCACGCCCGCCTGGTGACCATGATGGACGAGCTGCTCGATCGATTGGCGGCTGATGCCGGATTCCGCAGCTTCCTCCTGGACGGGCAGACGGTGCTGATCGAGGACTACCTGCGCGTGCGGCCGGAGCGCACCGAGGTGATCCGCAATCTGGCGCGGGCGGGTCGGCTGCAGGTGGGGCCGTGGTACGTGCTGCCCGACGAGCTGATCCCCTCCGGGGAATCGCTGACGCGCAATCTGGTGCTGGGAGCGGCCGACACCGAGCGTTGGGGCGGACGGCTCGCGGTGCTCTACTCACCGGACGCGTTCGGGCACCCCGCGTGCTGGCCGGAGCTGGCGCGCGGTGCGGGGCTCAGCTCCGGTGTCGTCTGGCGCGGCCTCGGGGGCGTCCCGGGACAGGAGGGCGACCGCTATCGCTGGCGCGGTCCGAGCGGCGCCGAGGTGCGGCTGTGGCACCTGCCACCCGCGGGCTACGAGATCGGCATGGCGCTCGTCGCGGATGTGGAGCGTTTGCCGGAGGCGTGGGCCTGGGTGCGCGGTCAGCTCGTCAGTCGCGCCGCCGGGCGAGCCATACCGGTGTTCATCGGCGCGGACCACCAGGCCCCGCTGGCGGAGGTGAGCCGGCTGCGCGATCAGCTCGCCGAGCTCGAGCGCCCCAACATCGTCCGCGTGTCGCGGCTCGACGAGTTCTTCGATGCGGCGGCGGACGAGTTCCGCGCGGCGCCGCTGCTCCAGGGCGCGTTGCGGGCGTCGCCGGGATACACGTGGTCGCTGCAGGGCGTGCACGGCACGCGGGCGCCGCTCAAGCGCCGGGCGGCGGCGGTCGAGCTGTGGTTGGAGCGCACGGCGGAGCCGCTCGCGGCACTGGCGCGCTGGCGCGGCGGTGGGGACTACCGTCCCCAGCTCGAGCAGGCCTGGCGCGCATTGGTCCAGTGCCAGTTCCACGACACGATCTGCGGCACCACGAGCGACCCGGTGACCCGGGAAGCGGAGCTGCGGCTCGATGCGGCGCGATCGTACGCCGACGAGGTGGTGCGGGATGCCGGCTTCGATCTGGTGCGGCACGATCCCGATCGTGCTCGTGAGCGCCCGGAGGCGCAGCATCCCAAGCTGGTCGTCTGGAATCCCACGCCCCACGTGCGCGAAGGCATCGTCATCACGGACGCGACGTTCTTCCGTCGTGACGTGATGGTCGGTCCGCCGGGAGCCCGCGTGGCGCGGGAAGCCGGGGGTTTTCAGCCGCTGTCGCTCCGCCTGGATGGCCACGCCGTGCCGCTGCAGGTGCTGGATCGCCGCCCGGGTGTCGAGCGGCTCGATGCCCGGCGTCATGGTCCCGATCTGGACGAAGTCGATCGTGTGCGGCTGGCGATCCGGGTGCCGGCCCTGCCCGGCTTCGGGCTGGCGACGCTCACGACGGACCCGCCGTCGGCGGCCGCCCCGGGGGACGTGGCGGAGGTGCAGGGGCGCTCCCTGGTCAACCGCTTCGTGGTCGTGACCTTCGACCGGACCGGGGCCCTCATGGTGTACGATCGGCGGACGGGCGGACGCTGGCTCGATCTGCTGCGACTCGAAAGCGACGGTGATGCCGGTGATGCGTACACGTACTGCCCGCCGGCGCGCGATCGCGTGCTGCGCAGCGAGGGTCCGATCCGGGTGCGGCGTCGGGCGGCGGGGCCGCTGGTGGCGTCGCTCGAAGCCCGCTGGACCATGCGCGCCGGACGGCGCGGGCGCGTCGAGGCGTCGCTGACCGTCCTGCTGCAGGCCGACAGCCCGGCGGTGCGCTGCATTTTCGAGATCGACAATCAGGCGACGAACCACCGGTTACGGGCGCGGGTGCCGACCGGTTGTCCGGGAGCGGCCGTGGTCGGCGCGCAGTTCGGCCAGGAGACTCGAGGGCCGATCCTGCCTCCGGTCGACGTGCCTGCCCTCGAGGCGCCGGTCGGCACCGCGCCCGCGCACCGCTTTGTCGCCGCGTCCGACGGCCGGCGTGGCCTCGCGATCCTGGCTCCGGGGTTCTTCGAATACGAGCCCACGGTGGCGGGCGACGTGATCGTCACATTGCTGCGCTGTGTCGGCACGCTGTCGCGCGACGACCTGCCCACACGACCCGGCCATGCCGCGTGGCCGACTCCCGTCCCGGGCGCGCAATGCCTCGGAGCGTCGCGGGTCGAGCTGGCCCTTGCCCCGCTGGCCGAAGGGGACTCGCTCCCGGCGCTGTGGGAGAGCGTGTTTACGCCGTTGCGGGGTCTGTGGATCCGTGATGCGGTCGATCTCGTCGTTCCCAGGGGCGGCATCACGCTCGAAGGAGCCGGGCTCGTGTTCTCGGCGCTCAAGCCGGCCCACGAAGGTCGTGGGGAGGAAATCGTGCTCCGGTGCTACAACCCCGGTACGGAGCGACGGGCCGGCGCCTGGCGACTCCCTGAAGCCGCGCGCGCGGCGTATCGGGCACGACTGGACGAGCGCGACGCCATGCCGCTCGTCACGGACGACGGCGGCCGGGTGGTGCGCTTCATCGCGGAGCCGCACGAAATCGTCACGGTCGTCGTGCGCCGCTGATGACCGAGCGCCACGTCAGCGTGCCGCGCAGCGCGCGCTTTTTCACCTTGGGCGACGAGCACGCCGCCGCCGCCGATGTCTGGTTCGTGGTGCACGGGTACGGCCAGCTCGCGGGACGTTTCCTCCGCCACTTCACCACACTCGACGACGGCACGCGACGGATCGTGGCCCCGGAGGGACTGTCACGGTTCTATCTGGAGACGGGACGAAACGACAAGATCGGCGCGAGCTGGATGACGCGCGAAGACCGGTTGACGGAAATCGCGGACTACGTGCGCTATCTCGACGCGGTATACGCCCAGGTGGGGGCCGGCGTCGCCCGCCGGGTGACGGTCCTCGGATTCTCGCAGGGCACCGCGACCGCGGCGCGCTGGTTGACCCAGGGCGCGGCCCAGGCGCACCGGCTGATCCTGTGGGGCGGGGAAGTCCCGCCCGACCTCGATCTCATCGCCGCGCGAGAGCGCTGGAGCGGAACCGAGTTGACGCTCGTCGCCGGCCGTGCGGACCAATTCATCACGCCCAAAGTGCTGGCGCGGGACGAGGCACGGCTGCGGGAGCACGGCATCGCCTACCGGGTGGAGCGATTCGAAGGCGGACACGAGATCGTGCCAGAGGTGCTGGCCCGCGTAGTTTCGTGAAACGCTAGACCGGAGTCGCCGCCTGGCGGCTCACGGCGTCCCGGAGTGCGTCTCCCAACAACGTGCACCCCACCACGACGAGCACGAGCATCACGCCGGGTGCGGTCGCCACCCAGGGCGCGTTGACCAGCGTGTCCCGGCCGGAGGCGATCATGTTGCCCCAGGAGGGCGTCGGCGGCTGCACGCCGAGGCCCAGATAGGAGAGGCCGGCCTCGAGCAGAATCGCGTTTCCGACGCCGAGCGCGGCGGCGATGATCACCGGGGTCATCGCGTTGGGGAGCACGTGCCGCCACAGCACCCGGCGCGGGCGCGCACCGAGGCTCCGGGCGCCTTCCACGAACGGTCGGGCCGCCAGTGCGCGCACCTCGCCGTGCACGAGGCGCGCCACCGGCATCCAGCCCGTGGCCCCGAGCAGCAGCACGACCAGCCCGGCATTGGGCCGCCACAGCGCGGCGAGCAGCAACAAGAGCACGACGCGTGGGAGCGCCAGCGCAAAATCCGTGAAGCCAGTGAGCATGGTGCCCACCCAGCCACGCCACCACCCGGCGACGGCGCCGATCGCGGTGCCCACGGCGACGGACAGAATCATCGAGAGCACGCCGACCGCCAGCGAAATCCGGCCGCCGTAGGCGAGCCGGGTCCACACGTCACGCCCGAACCGGTCCGTCCCCAGCGGATGGACAACGCCGTGCACATCGCGGGTCAGAGGCGCGAGGAACCGGGTCGCGACGACATCGGAGGGGGCGTTGGGGTCTCCGCCGGTCACGAGTGGAGCGGCGAGTGCCGCGACCAGGACGCCGAGCAACAACGCGAGACCGACCTGCCCGCGGCGATCGTGCAGCGCGGCCGTCATACGATGCGCTCCTCGACGGCGCGCACCCGGGGATCGACAAGTCCGGTGACCACGTCGGCGGCGAGGTTCCCGACCACCACGAGGGTCGCGCTGACCGCCGTGGCCGCCATCACCACCGGGTAGTCCCGGGCCTGCACGGCTTCCACCAGGATTCGCCCCACGCCGGGCCAGGCGAAGACGGCTTCCACGAACACCGCCCCCGAGAACAACGCCGGCAAGGACAGGCCGAGCAGCGTGACGATGGGAATCAACGCGTGGCGCAAGACGTGATGCACGAGCACGCGGGTACCCGTCAGGCCCTTGGCCCGTGCGGCGACGACGAATGGCTGCTCCAGGGCGTCCAACATCGCGCCGCGCGCGAAGCGCGCCGCGGCGCCCGTGCCGATCAGCGTGAGCGTCGCGAGCGGCAGTGCCAGGTGGCGCAGGCCGTCCACCAAGCGAGCCCAGCTCCCCAGCTCGTCCGCGTCGAACCCGGTGGCCCCGAACGCGGGGAGCAGTCGCAGCAAATACGTGAACACCGCCACGAGCATCAAGCCGAGCCAGTAGCCCGGCAGCGCGACGAGCGTCACGCTGGCAATCGAGAGCGTCGTGTCCAGCCGCGTGCGGTGCCGGGCGGCCTGGATCGCTCCAATGGCGAGCCCCAGACCGTAGCTCAGGATGAGCGACAGCAACACGAGGCGAGCCGTGGCGGGCCAGGCGCCGCCGAGCATCGCGCGCGCCGGCCGGCCCGTGGCCAGGCTGGTACCCCAGTCACCGCGCCCGAAGCGACCCAGCCAGCTCACGTACTGGGCCGCGAGCGGGCGATCGAGCCCGAGCGCATGGCGTCCCGCCGCGAGCTGCTGGGCCGTCGCCGTGGGCCCGAGCAGCTGTTCCGCGGGATCCCCGGGCGCCGCGTGGAGCAGCAGAAACGTGAGGGTGACCACGCCGGTGATCACGGCGCAGCCGGTGAGCGCGCGACGCACGACCATGCGCAGCATGACGCAATCTCGCGTTGCCCGTCGGGCGCCGCTAGAATCCTGCGTGTGACGTGGCGAGCGATCCGGTCCCGGCTCTGGTTCGGGGTCGTGGGAATGTGGGCGTGTGGAACCGCCGGCGGCGCGACGCGCCGTGGAGCGACCGTGCTGTTCGCGTCCGGCGCCGATCTCCAGAGCATCAACCCGCTGCACACGATTCACCCGCTCGCCAAGCAGGTGCAGCGGTATGCATTGCTCACCACGCTGGTGCGCTACGACTCGGCGCTCACCGCGCAGCCGTATCTCGCCCGGCGCTGGCAGTGGTCTCCGGATCGCACCATGCTGACGTTCACGTTGTTCCGTGGTCTGCCCTGGAGCGACGGCCGCCCCACGGTCGCGCGGGACGTGACCTGGACGTTCGACGCGGCACGCGATCCTGTCACCGGGTATCCGCGGTTGATGGATCTCGCGCCGATCACCGGCCTGGAGGCGGTCGATGACACGACGGTGGTCGTGCGATTTCGGGTGCCGCAGGCCCGGGTCCCGGACGTGTTCACCGATCTGGCCATTCTCCCGTCGCATCTGCTTGCATCGGTGCCGCACTCCGAGCTGCGCCGGGCCGCGTGGAACGAACGCCCCGTGGGGAACGGGCCATTCCGGTTCGTGCTGCATGAGCCGCACCGTCGCTGGGTCTTCGATCGCAATCCGGATTTTCCGGCCGCCTTGGGCGGCGCGCCGCGACTGAAGCGATTGGTGATCGTGGTCGTGGATGAGCCGATGACCAAACTGGCCGCGCTCACCGCGGGTGAGCTCGATTTCGCGGGAATCACCGCGGCGCACGCCGCCTTCGTGCGCACCAAGCCGGATCTCCTCGTGCGGAGCTACCCGCTCATCTTCGTCTACGGGATGGTGTTCAATACACGCCGGCCGCCGTTTGACGACGTTTCGGTTCGCCGCGCGGCCTCGCTGGCGATCGACCGTCAGGAAATCGTGGATGGGCTCCTGTTCGGCTTTGGTTCACCGGCGGCAGGACCGGTACCGCCGTTCCTGCCGGGCCATGTACCCGCGCTGCCCACGCCGTTCGCTCCCGATTCGGCACGCCGGCTCCTGGCCGGACGGAGCCCGAAGCTCGAGCTGCTCACGGTGGGGAGTGGCGAGGCGGCGCTGGAACAGCTGCTGCAGGCGCGTCTCGCCAGCGCAGGATTCGACGTCACGATCCGCCAGCTGGAGCTCTCGGCGTTCCTCGATCGCGTGTATGGCCCGCGCCACGACTTCGACGTTGCCGTGATGGGCATCCCCGGCGATCCGGGACTCGGCTACCTGGCCCCGATCCTCGCCCTGTCGGGGCTCCCGGCCCCCGTCGATCCGGCCGCCGTGCAGCACGTGTTCGCGGATCAGACGCCCGTCGCCTGGCTCTACCTGGCGGGCGGCGTGCAGGGAATGAACCGGCGCGTCGCCGGCGTGACGATGGACGTTCGCGGCGAGCTGGTGACCGTGGCCCAGTGGCGGGCCGAGCCGTGAGACGGGATCTGCCTACGGAGTTTCGTGCGACCGCGCCGGCGCGGCTCGACCTGGCCGGGGGTTGGACCGACGTTCCACCGTTCTCCACCCGGGTCGGCGGCCTCGTCGTGAATGCGGCCATTGGCCTCATGGTCCACGTCGAATTGCGCCTCGGCGGCTCACTGGTCCGCCTCGAGTCCCTGGACCTGGGAGAAACGGTGGAATGCGCGAACTCCGCCGGGCTGGTGCTCGATGGCCGGCTCGATCTGCTCAAGGCCGGACTGCGGATGTTTCCGGTGCTCGGGCCGCTCATGTTGAGCGCCCGTTCGGAAGCCCCACCTGGCTCCGGGCTCGGTGGCTCCGGTGCGCTCGATGTCGCGCTGGTGGCTTGCCTCAGCGCCGCACGCCAGGAGCGGCTCGAGCCGCGGGAGCTTGCCCGTCAGGCATGGCTCCTGGAAACGCAGGAAGCCCGCATTCCCGGCGGACGGCAGGACCAGCTCGCGGCGGCGCTGGGGGGATTTCAGCGACTGAGCTTCCGCGATCCGGACGTCGGCATCGAGCCCATCACGCTCGATGCGGCGTTCGCCGAGGCCCTCGAGCGACGTCTGGTCCTGTGCTACACCGGCCGCTCGCGTGTTTCGGGGGCGACCATCGCGCGCGTCATGAGCGCCTACGAGCGTGGCGATCGCGCCGTGACCGGGGCGCTCGAGCAGTTGAAGGACGTGGCCGCGGCGATGGTGGAGGCGTTACGCACGGCCGACCTCGCGAAGGTGGGAGCGTTACTGAGCGAGAACTGGACCTGCCAGCAGGCGCTCGATCCCGGCATGCGCACCGACGAAATGGCACGCCTGGAGGCTGCCATGCGTGACCAGAAGGTGCTGGGCGGCAAGGCGGCCGGGGCCGGGGCCGGTGGGTCGATGTTCTTCCTGGCGCGCGACCCGAATGGGTCGGCCGGGAACGCGGCGCGCGGGGCTGGAGCCACCGTGCTGCCGGCGCGCTGGGCGTGGGAAGGCGGCCGCGCATGGTGACCGCGGAGCAGCTCGTGGCGCGGCGCGCGGCGATCGCCGGTTCGCCCGACCTCACAGCGCTGGCGCGCCACATCGCGGCTCGCAACGCTCGAGTCCTGGAGCGGCTTCCCCCGGTACCTGAAGTGAAGGCGCTGCTCTCGGTGGACGCCGGCCGGTGCCCGGACGACGGCCGCGCACTCGTCTTCGACCCGTGGAGCCCGGACGCGCACACGTGCCAAACCTGCGGCCGGCGCCACACGGGCGTTCGGCATCACCGCGCCTGGGCCAAGTTCCAGCATCTCTGGCTGGCGGAGCGGGCGATCGAGCTCGCGGCGCTGGCAGCGTTGGGCGATGGGCCGGGGAGCGCGGCCGCGCGCTCCGCGGAGATCCTGCGCGCCTACGGCGATCGCTACTTCGGCTATCCGAACCAGGACAACGTGCTCGGGCCCAGCCGACTGTTCTTCTCTACCTACCTCGAGTCGATCTGGATTCTGAACTACCTCGGCGCCGCTGCACTGCTGCGCGAGACGGGTGCGCTTGACGAGGCGACGGCGCGCGCCGTGCACACCGTGGCCGACGAAGCCGCGAACCTGATCGGCGAGTACGATGAAGGTTTCTCCAATCGCCAGACTTGGAACAATGCGGCCTTGTGCGCCATCGCGGTCTGGTTCGAGGACGAAGATCTGGCGCGGCGGGCGATCCAGAGCGAGACGGGTCTGGTCGCGCATCTGCGCGGGTACCGTGACGACGGCCTGTGGTACGAGGGCGAGAACTACCATCTCTTCGCGCTGCGCGGCATGCTGCTCGGGGCGGGGTGGGCCGCTCACGCCGGGATGGATTTCAGCGCGGAGCCCGAGCTCGCCGCCGCCCTGGCCAGGGCGCTGCGCGCCCCCGGACTCACGGCGTTGCCGGACTACTCGTTCCCCGCGCGCAAGGACGCTCGCTTCGGCATCTCGTTGGCGCAGCCGATGTACCTCGAGTTGTGGGAGATTGGTGTGGGACGTCTGGGGAGCGGGGAGCGGGGAGCGGGCGGAGAGGTGCAAGAACTTGCTGGCTGGCTAGCCGCCCTGTACGCCAGTGGCCCCGGCCCCGTCGAGGCGTTTGAGTCCTACCTTCACGATGCGCCGTTCGGACCGCTCCCCGCTCCCCGCTCCCGCCAGCGACTCTCCTGGTGGTCCCTCCTGGAGATGCCACCCGAGCTCCCCGCGCCGGCGCAGTCGTGGACGGCGCCGAGCGTGTTCATGTCGGGGCAAGGACTGGGGATTCTGCGCACCGGCGGGCGCTACGTCAGTCTCGAGTGCGGTGCGGGCGGGGGAGGACATGGACATCCGGATCGCTTGAACCTGACCTTGCACGCCGAGGGCGTGTACTGGCTGCCCGATTTCGGCGCCGGATCTTACGTCACGCGCGATCTGTTCTGGTACCGCTCGGCGCTCGCGCACAACGCTCCGCGGCTGGATGGGATCTTCCAGCCGCCGGGCGAGGCGCAGGGCGAGGCGTTCGACGAGCAAGAAGGGTGGGGGTGGATCCGGGGCCGTCTAGGTGCGCTCAGCCGGACTGTCGTCTCGGGCGAGCACTACCTGCTCGACATTCTCGATCTCACGGGGCGTGACGAAAGCGCCCTCGAGCTGCCGTGGCATTTCGCGGGGCACGGAGACATGACGGGAGGCCGGTGGGAGGACGGGGAGCTCGCGGACGAGTTTGTGTCCCATGTGCTGCGACTCAAGCCAGAACAAGCGGGCCCGGTTGTGCTAGAGCTGACCGCGGACGGACGGCCGCTGACGGCGCATTTCGTGTTCTCCGGCGAGCTGCTCCGTGGCGAAGCTCCCGGCCGGCCCGGTGGACCACGCGAAGTGTTCTATGTCCAGCGGGCGCGCGGCCGCAATCTGCGGTTCGTCACCGTGATCGAATTCGCGGCGCCGGGGACTATCGTTCGCGCGGTGCGTTCGCGCGGCGACCTGGTCGAGGTCGATACGCCCCGGGGCACGGACCGGCATCGGTTTGCGGGACGGGAGTGGGAGATTGCGGGACCGGCCGGACGCGTGACGCTGGCGGCGCGTGCCGTCACCCCGCCGCGCGTGGACCCGTTGCTCAACCTCGAGCCGCCCGCGCGCGCGACGGGTTCCGCGTGGCGCGTCGACGCGCCCCCGAGGTTGAACGGCTCGCTCGACGGGTTCGACACGGCGGAGCCATTACGCCTCGAGCTCGAAGATCAGTACCGGCGCAGCGAAGAGGCGTATGCCGGGGCGGAGGACTTCTCGGCGCTATGCTACGCCAATTGGGATGATGAGGCGCTGTACCTGGCGATCGAGGTGGTGAAGTCCGAGCGGTGCTTTCGGCCATTGGATGCCGCACCGAAGCTGCTCGACAACGAGCCGGACGATATCCACTCCGATGGCGTGCAGGTGTACCTCTCGACCAACGGATCCGAAACCGAAGCGTGGATCGGCTTTCTGGTCGTGCCCGAACCCGGCGCGACGGGCCTCCGGGTACGTACCGTCTCGAACGGCGCGGGGGATCCCGAGACCGTGCGCGGCGCGTGGCGGGAGACGGACGCGGGCTACCGGCTCACGTTGGCCATCGCGTGGCCGGAGGGACTCGTGAAGCACGTCGGTGGCCGGGTCGGCTTCGACCTGATCGTGAATGAGATGCGGCTGGATCGCGAACGGCGGGCGGGTCAGCTGGTCTGGAGCGGGGGCAGTGGCTGGGTCTGGCTGCAAGGGGACCGGCAGGATCCGGGCCGGTTCGGGACTCTGGAGCTGGTGGGATGACGGCCACGGTCGTCCTGCACCAGCCTCAGGACCTCGTCAACATCGCCCACGTGGTCCGGGCCATGAAGAACTTCGGCTTTCGGGATCTGCGGCTGGTCGAGCCCCGGGAGTACGATGCGCATCGCATCGAAGGCATCGCGCACCAGACCCACGACGTGCTGCGGCGCGTGGTGTGCTACGACGCGCTCGAAGCGGCGCTGGCCGACTGCGTGCATGTCGTCGGCTGCACGGCCCGGGGCCGGGCGGCGAAGCGCAATCTCCAGCGGCCCCGGGAAGCCGCCGAGGAGATCCTTGGCGCGGCCGACGGCGGCCCGGTCGCCCTGCTGTTCGGGCGCGAAGACAAGGGGCTGTCTAACGAGGCGCTGGACCGCTGTCACCGCATCGTGACCATCCCCACCGATCCCGGCTACGCGTCGCTCAATCTCGCGCACGCGGTGGTGCTGATGTTGTACGAGCTGGCACTGGCGCGTGGCGACGAGACCCGGGCCTTCAAGTCCCCGCGGCGCCCGGCAGGCGCGGCGACGGTCGAGGAAATCGAGCGGCTGTTCGCCGACGCGGAACGGGCGCTCGAAGCGATCGAGTTTTTCAAGATCCGCGATCGCGAGCACATCATGCGCACGGTGCGCGAGATCGTACACCGCGTGCCGTTGGACGAGCGCGAGGCAAAGCTGCTCCGCGCGATGGCGATCGAGGTGGTGAAATACCGTGAGCGACTGGCGCGTACCGGGATTCACGTCGACCGGGAGTAAGCGGCCCGAGGCGCTGTTTGGCGTGGGCGATGACCCCACGCTGCCCAGCCGCATGGCTCGCGCGAGCGGTGCGCGGGTCTGGGACGACGCCGGTCGCGAGTATCTGGACTACGTGATGGCGTTGGGCGCGGTGGCCCTCGGGTACGGGCATCCCGCGGTGCAGCGGGCCGCGACCGAGGCGCTCGCCGCCGGCGTGGTGGGGCCGCTGGCACCGGTGGAGGAAGAGCGTCTGGCTGAAGCGCTCGCGCAGCGACTGCCATGGATGGAACGGATCCGGTTTCTCAAAACCGGGGCGGAAGCGGTCGCGGCGGCAGTGCGGCTGGCCCGCGTCGCCACGGGCCGGGAAGAGGTTCTGGGATGCGGCTATCACGGATGGCTCGATTGGTGCCAGGGGCGCGCGGAAGGCGTCCCGCAAGGCACCCGGGCCGTGTTCGCGGAGCTGCCGTTCAACGACGCCGAGCGGGCCCGCGAAATGATCCGCTATCGCAGCGACCGGCTCGCGGCGGTGGTGGTGGAGCCGGTGGTCGTCGCCGAGCCGTCGCGCGAATGGCTCGAGACGCTGCGCGAGGAGGCGACGCAGGCCGGCGCCGTGCTCGTGTTCGACGAAATCAAGACGGCGTTCCGGCTCGCGATCGGGGGCGCCACGGAGCGCTACGGGGTCGTCCCCGATCTCGTGGTGATCGGCAAAGCGATTGCGAACGGGCTGCCGCTCGCCGCGGTCGGCGGGCGCGCCGACATCATGGCGGCCGCCGCGCGGACCTGGATTTCCTCCACGCTCGCGACCGAGTCGGTGAGCCTCGCCGCCGCCCTGACGACCCTGGACGTGTTCGAGCGCGAATCGGTGTGCGGGCACCTGCACCGGGTCGGCACGAGGTTGTTGCACGGTCTCCACCGCCTGCAGCACGAGCATCGTGATCTCGTCGCGAGCGTGGGCGGCGTGGCGGAAATGTGCTTCCTGCACTACGCCAATGAGGACGTGTCCCGGGCGGTCGCCGTGGGCTGCGCGCGACGTGGCGTGCTGTTCAAGCGCACCGCCTACAACTTCGTCTCGTTGGCGCATGCCGAGGCCGACGTCGATCGCGCGCTCGACGTGTTGGGCGACGCGTTGAAGGATGCGGCGCGGGCCACATAGCGGGGTCGGAGTGAACCGCGCATGTTCCAGCATGCTCATCGACGTCCATGCCCATTTCTTCTTCTCGGGCACGGCGCACGCCGACTGGCGCGAGTACAACGCGTCGCGGCTCGCCGCCGGCGAGCGAATCGGGATCACGGTTCACGTCAACTCGATTCTGGGGACTTTCGGCCGCCGCTCCCCCGCCTATTTCCCCTCGCCGACCGACGTCGTCGTCGGCAATGACGCCGCCTTGGCCCTGGAGCAGGAGCACCCGGGCCGGCTTCGCACCTACGTCTGCGTCAATCCGAACGACACCGATCACGCCCTGCGGGAGATCGCCCGCTGCCGCAAGGCCGGGGCGATCGGGATCAAGTTGGCGGCGAGCCGCCGCGCCAACGACCCGTTGCTCGACCCCGTGGCCGACGCCGCGCGCACGTTGGGTCTCCCCATCCTGCACCACATCTGGCAGGGTCGCCGGCGCGATTGGCCGGGGCAGGAGGCGTCGGATGGCGCGGAGCTGTGCCAGCTCGCCACCCGGCACCCCGACGTGAGCTTCATACTGGCGCATGTCGGCGGAGGGGGAGACTGGCGTCACACTCTGGCTGCGGTGCGACCCCACGACAACGTCTATCTCGACTTGTCCGGCAGCGGCGCGGACGGAGGAATGTTGGAGGGATGTCTCGACGCCGCGGGCGTCGAGCGGCTGCTGTGGGGAACCGACATGACGATGGACACCGGCTGGGCCAAGCTGCGTTACCTCGCGCACCTCCTCACCCCCGTCCAGCTCGAGCGGGTGGCCTGGAAGAACGCCGCCCGCGTCTTCCCGCAGGCCGGTTTCGCGAGCCACTGATGCGCATCGACGTGAACGCGTTTGTGGGCGCCTATCCGTGGGGCCGTGTCCCCGGCACGTCTCCCCGGGCCTTGCTGGCCGCTCTGGACCGGGTTGCGATCGATGCGGCGTGGGTGACGCATCTCCCCGGCCTGTTCTGGCGCGATCCGACCGAAGGAAACCCGTGGCTGTACGAAACGTGCGGCGCCAGCCCGCGCCTGCGGCCGATCCCGGCCGTGCATCCCGGACTCGCGCATTGGCCGGATGTCTTGAAAGAGGCGGCGGCGCGCGGGGCCCCCGCCGTCCGCTGCGATCCGTGCTGGTACGGACTGCACCCGTCAGGTCCGGAGCTGCGGGTGCTCGCCGCCGCCTGCGGTGCAGCTCGACTCCCGCTGCTGCTGGCGGTCCGGCTCGAGGACAGCCGGCAACGCCATCCCAATGACGTAGCGGCCGAGCTGTCCGCCGCCGCGGTGCGTGCGCTGATTCGCAGCAATGCAGACGTGCGTCTCGTCATCACCCACGCCGATCGGGCGTTCGTGGAGGAAGTCCACTTCGGGTCGACCGCGGCCGAGGCGGGCCGGATGTGGTGGGACATCAGCTGGATCTGGGGTCCTCCCGAAGAGCACCTGGCGACGGTGCTCGGCACTATCGGCGCCGAGCGGTTCGTGTTCGGCACCGGGCAACCGCTGCGCCTGCCGGAGACGGCGGTGGCAAAGCTGGATCTGCTGGACCTGCCTCCGGTCGAGCGCGCGCGGATCGAATCCGGCAACCTCCAGGACATCAGCGCTGTCTGACGCGACGACCCTCGCTCGGCGACTCGGCGGGGGTCTCGTCCCCGCGGTGCCGGTCCCCTTCCGTGGCGCGGCACTCGCCCAGGACGCCCAGTTGGACTATGCGCGCTGGATGTCGCAGCGCGACGTGGCCGGCGTCGCCGTGTGGGCGCACACGGGACGGGGGGTGAGTTTGAATGTGGACCAGCGCCGGTTGGTGCTCGAAGCGTGGCGGACGGCGCTCCCGGACCGCGTCCTCGTCGCCGGGGCGGCCTCGCTGGAGATGGCTCGGGAAGCCCGCGCCGGCGGGGCCGACGCCCTGCTGGCGTTGCCACGCGCCGCCGATCCGGTCGCCTGGCACACGGGCCTTGGCGCGGAGCTGCCGGTGATCGCTTTCTATCTATACGAGGCGGCCGGCGGAGTGGCGTACGACGATGCCACGTTGCATGCGATCCTCAGTCTGCCGGCCGTCATCGGCATCAAAGTCGCCACACTCGATTCGGTGGTGACCTTTCAGCGCATCACCACCCTGATGCGTGCGCACCCCGGGAAGCTCCTCATCACCGGGGAAGACCGCTTCTTCGGGTACTCGCTCATGATGGGCGCGCGCTGCGCCCTGGTCGGCATGGGGGCGGCCCTGTGCGATCTCCAGATCGAGCTGTTGCGCGCGCATGCGGCAGGAGACCTGGCGCGGTTCGTGCGGCTCTCCGCGCGCGTGGACTCTTTCGCGCAGGCGACCTTCACGCCCCCGATGGATGGTTATGTGCGGCGCATGCTATGGGCGGCGGCCGCCGACGGGGCGCTCCCGCCCGATGCCTGTGATGACCCCTGGGGGCCTCCGCTGGCCGCCACGGAGCGTGAACTCGTGATCCGGGCGGTGCACGATGCGCGCGCTGCTGACCGCTGATTTCGAGCGGTTCAAGAACGAGCTGCCGCGTGATTTCCCGGCGTACGTGCGGGAGACCTATCACCTCGATCTCACGGCGCGCTACCTGGGCGAGACACTCCCGCACCCGATCGGGAAGGGCTCGGGACAGTTATCCCTCAATGAGAACCAGCTCGCCGAAGACGCCGCCGCGGGGCTCGCGTTCACGGTCCTGAAGACCGTGGTGGCCCAGGACGAGGGTGGGGTCCAGTCCATGGCGGCCTGGGCGACGCACGAAACGAAGATGCGCGTCGAGAAGCGCCGTGCGGCCGACGGTCGGGAGGGTTGGACCGTCACGTGGAAGGGCCGCGGCTGGGATCGCACGTTCGAGGACTATCTGTCGCTCGTGCGCGCCGGCCGGGATCTCACCCGGGCCGGTGAGCTGCTCGTGGTCCCGTCGGTGAAATACCACCTGCCGCGGCTCGGTGTCCCGTTCGTCGAATCCGAATACCGCTTCACCACGGCCGGCCTCGCGGACGCGTGGGACGAGCCTCCGTTGCTGCTGGAGAAGGACTTCTCCCCGACGCTCGCGGGCGATGCCCTGGCCGAGGACCGCGAGCAGGTCCTGCGCTGGCTGCGGGTGGTGCCGCAGCTGATCCGGGAGTCGTCGCCGATCCCGGTACGGGTGGCGCTCAAGCTCATGAACGCCCGGTTCGAGGAGGGATTTCAGCACGAGATGATGCTGGCGGGCGCCTCGGCGGACGCGCTCGTGGTGTTCAACCGGATGTATGACAGCGACCAGGGAGTCGCCTATGGTGGCTGGGATCTGAGTGACCGGAACCTGCGCGTACTTGGCTCGTTCTCGTTCTTCTCCCGCGATCAGGACCAGCCGGCGGTTCAGGGGCTGTGCGGCACCGGCGGCATCAGCACCGGTCGCGCCGTGGTGGCGTATGCGTTGGGCGGCTGCGAGGCGGTGCAGGTGCACACCGCCTTTCAGCTGCCGCTCGACGAGTATTCGGCGCAGCAGGGATCGCGTACGCAGCGCACCTTGCACCGGCTCGTATTCCACCCCGAGGACGGGCTGATCGCGGAGCTGTGGAAGCTGGAGCAGCGCGGGCTGATCCATCGCCGGGGCGGCGAGCTGCATTTCCTCGATCTGGCGCATGCACGTCTCAAGCGCTGAGCTGTTCTCGCTCACGCTGCCGCTGGTCGAGCCGTTCATCATCTCCGGAGGCGCGATCACCGAGCGCCGATCGCTCATCGTCGTACTCCACGACGCGGGCGGCCACACGGGATACGGTGAGTCGCCGCCGTTCGAGCTCCCGTTCTATTCGGAGGAAACGCTTGCCACGGCGGGCGACCTGATCGAGCGGATCCTCTTGCCGCGCGTCGTGGGGAGAGAGTTCGAGACACCCGAGGCGCTCGACGCCGTGCTGCGCGAGGGGGTGCGTGGCAACCC
>CAZRGT010000014.1:0-106596 GCA_964599725.1 uncultured Gemmatimonadaceae bacterium | reverse complement strand
CCGCGCCGATTCCTTGATCCCGATCACCAGGATCGTGGACATGATCGCCACGATGAACACCGCCGGGAGGTTGACGATCGTCCCGGTCAGATTGAGCCCGGCATGCGCGCACCCGGGCGCGGCCATCGTGCCGACCTGGGCAGCCGTGCACCACACGGTCGGCGAGGAAGCGAGCGCCGCCGGAATGTGGATGTTGAACAGGCCGAGCAGCGACACGAAGTGTCCCGACCAGCCGACACCAACCGTGGCGGCGCCCGCGGCGTATTCGAGCACTAGGTCCCAGCCGATGATCCAGGCGACCAGCTCGCCCATCGTGGCGTAGGAATAGGTGTACGCGCTCCCCGCCACGGGCACCGCCGCGGCCATCTCGGCGTAGCACAACCCGGCGAAAGCGCAGGCGATGCCCACCAGGGCCATCGAGATCGGCACGGCCGGGCCCGCGTGCAGCGCCGCGGCCTGACCGGTGAGCACGAAGATCCCCGCCCCGATGATGGCGCCGATGCCCAGGGTGACGAGGTTGAGCGGGCCGAGCGCCCGTTTGAGCGACCCCTCGCCGGCCGCATCCGCTTCGGCGCGCAGGGCGGTGACGGACTTGGTTGCCCACAAGCTCATAAGCGGGGTTCCCCTTCCGGTGGCAGATGGACCAGCAAACGGCTCGGCTAGACTAGGGCCCGGTCGGGGAGGTGTCAAGCATTTAGAGGCTGTAGTTGGGCGCTTCGCGGGTGACCACGACGTCGTGCGGATGCGACTCGCGCAACCCGGCGGACGTGATGCGGATGAACTCGGTCTCGGTACGCAGCGCGGCCATGTCCTTGACGCCGCAGTACCCCATGCCGCTGCGCAATCCGCCCACCATCTGGAACAGCACGTCGGCCACCGGTCCACGATACGGGACGCGTCCTTCGATGCCTTCGGGGACGAATTTCGAGGGGCTGACTTCGCCTTCCTGGAAATAACGGTCCGCCGAGCCTTCCTCCATGGCGGAGAGACTGCCCATGCCGCGAATCACCTTGAAGCGGCGCCCCTCGAGCAGGAACGATTCGCCAGGGCTCTCCTCGGTGCCCGCGAGCATCGAGCCCATCATGACGCTCTCGGCGCCGGCGGCGAGCGCCTTCACGACGTCGCCGGAGTACTTGATGCCGCCGTCGGCGATCTCCGGCACGTCACCCGCACCGCGCACGGCGTCCACGATGGCGGTGATCTGCGGCACGCCAACGCCCGTGACGACGCGCGTGGTGCAGATCGAGCCTGGCCCCACGCCCACCTTCACCGCGTCCACGCCGCGCTCGACCAGCGCCCGGGCACCTGCTTCGCTCGCCACGTTACCGCCCACCAGCTGCGCTTCCGGATACTTCTCGCGCAGGCAGGCAACTGTGTCGAGCACGCCCTGTGAATGGCCGTGGGCCGAATCGACGACGATCACGTCGCACCCGGCGTCGAGCAGCGCCTTGGCGCGCGACACCGCCTCCGGGGTCCCGCCGACCGCCGCCGCCACGCGCAGCCGCCCGTGCTGATCCTTGTTGGCGTTGGGATGCTGGCGCCGCTTGAAGATGTCCTTGATGGTGATCAGGCCGCGCAGGATGCCCCGCTGGTCGACCACGGGCAGCTTCTCGATGCGGTGCTGCCCCAGGATCCGCTCGGCTTCCTCGAGCGTGGTGCCGACCGGGGCGGTGACCAGCTTGTCCTTGGTCATCGCCTCGCGGATCGGGCGATCGAGCTGGCGCTCGAACTGCAGATCGCGGTTGGTGATGATGCCGACGAGCTTGCCGGCCGAATCCACGATCGGCACGCCGGAGATGCGGAACCGGGCCATCAATTGGGCAGCTTCGCGCAGCGGGCGGTCGGGACCGAGCGTGATCGGATTGATGATCATGCCCGATTCGCTGCGCTTCACGCGATCGACCTCAGCCGCCTGGCGATCGATCGGCATGTTCTTGTGAATCACGCCGATGCCTCCGGCGCGCGCGATCGCCATCGCCATCTCGGCTTCGGTGACGGTATCCATCGCCGCCGCAACGAGCGGGATGTCCAGGGAGATGGCGCGGGTAAAGCGGCTCTTCACGTCCACGTTGCGCGGGTGCACTGTAGCGTGGCGCGGGACGAGCAAGACGTCATCGAAAGTGAGGGCGGGGGTTTGGCGGAAGGTTCCCATAGCGGAAGTTACTCGGGCGGTGTGGATTCCTCAACTCGAGACACGACTGACACGCCGTCTCTTCGGCTTCTGGATCGCCCAGGCGGCGACGACGGCCGGGCTGGTGTTCGGCGTGGTGAAGCTGCTGCAGCCCTAGCTGGGCCTTCGGATACAGGAGCCCCCGACCCGATCGCAGCGGCTGGCGGGCGGCACCAGCCACCGGTAACATTGCCTGATGCGATCCACAACCATGGCGTGGCACGACTGCAGAATCCACACCGCTCTGGCGGCGCTGTGGCTCATCTCGGGCGCCGGGGCACGCGCGCTGGCGCAGCAACCCGCCGACTCGGAAGCGCCGCGCACGGCGCCCCTGTTCGACACCACCGAGCCGCTCGCGCTGACCCTGAGCGCCGACTTCGGCGCCATCGCCAAGGGGCGGGACACCACAAAAAAGGACGACCATCCCGGTACGCTCTCCTACGTCGCGCCGTCGGGGGACACCGTCACCCTCGATGTCAAAATTCAGACCCGCGGCCATTTTCGGTTGCGCACCTGCCAGCATCCGCCGCTCAAGGTCGGGTTCGATCGGGGCCAGACCGGGCAGACCATCTTCGCGCATCAGAAGAGCTTCAAGCTCGTCGTGCAGTGCCGCACCGGCCGCAGCTACGAGAACTACCTGCTCGAAGAGTTCCTCATTTACCGCATCTACAGTCTGCTCACCGACAGGAGCTTCCGCGCACGCCTCGCGCGCGTCACCTATGTGGATGCGAAGGGGCGACGCGAGCCCGAGACGCGCTACGCATTTTTCCTCGAAGACGACGACCGCATGGCCCGGCGCAGCCGGGCGGAGGTGTTCAAGGCCCTGGGCACGTACCAGTCCGACGCCGATCCCGAGCAGATGGGTTTGGTGGCCGTGTTCCAGTACCTGATCGGCAACACGGACTGGTCGGTCGCCGGGCTGCACAACATCGTGGTCATCCGCGACTCGATCGGCGTCCTCTACCCCGTGCCGTACGATTTCGACTGGTCGGGCGTGATCTCGCCCCCGTATGCGTTCCCCGACTCGCGTCTCGGCATCCGAACCGTGAGCCAGCGCCTCTTCCGCGGCGAGTGCCCCACCGTCGAGGGTCTCGCGCCGCTGCTCGCGCGCTTCAACGCGCAGAAGGACGCCATCTACGCCTTGTACCGCGACCAGGCAGGGCTCGAGCCGAAGCAGGTGAAGGAAACGCTCGACTATTACGACGAGTTCTATCGCACCATCAACGACCCCCGCGACATGCGAAGAGAGCTCCAGGCGACGTGCGCCCAGCGCTGACCGAACGAGCCGCGTGATGCACCTGGACCCCATCAACCGATCGCTGCTGCGGCTGGTGCTGTACTACGCCCTGCTGGTGGCCGGCACCCTGGTGCTGGCGCGCTACTCACCGGCCGTGCGCGAGGCAGTCTCGGTCGAGCTCCCGTTCGACAGCTCCGAACGCGAGCTGCGCCAATCGCTCGCCGCGGGAGCCCAGCCCGATGCGGGCGTGGCAGCACCGGCCGTGTCGAGCACCGGGTTGGTCGTCGCGCTGGCGATGACCGGCGCCCTGCTGTTGATGATCCCCGTCGCGTCGGTCTACATGCTGAGCAAGCAGCGAAAGGGGTGGGACCCGTCGGTGGTGCAGACGATGATCCTGCTGCCGCTCGTGGTGGCCGGGATCGCGGCGCTGGTGCACAACAGCCTCGCCCTCGCCTTCAGCCTCGCCGGGCTCGCGGCGGCGGTGCGGTTCCGGAACACGCTCAAGGACACCAAGGATGCGGTGTACATCTTCCTGGCGATCGCCGTCGGCCTCGCCGCCGGGGTGCGGGCGCTCGAGCTCGGCTTCGTCGTTTCCGTGGTCTTCAACGTTGCGGTCCTGTCGCTGTGGGCGCTGAACATCGGCGACACGTACGCGGACGAGCCGCGGCCGAACTTCACGCGGGAGTTCGCCGTTGCGGTCCCGGAGCGGCCCGACGGTTCCCTCGTCGTCCAGGCGGACGGCCCGGCGCAGCAACGCGTCGAGGCGGCGCTGCACGACTACGTGAAGAGCTGGAAGCTGGTGCGGCGCACGCCGGGCGAGGGCGGCCGGACCGCGTTCACCTATGAGGTCCGCCTCAAGAAGTCGTCGGCGCCCGCCGCGTTACTCGCCGCCGTCGCGGCGCACGGCGCAAGCGCTGAGTTTCAACCCCGCACCGACTGAGCGGAGGCGCCTCCCCTGGCGATGCGTGCCGTGGCCGACCTCCGCTGGGACGTGCCGTCCGCCACCCGGCTCGAGGAGCTGCTCGCGGCGCCGCTGCCGCTCGGCCTGCGCGCCGGACGGCCGCGGCAAACCTTCTACCGCGATCTCTACTTCGACACGCCGGAGGGCGACCTGCGCCGGGGCGGCGCGGCGTGCCGGCTCCGGTTCGACGTGGAGGACCGCCACTGGCTGGTCCTCGAGGTGCCGGGTGCGACCCGCAGCGAGGCGCCGGTCGCTGAGCTCGACCCGCCCGACATCCTCCAGGGCCACTCCGAGCCCGCCCGCCGCCTGCGCGCACTGATCGATCCCGCGCGGCTGGCGTTGCAGCTGGAGCTGACCGTGGTGCGGCAGGTGCGCCGGGCGCGGCTCCCGATCGTCCCCGCGGGCCAGTTCATCCTCGCCTACGACACGATCACGGCGCGTGGCGGCGAGGCCGGTTCCACATTCCAGGAGCTCGTCGCGTGGCGGGATCGCTGGGGCGTGATCCCGCTCGCGCGCCTGGCGGAGGCGGCGACGCGGCGCTACGGACTGACTTCGGCGCCGCTGCCGCGCGCCGAGCGGGCCACTGCGCTGGTGGCCGCGCTGGCACGGCGGGATTCGGGCCCGGCGCCGGGCCCGCGCCAGGTCGCGGTCGTCGCGGTGGCGCACGGACGCATGGCGCTGCACCGGCTGGGAGCGGTGCTGCAGCTGCCGCTCGAGGACGGCGGCGGCGAAGATACGTGCCGCCGCGCCATGCGCCGCTTCTTCGGCAACGCCGAGGGAGAGGTGCGCCTGCTCGGCGTCGCCCCGGGCGCGGAGGCTCGCCCCACCGTAGAGGTGTGGTTGGCACGGCGGCTGCGGCGCGACCTCGCCCCGGTTTCCCCCGGCAGACTGGTCTGGCTCGCTCCCCCCGACATCGTGGCTCGCGTCGGGTCCCCCGTGCTGCGCGATCCGGCGACCCTCGCAGCCCTCGCAGTGGCCGCTCGCTCGGAGCTCCTGCCGGAGTGGTCGGCCGCGCCGCTCGAGGCCGCACCGGCCCCGGGCGAAAGCCCGGGGGGGACGACCGCAGAGACCAGCCGGCTCACGCTCAGCGAGCTCCGGGTGCCCGTGCTCCCGGCCAAAGCGCTCGACGCGGCGCAACACACGCCGGACCAGTTCATCAACAACCAGCTCAGCACGCTCGAGTTCAACGCGCGCGTGCTCGCGCTGGCGGAAGATCCCCGCACTCCGCTCCTGGCGCGGCTGCGCTTCCTCGCGATCTTCAGCACCAATCTCGACCAGTTCTTCATGGTCGAAGCCGGCGCCCTGAAGCACCAGGTGGCCGCGGGGAGCGCGCACCGGTCTCCTGACGGCCTCGCTCCCGCGGAGCAGTTGGACGCGATCGCGATCCGGCTGCGCCCCCTCCTGGCGCGCCAGTACCGTGCGTTCGCCGAGCTTGCGTCGGGGCCGCTCGCCGCGGCGGGGATCACTCTGCGGGACTGGGCGGCGCTCGACGACAACGAGCGCGCCGGGCTCGTGCGCCAGTTCACCGATGAAATCGCGCCGCTCCTGACCCCGAAGGCGCTGACCCGCGCGCCCGGCCATCCGTTTCCGCAAATCAGCGACCGCCGGCTGGCGCTGGCCGTCATGCTGCGAGACCAACCCGGGAGTCCCGTGCATTTCGCCGCCGTCGAGCTGCCCGCGTCTCTGCCGCGCTTCCTGCCGGCGAGGGCGGGGAGCGTGGTGCCGCTCGAGGCGGTGGTCCGGGCCCAGCTGGGCACGCTGTTTCCGGGCCGGGAGGTCCTCGCCGCGCACGCGTTTCGGGTCACGCGCAGCGGGGACATCCAGCTCGACGAGCTCGGCACGGCGAGCTTCGTGCAGGCGGTGGCCGAGGAGGTGCGGCGACGGCCGTGGGGAC
The DNA here is from genome assembly GCA_964599725.1 of uncultured Gemmatimonadaceae bacterium. GTDB lineage: Bacteria > Gemmatimonadota > Gemmatimonadetes > Gemmatimonadales > GWC2-71-9 > DASTHG01. The sequence continues at coordinate 100,334 of CAZRGT010000014.1, read as the reverse complement.
CCGTGGTCCGGATCGAGGTCGAGCGTGACATGCCGTCCCAGCTGCGCGAGCTGCTGCAGCGCGAGCTGCGGTTCGAGGAGAGCGGGCAACACAGTGCCCTCGGCCCATCCGACGTCTACGAGACCGATGGCCCGGTGCACCTGGGGGCGCTGGCTGAGCTGGCGGCGCGGGCATCCGGCCCAGACCTCGACTACCGTCCCTTCACGCCGCGCGATCCGTTCGCCGCTCACCGATCGATGTTCGATGCACTCGACCAGAGCGACGTGCTGGTCCATCACCCGTATGACTCGTTCACGGCGACCTTCGAGCGCTTCATCGTCGAGGCGGCGGACGACCCGGACGTCGTGGCGATCAAGGTCACCCTGTATCGTCCCGGCGGGCCGTCTCGCATCGGCGACGCGCTGCGCCGCGGCGCGGCGCACGGCAAGGACGTCTCCGTGTTCGTCGAGCTGAAGGCGCGATTTGACGAGGAAGCGAACATCGGCTGGGCGCAGAGCCTCGAGTCGGCCGGCATCAACGTGATCACCGGTCTCGCGACGCTGAAGACCCACGCCAAGATCGCGCTGGTGGTGCGCCGCACGGACGGTCGAACTCGCCGCTACGTCCACGTGGGCAGCGGCAACTACAACCCCGACACGGCGAAGGTGTACACCGACCTGGGGCTGTTCACCGCGGACGACGGCATTGCCGGGGAGGTGCACGCCCTGTTCAACGAGCTCACCGGGTCCTCGCGCCCGCCCCAGGCGGCGTTCCGCCGGCTGCTGGTGGCGCCGACCAACATGCAGGAGCGCGTCCTCGCGCTGATCGCGCGCGAGGCCGAGCACGCGCGGGCCGGGCGCGGCGGCCACATCCGAGCGAAGCTCAACGCCCTCGCCGACGCCACGGTGATCGGCGCGCTGTACCGGGCGTCCCAGGCGGGAGTGGACGTGGAGCTCGTGGTGCGCGGTCCCTGCATGCTCCGCCCCGGCGTCCCAGGCCTGTCCGAGCGGACCCGCGTGGTGAGCGTCCTGGGCCGGTTCCTCGAGCATGCGCGCATCTACCGTTTCGGCAACGCCGACGCGCCCGAGTACTACATCGGGTCAGCCGACTGGCGGCCGCGCAACCTCCGGCGCCGGGTGGAGGTGATTACGCCGGTGGACCACCCCGCCGCCCGGGCTCGACTGGATCACATTCTCGAGCTCCAGCTCGCCGACCCGAGCGCCTGGCAACTGCAGTCCGACGGTTCCTATACGCGCGCTGCCGACGCCGGGGATCCCGAGCGGAGCTCGCAGCAGCGGCTCATCGCGGAAACCGATGAGCGCTCGCCGGAGCGGGTGCCCTAGCACCCTGGTGGCGGCGTCTCGGACGCGGGCGGAGTCCCCTCCGCCGGTTTCTTCCGCGCCTCCTCCACCGCCGCCTTGCCCGCCGCCGCCAGTCCCTCGAACAACTTCCCCGCCTTCCCCACCGCGTCCATCGTCCCCTTGATGATCGTGATCGGGACCCGGCCGGCGCGCATCGTGTCCTCGAGCGTTTCGGCCACTTTCTGAAACGCCGGGGCGCCGGCCGGCCGCTCGGCGTACTTCGATTCCAGGAACTCGACGTAGTCGAGCACCTGGTACACCTTCTCTTCCGAAAGCGTCTCCAGCTTGCGCAGCAGGCGGTCGCGCAGAATTTCGTTCATGGCTGCACCTCGAACGAGACCAGATCCACCACCGGGTTGCCGATGAAGCGGCTGCGCCCGGTGCGCACCCGCACCGTGGCCCGAACCGTGGCCAGCGGCGCCAGCGCCTCGACCGCGGCCCGCTGCGCCGGCGGCACCACGACGTACACGAAGCCGCGCTCGGGCATCGGCCCCCGGGCCAGAAGGTACGTCGCTCCATCGGGAATATCGGGACGCAGGTCGTCGGCGGCGCGCAGCGCGATCGCCTGCAGCGTCCAGCGCAACGTCACCCCGACATACCGTTCCGGCTCGGCGCGCAGCTCGGCGGCGCTCACCCCCACGAGCACCCCAGCGGGCGCCGATTGGAGGTCCGCCGTCTTCACCCAGCCCTCGAGCGCGACCCGCGTCCACTCGCCCGCGCGCCCCAACACCTTGAGCGGCGCGTTGGCCGCGACCGTCGCGTCGCTGGTGGCGTCGGGGGCACGATACAGGCTGGTCGACCGCACCGCCTGGACGCGGGCGGCGTCCACAGCGACGGGGGGGGTCGTGTCGGGTGGGCTACCCCCGGGACCACGACCGTCAGGGAGTCCTTTAGGGCGCCCCGGGGTGGAAGCGGACCCCGCCTGGTGCACCGTGGTCAACGCCGAGCGCTGCATCCACCCTTGTCGACGTATGTGCACCCAGCGATCCTGCTCCCCCTGCTTGTTGAGGAGCAACCCAGCGCTGAGAAGCGCTACCACTTCGCCCGCCGGCGCCGCCCGCAGGTTCTCAGAAGGGACTTTGGTGACGGCGAGGTCGAAGCCGCCCTGGCTGGTGGAACCGACCGACGACCCGAAGATCCAGCCGTCCAGCGTCACCTGGACCCAGTCCCCTTGCACCGCCCCCTGCTCGAGCGTCGCCCCCGATTCGAGCTGGGCCAGCCGGCGTCCCCCGACCGCCTGATAGAACCAGGCGCCGTCGCTCGAGACGCGAACCCGGGTTTGCGCGGCGAGTGGAGCGGCGAAGCAGAGGACAACTGGTAGGAGGCGCAATGCGTCGGTAGATTGCATTCCCTTCAATATGAATGACAGGCTCAGGTCGCGCACCCCGGTCGCGCTCATCGTGCTGGACGGCTGGGGGTTCCGCCCCGGGCGCGACGGCAATGCCGTCGAGCTGGGCGACACGCCCACGTGGGACCGTCTCTGGCAGCGTGCCCCGAAGACGCTGCTCAACGCCTCGGGACTCGCCGTCGGCCTTCCCGAAGCACAAATGGGCAACAGCGAAGTCGGCCACCTGAACCTCGGCGCCGGTCGCGTCGTGCCGCAGGACATCGTCCGCATCTCCCAGTCGATCGCGTCGGGCGAATTCTTCCAGCTGCCACCGCTCGTCGACCTGTGTGCCACGGTGAAACGCTCGGGCGGCACGCTCCATCTCCTGTCGCTGATCGGCACGGGCGGCGTGCACGCCATCGATCAGCATCTGCTGGCGGCGGTGGACCTGGGCCGGCGCGCCGGCGTGCCGGTCGCCATTCACGGCTGGCTCGATGGACGCGATACTCCGCCGCAGTCGGGATTGATGTTCATGAAGGAGCTGCTCGAAAACATCGGCCGGGATCCGGGCCCCGGAGCCCGGGGCCCGGTTGTCTCTACTGTCACGGGCCGCTACTACGCGATGGACCGCGATACGCGGTGGGATCGCACCAAACTGGCCTACGACGCCATGGTGCACGGCGTCGGGGTCGAAGTCCGTGACCCCGTCACGGCGATCCAGCAGGCCTACGACGGCGGCGAAACCGACGAATTCATCAAGTCGCGCGTGATCGCGGGCGCCCCGCGCATCGCGACCGGCGACGGCGTCCTCGTGGTGAACTTCCGGGCCGATCGGGTACGACAGATCTGCCGCGCGCTGGCGCTGGACGGCTTCGACGGGTTTTCCGACGCCCGGCGGCCGCGGATCTCTCTCGCCACCATGACGCAATACGACGCCACGTTCCCGTTCCCGATGGCCTTCGGGCCGATGGCCTTGCACCAGATCGTGGCCCAGGTGCTGGCCGACCGGGGCAAGACCATGTTCCGCACCGCCGAAACGGAGAAGTACGCCCACGTGACGTACTTCTTCAATGGCGGCGTGGAAGCGGCGTACCCGGGCGAGGAGCGGGAGCTCGTGCCGTCCGTGAAGGACGTGGCGACCTACGATCAGCGCCCCGAGATGAGCGCCCCCGGCGTGACCGACGTGTTGTGCCGGGCGATCGAAGCCCGGAACCACGATTTCATCCTGTGCAACTACGCCAACGGAGACATGGTGGGGCACTCCGGGATACTACCGGCGGCGGTGAAGGCCGTCGAGACTGTGGATGCCTGCCTGACCCGCGTGCTGGCGAGCGCGACACGGGGCCGGACGACCCTGCTGATCACCGCCGACCACGGCAATTGCGAGTCGATGATCGACCCCTCGACCGGTGGGCCGCACACCGCGCACACGACAAACCCGGTACCATTCCTCCTGGTCGCCGCCGATGGGGTGCGTCAACTACGCCACGGGGGCAGCCTGCGCGACGTGGGGCCGACGGTGTTGCGGCTGCTCGGACTCGAGCCGCCGGAAGCGATGACGGGCAAGGACCTTCGGGAGGTGGACTGATGGCCGGATGGAGAACAATCTCGCGGACTGCAGTGGGCGTCGTCGCTTTGCTATCCGCCCATCCGTCAATCCGCCTGTCCGCCCAGGTGGGCCACGACCCCGGCACCTCGCCCTACCGCGACCTGCGCCGCGGAGCCACGGTACGGGTGTTCACCGGATACTTCGGCGGCGGACGAGGCCGCGTTCCCGTCGGCCCATCCAGCGGTCCGACCGGTGGGCTGCGCCTCGAGTACGCGCTCGGCGGCGTGATCTCGCTCACGGCCGATGCCGCCTATGCGCAGACCGACGCCTATTTCTTCGACCCCACCGATTCGCTCCCCCAGAAGAAGGGGCCGATCGACAACGATCTCGTCCTGATCGACTGGGGCGTCCAGGCGTCGCTCACCGGCGGGAAGACCTTTCACAACCTCCAACCGTACGTGGGCGCGACGTTCGGCATGATCTTCGGCACCGCCATCGGGGCCGACTCGAGCGGCTACTCGTTCGGCAGCAAGTTCACCTATGGGCCGGAAGTCGGGCTCCGCTGGTATCCGGCGCGGCGGCTTTCCGTCGAGCTCGGCTGGCGCCTGGTGCGATACCGCCTGCGGTATCCGTTCTCGTATCGACCGAACGTGATCCCGGTGACCGCGCCCCTCATCGAGGGAACGACCCACCCCTGGGCGACGTTCGGCGTCGGATGGACTTTCTAGCGGACGGCTGGCGCCGCGCCGTCCACCTGCTGGTGTCGGGGGACGCCGAGGTCCTGGGCGTCACCCTGCTCACGCTGAAGGTCGCGCTGGTCGCGACCACGATCGCCTGCGCGCTCGGTATCCCCGCCGGTTTCTTGCTCGCTACCAGACCCTTCTGGGGGCGGCGCGCGGCGCTGACCGTGGTCAACACCGCCCTCGCCTTCCCCACCGTCGTCGTGGGCCTGCTCCTGCTCGGCATGCTGTCGCGCCGCGGCCCGCTCGGCGGTTTGGGGCTGCTCTACACCTGGCCGGCCATCGTCATCGGCGACGTGCTGCTGGCGCTGCCGATCGCGGCCGCCTTGTCGGCCGCCGCCGTGCAGGGCGTCGACCCGAGGATTCGCCGCACCGCGCTGACGCTCGGCGCCGGCACGTGGCGGGCCGCCTGGACGGTGGCGCGCGAAGCCCGGTTCGGACTCGCCGCGGTCGTGACCGCGGCCTTCGGTCAATGCGTGGCCGAAGTGGGCGCGGCCCTCATGGTGGGCGGAAACATTCGCGGCCAGACGCGCACCCTCACCACCGCCGTGGCGCTGCACGCGGCGCAGGGTGACTTCGGCATGGCGCTGGCGCTCGGGCTGCTGCTGATCGTGCTCGCCCTGGTCGTGAACGTCGCGCTGCAGCTGTTGCAGGGCGCCGGCCGTGCTTGAGCTGCGCGGCGTGCGGCATCGCTACGCGGGACGCACCGTGCTCGAGCTCGAGCGCTTCACCGTGGAGCGGGGCGCCACGGTGGCGATCGTGGGGCCGAACGGCTCGGGGAAGAGTACGCTGTTGCGCCTCGCCGCATTGCTCGAACGCCCGAGCGAAGGCGAGGTGTGGCTCGACGGACGGCGCGCCGCCCCCGCCCGCCCGTTCCGGCGCCGCGTGACCCTGGTCGAGCAACGGCCCGTATTGTTCCGCGGCACGGTCCGGGAGAATCTCGGATACGGTTTGCTGGCAGCCGGAATGAGACGTTCCGCCGCGAACGACCGGCTCGAGGCCATGGCGCGGCGGCTCGACGTGCACCCATTGCTCGCGCGACGCCACACCGAGCTGTCCGAAGGGGAGATCCAACGCGTCGCGGTGGCTCGCGCGCTGGTGCTCGAGTCGGACGTGCTGCTGCTCGACGAGCCGGTGAGCTCCGCCGATCGGGCGGCCAGCCAGCAGATGTACCGCGTGCTGCAGGAAGAGCGGGCGCGGCGCCCGGTGACGGTGTGCCTCGCCTCGCACCAGCTGGAGGACGCCTACCGCTGGTCCGACGACCTCCGGGCGCTCGCCGACGGCCGGCTCGCGCCGGTGACCCCGGAGAACCTGTTTCGCGTCGACATTCCCCCGGGATCCCCCGACGCCGCCCGCCACGTGCGGGTGGCGTCGGTCGAGATCGCGGTCGCGACCGAGCGCACCGGGCCGGCGATTCTCGCGGTCGCGCCGAGTGACATCTTTCTCTCGCGCGAGCCGGTTGCGTCCTCGGCGCGGAACGTCTTCTCCGGGCACGTGACCCGGCTGGTCCGGCCGCGCCCCGGGCTGGTCCACGTCACGGGCGACGTGGGCATCGAGCTGGTCGCCGCCATTACGGAAGAAGCGGTCCGAGAGCTGGCGCTGTCGCCGGGCGCGCCAGTGACGTACGCGTTCAAAGCCAGCGCGGTGAGGGTATTCTGACCATGGCCACCGTGTATCTCACGAGAATCGTCGAATTCGACGCGTCGCACCGGATCGCGCGGGCGGATTGGACGGCGGACCAGAACGCGCGAACGTTCGGGAAGGCGGCGGAGGATCACCCGCACCGCTATCACGTGCGGGTCACGGTGAAAGGGCCGCTGGCCGCCGCCGCGGGTGGCGTCGTGAGTCTGCAGGCCCTGGACGCGCTGCTCGAGCGCGAAATCACGGCTCGCTTCGCGGGGCGGCACGTCAACCGGGACATCCCGGAGTTTGCGGCGGGAAGCCGGCTCGCGACCGGCGAGGCGCTCGCGGTGTACGTGTGGGAGCGGCTCGCGGGCGCGCTGCCGCCCGGCGTGACGCTGCACGCGGTGCGGGTGCAGGAGGGTCCCCATCTCTACTCCGAGTATTTCGGCGACGCGTGACGCGCTGCGGGCGCTGCTGCGGGAAGCGAAGACCGTGGCCGTGGTGGGCCTGTCGGCCGATCCGGCACGACCCAGCCATGGGGTCGGGCGCTACTTACAGAAGGCGGGCTATCGGATCGTGCCGGTGAACCCGAACGTGGCGGCCGTCCTGGGGGAGCGCAGCTATCCCTCGCTGGGCGCCGCCGCAGTGGAGCACGCGATCGACGTGGTGAACGTGTTCCGGCGCAGCGAGCTCGCCGGCCGGGTTGTGGATGAGGCGATCGCGCTGCGGCCGCGGCTCATCTGGCTGCAGCAGGGGGTCGTGGATCATGCCGCCGCCGCGCGCGCGGCCGCCGCCGGCATCCCGTGCGTGATGGATCGCTGTCTCGCGGTGGACCACCAGCTGCTCGAGGTCCGATGAAAGTGCGGGGCGCCGTGCTGGCCGGGGGCGCCGCCAGCCGTTACGCCGGCCACACGAAAGGACTCCTCCTGGTCGGCGGCCGCCGCATCCTCGATCGCGTCGTGGATGCGGTGACCGAAGCGACCGGCGCCCCACCGCTGCTCGTCGCCAACGATCCGGACGCGCCACACTGGCGCCCCGACCTCACCTGCGCCCCGGACCGCGTTCCCGGCGCCGGCAGTCTGGGCGGGATTCTGACGGCGGTCGCCGCGGGCGACGGCCCCGTGCTGTGCGTGGCCTGGGACATGCCGTTCGTGACGGCGCCCCTGCTGCGGACGCTGGTCCTGGAGCTCGACGGGTTCGACGTCTTGCTTCCCGAAAGCAGCTCACCCCGGGGACTCGAACCGCTATGCGGCGTGTACGGTCCCGCGTGTCGCGAACCGATCGAGCGGGCGATCGCGCGCGGGGATCTTCGCGCCATCGCCTTCCACGAAGCCGTGCGGTGCGGTACACTATCGCTCCACCGGACGAGGGCATTCGGCGATCCCGGCGAGCTGTTCTTCAATGTGAATCGCCCGGAAGACCTGGAGCAGGCGGAGGAGTTGTGGCGCCGACGCGGATGATTTCGATCATCGGGAAGAAGGACGCGGGCAAGACCACGCTGGTGGTCGCGCTCGCGAACGAGTTGCGCCGCAAACGGCGCGTCATGACGCTCAAGCACGGCACGCACGCGGCCGACATGGACCAGCGCGGCAAGGACACCTGGCGCCACTGGAACGAGGGAAAGGCGGAGCGCGTCCTGCTCGAGGCGCCGGGAGCGCGCGTGCTGTTCGAGCGCACGGAACAGGAGAGCGATCCCATCACCCTGGCGCGCCGGTACCTGGACGGCGCCGACATCATCCTCGTCGAAGGCTTCTCGGCCCACCCGCTGCCCAAGATCGAAGTGTTCCGCCGCGTGTGTGGCGAGCAGCCGATGTACGACCCGGCCCGCGACGACGCGGATCAATGGGTGGCGATGGTCACCGACCACCCGGCGTTCCGCGCGCCGTTCCCGGTGTTCCGCTTCACCGACACCAGCTGGCTCGTCGCCATCGCCAACCTCGCCTGGGATCGCGCCCGGATCCTGCCCCCCTGAGCTCGCTCACTGCACTCACGGCGAACGAGGCGGCGCGGCTGATCGTCTCCCACGTTCGCCCGCTCCCGATCGATCACCGGCCGCTGCGCGAGGCGCTCGACCTGGTGTGCGCCGAAGCGGTGATCAGCCCGATCGATCTGCCTCCCTGGGACAACTCGGCCATGGACGGCTACGCCTGCCGCGCCGCCGACGCGCGCGCCGGCGCCGTCCTGCGCCTGGTCGAAACCGTCGCGGCGGGCGAGCAACCCACCGGCCCAATCGGAGCCGGCGAAGCGGCGCGCGTCTTCACCGGCGCGCCTATCCCGGCCGGCGCCGACGGGGTGATCCGCCAGGAAGACACCGATCCCCGAAGCGACCGGGTCACGATCCGCAACGCCCGCGACGCGGGGAAAAACATCCGCAAGCAGGGCGAAGACATTCGCGCCGGCCAGACGGTGCTGCCCGCCGGCGCGCCACTTGGCCCCGCCCAGCTCGGCGTGCTCGCCTCGATCGCGCACGAGCCCGTGGCCGTACACCGGCGGCCGGTCGTTGCGTTGCTCGCCTCGGGCGACGAGATCGTCGACCTGGACCGGCGCGAGGACATTCTCGCCGGCCGCAAGATCGCGACGTCCAACTCCTACACCATCCGCGCCATGATCCAGCGCGCCGGCGGCGTGCCCCGAGACCTGGGCCTCGTGGCCGACCGGCGGGAGGAGCTGCGGGCCGCATTCGCGCGCGCCGGGGGCTGCGATCTGCTGGTCACGACGGCAGGCGTGAGCGTCGGCGAGCGCGATCTCGTGCGGCAGGTGCTGGAGGAGCTGGGGTGCGAGATGAAGTTCTGGCGCGTCCGCATCCGGCCCGGTGGGCCGCTCGGCTTCGGCCTGCTGGGGGGAACGCCCTGGATCGGGCTTCCCGGCAACCCGGTGAGCACCATGGTCACCTTCGAGCTGTTCGTCCGACCCGCGATCCGGCGCCTGCTGGGGCACGCGCGGCCGTTCCGGCGCACCGTCCCGGTCGTGCTCGAGGACGCGGTCACCTTGGGGCCGCGGCTGCGCCATTATCTGCGCGTCGTCGTCACGCCACGCCCGGACGGCACGCTTGGCGCCCGGTTGACCGGGCCGCAGGGCTCCGGCATCCTCACGTCCATGGCTCGCGCCGATGCCCTGCTCATCGTCCCGGAGGATCGTCCCGCCGTGCCCGCGGGAGAGACGCTGCGGGCGCTGATGCTCGACGACCCGCAGCACGCCGCGGAGCCGGAGTTCTGATGCTGCCCCTCGTCCTGGCGATTGGCGCTGCCGTCACCGCTCAAGCGTACGCGCAGCGGCCGAGCGCGGACTGGGGTGCCCAGGCGATCCCTGCCTTTGTGACGGCCAACGTGGTTCCGGGCGGCCGGACGGCGAGCGAAATTCGCATCGTCCAACCCATCGCCATGCTGCACGCCGGCGTCCTGGGGGGCCAGTTGCGCCTCGTGGCGACGGCCAACTTCGAGAAGTACACGATTCCCAACGGCCAGCTGGCTCCCGGGAACTGGGGTGAGAGCTTTGCGGACCGGCGCCATCCCCACACCATCGTGCACGAGCTGATGCTGATTGGCGGCGGGCGCCGCTACTTTGTCGCGGCCGGCAAGGGCTTCGTGCCGTTCGGGACCGCCGACCCGATGTCCCGTCCTGCGGTCGCCTTCCCCGTCAATCACCACTTGAGCCAGATCCTCGAGCGGGCGGTGGCCATGGCCGCCGTGCGTGTCGGACCGGCGCGCCTGGAAGGCGCGCTGTTCAACGGCGACGAGCCCGTCTCGCCTGGCTCCTGGCCGGCATGGGATCGGTTCGGCGATTCCTGGGCCGTTCGGCTCACGATGACGCTGGCCCCGGGGCTCGAGGCCCAGACGTCGTACGCCTGGGTGCACTCACCCGAAAACCGTCCCGGCGCCGGTCCCGACGACCGCAAGGCGAGCGTCTCCACGCGCTACGAGCGCGGCCGCTGGTATGGCTTGCTCGAATGGGCACGCACCGCCACGGCGGACGGGTTCTTCGTCTATCACTCGGCGCTGGCCGAGGGTGCGCTCGCCCTGCCGCGGCACCGTCCCTACTTGCGCCTCGAGCGCAGCGACCGGCCCGAAGAGGAGCGGGTATTCGCGCGTCCGTTCCGGACGCGCCGCCCGTTGTTCGAGAACTCGATTCTGGGCATCACCCGCTGGAGCATCGTCACCGTGGGGGACGAGCTCGAGCTGCGCCTGGGGCGGCTACGCTACGCGCCGTTCGTGGAGGGGTCGTGGATCGGGATCGCGCCGGTCGGCGGCGGCGTATTCGATCCGGTGACGTTCTACGGCCGCGAGCGCGGCGCCGCCGTCACCGTCGGTATCCGATTCGCGACCGGGATGGGCGTGCACCGCATGGGCCGCTACGAGCCCGCGGACTGGGCCATGACCGCCATGCAGATGCCCTGAGGCGAGGGAGCAACCATGCGACGCGATCGAATCGCGATACTCCTCGTGCTGGGGGCGGCCCTGGCTTGCAGTGAAGGCTCAGGACCCGGCCCGAGCTACGTCCTGACGATCATGGCCGGCGACGCGCAAACCGACACGATCGGGGCGACGCTCGCCGTCCCGTACGTGGTTCGCGTCACGGACACCGCCGGCGCGTCGATTGCCGGCCTCGCCGTCTCCTGGGCAGTCACGGGCGGCGGCGGAAGCATCACGGCCTCATCCACCACGGATGCCGGAGGCATCGCCACCGCCACCCGGGTGCTGGGCACGACGGCCGGCACGGCCACGGCGCGCGCCCAGGTTGCCGGCGCGAGCGTGACGTTCACCGCGACGGTCCTGCCGTCGGCCGCAGCGCCCGTGCTCGTCAAGTCCCTGCCGGTCACCGAGAACTATGGCCTCCACGACCAGTTCATCCGCGACGGGCTCGCGTTCCTCACCGCGTGGAACTCCGGGGTGCTGATCTATGACGTCGGGAACGGGATCGCGGGCGGCTCACCCGCCAACCCCGTGCTGGTGGACAGTCTCACCACTTCGGGCGGCTCGGCGCACAACGCCTGGTGGTTCCACAATCCGGTGACCAGCGAGAAGAAGTACCTGTTCGTCGGACAGGAAGGCCCGGGCCAGGTCGGCGCTTCCTCGTCGGGAGACATTCACGTTGTGGACGTCTCCGACCTGACCAACATTCACGAGGTCGCGTTCTTCCACCGCGCCGGCGCGGGGACGCACAATTTCTGGATGGACGAGCCCAACCAGATCCTCTACGCCGCCTACTACAACGGCGGTGTCGCGGCGATCGACGTCTCGGGCACGCTGTCGGGCGACATCTCTTCCCGCCTGATCGATACGCTGAACTTCGGGGTCGGCAACACCTACACCTGGGGCGTGCAGCTGTACCAGGGCTCGCTGTACGCCACCGACATGCTGTCGGGACTGTGGCAGCTCAGCACGAGCCTGGGAGCGCTCAGCCGCGCGGGCGGTGGCAATAACCAAACGGACCGGTATACGTCAGACCTGGCCGTCGCCAGCAGCTACGCGTACACGGGAACCTGGGACCATTTTCAGCGCACCGGGCAGAGCGGGAGCCTGCTCAAGATCTGGCAGCTGAACGGCGGCGGCGCCCCCGTGGCCGTGGACTCGATTCTCGTCTCGGACGTGGGCGCCGTGAGCGATGTCGAGGTCTCGGCGGACGGGAAGCTCCTGCTGTTCAGCACCGAGAGCGGGCTGAGCTCCGGGTTCTGGTTCTATTCGCTCGCCGACCCCGCGCATCCCGCGTTCGTCGGCAAGTACCTCGTCTCGAGCGGCGTGCACACCGCGACTTTCGCGAGCATCGGCGGCAGACTGTACGCCTTTGGGGCGAAGAATCCGAGCGGGGCGGCGTTGATCATTCTGGACGTGACGAGTCTGGACCCATGAAACGGGAATGACCGACACGCCGCTCGACGTCGCATTCGTCTCTGAGCTGTATCGCCGTTTTCTGCCCGAGTTGCGGCGGGTGCGAGACGAGCAACGCCGTCGCTACGCCGAGCGTGGGGACGCCAAGCTCGAGCGATTCACGGCCTACCATGTTCTCAGTGTCGCCCTGCGCGTCCTCGGACTGCCGCCGCACTACAAGCGGCGCCTGAAGCCCCAATTCGACGACATCGAAGCCGAAGTGACGTATCTGCTGGTGCGGGCCTTCCGGCCAGCGACGGTCGTGGAGATCGCACCCGACCGCGGCTGGTCCACCACCTGGCTGCTCGCGGCGCTGCGGGACAATGGAAACGGACATCTCTACTCGTACGACGTTCACGATTACAGCACCCGTGCCGTACCGCGTGACCTGGCGGACGGCCGCTGGACGTTCATCCTGGGTGATGTGACGCAGCCGCCCGATCGACTTCCCGCTTCCATCGACTATCTGTTCCTCGACGCCGCGCACTCGGCGCCGTTCGCCAACTGGTATCTAACGGACCTGCTGCCGCGCCTCCGGCCGGGGACGCCCGTCTGTATCCACGACATTTTCCCGGCTCCGGAGCGGCTCGATCGCTTTGGAGAGGCAGGCGTCGTGCAGGATTGGCTGTCGCGCCGCGGCGCCCCCTACTTCACCGCCGCGCCGGCGGCGGCGGAGAGCAACTACGATCGCCTGGTCGCGCTGAGGCAAGAGGTCGGGCTGGTTGAACCGATTCACTCCTCTCAGGCGAATCCGATGGTGTTCTTCCGGATGTGAGGAGCGGAGGGACTACATCCGCTTGTACTTCGGCCCACTGCCGCCTTCGCGCGGCGTCCAGCGCGGGCCCAGCACGTCGGTGGCTTTGCAGTCCACGCAGTTCGGCGCATTCACCCTGAGCTTCCCGTCCACTTCCTCATAGACGCCCGCGGGACAGACGTGGGCGTAGAACCGCGCCACCTCGGGCGTCACGTCCTGCCCCACCACGAGATGACTGGGAATCGTGTCGCGCGTCGTGTTCCCCGCCTTGAACACCCCGTCTACCTTGCTGAACGTCAGCTTGCCATCGGGCGTGAACGGCTCGGTCCCGTCCGCGCGGCGGGGCGCATCGGCGTCGGCGTGCATCGCGATCTTTCCGCCCGGGAATCGCCCGCCGGTGAGCGTCATGAGACCCGCCTTGATGCCGCCGGCGTAGAATCCATCCCGGAAGGCGAGCCGCATGTTGCGGGTGCGGTGCAGGTCACTCGCGATGTATGAGGCGTTCACCAGGCGATCGTATTCGGCCAGCCGGCCGGCGGACACGTCGCCGCGCTTCAGGGCCTGGAAAATCGTGCGGGCCGCGTACATCCCCGACTGCATCGCGTAGTGAATCCCCTTGAGCGAGGGCACGTCCACCAGTCCGGCCGCGTCGCCCAGCAGTACCACGCCATCCCCAGAGCGGCGTAACGGCAGGGCGTAGTAGCCGCCCTCGGGAATCGTCTTCGCGCCCCATTCCACCATCTCGCCGCCCTCCAGGTATTCCCGGAACAGGGGATGGCCCTTGAGCCGCTGCAACAACACGTGGATGTCGAGATCGGCGGCGCCGTAGTCGAGCCCCACCACGATGCCCAGCGCCACGAGGTTCGGTTCGAGCGGATAGCAGAAGCTTCCCCCGAAGGCGTCGTTGGGGAGCGGCCAGCCGAGCGTATGGATGATCCGGTCCAGCGGGCGCTTGGTCTCCCAGATCTCCTTCACGCCGAGCGCGAAGATCTGGGGATTCTCCGAGCCGACCCGCTGCCACTCGAGCCACGCTTGCGACAAGAGACCGCGCGTGCCTTCGGACAGCGCCGTGACCTTCGCCGTGAGATCGTTCGGGGCCGTGTAGGAGGACAAGGGCTGCCCATCGCGCCCCAGTCCCGAAGCCGCGGTACGGACGCCGGTCACACGATCGCCGTCGGTGAGCAGGGCGGCCGCCGGAAACCCGGTGAACACGTTGACGCCCAGCGCTTCCGCCTGCTGCCCCAGCCAGCGCACGATCTCGCAGATCGATGCGATGAAGTGACCGTGGTTCTGCATCGTCGGCGGCGTGGGGAGGCGGACCTTGCCGCCCGCCGTAAGGAGATAGACCGCTTCTTTTGCGACCGGGCCGCGAAACGGAAAATCGGCGTCCTTCAGGTCCGGGAACAGCTCGCGCATGGCACGTGGATTGACGACGGCCCCGGACAGCGAGTGCTCCCCCAGCAATTCGGCCTTTTCGAGCACGCCGATGTTCAGCTCACCCACGCTCGGGTCCTGCTTGGCGAGCCGGGCCAGCTCGATGGCGCCCGCGAGCCCGGCCGGACCGGCGCCCACGAACAGCACGTCAAGCTCCATATGATCGCCGGCGCCTTCGGCGCCTTGCGGGAGAATGAGCTTCTCGAGCGGCAGCGGCGGCTGGTATTGAGATGGAATCATGGTTTTGGCTGATAGCTGATAGCTGACAGCTGATGGCGCCTTTTCTTCAGGGCCGCACCACCCGGCTCATCCAGGCGTCGCCATGGTATTCACTCACCGTAACGGCGGCTCGACGCAGGTCGCTGGAAACGTTCACAAAGTTGATTGGTCGTGGCACAGTGCCAATGCGTTCCATTCTTCCGGGCCCCCGAAGGCGATAGAGCGTCAGGCTCTCCTGGGTCTCCAGCGCGGAGAACAGGATTGAACGATCTGGAAGAAAGGAGATCCAGGCATTCTCAGCGAACGCCGTAGCCCACGGCGTCGTGGCGCCGTCGGCCAACGACACGATGCTGACCCGCGCCGAGTCGTACGTGGCGGCGTTCCACCCGACGTACGCCAGGCCACGGTTGTCTGGGGTGGCCCGCAGCCCAAAAATGAGATTGTACCACGGGGGAACGGCGATGGTGCGCGGCGCGGTTTCCCCCGGCCCCTGGATGCGAATGCTCTGGCCGTCTGCTGCAATCCAGGCCCAGCCGCCGGCCGGCAGGGCGGTGTAACCCCCGGCGCCGATGAGGGTGGAGTCCGGGATCGCCAACCCAGCCCGGCGCACATTCGTCCGGACGTCGATCAGCGCGAGATTCACTCTGCTTTGTATCTGTTCCGCGAGGGCCACGGTGACCGAGTCCGTCCAGTGCCAGCCGACGAGACGCCCCGAAAGCGGCAACGGGGTATCGGGCCCTCCGGAGAACGGCATGACGGACAGGCGAGACTCACCCCCCGACGCCGAGCCCAATTGGCGCATCACCAGGAGCCGGCCGCCGTCGGGCGAGACCGATGCGACAATCTGTGATGACGCGTTCACCACGCGGCGGTCCGGCGCGAACACGCCGTGCAGCGCGTCCACGAAGCCCAGGGCCCAGACACCGTACTCGTAGGTGCCCTCGTCCAGCACCAGCGAGCTCCCGTCCGCGGTGACGTCGAAGCCGGTGGGCGTTCCCGTGTACACCGTGTCGACGCGCCTGGAGAGTGTGCCCTCCTTCCCATCAAGAGGGATTCGCGTGATCATCGTGACATTCGCGAAGAAAGAGGATGGGCCGATCCACAAGGCATCGGTGGATCCACGGGCAAGTCCGTAAGGCAGCAACAGCCGGTCACGCGTGCGGCCATCGCGGCCGATGACCCGGTACTCTGAGAGAGCCCGGGTCTGGGCCACATTCGCGACGATCCACGGCGATCCCGGGATGGCGATCGGGAACACCCCCAGACCTGGCCCGGCGATTCGAATGCTGTCGCGCACCGATCCGTCCAGGCCCTCGACGCGTAGCCAGAACACGCTGTCCGGCCTGTAGGGCGGCGCCACCAACAGCGAGTCTCCACCGGCCCAGAAGTCCGCGCCGCTCGAGGTCAAGTAACGCGGGGCACCACCGAGCGTGGGCACCAGATAGCTTCCGTAGCGGTGACCGATGCTGCCCGAGAACAGCAGGTTGCGGCGGTCCGGGCTCCACTGGAGCAAGTAGGCCGACGTCGCGCCCTCGAGCACGCGCCGCGTGGCGGTTCCGGCCACGTCCTGGATCTCCACCGAGTAGGTGCACGCATTGCCCACGCAGCTGGACGTGATGTACGCCAGCTGCTTCCCGTCCCCCGAGATGGCGGGCGCGCGAATCCGTCCCGTGAAGGTCAGCTGGGTCCGATCCCGCAACGTGACGGCCGAGCTGCCCGCAGAGCCGCGCTGCGACCTTCCGATCCAGACCCCCAGCGCGGCGATCGCGGCCACCCCCACGATGCCGAGCGTGTAGGTGAGCGTGCGGGGAGCCCCGCGAACGGTCGCGGCAGGCTTGCTCCCCTCCTCGAGGGCGCGGGCAAAATCCCCTGCATGGGAGAAGCGATCCGCTGGAGCCTTGGCCAGCGCCTTCGCCAGTGCGTTGTCCACCGCTTCGGGCACGGTGTCGCGCACGACGCGCATGCGGGTGGGCCGCTCCGTGAGCAGCTTCGCGATCACGGCCTGCACCGTCGGGCCCGTCACGGGCGGCTCGCCCGCGAGCATCTCGTACAACACGGCGCCGAGCGAGTACACGTCGCTGCGGGCATCGAGTTGCCGGTCGCCGGTGGCCTGCTCCGGGCTCATGTACTGCGGGGTGCCGAGCGAGAGGCCGGTCTCGGTGAGCCGGTTGCCGCCGGCTTCTTTCACGGCGAGCGCGATGCCGAAGTCCGTCAGCATCGCCTCGCCTTCCTGGATCAGGATGTTTTCCGGCTTGATGTCGCGGTGCACCACGCCCTGGCGGTGCGCGTAGTCGAGCGCGCTCGCCACCTGGCGCGTGATCGCCAATGCTTCCTCGATGCCGAGCTGCTGCACGCGCGTCAGGCGGGCCCGCAGCGATTCGCCGCGCACGTACGGCAGCACGTAATAGAGGAATCCATCGGCGGCACCCGAATCGATCAGCGTGAGGATATGGGGGTGGTCCAATCGCGCGCTGATCTTGATCTCGTTCAAGAACCGCTCGGCGCCGAGCACGGCCGCCAGCTCCGGCCGCAACACCTTGAGGGCGACTTCGCGGTCGTGCTTTCTGTCACGGGCGAGGTAGACGGTGGCCATGCCGCCGGCGCCGAGCTCGCGCTCGATCACGTAGCGGTCGGCCAGCGCCGTGGAGAGACGGACGGTTTCAGCCATGAAACTTCTTGATCTCCTCCGTAAGCCGAGGCACGATCTCGAACAAATCCCCCACGATCCCGTAATCCGCCACCTTGAATATGGGAGCGTCTTTGTCCTTGTTGATCGCGACGATCACCTTCGCGGTGCGCATGCCGGCCAGGTGCTGGATCGCACCGGAGATGCCGACGGCGACGTACAGCGACGGGCTCACCGTCTTGCCCGTCTGGCCCACCTGGTCACCGTGCGGGCGCCACCCGGCATCGACGACCGCGCGCGACGCGCCGACGGCCGCCTTGCCGGCAAACGCCTGCGCCAGATCCTCCAGCAGCTTGAAGTTGGCAGGCTCCTTCAATCCGCGACCGCCCGACACCACGATCGCTGCCTCGGCGACGTCGAGCGCGCCGCTGGCGGCCGCCTTGATCCCCTTTACGATGACCCGCCCCGCATCACCCGCAACCGCGGCCGCCTCGGCCGTGCCTGGTTTGGGCCGCTCCACCGGGGTGAACACATTGGGCCGCAGCGAGACCACGGCTGGCGTCGCGGTCACTTTCACCTTGAGCAGCGCCTTGCCGGCGTACACGGGACGCGACACGATCACCTGGCCGCCGTCGACCGACACGTCGGTCACGTCGGAGGCGAGCGGGACGCCCAGCCGGGCGGCGACGCGCGGCGCGAGATCCTTCCCTTGCGCGCTGGCGGCGAACACGATGGCGCCGTACCCACCCGCGGCCGCGCGCTCCGCCACGGCGCGGGTGAATCCCTCCGGCGCATACTGGGCGAAGCCCGCGTTGATCGCGGTGATGACCTTGTCCGCGCCATAGCGGCCCGTGGCATCGGTCCCCTGCACCGGGCCCGTGGCGAGCACGATCGCGTGCACCTCGCCACCCAAGGCATCGGCCAGCCGGCGCGCGCCGGTCACGACCTCGTGACTCACCTTGCGCAAAGCGCCGTCGCGCTGTTCGACGACGGCGAGGACGTGGCTCATAGAACCTTCGCCTCTTCCCGCAGCAGGCGCACCAGCTCCGGAATGGCCGCCGCGCCTTCGCCCACGATGCGGCCCTCCGTGCGTTCGGGTGGCAGCGTCATCCCCAGCACTTCGAGACCGGCGGCGCCCAGCGCGGCCGGTCTCACGTCGAGCGGCTTCTTCTTGGCCGCCATGATTCCCTTGAGGGCGGGGTAGCGCGGCTCGTTCAAACCCTTGTCGACCGTGAGCACCGCGGGGAGCGGAAACTCGACTTCCTCCATGCCGCCCTCGACCTCTCGCTCGGCGGTTCCCTTTCCATCGGCCAGATCGAGATGGGCGACACAGGTGACACACGGCAAGCCGAGCAGCTCGGCCGTCATCGGTCCGACCTGATGGCTGTAATCGTCGATCGCCACCTTGCCGAAGAGGATGAGATCGAAGCCGCCGTCCTTCAGCTCGGCGGCGAGCGCGCGGGCCACGGCCAACCCGTCCGCCGGGACCACCGCCGCCTCGAGCAGCACGCCCCGATCGGCGCCCATCGCGAGCGCGGTGCGGATCGTCTCCCGAGCGCTTGCCGGGCCGCAGGCGATCACCACCACCTCGCCCGTGCCGGCCTTTTCCTTGCGCTGCAAGGCCTCTTCAACGGCGAATTCGTCGTAGGGATTGAGAATGAACTTGACGCCAGCCTCGTCGAGCGACTTGCCGTCGGCGGCGATCTTGACGCGCGTTTCCGAGTCGGCGACGCGCTTGATGCAGACCGCGATTTTCATTCCTGCGCCGCGGGACTCGTGCGCCGGCGTAGCTCGCCGAACCACCCCAGCACCGCCACCAGCTCCGACGGTCCCTCCTGGGACTTGATCATGAGGAAGCGCCGGCCGTCGGGGTGCGTGTCGTAGTTCGGGTAGTTGTTGTTGGCAGAGTACCGCCCTCGGAACAGCAGCCGGCGGCTCCCGACCGAGAATACCGCGCCGGGGCGCACATCCACGGCGATCAGGGAGTCGCCGCTGCGGTAGAACAGCTCACGCCCGTTCCGCGCCCACAGCGGCTCCTGTCCGCCGCCCGCCGAGACCTGCCACCGTCCGCCGGCTCCGGGATAGGGGCGGACGTACACCTCCTCTTTTCCCGTCTCCTCCGAGGTGTAGGCGAGCCAACGCCCGTCCGCCGACACGGAGGGTCCCCGCTCCTCGAACGGCGTCGTGAGCAACGGCTGTGGGGTCCGGTCGCCCTGCAGCGGCAGGAGCCAGATGTCGCGCGCGGTCTTGGCATTGGCCTCACGATAGACCAGCGACCGGCCGTCGGGCGCGAACGCCACTTCCCACTGCTCCTCCGGACGTGCGACGAGCGTATCCTCCGCGCCGCTGCCGTCCCATGCTTTCCAGTAGATGTCGCGATCGCTCCCGGCCCGGGAGGACGAGTAGGCCACCTTCCGGCCGTCGGGACTCCAGGCGGGGTAGTAGTTCTGCCCCTCGAAGGTCAGCCGCGACAGCGTGCCCTGGGGGACGTCGTATACCCAGACGTCCGGCGCCGCGCCGTCGGTGAGCGTGAGCGCGACCCGCCGGCCGTCGGGGGAGAAACGAGGACCCTGGGGCGACTTCAGCTTTCCCGTGAGCGCACGTTCGCCGCCCTGCCGATCCACCAACACCAGTTCCTGCTCTGGCGGCGCCCCGGACAAGTAGATCAACGAGCCATCGCCACCGATGGCAAACTCGGCCGCGCCGCTGGGCCGGACCAGCAGGCCTTCCAACAGCGATACCGGAGAGCCGGTCACCGCGAGCCGCCGCGGGTCGAAGGGGACCGCGAGCAGCGCGCCACCGGCGCTGGCGTATACCAGATGGCCGGTGGGGACGTAGCGGGCGTCTGACGCCCGGCTGAGCAGGAGCTTTACTTCCCCCGTTTCGAACGAGACGACTCCCACCTGAAACCCGTCGGCCCCGGCGGCTTGAACCGTGAACAGCGCCGCTCGGCCGCCGGGCATGATCTCCGGCCAGCGGTGGCTGATCTCCACCCGGGCAGTGTCGAGCCGGGTTACCGTATCGATCGCGCCGCCGGCCGCGGAAACTCGGAACAGGGGCCCGTTCAGATTGGCGAACACGATGACGTCGCCCGGCCCCCAGCTGGCGCCGCGCATGGTCGGCGCGTCGGCGACGGTGAGTGGAGGGCCGCCCGCCAGGGCGACTTTCTTGATCTTGTTTTGGGCCCAGAAGCCGATCCAGGCGCCGTCAGGCGAGAAGAACGGGTGCCGCGCATCCTCGGTCCCCGCGATGGGCCGCGCCTGCAACTGGTCGATTCCACGCAGCCACAATTGCCGGCCCGGCTGCCCCATGCCCGTGTACACGAGGTATCGGCCGTTGGGCGAGAGCGCCAGCACGGTGCCGTTG
Organism: uncultured Gemmatimonadaceae bacterium; assembly: GCA_964599725.1. Lineage (GTDB taxonomy): Bacteria > Gemmatimonadota > Gemmatimonadetes > Gemmatimonadales > GWC2-71-9 > DASTHG01. The sequence goes on along the minus strand of CAZRGT010000014.1, from coordinate 79,492 downwards.
TGGACCAGATCCAGGCGCTGGTCGGGCGGCAGCGTCACCGTGAAGCGCCGCAGCGGCTCGGACGCCGGGGGCCGTCGCCAGCCTGCGAACGCCCCGAGCGCCGCGAGGCCGGCCACCGCCCACGGGGCGACCGCCTTCAGCCGCCGGGAGCGCACCACCGAACTGACCAGCGCCGCGATCGCGTCGCGGGGCGAGATCGCCGCGGGGGCCGCCGCCGTGGTCGCCTGGCCGAGCGCCGCGGCGAACTCGGCCGCGCTGGCGAACCGGTCGGCCGGGAGCTTGGCCAGCGCCCGGGCCACCGCGTCGGCCACCGACGGCGGGACGGTGTTGCGCAGCGCCCGCACGTCGGGCGCGCGCTCAGTGAGCAGCTGCGCCACGATCGCCTGCGCGGTCGGCCCGGTGTGGGGCGGCTGGCCCGCCAGCATCTCGTACAGCACGGAGCCGAGCGAGTAGACGTCGCTGCGCGCGTCCAGCTGGCGCTCCCCGGTCGCCTGCTCGGGGCTCATGTAATGGGGTGTGCCGAGCGACAAACCGGTCTCGGTGAGCCGCTCGCCGCCCGCGGCGCGGATGGCGATGGCGATGCCGAAATCGGCGACCAGCGCCTCGCCTTCGTGCAGCAGGATGTTCTCGGGCTTGATGTCGCGGTGGAGCACGCCGTGGCGGTGCGCGTAGTCGAGCGCGGCGGCCACCTGCCGGGCGATGCCCAGCGCCTCGGGCAGCGGCAGTTGGCGCTCGGCGGTCAGCCGGCGGCGCAATGACTCGCCCTCCACGTACGGCATCACGTAGTACAGCAAGCTGTCGGCCTGGCCGGAGTCGTGCAGCGGAAGGATGTGCGGGTGATTGAGCCGGGCGGCGGTCTCGATCTCGCGCAGGAACCGCTCGGCGCCGAGCACCGCGGCCAGCTCGGGCCGCAGCACCTTGATCGCGACCTGCCGACCGTGGCGCGTGTCGCGCGCGAGGTAGACCGTGGCCATCCCACCGGCGCCGAGCTCGCGCTCAATCGCGTAGCGGTCCGCAACCGCGGTGGTCAGACGCTCCAGGATGCTGTTCACGGCCGATCAAGATGCGCCGCGGACCGGCGCGGCGCGAGGGTCTAGCGGCGCGTCGCCTGCTGCTGCAGCAGCCCAGCCAGGTTCTGCAGGTAGACGATCTCGGAGAGACGGCCGCGCCGCACCATAAGAAAGCTCCGGCCGTCGGGGAAGACGTCGTAGTTGGCGTGCGGGTCAGCGGGCTCGTAGTCCGCCACCTCGAAGAGCGGCGTGCGCGAGACCACGCGGAAGACGGAGCCGGTCTCCACCGCGGCGGCGACCAGCTGTGGCTGACCGGCGAAGCTGCGATAGAACAGCTCGCGCCCGCCGCGGGCCCACACCGGCTCCGCGCCCCCGTTTTGCGACACGATGATCTTGCCGCCGGGACCCGGGAACGGCCGCACGTACACCTCGTCCCGCCCCGATTCGTTCGACTGGTAGGCAAGCCACCGGCCGTCGGGCGAGAGCGCGGGCCAGCCCTCGAGGAACGGCGTGGCGAGCAACGGCTCCGCCTTCCCGCCACCCGTCAGCAGCACCGTGAAGAGGTCGCTTCCTCCTCTTCCGCCGAACGCGACTCCGATACCGGTGCGCCCGTCGGGGGTGACGCTGTGCACTGTGAGCTGGAGTCCCTGGACCAGCACCGACTCGGCCACGCCGCCGCCGTCCGCGTTGCGGCGGAACGTCCCGATCTGGCCGTTCCGCGACGTGGCGTAGAGCACGCCACGGCCATCCGGCATCCACGTCGGGTCGTGCCCGTCGTTGTCGAACGTGAGACGGGAAAGGGTCTGGTCGGCGAGGTCGAACAACCAGACGTCGCGGGTCTGCTCGCGGAAGTCCACGGCCACGCGGCGGCCGTCTGGTGAAACGCGAGGGCTGTGATAGGGACGCGGCGCGTCGAGCAGGGTCGTCGATCGACCGTCCCGGTCCACGCGCGTCAGCGAGAGCGGCAGGCTGGGCACGTAGGCGATCGTGTTGTTGCGGGAAACCGCGACGATCGGACGCTGGCCGAGCGTCACCTGGGCCGTCGCACCCAGCGCCTGGGTTGGCCCGGTCAGCCGTTTGCGGCCCGCGTCGAAGGGCGCGGCGTAGAGCGAACCATCGGGCAATGCCCACACCAGGTGGCCGTCGCCATAGCCCGCCCACGCTACGACCGACTCGATGATGATCGAGCGCCGACCGGTGGCGGGATCGATCGCCACCAGCGGGCCGTTCGGCGGTTGGGTCATCGCGATCACCAGCGCCGACCCATCGGGGAGCGCATCTTGGAGGACCAGCGTCGCTTCTCCTTTCGTCGAATCCGGCGCGGCGAATACCCGCAGCGTGCCGTCCTCGTCCAGGGTGGCGACCTCGCCGCTCGCTTTCAGGGCCAGGAACCGGTTCGGCCCGGACCATTCCGCGTATACCAGCGCGGTGTCGCCGCGCACCGGGATCGCCACCGCCGCGCCGCCTTCGCTTGCCACCTTCATCATCTGAGCCCCGGTGGAGAAGGCGATCCACCGCCCGTCGGGGGAGAAGTTCGCGCAACAGCCCCCTTCCGTCCCGGCGAGCGGGGTCACCGCGAGCTCGTCGAGGCGGCGTGCATAGAGCCGGGTGGTACCGTCGTTCCCTTCGGCGCTGAACACGATGGTGTGGCCGTCCGGCGAAAGCACGAGATCGGCGTTGGTGAGGCGGAGGTCGCCCGGCATGGTGACCGAGAAGCGCGCGGGCGGTCCGGACGCGTCACCGCGTGGCCAGAGCGCGACGCCCAGCACGGCCCCGGCCACCGCCGCCCCGAGCATCCCGACGGCACCCAGCGGAATCCGTGGGACGCGGCGCCCGATTGGGGCCGCTGCGGGGATCGCGAGGGAGTGCCCGGCGAGCGCGGCGGCGAACTGCGCGGCCGTGGCGAAGCGGTCGGCCGGGAGCTTGGCCAGCGCCTTCCGCACCGCCGCCTCGACGTACGGGGGGACCGTCTTGCGCTGCAGCGTGAGCGAGCGCGGCTCCTCCGTCACCACCCGCGCGACGATCGCCTGCGCGGTCGGCCCGGTGAACGGCGGCTCACCCACCAGCATCTCGTAGAGCACCACACCCAGCGCGTAGACGTCGCTCTTGGCGGTGATCTCCCGCTCCCCCATCGCCTGCTCGGGACTCATGTAGTGCGGGGTGCCGAGCGACATCCCCGTTTCGGTCATCCGGGTGCCGCCCCCGGCCGTACTCACCGCCAGCGCGATCCCGAAGTCCGCCACCAGCGCGCGCCCGTCGTGCAGCAGGACATTCTCCGGCTTGATGTCGCGGTGAATCACATGGTGCCGATGCGCGTAGTCGAGGGCATCGGCCACCTCGGTCGCGATCCGCACTGCCTCCTCCACCGGCAGCTGCTTTTCGCGCGTCAGCCGCTCGCGCAGCGATTCGCCCTCCACGTACGGCATGACGTAGAAGAGGAATCCGTCGGTCTCCCCGGAGTCGTGCAGCGGCAGGATGTGCGGGTGCTGGAGGTTGGCGGTGGTCTTGATCTCGGCGAGGAAGCGGTCGGCGCCGATCACGGCGACGAGCTCCGGCCGGAGCACCTTCACGGCGACCGGGCGGTCGTGGCGGAGATCGTGGGCCAGGTAGACCGTGGCCATCCCGCCCGCGCCGAGCTCGCGCTCGATCGCGTAGCGGTCCGCGACCGCGGTGGTGAGACGCTCCAGGATGCTGTTCACGGTCGACTAAGATGCTCCGCGGACCTGTACAGCGCTACCTAGTTGAACGCGCTCAGCCCTGTGATCTCCTGCCCCAGAATCAACGTGTGGATGTCGTGCGTGCCTTCGTACGTGTACACCGATTCGAGATTCGCGAGGTGGCGCATCGCCTGGTACTCGGCGAGAATGCCGTTGGCGCCGAGCAGCCGGCGCGCCTCGCGCGCGATGTCGGTCGCGATGCTCACGTTGTTGCGCTTGGCGAGCGAGACCTGCTGCGGGGTCATGGTGCCCGCGTCCTTCATGCGACCGAGTTGCACGCAGAGCAACTGTGCCTTGGTGATCTCGGTCAACATCTCGGCGAGCCGCAGCTGCTGCAGCTGGAACGCGCCGATCGGCTTGCCGAACATCACGCGGGTACGGGCGTAGCTCACCGCCTCGTCGTAGCACGCCATCGCGGCGCCCACCGCGCCCCAGGCGATCCCGTAGCGGGCCTGGGTGAGACACATGAGCGGCGACTTCAAGCCGCCCGACTTGGGCAAGACCGCGTCCTTCGGGACGCGCACGTCCTGCAGCACCAGCTCCGAGGTGTCGCTGGCGCGCAGGCTGAGCTTGCCCTTCTGGTCCTTGGCGGAGAAGCCCAACGTGTCGGTGGGGACGATGAAGCCGCGGATCGAGCCCTCGTCTTCGATCTTGCCGGTCTTGGCCCACACGATGGCGGCCTGGGCGGTCGAGCCGTTGGTGATCCACATCTTGGCTCCGTTGATCGTCCAGCCGTCGGCGGTCTCCTTGGCGACGGTGATCATGCCGCCCGGGTTCGAGCCGTAGTCGGGCTCGGTGAGGCCGAAGCAGCCGATCACCTTGCCGCTCGCCATCTGCGGCAGCCACTTCTGCTTCTGTTCGTCGGAGCCGAAGGCGTAGATCGGATACATGACGAGGCCACCCTGCACCGAGGCAAACGAGCGCACGCCGGAATCGCCGCGCTCCAGCTCCTGCATGATCAACCCGTACGCGACGTTATTGAGTCCCGCGCAGCCGTACTCCTCGGGCAGGTTGGCGCCGAACAATCCCATCTCGGCCATGCCCGGGATCAGCTGTTTGGGAAACTTGCCTTCGACGTAGCACTCGCCGATGATCGGCAGGAGATTGTCGTCCACCCAGCCGCGCACCGTGTCGCGCACGGCACGCTCCTCCTCGGACAACAACCCGTCAATGTTATAGAAGTCGACGCCGTGGAATTTGGGTGCCATTGGTTCCCCTGACGGTTACGTCCCCTGGCCAACGGTGAGCCCCGGGGCATGGCCCCGGGGTTAGCCCACCCTGGCTGGTACTCGGTGTGGGTGGGTTAACCCCGGGCCCACGGCCCGGGGCTCACAAAACTAACCCCGCACCGGCAGCTGGCGCGCTGCACCTACACCGGCACCGGCGCGCCCTGCCGCGCCCGCGCGAACGCGAACGTGTCCGACGACCGGAACCGCCCGGCGGCGGCTTCCCACCGGAACAGGGTCACCTGCACCGCCGAGGGTTCGATGGTGACGAAGTTGAAGCACGATGGCCGGCCGCCGCGTGTCCGCACCGACAGTGTGCCCGTGGTCGAGACGACCACGCAGCCGTCCAGCACGTCCGCGCCTTCCTGATGGTCGTGCCCGCACAGCACGACGTCGGCCCCGGAGGCGACGATGCGGCGCTGCGCCGTGCGCCACCGCGCCAAACCCATGCGTTGCGAGATCTCCCCGCGCAGTACGTTGTGATGCACCACCAGCACCCGCGCCAGGTCGGCGGGCGCGGCCGCGAACACCTGGCGGGCCCGCTCGATCTCCCGCTTGGGCAGGTGGCCCTTCACCGTGAAGTCGTTGATGTGCGTGACGGACCCCCAATTGAGTCCGTACGACGTGAGCACGCTCGCGATCACCGCGCCCGGGAGCGTCAGCGTGGGGGTCAGCTCGTCGCCGAAATAGCGCTGGTACTTCCGATACATGGCCTGCTGGCCGAAGGGCAGAAACGGCCGCCGCCACCACTGCACGTCGTGATTGCCCGGCATGATCAGCACCGGCGCCGTGGCCTGGGTCAGCCGCACGAACGCGCGGGCGCGCTGGAACTCCCCGTGCCGGGCGCGCTGCCCCACATCACCCGAGATCACGACGGCGTCGGGACGCAGATCGGGGATCATCCGCTCCAGCGCCTCGATCTGCCGGATGTCGGCGACCCCGCCGAAGTGCAGATCGGCGACGTGCAGCAGCTGCACCGTCACGATTCGACCTGCACCGTGTAAGTCAGCACCGCCTGTGCGCCGGCCGGCACGCTCAGGCGAAATCTTGTCTCGGTCGACGACAGCTTCTCGGCCGGGACGCTGCTTTCGGTCACGCGCCAGGCTCCGAAGTGGTTCTCGCGCACGTCCACAGTGCTGGCGGCCGTCTTGGCATTGGTGACCGTCACCCGGTACGAGGCCGTCACTCGCTGGCGCACCGGCAGCCCGCGTTTGGCGGGCGGCAGCTGCTCCTGGTTGTAGTCGGTCTGCACCCGCTCCGCGGTCACGTCGAACGCGTCGCCCGACTGCACCCGGACGTCCTTGCCGGCGGGCGTGTGGCCGATCGTCGCTTCACCCACGAGCTGCACGCGCCCGGACGAATCGGCCTGGTACAGCTGCATCGTGCCACCGGGCAGCGGCCGGTCGCCGAACGCCGAGGCGCGGGTACGCTTGAATGTGTACCACACTTGCACCGGCACGCCGTTGGGATCGGCGGGCATCTGGCCGATCCAACCGCGCCACGGTAGCACCCCGGGGACGATGAATTCCCGTGTAACGCTCGTGGTGGCGCGGGGGAACAGGGCGGTCGTGACGGGCACGCCGGGCTCGAGCGACAGCCTGGTGGGCAACGAATAGACGTGGGTCTCACCGACTGCTTGCTCGGCCGGCATTGGGGCCTCGGCCGCTCGCGCGCCGACCATGTCGGCCATCACGAAGCCGCCGGCCTTCGCCTGCCCGTATCGTGCGCGATTGATCGTCCCCGCCACCAGCTGGATCTCCGCTGAGTCGGCCCGGATCGCCTGCGACGTGACCGTGGCCGCGCCGCCGATCGTCGCCTGGGACATGCCGATCAGCGCCTGATACGTCGCTTCCCACGTGATGCCCTGGGCCACGTAGGCGAGCTGCGTGCTCGGTCGGCTCCGCGTCGCATCGAGCGCGACCGCGGCCTCGGGGGCGGTCCGCACCAGCTCGGACGGAATCAACGGCTCACCCGGTGACGACAGCAGCATGCGCCCGTCGGCCAGGCGATACTGCGGCGGGTCGACCCGGAACACGGTCGCCTGGAGCGTGTCGCCCTTGCCGCGCACAAACGACAGCATCCGGCCGGTTGCGCGGGCCATGGCGTCGCTCAGGCCGGTCGGATAGCGCACCGTAACGCTCGCCACGGTCACTGCCGTGTCGGGCGAAAACAGCGTGGCCGGATCGAGCCCGTCGATCTGCAGCGTGAGCTGGTTGCGCCCCTTCTGCAGCGCCTGCGGCAGCGTCTTGCGCACCACCACGCGGCCATCGCTATAGATGGAAAACGAGGTCTGTCCCCACAGGGCTGGCGCAATTGCCCCTGCCAGCAGGAACCCCGCCAAGATCCCGTTCCGCATTCCGCATTCCGCATTCCGCATTCTCATTTGAGCCACTCCGAGGCAACGCGTCTCGCAATCAGAGACGACAGGATGTACCAGATCAATACGACCACGAGTCCCATCAATCGCGCGGTCCGCTCGGCCGGGAGCGTCAGGGTCATGTAGACCGCGAGCGGCAGGGTCGTGCCCATCGCCACCCAGCGGCTGATGCGCGCCGCCCGGCGCACCAGCTTCGGCCAGCACTCGGAACAGATCCCCCCGACCGCGAGCCCCGGGACCATGTCGCCGCACTTGGCGCAGGCGTGGCTAGGCCCGAGCGGCCACGGCGCGCGCGAAATCGGTCGTAGCAGCACGGCCTCCGAGATCCCTGGTGCGGATGTTGTCCTGGACGATCGTGGTTTCGATGGCGCGGCGCATCCGGTCCCCCGCCTCGCGCTCGCCCACGTGATCGAGCATCATCGCCGCGGCCAGCATGAGCGCGGTCGGATTGGCGATGCCCTGCCCCGCGATGTCGAGCGCCGAGCCGTGCACCGCCTCGAAGATCGCGGCTTTGGCGCCGATGTTCGCCCCCGGCGCCAGGCCCAGGCCGCCCACCAGTCCCGCGGCCTCATCGGAGAGGATGTCGCCGAACAGATTGGTCGTCACGATCACGTCGAATTGCTGCGGGTTGAGCACCAGCTGCATTGCCGTGTTGTCCACGATCTTGTCCTCGCAGGCGATCACCCCCTCATACTCCTTGGCCACCAGACGTCCGGTTTCGAGGAACAGGCCGGAGGTCGCCTTGAGGATGTTGGCCTTGTGCACGATGGTCACCTTTTTGCGACCATGGCGCTTGGCGTACTCGAACGCGTAGCGGCAGATGCGACGACAGCCGTCGCGCGTCATCACCGAGGTCGCCTGGGCGACCGCCTTGGGGTCGTCGCCGACGCGGAATGTGTGATCGAGCCCGACGTAGAGCCCCTCGGTGTTCTCCCGGATGATGACGAGGTCGATCCCTTCGTAGCGTCCGCCCGGCACGATCGTCTTGGTCGGCCGCACGTTGGCGTAGAGATCGAACTCCTGCCGCAGCGCCACGTTCACCGAGCGGTACCCGCCGCCCACCGGCGTCGTGAGCGGCCCCTTGAGCGCCAACCGGGTGCGGCGGATCGAGTCGAGTGTGGCCTTGGGCAGCGGCGTGCCCGCCTTTTCCACCGCGCTCATCCCGCCGTACTCTTCGTCCCAATCGAAGCGGACGCCGAGCGCGTCCAACACCTGGAGCGTGGCCTGCGTGATCTCCGGCCCGATGCCGTCTCCCGCAATGAGTGTCGCCTCGCGGGGCGACGTCACGGCAAGCCGGGTGTGAGCGCCTTGACCGCCCGGGTGAGCGCGCTCCAGGGATCGTCGCCATCCCCGCGGGCCACGGTGCGCCAGCCAATCCGGCCGAGCCGCGCATCGACGAGGACGATCGTCAGCTCCGCAGTGGCCATCCGACTCTCTGACGATCCGACCATCCGACGGTACACCAAGGCCGCCGGGACCAGCGCATATCGGGCATCCGCCAGCGCGACCAGCGTACGCAGCTCGGCCCGAAGCGGATCGGGCACCTGCTCCAGTTTTTCCGACCGCAGCAGGGCCGTGCCCATCTGGTCTGGATTGGTGGCGAAGGTGGGCGAGCGTCGCGCTTCGCGACGCAGCTCATCGGGCAAGACCCAGTTCACCTCGGGTGAGCGCGTCTTGAGCAGGGTCCCCAGCACGCTGTCGGCGGCGGCGAGCGTCGCCGCACGGTCCGCGAGCGTGGCCTGCCACCCTAGGGAGTCTTCCGCGGCAATCAACGTGATCGGCAGCACGGGAACGCGGGCGCTCGCGATCCCCGCGGTTGGCAGTGGGGCGGTCGGCACAGGCGTCGGTATCTGTGGCGAGGCGGTCTTCCCACCGCAAGCCGCAGCTCCGACCAGCACCGTCACGTACCACGCACCACGCACCACGCCTTTGAGAGACGACACTAAGTGCGCTCGTCGCAAGGAATTGGTCACGAGCATGAATATCGACGGGGGCCAGATCCAATTCAAGAAGCGAGCGTCAGCCCGCCATCTACCACGATGGTCTGTCCCGTGATGTGCCGCGCCGCTTCGCTGCATAGGAACGTCACCACGCGCGCGATGTCCTCCGGCTCGGCGACGCGCCCCAGCAGCGATTCGTGCTCGGCCCGTTCCAGGATTTCGCGCGGCAGCTTGGTGAGCAGCTCCGTTTTCACGAAACCCGGCGCCACGGCGTTGACGTTGATGTTGGAGGAGCCCAGGTCCACGGCGGCGGCCTTGGTCAAACCGATCAGCGCGGCCTTGCTGGCCGCGTAGTTCGCGATCCCGAAGCCGGGGCGGAACGCCTGATGGCTGGAGATGTTCACGATCTTGCCGTAGCGCTGCGCGCGCAGGTGCGGCGCCACGGCGTGCATGCTGTTGAAGGCGCCGGTGACGTTGGTGTCGAGCACCTCCTGCCACGCCTCCGCCGTGAGCCGCCACAGCGCGCCGTCGTGCGTCACACCGGCGTTATTGATGAGCATGTGCACGCCCCCCAGCCGCTCGCGCGCCTCAGCGACGAAGTGCTCCACCGCTTCTAGGTGTCGCACGTCGCACTGCGCGGAGTACACGCCGACCCCATGCGCCTTGATGGCCGTTTCGGTGAGCACTGCCTGCGCCGAGACGTCGCGCCCGGGAAGGTCGACGTAGTTGAACGCGACCGCGGTGCCGCGCTGCGCCAGCTCGAGGCAGATGGCGCGCCCCAGTCCGGTGGCGCCGCCCGTGACCAATGCGACTCGACCCGAGAGTGACTCACCCGCGAGGCGTGGGTCCGGCCGTTCCTGCGCGACGGCCGCCCCGCTCGGGGACGGTCCAGCTCGCGCGGCCGTGGACCAGGGGTAGGATGCCAAGTGAATCGAACCTATCGGCCCATTTGAGCCCCTGCAAGTCGAGGCGTAACTTGGGGCTATGATGTGGGTCCTAGTCGCCGGCCTCGGCGCCGTGGCCTTCGGCGTGCTCGCCCTGGCCCGAGGGGAGACGATCAACGCCGCCTGGCTCGTGATCGCGGCCGTGTGCACCTACGCGGTCGCGTATCGGTTCTATTCGCGCTTCATCGCGACGCGCGTGTTCACGCTGGACCCGCGCCGCGCCACGCCCGCCGAACGGCTCTCGAACGGCCGCGACTTCGTGCCCACCAACAAGTGGGTGTTGTTCGGCCACCACTTCGCGGCGATCGCGGGCGCCGGGCCGCTGGTGGGCCCCGTGCTGGCGGCGCAGTTCGGCTATCTCCCCGGAACGCTTTGGCTCGTGATCGGCGTGGTCGTGGGCGGCGCCGTGCAGGATTTCACGATCCTGTGCTGCTCGATCCGCCGCAACGGGAAGTCGCTGGGACAGATGGCCAAAGAGGAGATCAACCCGCTGGCCGGCATGACGGCGATGCTGGCGGTGCTCTTCATCATGATCATCCTGCTCGCCGTGCTGGCCCTGATCGTGGTGAACGCGCTTAAGGCGAGCCCGTGGGGGTTGTTCACCATCGCGTGCACGATCCCGATCGCGCTCTTGATGGGCTGGTGGATGAAGGTGTGGCGGCCGGGGAAGGTGGGCGAGGCGTCGGCGGCCGGCGCGGTGCTGTTGCTCTCGGCCCTGGTCGCCGGCGGCTGGATCGCCGCCCACCCGACGCTCGGGCCGGCGTTCACGCACAGCGGGACGACCATCACCTGGATGATGGTCGCCTACGGGTTCATCGCGTCGGTGCTGCCGGTGTGGATGCTGCTGTGCCCGCGCGACTACCTCTCGACGTTCCTCAAGATCTCCACGATCCTGATCCTGGCGGTCGCGATCCTGATCCTCCTGCCACCGCTCCGGATGCCGGCGCTCACGCCCTTCGCCACACTGGGCGAGGGGCCGGTGTTCGCCGGAAAGTTGTTCCCGTTCGCGTTCATCACGATCGCCTGCGGCGCGATCTCGGGATTCCACTCGCTCGTGGCCTCCGGGACGACGCCCAAGATGCTCGCGCGCGAGCCGGACGCCCGCATGATCGGGTACGGCGGGATGCTGATGGAGTCGTTCGTGGGCGTGATGGCGATGATCGCGGCGTGCACGCTCGAGCCGGGCGTGTACTACGCCATGAATACCACCCCCGCGGGGCTGGCCGGGGCGTCGGCGGTCCTGAGCGGCGCCGGTTTCGTCGTGACGCCGGAGCAGATGCAGGCGCTCGCCGCGCAGATGGGAGAGCAGACCCTCATCGCCCGCACCGGCGGGGCGCCATCGCTCGCCGTCGGCATGGCGCACATCTTCTCGGGGTTGACGAGCGTGCTGGGCGGCAAGGCGGCGACCGCCCTGTGGTACCACTTCGCCATCATGTTCGAGGCGCTGTTCATCCTCACCACGATCGACACCGGCACCCGCGTCGGGCGGTTCATGCTGCAGGAGGTCCTCGGGCACGTCTGGCCCCGATTCGGCGAAACGTCGTGGTACCCGAGCATCATCGCCTCGAGCGCCCTGGTCGTGGCCGGCTGGGGATACTTCCTCTACCAGGGCGTAGTGGATCCGCTGGGCGGGATCAACTCGCTCTGGCCGTTGTTCGGGATCTCCAATCAGCTGCTCGCCGCGGTCGCCTTGTGTGTGGGGACCACGATCCTCATCAAGATGGGACGGGCTCGGTACGCGTGGGTGACCCTGGTGCCGCTCGCCTGGATCGTGACGGTCACGATGACGGCCGGGTGGCAGAAGGTCTTTTCGGCCGACCCCAGGCTCGGCTTTCTGGCGCATGCCGCTTCGCTCGTGGGGTCGACCGATCCCCATGCCCCGCGGCTGATTTTCAACGACCACCTCAATACCGGCGTCGCCTTGCTGTTCATGAGCGTGGTCGCGTTGCTGCTGGTCGTGTCGATGCGCGAGTGGTGGCTGGTGTTGTCCAAGCGGAAACCGGCGGCGGTCAACGAGACGCCGTTCGTGGAGAGCGCGTATGCGCGATAGACGGGACGGGGGAGAAAGCAGTCTACGACATGTTCGGCGAAGAGATCGCCAACGGGGGCGGTTAGGTTTGCGTACAATCATGAACCATATGAACCATCCGAATCTCCTGACCGCCGCCCTCCTGCTCGTCCCGGTGGCGCTTTCGGCCCAGGACTCGGCCCGCGTGGGCCGATCGACCAGGATCGCCACCGCGCCGCAGATCGATGGGCGACTCGGCGAAGCGGTATGGCGGGAAGCGCAACCGCTGACCGACTTCGTGCAGCGCGATCCCTCGGAGGGGGCGCCGAGCACCGAGCGGACCGAGGTGCGGATCCTGACGGACGGTGAAGCGTTGTACATCGGGGCATGGCTGTTCGACCGCGACCCGGCGGCCATCGTCCCCGGCGAGCGGGTCCGCGACGCCACCCTGACCAACAGCGACTACTTCTCGATCATCTTCGACACCTACCAGGATCGACAGAACGGTTTCGTCTTCGCGACCACGCCGGCCGGCGTCGAGCACGACGGACAGGTGGTCAAAGAAGGCGAGGGAGGCGGGGTCTTCCAGCAGGGGCAGAGCCGGGCGCAGGCGGGGTCGGCTGGCGGCTTCAACCTCAACTGGGATGCGAGCTGGACCGTCGCGACGCACGTGGACAGCCTGGGCTGGTACGCCGAGTTCCGGATTCCGTTCTCCACGCTCCGCTACGGCAACGCCCGGGAGCAGACCTGGGGGCTCAACCTGGCGCGGAGCATCCGGCGCCGGAACGAGGAATCATTCTGGTCGCCGATGCCGCGCCAGTACAATCTCTACCGGGTGTCGCGGGCCGGCCACCTGGGCCTCGAGGTCCCGAGTCAGCGGATCGCCACCATCACGCCGTACGTCCTCGGCTCGGCGCAGAAGCTCTACTCGCCCCCCTCGGTCACGGTGGCGTGGGACTCGACTCGGTATCCAACCGAGGTCGGAGTCGACGCCAAGCTGGGGATCACGCCCAGCCTGACCCTCGACGCCACCTACAACACCGACTTCGCCCAGGTCGAGGTCGACGAGCAGCGGACCAACCTGACCCGGTTTCCGCTGTTCTTTCCCGAGAAGCGGCCGTTCTTCCTCGAGAACGCGGGCGTATTCTCGGCCGGGACGCCGCAGGCCGTGGAGCTGTTCTTCAGTCGCCGCATCGGCATCGACACGTTGGGCAACCCCGTCCCGATCATCGGCGGAGGGCGTTTGACCGGTCGGGTCGCCGGGCTCACGCTGGGGACGATGCAGCTGTTCACTGAGAAAAGGGCCGGCATCCAACCGGCCAATTCGTATTCCGTGGGACGGGTGTCCCGGGAGTGGGGCCGGTCGCGAATCGGCCTCCTCGCGGTGCACCGCGTCGCCACGGGCGATGGGGCCGACCGGAACACGGCCCTGGGCCTCGACGGGCGCTTCGCGCTGAGCGAGCCGGTGAACTTCGACTGGTGGGCGGCCAAGACCGCGACACCGGGACGGACCGGCCGGGACGGAGCGTTCAGCGGGAGGATCGAGTACCGCAATAGCCGGTGGGACAACGCGCTGCGCTACGCCCAGGTCGGCGAGGACTTCAATCCCGAGGTCGGGTTTCTGAGCCGGAGCGGATATCGGTACTACGAGGCATCAGTCTTCCACACGATGCCGGTGAAGCACACGCTGCTTCGTTACTGGCTGCCTCATGTCAACTACCGCGGGTATTTCGGCTTCGACGGCAAGGTCCAGTCGGACCAGATCCACGTCGATCTCGGCCAGGCCGAGCTCAACAATGGCGGGCAAATCGGTCCGGAGTTGAACGTGTTCCGCGAGGGGCTGACGCGGCCGTTCGCCATCGCCCGCTGGGTGACGCTGCCGGCTGGCGAGTACCACTGGGCCAGCCTGGCTTTCGATTTCTCGACCAATCCCAGCGCGCCCGTTTCGTTCGAGACTCGGATCGAGGCAGGGCGGTTCTACAATGGGACGCGGTATGGCGCGACCTCGACGCTGACCTTCCGGCAGGGCTCGGCGCTCACCTCGTCGCTGCTGCTCGATTACAACTCCGTTCGGCTCGACCAGGGGGACTTCGTCCGGTCGCTGGTCGGGCTCCGGCTCGGCTACTTCTTCACGCCGCGGATCTTCACCCAGTCGCTGGTGCAGTACAACAACCAGGCCGGAGTGTTCTCGGCGAACATCCGGTTCGGCTGGCTCAACACCGCGGGCACCGGGCTGTTCGTGGTGCTCAACACCGCCGAGAACGCGACCGGCCTCTTCGCCTGGGACCGAGCGATCACCCGGTCGTTCATGATCAAATTCACCCGGCAGTTCGGCACTGGCGGCTAGGCCTGCGAGGGCCGCGCGGAGCCGCTCGACTAGGTCAGGCATTGCCCGCGTCCGATCAGCCTCCTGGCTGCTCTCTCGTATGACGCTCGATCGCCGCGACGAACGCCGCGAATTGCCGCCGCGCGTCGCGCACCGCCTCGAGCACGATCGCGTCGTCGAGGGCGTCGTACTCGTGCACCAGGCGGTTGCGGAGCCCGGCCGAGGGCGCGAGCTGCCGCGCGAGCTCCTCCGGGATGATCCCCGCTCGGCCGGCTGCGACGAAGCTCTCGTAGTAGTCGGGCGGAGTCGGGTGGCCGCCGGCGCTGAGGAGGTGGAGGTTCACGTCCACGGCCGCCTCGACCGTTTCCTGGAGCAGCCGCTCGGTCCCCTTCTGGCGGAACCGGTCGCGCCGGTACTCCTCCAGGGTGAGTCCCTCGATCGCGCCCAGATCGCTGAGGTTGCGCGCGATGGCGGCGAGCTTGCGCTGGACCAGCGCGCGGTCCAGCTCAGTCACCCGCTACCCCGCGCCGTCCGGAGGAACGCGCGCACCTCGTCGCGCTCGGCGGCCCGGAACTTCCGCGTGTCCGCGAACCGGCGGGCCGCGAGCGAGGCGAACGTCGCGAACGCTCCCGGCGTCGCCTCGTACACGGGGATGCCGTCGCGCGCCGCGAGCGCGAGCAGGAGCGGGTCCGCGCGGCGCAGGTCGGCGACGTCGATCGCCTGTACGCCGAGCAGCTGGATCAGGCGGTTGGTCGCCCCGATGGCGTCGAGCGGCCGGTCGCACAGAATCCCCAGATCCAGGTCGCCCGGCGTGGCGCCCTTGCGGGCCATCGATCCGAACAGCACGATGAGCCGGGCGCCGATCTCCGGGCCGAGCCGCTGGGCGGCCAGGCGGATGTGCTCGATGGACGGCATGGCCGAAGCGGTGGTCACGGCGGCTCCTTCACGTGATCCAAGATACACCGCCGTTGCGATCGACAGCATGTCTCGCCTACGGTCGCCACCCCAGGTTGAGGACACCCGCCGCCCCTGCGAGGCTCCGGTCCAGCGTCCACAACGGCCCCCCCGCCAGGGACGCCGAGGCCAACAGGTGGACGTCCACCCACCCCAAGCCCCGGCCCATCAGGCGACGCCCCTCGACGAACGCGAGTGTCTCGGCGTGGCTGGCTAACGGCGCCGCCGGGAGCCGGTCGAGTAGCTCGAGCACTTCGCGTCTGCGGCGCAGCTGGCCGCACGCCAGCTCCCCGGCCACGAACGGATGAATCAACACCTGCTCCTCGCGCAGCAGCGCCGCGAGTGCGTCATTCCCCCGACGGAGATGGTCCACCCAAACGGACGTGTCGACCAGGATCACGCCGAGGAGCGCGCGTGCGGCCGCCGACGCCGCCCGGCGCGGAACCCGGGCTCACGACCGCCCAGGGCCGCGAGCCGCTTCGCGCTCTCCCGCGCGATCAGAGCTTCGAGCCCCGCCCGCACCAACGCGGTCTTTTCCCGGATCCGGGTGAGCCGCTCGGCCTCGGCCAACAGCCCGGCATCGATATTGAGTGTCGTACGCATATGCATCAGTATGCATCATTGGAGCATCACTCGCAAGGCAAGGGACGTGGGGTCGGGCGAGGGCTTCAGCCAGGACGTGGTCACCCCACCGTCGCGATGCACTCGATCTCGACGCGCGCGCCGAAGGCCAGGCCGCTCCCCGCCACCGTCGAGCGCGCCGGCGGGTCTTTCGGGAAGTAGGTCGCGTACACCGCGTTCATCGCCTGGTAATCGGCCATGGTCACCAGAAACACGGTGCACTTCACCACCCGCTTGAGCGAGCTGCCGGCGTACTCGAGCACACCCTTGATGTTGTCGAGCGTCTGGCGCGTCTGCCCCGTGATCCCCGTATCGGCCAGCTCCCGTGTCCCCGGCTTGTTGCCGATCTGCCCGGAGAGAAACAGGAGATTGCCTACACGGACCCCCATCGAGAACGGCAAGCCCACACCGGTGTTGGGCGGCTGCACAATCTGACGATCCTGCGCCGCACCGGCCGCCAGCGGCGCCAACAACAACAGCACAAGCGTGGGTGTCATGCGCATCGCCGTTCCGCTCGTTTGGGGACGAGAGCAACGTACGGCGGGCCCGGTTGACGGGCGAACCCCCGCTGGCTAGTTTACTCCTAGTTACTAGGAGGAAACTATGCGCCTGGGTCAAGCCGCCGCCGCCCTCTGGGTGAACGAGAAGACCCTCGACAACGCGATCCGCATCCTCGGCCTCCCCCGCCCGCTCGACGAAGACACCGTGCGGGCGCTCGGCCTCGCGTTCCGTGCCAAATACCGCTACGGCATTCCGCTCAAGCGCGGCTTCCCGGCAGTGCGCGAAGCGTTGGAACGGCCCGCGGCGCGTGAAAGTGATGCCGTGGTGCGAGAGGTGATGGCCTACCTTCCTGAGGTCGAAAAGGGGATCGACCGGCAGGAGCAGCAATACAAACCGTTGTCGTCTGGGCCGGGGTGGCGGGACCCGTACCACCCCGCGGTGCCTGCGAGATGGCGGCGGCACCCGGCGATTCGCCGAGCGATTTGGTGGGGCCTGGACTTGAGTCTCAACACATCGGCGCTGCGCAAACAGCCCGGCGAGCACCTGTTGGAGTTGAGCGCGAACGTGGAGGGGGTCCAACAGTTGCGGAAGGGGGCAAGGTTGTGACGCTGGTGGCGATGTGGGAGGGGCTGGTGCGGGCAGGTGTCCGGTTTGTCGTAATCGGGGGAGTCGCCGCCACCGCGCAGGGGTCTGTCCGAATCACGGAAGATCTCGACATCTGCTACGACCCTGCCCCGGATAACGCCGGGCGTCTGGCCCGATTACTCAACAACTGGAACGCCCGACTGTATCTGCCCCGTGAGCCAGACACCCAGTTGCCCTTCGTGATCGACGCGAAGACTTTTCGCGACGCACCAAACCTGACGCTTGTGACTGATCTCGGACGACTTGACCTCCTGGGCATCGTCACCGGCCTCGGAGGGTATTCGGTGGCCCTAACCGCCTCAGAAGAAGTACACGTCGGCGCGGTTGACCTCCGCGTCCTCGCTCTGGAGGCTCTGATTGCCTCGAAGCGCGCGGCCGGTCGTCAGCAGGACCACGATCACCTCATCGAGCTGGAAGCGATCCGCGCCTTGAAGCAATTGCAGGCCAAAGCACCGCCAGCGCGACCCCGCCCAACGCGCTCACGGTGAACGCGAGCGTCGCGCTCGACGCCTGATACAACGCGCCCAGGAGCAGCCCCCCCACGAGCGCCGCGATGCCGGTCCCGGCGTGATACACGCCAAACCCCGTTCCCTGCTTTCCACCCGCGCGCCGCGACACGATCGCCCGCTCGGGACTCTCGGTGAGCCCGGCGACCACGCCCATAACCAGGAACAGCACCCACGCGGCGCCCGGCCCATCCGCCCGCGCGAACCCGTAGGCGATCGCGGCATAGCTCACCCAACCGAGCCACATGGTGCGCTGCGGCCCGAATCGATCGCTCATTACGCCGCCCACGAAGCTCGACGCCGAGCGCACCACGTGCAGCGCCGCCCACAACAGCAACACTGACGTCACCGCGACGCCGAGTTGTTGGGTCCGCAACAGGATCAGGGTTTCGGGCATGCGGAGCAGATAGAAGGCGGAGATGGCGAGCAGGGCGGGCGGGAGGCGGCGGGCTGGGGCGGCCTGGGGCGAAACTGCTGCCGGATCCCGGTCCTCCTTCTGATGCTGCCCGCCCCCGACTTTGACCGCCCACACCGCCAGCATCAATACCAGCACACCCGGCACGATGCTCGCCGCGATTACGCCCCGGATGTCCAACGCCTGGGACGAGAGCAGCCACCACGCAGCCAGCGGGCCGAGCACCGCGCCCGCATGATCCAGCCCGCGTTGAAATCCGAACGCCCGGCCGTGCAGCTCGGGCGGGGTGACGTCCGCGATCAGCGCATCACGGGGCGGAGTGCGGATCCCTTTGCCGATCCGGTCCGTCACGCGCAACCCGATCACCTGCCAG
Source organism: uncultured Gemmatimonadaceae bacterium (assembly GCA_964599725.1). Lineage (GTDB taxonomy): Bacteria > Gemmatimonadota > Gemmatimonadetes > Gemmatimonadales > GWC2-71-9 > DASTHG01. The sequence continues at coordinate 60,929 of CAZRGT010000014.1, read as the reverse complement.
GCGGCGCCGGTGAGCGCGATCACCGGCCGCACCATCACGGCCACAACGTACCCGAGGACGATCAGCGGCCCGCGCCGCCGCGGGTTGTCCGCCAGCCGGCCGGCGCGGTACTTGACCAGGGCCGCGGCGAAGTCGGCCGCGCCGTCCAGTGCGCCGAGCGAAACCGCGCCCCCGCCCAAGACACCGGTCACGAACGCGGGGAGCAACGGGTAGATCATCTCGCTCGCGAAGTCGTTCAGGAGCGAGACAAAGCCGAACAGCTTGACCGGGCGGGGGAGCCTACTCACCCAATCCCATCCCCCAGCGCATCAGCGTCACGGGCAGGCCGCCATACACCAGCACGGCGTCGTGGAAACCGCGCAGCGTGAACGCGGCGCCGCGCGCGGCGCGGAAATCGTCCCGCAGCCTGAGCAGCTCCCGCCGACCGACGCCGTAGCAGATCTGGTAGCCGGGGGACGCGCAGTAGCGGGTGACCTCGGCCTCGGCGTTGGCGCGCTCCATGTGCACCACGTCCACCATCTGGGTGACCGCTTCCTCGAAGCTCATGCCGCGCGTGTGCAGGCCCACGTCGAGCACGATGCGCACCGCGCGCCACAACAGGTGCACCCGCTGGAAGAAGCGCTCCTCCTCGCTCGCGTAGAATCCCTCGTCCGCCATCATCTCTTCGCAGTACAGCGCCCAGCCCTCGAGTGTGAGCGGCGTGTACACGTTCTTCCGGGTTTCGGACGCATTCGCTTGCGCGAGCACGAGCTGCAGGTGATGGCCCGGATACCCTTCGTGCAGCGAGGTCGCGGCGAGCTCGTGCCGGGAGTGGTCGCGCAGCACCCGCTCGCGCGTCGCGGCCGGCAGCGCCGGGTCGGGGACGGTTACGTAGAACAACCCCCGCGGATCCGTGGCGTAGGGGCCCGGGCTGTCGTAGGCCGCGAACGGGATCAGCGGCCGCATGAACTCGGGGGTCGCGATGACCTCCAGCGGCACCGCCGGAATCGGGGCGAGGCCGCGGTCGGCCACGAATGACTTGGCGCGCTTCATCTCGCGCGCGTAGGCACCGACCAGCTCCTCCGCCGCCGGGTGATCTCCCCGCAGCCGTTCCGCCAGGGCCGCCCAGTCGGAGCCGCCGCCCAGCGACTCGGCGCGGCGGGCGAGATCCGCAAGGATCTCCTCGGTCAGTCGCAGACCGTAGCGCCACAGCTCGGGCGCCGTGTCGCGCAAGGCGTGTTGGTAGTGCAACAGGAAGTTGAAGCCGTCTTCGCCCAGCGCGAAATGCTCGCCCCCCGATTCGGCCCAGCGATCCAGGTCGTGCTCGAACGTGGCGAGCGCCGCCCCGGCCCGCTCGGCGGCCGCGGCGACGCGCTCCCCGGCGGGGCCGCCGGCGTAGAGCGCCTGGATGTCGCGGATCAACACCACGCCCCCCGGGCACATCTGCAGCGCGGTCTCGGCGAACATGCGCACCGGCTCGACCAGCGACGTGCGGGCGTCGTCCAGCAGCGCCGGCACATCCTCCAGACGACCGGCCATCGCGTCGGCATTCTGGGCGGCGCCGCGATCGGAGCGCCGCAGCAGGCCGTGCAAGCCGGTGAACAGGTGGGTGACCCAGAACTCGGGATTCTTCGCCTGGGGACGATCCTGCTCGAGCTGCCAGATGGAGACGCGCAGGTCGTTGAGCAGCGCGGTGCGGTCGATCTCGGTCTCGAGATCGTCGACGGCCGTCTCCTCGAGCGCCAAAGCCAAGGACTTGAGCGCGGCGAGATGCGGGGCGAGTGCTGTGGGACTGTAGCGGCCGAACCGGTCATCGTACACCGTGAGCCCGGCCATGGTCGCGGCCACCGGATCGAGATGCCAGCGGAGATCGAGGCAGGACCGCTCGAGGTCCCGGAACTCGCCGGGCGTCATGCGGTCTGTTGCAACAGGCGGCGGCATTCCTCCGCGGTCAACGTGTGGTCGGCCTGCTTCGCGGCGTCGAACAGCGCCTTGCACGCCGCTGCGTCGTCGGGATCGTACCCATGCGCCTGGAGCCAGTACTTCACATTGGATAGCCCGGAGACCGGCGAGATCTCGATCACCTGCTCCAGACCCAGCTCCTCAGCCGGCACCGAGCTGTACACGCGATCCGCGAGCCACGTATGGCCCTTCTTTTTCGCCTTGATGATCGCCGCGGCGTGCACGCCGGTGCCGGTGCGGAACGCGTCGCTGCCCATCACCGGGTAGTTCAACGGAATCGGGATGCCGACCGCATCAGCCACCGTGCGACAGTACTCCGGCAGTTTGGAGAGATCGGCCTTGTGCGTGCCGAGCAGCTTCAGGTTGACGATCAGGAGATCCATCTCGGCGTTGCCGACCCGCTCGCCCACGCCGAGCGCCGTCGCGTGCACCCGATCCACCCCGGCCTCGATCGCCGCCAGACAGTTGATCAGCCCCATGCCCCGATCGCGGTGCCCGTGCCAGTCGATCTTTACGCCTTTTCTCCCTACGATGTCCTCCCTGACGAACTTGACGAGGGCCTTCACCCCGTCAGGCGTCGCGTGGCCCACCGTGTCGGCAAGGCAGATCCGGGTCGCCCCACAACTGATCGCCGTCCCGTACAGTTGCTTCAGCGTCTCGGGCTTGGCACGGGTGGTGTCTTCGGTCACGTACATCACCGGGAGGCCCTGCTGCACGGCGAAGCTCACGGCTTCCTCGGTCGCCTTGAGCATCCGGTCCAGCGTCCAGTCCTCGGCATACTGCCGGATCGGCGACGAGCCGATGAAGGTCGCCGCCTCGATCGGGATCCCGATCTCCTGGGAGATCCGCGCCACCGGCTCGATGTCGGCGATCACGGTGCGCGCAGCGCAGTTCGGGGCGATCGGCAGCTTCGAGTCCCGGATCTCCCTGGCGAGCGCCCGCACCTGCTCCACCACGCGCGGCCCGGCACCGGGCAACCCGATGTCGGCGGCCACGATGCCCAGATCCGCCATCAGGTGCAGCAGGCGGCGCTTCGTGTCCAGCGAGGGGTCTTGGACGGAAGGCGACTGGAGACCGTCGCGCAGTGTTTCGTCGTTCAGGTCCACCCGGGCGGCGGACCAATCGAACTGGGCGCCGACGCGATTCCAATCGTGAATCAACTCACGCTCATCCATACGATTAGTGTCGCCCTCTCCCATAGAGAGGTCAAGCCGCCCGGCGCCCGGAGAGCCTCCCCGGCAAGTAGCCGATGCATCCGAGGACGAGGAACGCGTACACAATCCGCTGGTCCAGGGTGACGGCGAAGAGCGCGACGCCGATGGCGAACGCCCACATCGCCAGCTCCCCGACCACGGCCTGCCGCCACTCGGGGCGCGCGCCGCTCGCCGGCACGCGAGATCGGAGCGCGGGCCAGAGCCCGGGCACGGCTGCGCGATAGGCCAAGTAGCGATCCCCCTGCGCGTGCGCCAGATCCGCTTCTTCTCGTCCGATCAGCCGGAGCAGGAACAGCAGCAGGCCTCCCACCATGACGACAAACCCGGTGGGGCTCGCCATCAAGGCGAAGCTCACCGCCAGGAGCAACGTGCCGAGGTAGAGCGGGTTTCGCAGATGACGGTAGGGACCGTCGGCGACGAGGCGGTCGGTATGGAGCGCGCCGTCTTTCACCACGCTCGATCGGAGGTACGCGCTGGCCCACGTCCGCAGCCACGCGGCCATGGATGCCACCAGCGCGCCGACCCCCAACACGATCTGGACGCCGCGCCTGGTCTCCCCACCCAGTACGCGTGCCAGCGTCTCGGCGGCATTGCGCGGGTCCACGAAGGAGCACGCGAACCCCGCGACAAACGCCGCGGTGATCAGCCAGAACCGGTGCCGGAATTCGAAGTCGGTGGCTCGCATGTTATTATGCGGCAGCAACGTTGAAAGGTAGGATGGCACCGGTGGACAAACTAGTTCGCGGCCTGCACCACGTCACGGCCACGGTTGACGACGCCCAACGGGACTTCGACTTCTACACGAGGCTCCTGGGCCTGCGGCTCGTCAAGAAGACCGTGAACTTCGACAACCACCACGTCTACCACTTCTACTACGGCAACGAGGCAGGTACTCCCAGCACCATCATGACCACGTTCCCGTACAAGGGCCGCGGCGTGCCGGTGGGTCAGAAGGGGGCGGGACAGATCCGGACGACGGCATTCTCGGTTCCCAGCAAGGCGCTCGACTTCTGGAAGTCGCGGCTGCGTGAGCGGGGAGTGGACGTGCGCGATGAAGCGCCGCGCTTTGGAGAGCAGGCGATCAGCTTTGGCGACCCATCAGGGCTCGTGCTGGAGCTGGTCGGCACCCAGGGGGACGAGCGGCCGCCGTGGACGGCGGCCGATGTAAGCGCCGAGCAGGCGATCCGGGGGATCCACAGCGTGGCGATGCCGATCGCAGCGCCGGCCCAGACACTTCAACTCATGACCGAAGTCCTCGGCTTCGACGTGGTCAACGAGTCGCCCGGTCGCACACGGCTCGCCGTGAATGGCGACGTCCCCGGCCGGGTCATCGACGTCATCCATGCCGCCGACGCGCCGCGCGGGGTGAATGGGCTGGGGACGGTGCACCACGTCGCCATGGCCATCGGCGACGCCGATGAGCAGCTGCGGATGCGGCAGGAGCTGCTGCGGTGGGGCGCCCAGGTGACCGAGGTGCGCGACCGCCAGTATTTCCGCTCGATCTACTTCCGCGAGCCGGGCGGGGTGTTGTTCGAGATCGCGACGGTGCCGCCCGGGTTCACCATCGACGAGACCCTGCCCTGCCTCGGCCAGGATCTCAAACTGCCCCCGTGGGAAGAGCCGCACCGCGCGCAGATCGAAGCCGTGCTGCCCCGCCTCGCATGAAGCCGCACGCCGGAGAGCCAGCCGCCACCGCTGGAGCACCGCTCGGCAACAGCCCCGCGGTCATGATCATGGTGCACGGCCGCAATGCCGCGCCGGCCAACATTCTCGACCTGGTACCGCGGTTCGAGCGCCCGGACTTCACTTACTTGGCGCCGGCCGCCGCGGGCGGCACGTGGTATCCGTACAGCTTCATGGAGCGGCAGGAGCGCAACGAGCCCGGCTTGTCGTCCGGGTTGTGGGTGCTGGAGCACCTGGTCGCCGACGTCGTCGCGCGCGGCATCCATACTGAGCACATCGTGCTGCTCGGCTTCTCGCAGGGCGCGTGTCTGACGTCGGAGTTCGCGGTGCGTCACGCGAGTCGGTACGGGGGCGTGATCGCATACAGCGGCGGATTGATCGGCGAGCCGGGGACGGCTTGGAACTACCCCGGCACGTTCGCCGGGACCCCTGTGTTCCTCGGCTGTAGCGATGTCGATGCGCACGTACCCAAAACGCGCGTGGACGAGAGCGCAGCGGTTTTCGAGCGGATGGGCGCTACGGCTACGAAACGGATCTACCCGGGAATGGGCCACCTCGTGAATGACGACGAGATCGCGTTCACTCGGTCACTCATGAACGACGTCCTACCTTCGCAAAAGCCAGGAGCACGGTGATGTTTGACTGGATCGGTTGGCTTGCCACGGCCGTGTTCGCGAGCTCGTACATGGTCCAGCGGCCGGCCACGCTGCGTCGCATACAGGGCCTGGCAGCGCTCATGTGGGCCGTCTATGGAGGGCTGATCCACGCGCTCCCGGTCCTGGTGGCCAACCTGATCGTGGCCGCGATGGCAATTGGATCGTCGTTCATGAGGCCGGCGGCGGCCGACGCTCGGGGGCCGGCGGCTTGAGCGTACCAAGCTCCGGCGTTGGCATCCCGGCTCAGTGGAGGGCCGCGCAGCTGCTCCTGGAGGTCCGTCAAGAGCCCGCGGGCCTGGGCGCGTTCACGCGGGCGGCGATGAACGCGATCCTGCGGTGCCCTAACTGGCGCATGTGTCGAGAGAAGGCTATTGTTTCGACACGTTATGCCGACCTGTCGATTCAGGCGACAGGTCCCGACGACCTGTCGAAACGGGCGGCCCGGCCTCAAAGATGGCAAACTTCGATCCCACAATAGCTTACAACGACCTGCCGCCTATTCCGCCGCAGGCGGATCTAGAAAGCCGATCCGTGCTCAAGGCCTGCATCGAGGCACGCTCGGCCGTGGCCGAGCTCAAGGAGGCGGGGAGGCTGCTGCCCAATCAGGACGTGTTGATCAACACCATCCCCTTGCTCGAAGCGCGGGCCAGTTCCGAGATCGAGAACATTGTCACAACCACCGACCAGCTCTTCCGCTACGCCCAGCCCGACCGCGAGGCGCTGGCTGACCCGGCCACCAAGGAGGCGCTCAGGTACCGGACGGCGCTGCGCCGGGGCGTGGAGTTGCTCAAGAAGAAACCGGTCGCGACCGCCACCGCGGTGGAGGTGTGCCGCACGCTCCTCGGCGTGAATCTGGATGTGCGCCGGGTTCCCGGCACCGCGCTGGTCAACGAAGGGACCGGACAGATCGTGTACACCCCTCCCGAAGGCGAGACACTGCTACGGAACCAGCTGGCCAACTGGGAGCAGTTCCTTCACGAAGCCGAGGACGTGGACCCGCTGGTCCGGATGGCCGTGGCGCACTATCAGTTCGAGGCGATCCACCCGTTTACCGACGGCAACGGCCGCACCGGAAGGATCCTCAACCTGCTATTTCTCGTGGAGCAGGGACTCCTGGAGCTTCCGGTCCTCTACCTGAGCCGCGCCATCATGCGACGCAGAACAGACTATTACCGGCTGCTGCTGGCCGTGACGACGCGCGACGCGTGGGAGGATTGGATTCTCTACATGTTGCGCGCGGTGGACGAGACCGCCCGGTGGACGACCGCGCGTATTCGTGCCATTCGGGAATTGATGCAGCAGACGGCCGAGCACGTACGGAGGGAAGCGTACGGGGCGTACAGCCGGGAGCTGGTGGAGCTCATCTTCGTGCAGCCCTACTGTCGCATCAAGAACATCGTCGCAGCCGGCATTGCGCAACGCCAGACGGCCGCTGTGTACTTGAAGCAGCTCGCCACCGCCGGCGTCCTGGAGGAGGTCAAAGTCGGCCGCGAGAAGCTGTTCATCAACCCGCGCTTGATGCGGCTCCTCACGGCCGAGGAGCCGGGGGACCTCTCGTTCGGTGAAGGACCGGCTGGACCCATGAGGCGGAATCCATGACTCAACGCTTCGACAAGCTGGTGGTCCTGCTCAAGGAGCTGTTCCAGCTCGACCAGCCCGACCTGGACTTCGGCTTCTACCGCGTGAAGGACGAGATCGCCTTCACGCGGGCGCTGATGAACGACATTCTCCCGCTGAAACCCTGATCCGGGGCGCTCCCTAGAGCGTTCGGATCGTCTCGAGCGCCTCGGCGACGTGCCGCGTCGTCTGGACCTGGGAATCGAATACGTGCCGCACGATCCCCTGCCGGTCGATCACGAAGGTCGCGCGCCCCTTGAGCAGGCCCAGCAACGCTGTCACGCCGTAGCGCTTGCGGACTGTTCCTGCCGCATCGGCGAGCAGTAGGAACGGCAGCCGATGGTGAGCCGCGAACGACCGGTGCGACTCGACTGAATCGTCGCTGACCCCGACCACCTCGGCACCAGCATCCTTGAACACTTCATAGCTGTCACGGAAAGCGCAGGCTTCCGCCGTGCAGCCGGCGGTTTCGTCCTTGGGATAGAAGTACAGGACGACCGCTGTGCTGCGGAGCACGTCCCCGAGCCGCACCGCGCCGGATGAGGACAGCAGCGTGAAATCAGGTGCGCGATCGCCACGCGGAGCATCAGTCCGACACGTCGATTGGTGGTCAGTGCAACAACCGCGCGACGCCCGCCGCCCGCGCCAACGACACTAGCGCCGCCGCGGCCCCGAACCGGGCCTCGATGTCCGTGTCACGCGCCCGCACCAGCGAAGCCTGCGCCTCGATCACTTCGATATTGCCCACCACGCCCGCCTTGAACCGCTCGCGGGCCTGGGTCAGCTCCTCCTGCGCCAGGCTTAACCGCTCGAGCGCGATCGTCTGCTGCTCGCGGGCCGAGCCCAGGTCGAGCCGGGCCGCATCGACGTCGGCCGCCACCTGGCGCCGCAGCTGCTCGGCGCGCACCTCGGACGCGCGCACGACCGCCCGCTGCTCGGCCTGGCGCCCTTCGCGCCGGAAACCGTCGAGGATCGGCACGGTGACTTGCAGCGCCATCTGCCGGGTGCCGATCGCGTCGCCCGGCGAGAGGCCGTTGGCGCCGTAGTCGGCTTCCACAGTGACCCGCGGCAACCGCTCCGCTGCAATCGCCGCCGCGGAGCGACGTGCGGCGAGGCCACGCGCCGCTTCGACGCCAAGATCCGGCCGTTGCTCCAGCGCCAGCGCCACCAGCGAATCTCGGGCGCTTGGCAACGTCGCGACGGGCAGCGTCGCCGCCAGCGAATCAGTGAGCTGAATCGCGGCGTCGGAAGCGAGACCCAGCGAACGCGCCAGGTCGATGCGGGCGCGCTCGAGCTGATTTCGGGCCACCACCAGAGCGCCCACCGACGACACGAGCTGGGTGCGGGCCCGGGTGACGTCGATCTGGGTGCCGACCTCGGCGTCCTTCTGGGCTTGCGCCAGTACCACGAGCTCCGCCGCGAGCGAAGAGTCCGACTGGCGGGCCGCCACCACCGCCAGCGCTCGGGTGGCGCGCAGGTAGGCGAGGGCCGTCGCCTGCACAGCCCCCTCGACGGCCACCCCGCTGTCGGCCTCCGCCCCGGCGACCTGTGCCCGGGCGGCCTGCACCCGCGCCCGGCTGGCAAAATCGAGCAGCGTCTGGTTCAGCTGGATCCGCAGGTCGTAGACGTCGAACGGTCCGATCAGTTTGCCGGATGGCGAGCCTGGGGAAGTCGGCAACGTGATGCCGAGCGCGTCCTTGTTGAAGCTGCGGTTGACCCAGCTCCCGCTTGCCGTCAGGAACGGCAACAGCGGCGAGCGCGCCTCGCGTATCCGGCCGCGTGCTTCATCGCCGCGCAGGGCGGCCAAAGTGACCGGGGGAGCGCCAGCCGCACGGGTCAGTGCGTCCGCGAACGAGAGACGGAGTGGTTCCTGGGCCTGAACGATGCCCGCAGCGGGCCCAAGGAGCAGGGTGAGGACCAAGAGCCGGGAACGATTACGCATGAGTCGACCCCCCCCGGGGAGTTTTGCGATACCGCTACTTCGCCGCGGCGATCTCCCCGCGGTCCATGACACTGTCTCTGACGCTCTGACCATCCAGTGATTGACTATCCCCGATCACCGAGCCCGACACGGTGCTTCCCCGCACCGTGACCTGCCGGCCCAGAATCGACCGCTCGACCGTGCTGCGCTCGATCACGCTGCCGGCCTCGACCGTCACATTGGGTCCGACCGTGCACTCCCGCAGCGTCACCCCAGGCTCGATCCGTACCGGCCCCCGAATGACGACGCCAAGCTGTGGCGCAGGCACGAGCGCACGACCGTTGCGCAACAGGTGCTCGTTGGTCTCGAGCAGCGTATCCACTTTGCCGCAGTCGTACCAGCCGCCCACGTTCGCCACCAGCAGGCGGCGGCCCTGGTCGACCATGTACTGAAAGGCGTCGGTGAGGTAATACTCGCCGCCCTTCCCCGCCGCTCGCCCCAATACCTGCGCGATCCCGTCGAACAGCGTGCGCCAGTCCTTGATATAGTAGAGGCCGATATTGGCGAGACGCGACACCGGCGTGTCGGGCTTCTCCACGATCCGGGTCATGTAGCCCTTCCCATCGGTGACGATCACCCCGAACCGCTGGTAGTCCTCGACCTCCTTGGCCCACAGAATGCCGTCCGCGTCGCTGGTGCGGATCAGGCTCAAGTCGGCGTCGAACAGCGTGTCCACGAAGATGATCAGCACCGGCCCATCCACCCAGGGTCGCGCCAGATTGATGGCGCCCGCCGTGCCGTCGAGCGTCTTCTGCTCCACGAACCGCGCCGGGACCTTGTAGTGGGTCGTGATGTAGCGCTCGACGTCCTGCTTCAGGTGTCCCGTGATGACGATCAGCTCCTCGACATCGAATCCGGCCACGGTGTCCATCACGTAGTCCATCACCGGCCGGCCGGCGACATGCACCAGGGGCTTCGGCACCCGCTTGGTGAGCGGCATGAGCCGGGTGCCCTTGCCCGCGAGCGGAACGATCACCTTCATGGCACTCTCCCATAGCGGTCCTTGAGGCGGACCACGTCGTCGATTTCGGGCGTCGAGGCCTCGAGCAGATCGCTCGTCGTCACCGCCTCGAACTGATGCACCAGCGTGGCCTGAATGTGAAACGCCTCGCCCTGCCCCAGCCGGCGCTCGATCAACGTGTCGCCCTGCTGCAACCGCAGGATGATCTCACCCGAGAGGACGTAGATCGATTCGTCCTTGAGATTGTGATACTGGAGACTGAGCACGTGGCCGGCCTCGACGTGCAGAATCTTCCCCACGTAGCGGTCGGTGCGGGCCCAGATCAGCTCATGGCCCCAGGGCTTCTCGACGCGATACGGCAGCTCGGTCACAATTCCCTCCGCATCGGCGCCAGCTTCAGGGATGACGGCGTGGTCACGCACGCCGTGACGCAGACGCCGCACCCCACACACCCTTCCGGCTTGAGCACCGGACGACCGCCCTTGTCCATCGCCAACGCCCGCTCGCCGATGGGACAGGCGCGGGCACACACGCCGCAGCTCGCCCCGTGAAACGTGATGCACCGGTCCACGTCGAGCGACAGGATACCCAGCCGCACCTGGGCCCAGCCGTCGGGTGGCAGCACCAGCGCGCCCGTCTCGCAGGCCCGCGCGCACGGCATGTCGTCGCAGGCGACACAGGCCACGCGGTCGAGCTCGAGCATTGGCGTTCCGGCCGCGAGTCCGGCGCTGGCCGGCGCCTTGATGATGGCGTGCGCGGGGCAGACGTCGATGCAATCGCCGCAGCGCGTGCACGCCGCGAGAAACGCCACTTCGGTCACGGCGCCCGGCGGGCGGATCCAGTGCCGCTGCACCACCCGCTCTTCAGCGCGGCGCGCGACCTCGCGCGCCAGTCGCCCCAGCGTCTCGCGGAGAAACCCCCGCCGATCCCCGGCGTCCGGCGCCATCAGAAGCTCGGCGCGAGCGACACCTGCCACCGAAATGCCACGCGGCCGTCCCGGGCGGCGCGATCGGCGGCAAAGTCCCACCGGTTGACGACCAGCGGCAGCTCGACCCGCATCGTCCATGCCAGATCGCCCGCGGCATGCGTCGTGACGAGGCCGAGTCCGGCGTCGTACAATGCCGTCCACGCGCGGCCGTCAGGCGACGGCACGGCGAGGCTGTCCACCAGGCCGCCGTCGGCGAACGCCGTGGCGCCAAGACTGCGCAGGAAGCCCCGCCGGCGCGAATACAGGCCGTGCGTCAGCTCGAGGTTCAGACTCACCGCCCACCGCCCGCCTACGGCCTGAGAAAACGCTCGCAGGTTGGCGTCCCCCGGCGCTTGATAGTGGAAATCCGGTCGCACGAACAGCGCCCCGCGACTGCGCAACAGCGGATTGGTGAACGTCTCGTAGGGGTCGGCGCCCGCGATCCCGATACGCCGTTGGCGCGGGGGATTGTTTGGGGCCAGGTAGGCGCCGCCGAACAGCCGCACGCCGAGGGTCGTGCCGCCGCCCCCCCCCAGCGGCCGGCGGGCATCGAGCTCGGCGGTCGTGCGCCAGTAGCCTTCGACGTCGTAGCGGTTGCTGGACTGGAGGCCGGGTCCCGGCAGCCGATACACGACCCCCGCGCGGCTGCCGAAGCGCGCGTGCAGCCTCGTGCGGCCATGCGGCCAGGTCGACGCGAACCAAGGTCCAGCCTCGACGGTACCGGCATCGTCCCACAATCCGGGATCGAGGTAGCTGACGTCCGTCGTGGCCATCCACAGGGCGCCGAATCCGGCATGCGGATCCGCCCGGTCCACCCAGCGCCGGCGCAACGCCCGATCCCAGGAAAGCGAGACTCCGGCCCGCCCTTCCACGGCCCACGCCGCCAGCGCGGTCGTGGTCCGCGGGATCGGATGGGCGACCGGGTTCTCCCAGCGCACGTAGACACCGCCGGGGTGGGTGGCGTCCGGATCGACACCGCGCGTCAACAGGACCAGGCCGCGCTCAAACCGTCCCAGGTAGTTCGAACGGCTGCGCACGCCAAGCGTGACGCCCCCCGCATCGTTGAACCAAGCCACGGGCATCAGGCCCGTGGCCATCCGATCTCGCCGCGCCACGTTCCTGGTCGGATTGTCCAGTCGCACCGCCTGCAGGCGGCGGCCCCGGAACAGTCCCCGCGGCTGCGCGTTGTTCAACATGTTCCAGTCGTGGGTCCGCACGCGCGGATCGAGCATCAATCGGCCCGGCGCCGAATCGGTGAGGAACTCGACGCGCTCGATCTCGGGTTGGCCGGTGGCACGCGCGTAGATGTGCGTCCGATCGCCGATCTCGACCGGCATCCAGCCGTCTCCGAGCCGCTTGATCGTCACCGCGACGAGCCAGTGGCCGCCCGCGAGGCGGCGGCGCTGCACCCGTTGCAGCTCGTAATCGATCAGCGGGGTGCCGTGCAGCCATTGGCCGAACAGCCAGCCCAGGTCCTGCCCCGAGACCTCTTCGCACACGTCCCGAAACGCGGCTTCGTCAACGTGCTTGAGCTTCCAGCGGGCGTAGTAGGTGCGCAGGATGCGGCGCATCGTCTCGTCGCCCACGACGTAACGCAGTTGTTCGAAGAAGAGCTGCGCCTTGTCGTAGACCATCTCGTTGTAGAGGAAGAAATCACGGTAGCGCTCGCTGATCATCGAGACGGGCTCGCTCCAGCGGTCGAGATCGTCGAACAGGATCTGCGCCTCGAGGCCGGGATAGGCCGGGGCATCCCCGTGGGTTGCTTCGAACCAGGACGTCTGGAAGCTCGTGAAGCCTTCATCCAGAAATCCTTCGCGCCACTCGTTGTTGGCGAGGATGCCCATGGTGTAGTTGTGCCCCACCTCGTGCAGGATCAAGCCGAGGGAGGGACCGCCGTCCATCACCATCATGGGAAATTCGGTGCCGCCGCCCTCGATGCGATGCACGTTGGTGATCTGCGGCCACGCGAACGGTCCGAACAGAGAATCGAGCCAGGCGAGCGCCGTTTCGGTGCGTCCCACGGCGATGCCACCCCCCCAGGTCACGCTGTCCTGCGGCTGGTACAGCACGCGCACGACCACGTCGCCGTAGCGACCCTCCTCGTAGCGGTACTGCGGATTGAGTGAAAACGCGAAGTGGTGCACCTGCTCGGCGCGGAAGCGCAGCGTCTTGCGACCGGGCGCCGCAGCCGGGCAGTCGTTCGGCACCGCGCCGTAGACGTCCCGCTGAAAGTCAACGGGGGTTCCGGAGACGGCTCGCGCGCGCTCCCAGCCGGGGTCGCCGCAGACGGGCACGCCGGTCGAGCCGATCACCTGATCTTCGGGGAGATCGAGCGTCACGTCGTAGGTGGCGAATTCCCCGTAGAACTCCCCCGCCGGGAGGAGTGGATGGTCTTCCCAGCCATGACGGTCGTAGACCACGACCTTGGGATACCACTGCGCGAAGTCGAAGCGCCGTCCCGCGCGGCCCTGGCGCCGCGGCACGGTCGAGGGGCGCGCTTGCCAGTCGATCTCCACCACCAGCGAATCGCCCGGGGCCAACGGCCGCGGCAGGGTCCAGTGGGCGATGGTCGAATCAGGCGCATAGGGATAGTCGGGCGGCAGCGCCACGCCCATCAACGTGGATGCCGTGATGCGCTCGAACGCGTGATCGGGATCGGCCAGGTGCTGGAAGCGGACCCGTCCTTCAGCGGAATCGACGGCGGACCAGCGCGAGCCGGGGCGAAACGCGTTGAGGTAGTCGTGCACGTAGAAGTCGCGCAGGGCATTGGGCGAGCGGTTCACGTAGGTGATGCGCTCGTTTCCGGTGAGCACGCCGGACGGCTCATCGAGCGACGCCCGGATGCGGTAGGCGACCTGTTGTTGCCAGTAGGCGCTGGTGTCGCTCGCGGCGAGCAGCGCGACCAGGAGCAGCATGGGACGAAGAAGCTACACCGGGGGCGTCACGGCGGGGAGGCGGCGCGCGTTTTCGCCGCCTGCGGCGTGATTCGGGACGATGGTCGAAGCGACCTCCTCCCACAGGTTGTGGCCCCCTTGAAAGGAGTCACCGATGTTCCGCACTCGCGCCACACTCATGGTGGGACTTGTCGCCACGGCAGTCGCCTGCTCCGATCGCGCGCCCACCGTCGCGACGGGCCCCGCGGCCCCGGCCCCCCCGCCGGCTGTCTCGCCCGGCGGACCCGCGCTGCGCCCGGAGCGACTCGCGCGGCTGTTCGCCCGCGCGCTGAAGAGCCCGACGTTCCGCGCCTACGTGAAGGCGCAGCTGGACTCGTCCCCCTACCCGGAGCACAAGATCCAGCTGCAGGGATTCCTCGCCGCGCGCGGTCGGCGGGCGCTGCACGATCTTGCCCGGGAAAACGGCACCACCGACGACGACGTGAATCGTGAGGCGGCTGCCGCCATCCCGCTCGAGGTCTACCTGCCCGTGGCGGCTCACCGCGCGGCCTGGACCGGAGACGAGAACGTGCTCGTCGCCACCGCCATCGAAGATCGAGAGGCGCCGGTCGCCTTCTCCCCGGACGGCCGCCGCACCGTGCTCAGTCCCGACGCACCGCCTCGGACCCCGGTGCTCGCGGTGGTGCCCGTGGAAACCGACTTCAGCATGACGCCGGCGCGCCTCGTCTGCTCCGACCCGGCCTGCTCCGGTGGGGGCGGAGGTGGGACGACGGCGCCGCTGGGGTTGATCATGACGAAATCGCATTTTGTAGATGATTTTGAGGGTTGGTTGAAGGGGAAACCCGAGTATGAACTCCACATCATGGGACAATCCGGGGCGACGGATTCGTTGAAGGACTACCAGTGCGTCGGGGCGGAGGCCGGTGGGCCCTACGCCTTCGATCAGAACGAGAACGACTGGAGCGGCAGCGTGCTGCTGTTCAGCCAGAAGCAGCTCGACGACTACAAGGCGGCCCACCCCGGGCACAGTGTGCGCGTGCTGGCCCTGGAGGACGACGATACCGCGTGCAAGATCATCATGAACAAGGACGATCTGAACCGTGTGCTTCGGGTGGTGGACAGCATTTACTCGAAACGGACCGGCGGCCGCGACACGACGACCTCGTCCGGCAAGTACTACAAGGCCGCCAAGGTGCTGCGGAACCTGTGGACCCTGCTCGCGTCGTTCATCAAGACGAACGACGACCTGATCGGCACCGCCGTCGAAGACCAGGTGATCGGCGCGTTCTACTCGGGTTACAATTGGATCGTGAAGGGTCCGAACAACATTACCAACGGGTGGCTGAAACTGGAGATGCGGTAGATGCACAACCTCCTGCGCGGCATCGCGGTCGCCGGCGTTTTTCTCGTCGCCGCCTCACGCCCGGCCCCCGCCCAATGGGGCGTGACCGTCGGCCTGCAACGAACCGGCTTCGGCGGGACATCGTTCGACACGAGCACGGGTGGGACCGAGGCCTCGTTTCGGCCTGGAAACACGCCCGCGGTTACCCTGCGTATCGACCGACGGCTCGGCCGCGTCGCCCTGGGCCTCGGGGTGCGCTACTCGCGTTCAGCGATCGTGCTCGACGGTCGGGATGTCTTCGTTGGGATTCACGACGAGCTGGCAACCATAGAAGCCGCGCCGGAGCTACGGGTCCGCCTGCTGCGCACCCGCCTCGGCGCCTCGGTGCATGGTTTCGGCGGGCCGGTCATCGGGGTCTGGAGGGTGCGCAACCAGGACACACGGGGCGTGGTCGGAGTGGTCGCCGGTGTCGCCGGGGAGTTCCCGCTGCTCCAAAAACTCGCGCTCGAGGTGCGCGTTGGCGGTGGCCTCACCGGATCGCTGTTTCGCCAGGGCGAGTTGCCACCTGGGTATGAGCGACGCATCACGCGGCGTGGCGAAATCGGGCTCGGGCTTCGCTACGGACGCTAAAAACGAGCGGCGGCCTGGTCATCCAGGCCGCCGTTTCCCCTACTCCCCCGTCAGCATGCGTCGCTTCAGCACGCTCAGGCGCCGCTTGAGCGAGCCGTCGTACAAGCGGTCGCCGACGCGCACCACGACGCCGCCCAGGATGCCCGTGTCGGCCCGAAAGTGGGCCCGCACTTCCTTGCCGAGCACCGCCCCCAGCCGCTCCACGATCTGTCGCTGCAGGGCGTCGTCGGGTGCGGTGACCAACGTGACGCCGGCATGCACGCGATTCTGCTGCACGTCGACCAACGCCTGGTATTCCTGGGCAATCTGGCCCAGGAGTCCCTGCCGCCCGCGCCGCACCACCGCCTGCAGGAAGCGCACGAATTCCGGCGGCGCCGTCCCGGACAACGCCTCCGCCAACAGCCGCCCTTTGACGATCTTGGTGACGCGCGGCGAATCCAGCACGATCGCGATGGACTGATCCGCGGCGATGGCGCCCGCGACCGCGTCCATGAGGCGACCGTACAGGTCGACCCGATCCCCCCCCTCCTCCCCCGGTCCGGCCGCGGCCAGCAGCGCCTCGGCGTAGTTACGGGCGATGGTGGTGTGCTTCAATGCTTCGGCTCGAGCGTCGCCAGGTAGTCGAGCACCAGGCGGCGGTTGGCGTCAGTATCGAGATTGGCCGCTACCAGCTTCGTGGCGGCCGCAATGGACAGCTCGACCGCCTCCCGGCGCAGCGCCTGAATGGCCTTTTCCTTCTCGGCCTCGATATCGCGGCGCGCCCGCTCCAAGAGCTGCTCCTGCTCCTCACGGGTCCGGGCCAGGAGCTGCTCCCGCTCCTTTTGCGCCACGGACTTCGCGGTAGCCATGATCTCCTGCGCTTCCGCGCGGGCCTGCGCCAGCGCCTTGCGGTGCTCCTCCAGCAACCGGGCCGCTTCGGCGTTGGCGCGCTCGGCGTCCGCCAGCTGCTTGGCGATGCGCGCTTCCCGCTCCTCCACTGACTTGAGCAGCGTCGGCCAGCCGTATTTCCACAGGATCGCCATCAGGATGCCGAACACGACCAGCGTCCAGATGATCAGCCCCGGATTGATGTTGAACGGGGTGATCTTATGGGCCGCTTCCCCCGCGGCCTCCTGCACGAACAGCAGCGCCGTCACGGTATCAGCTTGAAGAGCAGGGCGAACACCAGTGCCGCGAGCCCGGCGCCTTCGACCAGCGCCGCGGTCAGAATCATGGCGCCGCGGATGTCGCCGGACGCCTGGGGCTGGCGCGCGATCGCCTCGACCGCCCGGCCGCCGATCTGGCCGATGCCGATGCCGACGCCGATGGCGGCGAGCCCGATGCCGATGCCGGCGCCGAGCAGGGCGTTCGTATTCTTGGCGGCGACAACGACGTCGCTAGAAGCCTGGAGCAGCATCAACGCGTCGAGCATGGCTCTTCCTCTAGAAAGTGGTGCGCTTCAATGCGCGTGTTGCATCATCCCGATGAATACGGACGTCAACAGCGCGAAAATGTACGCCTGCAGGAACGCCACCAGCAACTCGAGCAGCATCATGAACAAGGTGAACGCCACCGCGCCGATCGTCACCCCGGTGACGATCGCCGGCCCGGCCGTGGCGAACACGAAAATCAGCCCCAGCATAGCCAGGATCACGAAGTGCCCGGCCGTCATGTTGGCGAACAACCGCAGGCACAGCGCGAACGGCTTCACGAGCTTTCCGATGATCTCGATCGGCGTCATGAGCAGCGCCATCCCCACCGCTCCGCCGCCCTTCATGCCGGGCGGGATAAACACGATCGTCTTGAGGTAACCCTTCGGTCCCAGCGCCACGAAGCCGGAAATCTCGATCGTCGCGAATGCCGTGAGGGCCAGCGCCCCGGTCACCGCCAGGTTCCCGGTGGCCGCGGCGCCCCAGGGGAACAGGCCCAACAGGTTGCAGTACAGGATGAAGAAAAACAGCGTCAAGATGTACGGGGCGAACTTGGCGCCGTTGTGCCCGATATTGGCGATGGCCACGTCGTTGCGCACGAACAGCACGATCGCCTCGATCGCCCCGCCGAACCCACTGGGCGCCTTCCCTTCCCGATGCCGCTGCGCGACGCGCCAGCCGGCATAGCGAATGGTGATGAACACCAGCACGGCCGCGAGCAGCAGGAAGATGACGTGCTTGGTGGGAGAAACGTCGATGCCGAACAGCTTCCATCCCGTCGGGAGCGGCAGCTCGCCAAAGAACGGCACCTCGATGGCGTGCGCATCCGAGGTGTGATGGAAGATCATTTCGCCGATATCGGGTTGCTGCATCATTTCAGAAATCTGTTCTCCGCAAAGAGCAGCGGCAGCAGCACGCCGAGAAACCCGAGCGTCGTCGGCAGCAGCGGCAGCTGGTCCTGGTGCGTGGCCGACACCACGAGCAGCCCGCCCAGGGTCAGGGCCCGGATCGCCATCCCGCCCAACCAACGCGCCATGAAGGGGCGCTGTGGAGCATTCATGGCCGGCCGGAGCAACGCGACCGCGGCCGTCTGGGCGAGGAACCCCGCACCGCCGCCGATGCCCGCCGCCCGACCTCCCACCCCCGTCACAAGCGCCACCAGTCCCAGGCCCACCAGCAGCAGCGGGACGTAGGGCCTCACTTTTTCCGGGCTTCGGTATCGCGCTTGACGCGATAATAGATGTTCATGAAGCCGCCGAAACCGCCCGCGAACGCGCCGACGATGGCGAACAGGGGCCGGGTGTGCAACCAGCCGTCCACCAGCCACCCCAAGGCCCCGAAGGCCAGGATCGCGAACGCGAAAGTGAACGCTACGGCGACGTACTCGTAGCCCATGCCGTAGCCTTGAGCGGTCTTGTTCTTGTCGTCTGCTGGCATCACGCCGGGCGAAAAGTATGTGCTTGTGAAATTTTTCGCAAGCAAAGCCCTAACGGTGCAACCTTTTGTGGCACTTGGGAGTACGATGTGATATTCTTCGCACTCCCATGACCACGACCCCCCGTCCCATGACCTCCCCACAGGGCGACGTCGAGCTGCTGGAGCGGCTCGCGGAAGCCCGTCGCGCCCTGCTGGAGCAGGTGGGCCACCGCATCGTGGGGCAGCAGGAGGTAGTCGACGGGATCCTCACCGCCGTGTTCGCGGGCGGCCACGCGCTGCTGGTCGGCGTGCCCGGGCTCGCCAAGACCCTGATGGTGCAGACGGTGGCCGAGGCGTTGGAGCTCAAGTTCTCGCGCATCCAGTTCACGCCGGATCTGATGCCGTCCGACATCACGGGCACCGAGATCATCGAGGAAGACGTCACGACCGGGAAGCGCGGCTTCCGGTTCGTGCGCGGGCCGGTGTTCGCCAACATCGTGCTGGCCGACGAAGTGAATCGCACGCCGCCCAAGACGCAGGCGGCGCTGTTGCAGGCGATGCAGGAGCACCAGGTGACGGCTGGGGGCCAGACGCATCCCCTGCCGGCGCCGTTTTTCGTGCTGGCGACGCAGAATCCGATCGAGCAGGAGGGGACCTATCCGCTGCCCGAGGCGCAGCTGGACCGCTTCATGTTCGAGCTGCGGGTGGGGTATCCGTCGCGCGAGGAGGAGGAGGCGATCGTGGCGGCGACGACCACCGACCGGTCGGTCACCGTCGGTCCGGTGCTGACCGCGGACGACGTGCTGGTCTTGCAGCACCTGGTGCGCCGCGTCCCCGCGCCGACGCCATTGGTGACGGCCGCGGTTGCGCTGGTGCGAATGACTCGGCCGGACGACGCGACGGCGCCCGAGTTCGTGAAAGAGTATGTGTCGTGGGGTGCCGGCCCGCGTGCCTCGCAGTACCTGGTACTGGGGGCCAAAGCCCAGGCGGCGTTGGACGGGCGGCCGATGCCCGATTACGACGATCTGCAGCGCGTGGCGCCGATGGTTCTCACGCACCGATTGGTGGTCAACTTCGCGGCCGAAGCGGCCGGGAAGACGGCGCTGGCCATCGTGTCGGAGCTCGTGGCCACAGGACGATGGCTGCCAGCCTGACCCCGAGGGTGCTCTGGGCCCTGGTCCCGCTGGTCGCCCATTCCATCGCGGGGTGTGCGAAGATGAGCTCACAGGCGACGGCCCTGATCGAGTATCGACGCTCCGGCGGCATCGCCGGACGCGAGGACCGGCTGGTGGTGCTCAGCGATGGCACGGTGCGCCTCTCCCGCAGGGGGAGGGGGGGGGGGGCCGTGGCGGACTACCAGGTCGGCGCCGATACCCTCACGGAGCTCCGCGCGCTGCTCCAGCGCATCGACTTCCGACGCATGCGGGAGGAGTACCTTCCCCTCCGGCGTGGCGCGGACCTGTTCGAGTACGAGGTGGTGTACCAGGATCGCCGCATCCGCACCATGGATACCGCCGTCCCACCCGAGCTTCAGCCGCTCATCCAGCTGCTGAGCGGCCTCGCCAATCGATCACCCTGACCCGCTCGCCGGGCCGCCCAACGTGTCCACAAGAGCCATGTAACGAACGTGAACAGCACGATCGTTCCTTCCCACAGGAGCGAGTGGGCCACGACGAAGTAGCGGGGGGCATAGGTCCCGAGGTAAAACAGGTGCACCAGTCGCAGCAGGTTGACGGTCAACAACAGCGGCACGCCCACGACGAGCCCGCGCCGTTTCCCCGCAGCGGTCCCGGGTGAGGCGAGGATCGCCACGGCCAGCACCGCGGCCGGCAAAAGGCCGGTGCACCCGATGTTGATGTCGTAGGCGAAGCCGCCGGGGACGTAGAGCACCGTCCCTAGTCGCTGTACCGCGATCCCGATTCCGTGGAGCGCCGCCTGGGTGAGGAACGCGACGAGGCGGGCCAGGGGGTCGAGCACGCGCACCGGAACGGCGCTGCGGTCGTGCGCCAGGACGATCACCCCAAGCCAGGCCAGCGCCGCCCCGAGGCGCAGCGCCGACCGCAGGCCGTCACGCATCGGTCGGCCTACGCCCGCGCCCTCCGACCGCGCGCCCGCAGTGCCGCCGCCACGCAGATCAGCAGCGCCAGCACGAGGAAGCCCGCGAGCGACAAGTCGGGCACGCCGGGGATGCCACAGCTGTTGACCGGGGGCTGGAACGAGCCGTTGAGGCCGACGGCGCCGAACCCGGTGTGCACTGCCTGCGCCTGCGCGCTGGCCGCGCCGAACAAGTCCTCCGCCGCCTGCAGCGCCGCGGCGCGAGCGTCTTCCAGCGTCGCCTGCGGCTGCGAGTAAATCGTGAGCGCCCGGTAGAAAATCCGTTCGGCGTCGCCCTTCCCGATGCTGGTGGCGACGTTCGCGAAGGCCTTGTTGGGGATCCCGCTGTTGGTGTGGACCCCTTCGTTGTCTCCACACGTTTGCACCCAGCCGCTCGAGTTGCCCGGCTGTCCAAAGGCGCCCGGGTTGTCCAGATCGCGAATGGCGCCGATCGGCAGGTCCTCGCCCATCAGCCAGTCGTCGCGGTCGACCATCGCGCCGAAGATGTCCGAGAAGCTTTCGTTCAGGGCGCCGGATTGCCAGCGGTACTCGAGGTTGGCAGTCCGCTCGGTGACGGCGTGGGTCAGCTCGTGGGCGGTCACGTCTTTGACGGAGAACCCGTCGCCGTAGACCATCTGGGTGCCGTCCCAGAACGCGTTTTGGTAATTGACGCTGTAGTGAACCGTGGCAATGAGGGTGGCGCCGGCGGCGTCGTAGCTGTCGCGCGCGTGCGTGGCGGCGAAGTAGTCGTAGGTGGCGCCGACGAAGTCGTGCGCGTGATCGACGTCGGCGTCGCCCGTGGGGCCCGCGGTCTCGGCGCGGCGTAGCGTGCCCGGCAGGGTCGTGCCATTGTTGGCGCTGTAGGTCTGGCGATTGCGCGCGATGTACAGGCGGTCGAGGACGTCGAGCAGCTTGCCGCCACCGGCGTCGATCACGTAGTCCTTGCGGGCGGGGATCGAGTCGTCGCGCACTTCGACGATCCAGGCGAGGGCGGCCGCGGACTCGCGCCGCTGGCCCGGGTACACGACCAGCCGGGCGGATACCGGCACGCCGCGCGGCAACTGCCTGGCGGCGATGGCCCGCGCCGAGTCTTCGCCGAGGGCGGGTTGCGTGGTGGCCACGCGGACGTTGGGCACCACGTTGCTCGTCGCGGCCGCGATCGCCCCTTCCGGCGGGGCTTGGTGCACGGAGACGGTGGCCGCGTAGACGTCGATCCCCTGAAACACCTGCTGCATGCTGGTGTGGCGCATGCCGAGCGAATCGACGCGCGCGGCCACAAAGCGCAGGTCCTGCGCGGTGCTGTCGACCCCGAACAGCGTGGCGTAGCGTCGCATGAAGCCATAGGCGGCCGCGCGCGAGGTATCGTCCGGGCGCAGGCCGATCACCGTGACGGGAATCCGGCCGCGGATGAAACTCGGCCTGCCGGTGTGGGGGTTATAGGTGACCGTCACCGGCGCTTGTGCGTCTTGCGTGAGGGCCGTGACGGTGACGGCTCTTGGGGCTTGGCGGCACGAGCCGGCGACGGTGAGACCAATCATCACTCCCAGGAGGGACGGGAGCCGCTTCGGAAGGGCGTAGGTCATATACGAACTCTCCGTGCTGGGCGATGAGGTGTGGGCTACGGGTCGCGCAGTATACACCGGCGACGGACCGAGATTCTGGTCAGGGCCGCTGGCGGCAAGGAGATCGGCTGTGCGCGGGTCGATTGTCACACAGTCCGCGGTCGGATGCGTTGGTTCAGAGCGTAAACCGTGGGGCCTGGCAGCGGCAGGGAGGGTGGGCCGAGCCCGAGACCGCTTTTTTGAAAGTGCTGCAAATCTGCCACAACTCCTACCTGTAATCCCTTGCGATTCAAAGCGTTGACATAGCGTTGAAATGCGCGCCTTATTGTCCAATCGACCGTCGCTCGGGACTGGGCTGTGGTTTCTCATTTTCGGCTACTCACGTTGGGCGCACCGCTCCTGGTCACCGCGACCGGAGAGGCGGTCCGCTACCGCACCCGTAAACATTTC
Source organism: uncultured Gemmatimonadaceae bacterium (assembly GCA_964599725.1). GTDB lineage: Bacteria > Gemmatimonadota > Gemmatimonadetes > Gemmatimonadales > GWC2-71-9 > DASTHG01. Next base: position 38,112 of record CAZRGT010000014.1, on the reverse strand, counting down.
GCCCTGTTGATGCGTCTCGCCCTCGAGCCGGGAAAGCGACTCGCGCGTGAGTACCTGATCGATCTTCTCTGGCCGGAGGTGCCGGGCGTCCGCGGCCGGCATTCGCTGTCGCAAGCCGTGAGCGTCTTGCGCGCCACGATCGGCCGCGAATTCCTCCTGACACAACGGGCATCCCTGGCCCTGATCGATGGCGTCGTCGACGTCGACGCGCACCGCCTCGGAACGTGTGAGGCGGAAATCCGGGGACGGTTCCTCGAGGGGTTCGAGTTGCGGGGCGCGCGCGGCTTCGAGGAATGGCGGGACGGTTGGGCCGCCCGATTGAACCCTCGGATCCGCGATTGCCTGGTGAAGCAGATGGACGCCGGGCGACGCATCGGTGATTTCGCGAGCGTCGAGAAGCACGCGCAGGTGCTGGAGGAGCTCGACCCGCTCTCCGAGGATGCCGTGCGTGGCATCATCGAAGCACGAGCCTGGGTCGGAGATCGCAGCAACGCCCTCAAGGCGTTCACCCGGTACGCCACCCGGCTGGCCCTCGAGCTCGAAGCCAAACCGAGTCCGGAGCTGGTGCGCATCGTCGACCTGCTGCGCGAGGGACGGCGGGCGGCCCCGCGGCCCACCGCGGATGGCGTGCCGCCACGCGAAGAGCGTCGCTTCGAGGCGGAAACGATCATCGGGCGCGAACGGGAATTCTCGGTGCTGTACGACGCCTGGCTCGACGTGCGCCGGCGCAGCCCCCACGTGATGGTCCTGCTGGGCGATCCGGGGATCGGCAAGACCACATTGGCCAACGCGTTCGTGTCGTCGTGTCAGATGGAAGGTGGCATCATCGCCCGGGCCCAGGCCTACGACGCGGAGCGCGAGCTGCCGTATGCGGTCCTGGCGGAGCTGATCCAGCAGTTGACGCTGCAGCACTCGATCGGCGCGGCTGAGCCTGAGGCGTTGGCGGATCTGTCGCGACTGACCCCGGAGATCCTCTCGGTGTTTCCGGGCGTGCCCAAGCCGGTGGACTGGCCGCCTGAAGTCGTCCCGTTGCGGCTCGCGGACGCGTTTCTCAAGGCGGTCAGTGCGGCCGCGGAAGACAACCCCGTGGTCCTGGTCATCGATGACGTGCATGCGGCCGACAACGCCAGTGTCGCGATCCTGCACATGCTCGCGCGCAAGCTCGACGGACTCAGGCTGCTGCTGATCCTGACCGCCCGGCAGGGAGATGTTCGTGCGTCGACCGCGGCGCGTGCCCTGATCACCGACGCCGGCATCGAAACCCTGGCCACCCTGGAGCTCGAGACTCTCTCACCCGACGCCGCGGCGGTCCTCGTGGCCCGAGTGAGCGCCAAGGGTCTCGATCGATGGGGCGAGCCACCGATCGCCAAGATCGTCCGATCGGGCGGTGGGAACCCGCTGGCGCTCGAGCTCTTGAGCCGCGAATGGGTGGCGCGCGGCAACCAATCCCTCATCGGGATGTTGGACGCTCTCAACGCGCTCCCCGCCCCGGCGCTGAGCCTGCCACAAGCCGTAAAGGCCGTGTACGCGCGGCAGACGCAGCAACTGGAGGACCGATCCCGCGCGGTGCTCGATCTGGCGGCCGTGCTCGCGCGCCGCATGGGCGACCTGAGGTTCTACCAGATCATCGGCTGCTCGGAAGGTGAAGCGTTGTCGCGCCTGTCGCAGCTCCTGGAGACGCGCCTGCTGCGGGAAGTGGCCGAGCAGCTTGAGTTCCGGAACGAGCTGGTACGGGCCCACGCGTACTACGAGGTGCCCAGCACGCTGCGCCTCGAGCTGCACCGGCGGGTGGCGAGGCTGTTGGAGCAGTTGGCCGAAGACCAGGCGCCGCACGAGCTCGAGATCGCCTGGCATTACATCATTGGCCGAGATCCCCAGAGTGCCGCTCGGTACGCGCTGGCCGGAGCCGAGCGGAGCCTGACGGAAGGGGCCCCTCGAGAAGCCGAGCTCATCTTGCAGGCGCTGCGACGGGAAGAGTTTGATGAGGCCACTTCACGGCAATCGGCTTTGCTACTCGCTGCGGCGCTGATGGGACAGTCAAAGGCCGACGAGGCCTTGCCGCTCCTTGATCAGCTCCTTGCTGATGATCACGCAACCAAGCTGGAGATCGCGCGCGCTGCACGCCTCTACGCGTCCGCCATGTACCTGCTCAATAGGAACTCTACGGTGAAACACAGCGAGATGGCGGAGCGAGCACTGCAAGTCGCACGGGAGTGTGACGACAAGGAACTACTAGCCCATGCGCTTTTCGAGTGCGCCAGAGCAGGGGTTGAGAGTGGTCAAGTGGAGTTGACGGAGAGGGCCAGAGAGGAACTTCATCGCACGCTAATAGTGCCCAGAAGTGGCGTTCCCCCAATAGCATTCTTTGCAGACGCGTACTGCAGCTACTTTCTCCTCGACATTGAACGCGCTCTGGAGTCAGCGCAATTGGCTGTCACAGGTTTGGGTGCCAAGAAAAACATTGGAGAACTTGCTCTCGGCTACAATGCCCTCGGCAACTGCAAGATGGCCGGGTGTCGATTCGAAGAAGCCCGGGAGGCCTATGATTCGGCTTTGAACCTCTGGAAAAGGGTGGGGGATGACTACCGCGTTTCACTTACACACTACAATCTTGGCGTCTCCCATCTGATGGCGGGTGATCTCAATAAGGCTATTCACGAATTCGAACGGAGTCTGGCCATAGGAAAGCAGGCGCAGGCACAACCGGTCCTATTGTGGACTTGGTCAAGCTTGGCCCTAGCAAACCTCGTACTTGGTCGACGGAGCGCCGCGACTGAGTGCTTATCTGCTTTGAAGCACTGGATCGAGCGGGGTCGGAGTTGGGTGATGAACATGGAGTACTACTGTGGAGCTGCGGAGATAGAGCTTGCGATGGGGAATGAAAACGAAGCGCTAATGCTGATCGCCAAAGCCGAACAAGATATCCAAGGAAGGGGTTACCTGTTTATCAGTCAGGGGACCCTGGAGCGCCTGAGAGTTTTCCTTGCGTACCATGCTCAAGGCCCGGAAGCAGCGCATTTATTGGCTGAAGAGTTCATGAAGCGCTTCAAGGGCCGGCATCAGCTAGCACACCTAGAAGTTGTAGCTGCTTTGGCGTGGATTGAACGGAGGACTACGGGAAAGCATTCAGACGCAACCGAGATCGAATTGCAGTTGTTCGACAAGTATCGAGCTGGCGGCAAGCGAGCAATCCTAGCTGCCCAAGGGTTCTTGGGATAATTCTGCGATTCAAGGCGAGGATCCGAAATCCCTGCCATGAATACAGATCAACCAACCTTGGCTGGTGATGACCTGGGTACGCGCCAGGGGCCGCTGTTTCTGGCCACCCAAGCTCCCAGAGCGTGTACTGGAGACCCCCCTTGTTCGGCTGTTGCCCCTAACAACCTTCTCAAATTGGCAGAACTCGCGACCAGATCGACCAGCTTCGGGTCAAATTGCTTCCCAGCGAACTTCCTGAGCTCTTCTAGCGTTCGCTCAAAAGTCAGAGCCTTACGGTAGGGCCTATCCGTAGTCATCGCATCCAGTGTGTCAGCGATCATGATGATCCGCGCTGCAAGAGGTATCGCTTCGGCTGACAGACCGTCCGGATAACCCGTCCCATCGAAGTTCTCGTGGTGGTGGCGAATTGCCAGGGCTACTGGGCCTCGGAACTCTCCGATGGTAGAAGCCAGCTCGGCGCTCCTGGAGGGGTGCCGTTGCATCAACATTCTCTCGTCTGGGGTGAGCTTCCCCTCTTTCCTTAGCAACGGTGCGAATTCCTCGTAGATCTTACCGACATCATGGAGGAGGGCGGCGCTTTCAATGTAATCGACTTGTTTCGAGGATAGACCCAAGTCACGGGCTATTGAGCGAGCGTATTCGCAAACGCGAAGCGAGTGCCCTGATGTATAGGGATCTCGTGCTTCGATTGCCTTCACCATTAGCTCAAGGAGTTCCTTGTTAACACGCTCCAATTGCAGGTTCATTTGGTACATGTGCCGGACGAAAAACAGCGGTACGACAAGGAGCGCGAGGCCAAGGAGTTGCGTCTTGATATACAGATATACCAAGAGCACGGCGAGAGAGCTCGCGAACAGATCATACAGCAGCGAGCTCCCTACGATACGGCTCCAGGCCTCTCTTACTGAGACACTGCTGCTGATAGCAACCGCGAGTGCGACGCTACCGGAGTTGATCAAGAAGTAGGTCCCTACGAGGCCAGCGAAAGGAATACCCCGAAAAGAGAAGTGCCCATCGAGTGGCATGCCACCCAGCAGGCGGTAAACTTCCGCACCCAATCCAACAGCAAGCATGTACTGCGCTGTGTTGAAAGAAATCCGGATTGGCGGCTTCTTCCGAACGAAAGTATCAACGACAAGGGCCGTCGCACCGCTAATGAGCATCGGCCATGGGTGTTGAAAGAGCATTACCGAACCTATGAAAGGCACAAAGGCTACCGAGCTGCCGATGTTTGCAAAGGAGAGCCTGAGGAACGACGTATCGCAGAGAATGGCCAGGGCCGCGAAAGCAACCAGACCATTCCAATTGGTTGTGGAAGAATCCTCAGGCAGGATCCAGGGGTTAGCGACAAGCAGCCATGCTGCCGCAGCGGATATCGCTAACAACAAGGCGTGGATCCGATAGCGCTCAAATAGTCTGAGTGTCGCCATGCTGTGGATCCTCGCTTAGTGAAACTGCGCCAGAGAGTAGGGTGAGCCCCGAGAACACAGCTACCAGGATACCGTGCCATTCGCGAAAAACAGCTTCGCGATCGACGTGAACAGAACGGCGAGCAATTTGATCAACATCGAGCGTCACCTCCTCAGGGACCTACGAGAGTAGATCGATGCTGCGAGAAGTGGCACGCCTCGCTACAGCGTACCCGACGCTCCGCTCATTTCTGTCCGCTCAACTCCGCTTCAGGTAGCGATGACCGGGGCCCCCTTATCTGGATTCCATGTCAGGTTCATACGACAACCACCTGCCTCACACCTTGGCGCGATGCCGCGCCAACGCCTTGCCAATCGCTTCGAGCACCACGTCGATGCCCGCGCTTTTTTCGATGACTTCCTTCACGCCCAGCCGCTGCAGCCACGCCATGTCCTCAGCCGACACGCCCGCCGTCACCACCAACACCTCGGCGTCCAACGAGCGCCCCGGCGCCAGCAGCCGTTCCACCACCTGCGCCGCATTGAGATCCGGCAACGAGTAATCCAGCACGATCACCGCCGGCTGCACCCGCCCGATCTCGAGCAGACCGTCCATGCCGGTGGGGGCCGCCGCCAGCTCCACGCCCAGGTCCGATTGCTGAATCGCGCGGACCAAAAGCTTCCGGTAACTCGGGTCGTCTTCGACCACCACCACGGCGTCATCCCCGCCCTCGTCGCCATGCTCCAGCTCGGGCGGGACCGGCATGCCATGCGCGCGGAGAAACGCCGTGAGATCGTCGACGTCCACACGCCGACGACCCGTCGGCGTCTTGTGACCCTTCAGGTGGCCGTGATCGATCCAGCTCGCCACGGTCGCCGGCGTGACCTGGCACAGCCTGGCCACGCGCTGCGTACCCAAAAGTCTGCCAGTTTGCACGGAAAGCATGGTATCACTATTATCGATAGAACGCTAGATACGCAAGATCCCCACTAACCATCGAGCGGGGACCTGGCTCACGTTCTGATGTACGTGCTTGTGTTGTAGCTAGTTAGCGAGAACTACCGCCGGGCGTCCGCCCACCGATTGGTCGCATCCAGGACCGCCAGGACCGCTCCGCGCTCCGGACTTTCCCGGATCTCACACGTCCCCGTGAGCAGCATCGCCTCCCGGCCACCCAGGCCGTGGACCGCCACGAGCACGAAACGCCGGTCGAACGCGTCGATCACGGCCGCCCCCTCGAGGGCGATCGAGTTGTCGGACAGCAGGTCGTCCAGGCACTGGGCCGTCGCCCGCGCCGCCGTTTCCACCCGGTTGCGGTAGGTGTCGGTGCCTTCCTGCTCGTGCTCGGATTCGCGGTCGCCGTAGGCGAGCCTCACGCGCACCACCACACGCTGCAGCTTCTCCGAGGGGCGTACCGAGAGGTCGCGGAAGATCACGACGCGGTGCTTGGCGCGACTCGCGATCGCCTCTTCCTGCAACGCCTCGATCGGCCGCACGTCGGCGGTCTGGGCCACACTGATCTTGCGATGGTCCACCCGGACGCCGAGCTGCGCCATGAGCGCCGACTCGATGTTGCGCACCACCTGCTTGGGCGGCACGTCGGGCTGGGCCAGCACGTGAATCTCGCTGATCTCGCCCTGGGGAGTCACCACGATGCTCGCCGAGAGCACTCCGGTAAGCCCTGCGATGAGGTTTTCCGCCCGCTTCACGCCCCACGGATCCGGCACGGGCTGGGCTGGCGTAGTGCGCGCCACCGGCTCGTGGTTCGGTGGGTCCATATCTCGATCCCGTATCGGCCTCGAAGTCGTCACGTCAGCTCTCTCCGATCGCTATCCGGTTACGGCCCGCCGCCTTGGCACGATACAAGGCACGGTCGGCCGCCACCAACACGTCCGCTGCGCCGCTGTCGCTCGGCTCGAATCCCGCCACGCCGATGCTCGCGGTCACGAGCTTCGCGGGATAGCCGAGCCGTCGGCCCAGCGCCTCCACGCGTGCCCGCGCCTTTTCCGCTACCACCCGCGCCCCATCGGCTCCAGAGCGGACCAATAGTACAACGAATTCATCCCCGCCGTAACGGGCCGCAAGGTCCGTGGTCCGCACGACGGCCATCAGCTCCTCGGCAACCCCCTTCAACACGACGTTGGCCGCCTCATGCCCGTGGCGGTCGTTGACGTGCTTGAAGTTGTCCAGATCCAGGAACAGCACCGCGAACGGCTCCCCGCTCCGTTTGGACCGTGCCACTTCGTTGGCCAGCCGGTCCCGCAGCAACCGCAGCGTGGCCAAACCGGTCAGCCCATCCACCGCCGCCTGGGAGCGCGCTTCCCTCGCTTCCCGCTCGAGATAGGGCGGGCAGGATTTCAGCGTCGTCCGGCCCTGCACCGCTGCTTCGGCAAACGCCCGGCAGGTGGCATACCCACAGGCGCCGCAGTCCCATGGGCGCCCGTTGGGCGCCAGCCCAACCTGCGCCAGCACCGCGTCGACCTCGGCCGCGGGCGGCCGCTTCCCGGTCTGCTCGAGCGGAAACACCGCCCCGATCCGCACCTGTCGCGCCACCAACTCGTCCACAACCGGCGCCAGAGCGCGCGGCGGTTCGCTCTCGTCCACGATCTTGCGGCGCCGGAACAGCTGTTCCCGGGGTCCCATCAAGGGATGATCGAGGCATCCCTCGCACGGCAGGATGTCCACCAACCCCAAGTCGATACGGTCAACGGCCACCGCGTGGGCGATCGACTCCAGGCTCCCGAACCCGCGCATCTTGCGAAATCGCCGGCTGTTCTGCCGTTCTTCAATCAGCAGCTGGAGCGGCAATCCGCCCGCCGTGCTGAGATGCCGCCGCCGCTCCTCGGGGATGCGGCTGAAGAATCGCTGCTGCTGCTCGAGCAGCACCTCGCGCCGCACGAACAACTCGGCCAGCTGTTCGAAGGTGATGGCGGCGTCCACATCACCCTTCCCCTCGCTGAGACACACCCCCGCGTACACGATGGGCGTGGCTGCTCCGTGTGTGGCCCGCAGGTAGCGCGCCTCCGCGGCGATCGGCGTCGTCACCGGCGCCAGGTAGGGCACCAGCTCCGGGTAGCGGTTCCGCACCATATCCACGATGACGGGACACGTGCTGCGGATCAGCGTGCCCCATCCCGTGTCCTCCCACAGCCGCAGGTACTCCGCGGCTACCAGCTCGTCACCGATGACCCCGCGCTGCACCAGCTGGAACCCCGCCGCATAGCAGGCGTTGACGACCTGCTCGGGGCTCGCCGGGAAGAAGTACGCCGGCGCCTCGGCGCTCAGGATGATCGCCGCCCGGCCGGTTGCCACGAGATCGCCCGCCCGCTCCAGGTCCCCGCTCGCCCGAATCGCCTCGTGGGGACAGGCCGGCACGCAGACGCCGCAGCGAGTGCATGCGTCGTCTACGATCCAGACCCGCTCCACCTCCACGCCAACGGCGTCCGCGGGACAGACACGAACGCACGCCAAACAGGCCACGCAGAGGTCGGGCTCGATCCGGTAATCCACGGGTCGTCGAGTGGTTCTTTCACGAACGAGGGGACCCTGGAAGCCGGACCCAACATTGGGAATGGGGGACCGGGAAGTCAATAGAGGCGCTGAAAAATCAACGACTTACGAGGTCGTCACTCAGCGATTGCGTACTGTTTCAGCTTACGGTACAGGGTCCGTTCGCCGATCCCGAGCACCTCCGCCGCCTTGCGACGGTTGCCGCGACTCTGCTTCAACGTGGCTTCGATCGCGGCCCGCTCCACGTCCGCCATCGACATCCCCGGGCGGTACAGCACGGCCTCCGGCTCTGAGGGGGGGGGGCCGGCCTCCACGGCCGCGAACGGGGTGCCGCGCTGGTCCACTTCGATCACTTCGACCCGGTGCGGCGGCGGCCGGTCCTCGAGACGGCGCCGCAGCTCTTCCATTTGGAGCTTCAACTCGACCAGGCTGCGGAAGATGAATTCGAGCTCCTTCCCGACGACGTCGCGGGTCGCGCCGACCACCCGGACCGGCAGCCCGCGACCGCGCTCGCGGATGTCGCGCGGAATGTCCGAGGCCCGGATTTCGCCTTCGGGGGCGAGGACGACCATCGATTCGATCAGGTTGCGGAGCTGGCGCACGTTCCCGGGCCAGTCCGCGTCCACCAGGATCTGGAGCGCTTCGGATGTGATGCCGTGGAACAGGCGATCGTGCTGCTTGGCGAGCTCGACGATGAAGCGGCGCACGAGCAGCGGAATGTCGCTTTTCCGCTCGCGCAGCGGCGGCAGATAGATGAACAGCACGTTGAGCCGGTAATAGAGATCGTCGCGGAAGTCGCCCACCGCCACGGCAGCCTTGAGCGACCGGTTGGTGGCGGCCACGACCCGCACGTCGACCTTGATGGGCTGCGTGCCGCCCACCCGAAAGAACGTCCGGTCCTCGAGCACCCGGAGCAGCTTCACCTGGGTGGCCGGCGCCATCTCCCCCACCTCGTCGAGGAAGATGGTGCCGCCGTCCGCCAGCTCGAACCGTCCCAGGCGCCGCTCCGCCGCGCCCGTGAAGGCGCCCTTCTCGTGGCCGAACAGTTCGCTCTCGAGCAGGGTCTCGGGCAGCGCGGCGCAGTTCACCGTGATGAACGGCTTGTTGCGGCGCGGCGAGAGGTCGTGGATGGCCCGGGCGACCAGCTCCTTGCCGGTGCCCGATTCGCCTTCGACCAGCACGGTAGAGCTGACGGGCGCCATCTGCTCGATCTTGACCAGCACTTCCTGAATCGACGGCGACTCGCCGATGATCCCGGTGCGCTGCTGCAGGCGACGCCGATCGACCAGGCGCCGCACCTCGCGCACCACCTCGCCCGCGTCCGCCGGCTTCTCGAGATATCCGGTAAGGCCGAGCACGGCGGCGAGGCCTTTGGGATCGGGTTCGGTCGTCTCGACCAGACCGAGCGTCGACACGGCCCGCTCGCGCGCGGCGACGAGCAACCGCGCCGTCCCGGCTTCGTGCAGCGCGCCGGTGACGACCAGGCAGTCGGGCTCGCGGGTGCGGACGGATTCGCGGGCGTCGTCGAACGAGGTCACCATGCCGGTGTCGAACCCAGCCGCCTCGAGCTGGGCGTTGATGCGCACCGCATGCTCGAGATCGTCGGCGGTGACCAAGATGCGGTCAGCCATCAGCGTTCATCTGTGGTCGGTGCGCCCGCCGCGCACCAGATCCACCGCATGGTCCAGCAGGTCGCCCATGATGGCGAGGCCGTCCCGAACGCCGTTGCGCGAGCCCGGGAGGTTCACGATGAGAGTCTTGCCGCGCGTCCCCGCCACACCACGCGACAACCACGCGCGTGGGAACCGTTTGCCCGGGCCGGCGCGCAGCGCTTCCGCGATGCCGGGGGCGTGACGCTCGAGCACGATCGCGGTGGCTTCCGGAGTGACGTCACGCGCGGTGAGTCCGGTGCCGCCGGTCGTGAGGATCACATCGACCGTTCCGGAATCGGCCCAGCGCGCGAGCTTGCCCGCGATCAGGGACGTTTCGTCGGGGACGGTGCTGCGAACGACGACTTCGTAATTCTTTGCTGCCGACCACTTTACGATCGCATCGCCCGACGTGTCTTGCCGCACGCCCTGTGCACCGAGGTCCGAGATCGTCAGCACGCCGACGCGGACCGGCTCCGCACCGATCACCGCTTGGTCCGGTGCGGCACGAACGGCAGGTTCACAACCTCCGCTCCCGCGCGGCGTCCGCGGATATCGATTTCGATCCTGGTGGCGGGCTGCGCCTGCGCGCGCGGCAGGTAGGTCGTCCCGATGGCAGCATTCACCGTCGGCGTCACCGTGCCGCTGCGGACCAGATCGACCTTGCGACCGTCGAGCCAGACGTCGTAGCCGTGGCGGCCCACCTGCTTCGGCTCGGTCATGCGGAATCCGACCAGGCGGCGGGGCACGCCATCGAGCTTCTGCTTCTTGAGCGCGACCTGGCCGGTGAACGGGGCCTCTTTGTCGAGCCGGACGATGAAGCTCAAGCCCGCTTCGAGAGGAGTCGTGGTGTCGTCGATGTCGTTGCCGTACAGCGGCAGGCCGGCCTCGAGGCGCAGCGTATCGCGCGCCCCCAGGCCGCACGGCTCGGCGCCGCGCTCGGTGACGGCCGCCCACAACTTTGCCGCGTCCGCGGCACGGCAGTAGAGCTCGAAGCCGTCTTCCCCGGTGTATCCGGTGCGGGACACGAAGCATTGCGCTCCGGCCACGGTCCCGGTCGTGAAGTGATAGTAGGGCAGCTCCGTCACCCGCAGCGGCGTGATCGCGGCGAGCAGCGCCTCGGCCCCGGGGCCCTGAACGGCGAGCAACGCGGTCTCGTCCGAAATGTCGCGCAGCCGCACGTTGGCGCCACCCTTCTGGTCCACGATGCAGGCCCAGTCCTTGGTGATGTTCGAGGCGTTCACGACCAGCATCACCTTGTCCTCGAAGCGGTACACCAGGCAATCGTCCACGAACGTACCCTGCTGCGTGAGGATCCCCGAATACTGCGCCTGCCCCGCGCGCAGGGCGGCGACGTCGTTGCAGGTGACGCGCTGCACGAACGCATTGCGATCGGGACCGGTGACTTCGAACTCACCCATGTGGGACACGTCGAATACCCCGACGCGCTCGCGGACCGCCCTGTGCTCGGCGCTGATCCCGACCGGGTACGTCACCGGCATCTCGAAGCCGGCGAAGGGCACCATCTTGGCGCCCAGGGCCACGTGCGCCTTGAAGAGGGGGGTCCGTTTCAGCGGCGCGTCGGTCATCGAGAGCTCGATTGCTTCAACCCATCAGGATGGCGAGCAGCGCCTTCTGGACGTGCAGCCGGTTTTCCGCTTCGTCCCACACGCGGGATTGCCGGCCTTCGATCACGTCGTGGGACACCTCTTCGCCACGGTGGGCGGGGAGACAGTGGAGAAAGATGGCGCGCGGATCGGCGAGTTTCATGAGGTCGGCGTCCACGGTGTAGCCCTTGAACGCATTGCGGCGGGCCTCGGCTTCCGTCTCCTGCCCCATCGAGGCCCACACGTCGGTGTTCACCACGTGCGCGCCCTCGACCGCCTCCTCCGGAACCTCCGTCACCAGCACCTTGGCGTGCTGCGAAGCCCGCTCGAATTTCTCCCGGCTCGGCTCGTAGCCCTCGGGGCAGGCCAGGCGCAGCTCGAAGCCCAGCACCTGAGCCGCTTCGAGCCAGCTGTTCGCCATGTTGTTGCCGTCGCCGATCCAGGCGACGCGCTTCCCTTCCCACGTGCCCAGCGCTTCCCGCACCGTGAACAGGTCGGCCAGCACCTGACACGGGTGCGAGAGATCCGTGAGCCCGTTGATCACGGGGATAGTGGCGCAGCGCGCCAGCTCTTCGACCTCGCCGTGGTCGAACGTGCGGATCATGATGCCGTCGACGTAGCGGGACAGCACCCGCGCCGTGTCGGAGATCGGCTCGCCGCGGCCGAGCTGGATGTCTTTCGCCGAGAGAAACAGCGCGTGGCCACCGAGCTGGAAGGTGCCGGCTTCGAAGGAGACCCGGGTGCGGGTGCTCGACTTGGCGAAGATCATCGCCAGGGTCTTCCCGGCGAGCGGGGTCTCCCGGTAGGCCCGGGATTTCATGCGGCCCGCGAGGTCGAAGAGCCGGACGACGTCGTTCCGAGACAGGTCGGTGACCGTGAGAAAGTCCCGTTTGCGCATGGTTTCCCGAGGATCGGTCAAAATGACAGCAGGCACGCCAGATACTAGCCGGGCGTTGGGAGAGGAGTCAAGCCGAGGAGGGGTGCGTCGGCTCCTGGAAATATTCGTGCAGCGCAGGGTCGATCCGGCGGGGGCGGCCGGATGCCGCATCGAGCGGACACCAGATGGTGGTGGCGCGGGCCAGGAGGACGCTGTCGACGTGACGCTCAATCTCGGTGTGGCGCTCGAACCTCGTGCCCGTCGCCTCACCGACCCACGTGCGGGCGACGATTTCGTCGCCGGTCTTTGCGGGCCGCTTGTAGTCGATTTCGTGTCGCAGGACGACCCACACCAGGGTCGCCTGGAGCGCCGGGGGCGCCGCCGCGCGCCAGTGGGCCGTGGCGATCTCCTGCACCCAGCGCAGGTAGACCGCGTTATTCACATGGCCCAGCTCGTCGATGTCGTCGGGTCTGATCTGGAGGACGCGCTCGAAGCGAACCGGGCGTGCGGCCGGCGCGGTCACAGGATGTAGCGGCGCAGGTCTTCGTCGTCCACGATCTTCTCGAGCTTCGCGCGCACCGCCTCCGCGTCGAACACGATCTGCTTGATCGGATAGTCCGGCAGCTCGAACAACACTTCCTCCAGCAGCGTGCTCATCACGGTATGGAGACGCCGGGCGCCGATGTTCTCCATCCGCTCGTTCACCTTGGCGGCGATGCGGGCAATCTCCTTGATGCCATCGGGGGTGAACGTGAGCGTCGCCCCCTCGACCTGGCACAGCGCGGCGTACTGCTTGGTGAGCGCGTTCTCCGGCTCCGTCATGATGCGGACGAAATCGGCTTCTCCCAAGGGGGAGAGCTCGACGCGGATCGGGAAGCGGCCCTGGAGCTCGGGGATCAGGTCGGACGGTTTGGAGATATGGAACGCCCCGGCCGCGATGAACAGCACGTGGTCGGTGCGGACGTAGCCGTAACGCGTCTGCACGGTGGAGCCTTCCACGATGGGCAGCAGATCGCGCTGCACGCCCTCGCGCGACACGTCGGGCCCGGCCGTGTTACTCCGCTCGCCCGCGATCTTGTCGATCTCGTCCACGAAGATGATGCCGTGGTTCTCAACCCGATCGAGCGCCTCGCTCACCACGTCGTCCATGTCTGTGAGCTTTTTCAGCTCCTCGTCCACCAGGACACGCCGGGCCTCGTGCAGGTGCACGGTGCGGCGCTTCTTCTTCTTGGGCAGCATCTCCGACAGCATCTCGGTGAAGTTGACGTCCTGCCCCTCCATGCCGGGCGGCGGCTGCATCCACTCGAGCATGGGATAGGACTGCTGCTGCACTTCGATCTCGACGTCGCGCTCCTCGAGCTTTCCCTCTTTCAGCTGCAGGCGCAGCTTTTCCCGGTTGCGCCGGCGCCGTTCCTGCGCCTCGAGGTCGCCCTCGGGGGGCTTGGAGGTGACGTCGCCCTTGGACGAGACGACGAACAACGACCGTTCGCCGCCGCCCGGGGTCCGCTCCGCCGAGGGCGGAGGCGCCGGGGGGGTGGGCGGCAGCAGGATGTCGAGCAGCCGCTCTTCGGCGCGCTGCTCTGCCTGCGGATACACCTCGTCCTCCCGTTCGCTGCGCACCATGTTGATGGCCACGTCCACCAGCTCGCGCACCATCGACTCCACATCTCGTCCCACGTACCCGACTTCGGTGAATTTCGACGCTTCCACCTTGATGAATGGGGCGCCGGAGAGGCGGGCGAGGCGGCGTGCGATCTCGGTTTTTCCCACGCCGGTGGGCCCGATCATGATGATGTTGTTGGGGAGGATCTCGTCCCGGATCTCCTCAGGGGCCTGCGACCGGCGCCACCGGTTCCGGATCGCGATCGCCACCGCCTTTTTCGCCTCGTCCTGCCCAACAATGTAGCGGTCCAGCTCCGTGACGATCTTCTTGGGCGGCAGCTCCTCGAGCCACGGCATCGTCTCTTCCGCGGCCTGCGGACCGGTTGGGGGGTTCAGTGGCGGCGTCGGCGTCGGGTCGGCCATTATTGCAGCTCGAGCACGGTGATGTGCGTGTTGGTGTAGATGCAGATCTCGGCCGCGATCTCGAGCGAGCGCTGCACGATGTCCTTCGGGACCAACGGCGTGGCCGCCAGCAGGGCGCGGGCCGCCGCCAACGCGTAACTGCCGCCCGATCCGATGGCCAGGATACCGTCGTCCGGCTCGATCAGCTCACCGGTGCCCGACAGCACGTACCCGTGATCCTTGTCGGCCACCGCGAGCAGCGCTTCGAGCCGGCGCAGGACGCGGTCGGAGCGCCAGTCCTTGGCGAGCTCCACGGCCGCCCGCGCGAGGTTGCCCGGATAGCGCTCGAATTTCTCCTCGAACTTCTCGAACAGCGTGAAGGCGTCGGCGGCGGCACCGGCAAACCCGGCCAGGATTTTCCCACCCTTCAACGTGCGCACCTTGGTGGCGTTCGCTTTCATCACGGTCTCGCCGACCGTGACCTGTCCGTCGCCCCCCATCGCGATGCGCCCGTCCTTGCGGACGCAGAGAATCGTCGTGCTGTGAATCGCCGGCAACGACACCGTTACGGATCCTTTCATGTCTCAGGCGCGCGGGTGCGCCTGGTGATATACCCGCTTGAGACGCTCCACCGAGGTATGAGTATACACCTGCGTGGTACTGAGCGACGCATGTCCCAGCAATTCCTGCACGGCGCGCAGGTCGGCGCCCGCGTCCAGCAGGTGACTGGCAAAGGAGTGGCGCAACGAATGCACGTGCAGCTCCCGGCCACGCGGCAGCGCGTCGAGCACCCCCCGCACCGCGAGCTGCACGCCGCGCGGCGTGAGCCGGCGGCCCCGCGCATTCAGAAACACCGGCCGGCGATCCCCGCCGCTCGCGGCCAGAAGCGCGTCGCGACGGATGAAATAGTCGCGCAGCGCGCGCCCCACGTGCCGGCCCAGCGGCACGATGCGCTCCTTCTTCCCCTTGCCCCGCACCTTCACCTGATCGGACACGAGATCGATGTCCGGTTCGTTCAACCCCGCCAGCTCCGAGAGCCGCATGCCCGTCGCATAGAACAGCTCGAGCATGGCCAGGTCACGCGCCTCGCGGAACCCGCCGGCGGCCGCGCGACGCTCCGCCTCGACGAACAAGAGCTCGGTTTCGGCGCGGTCCAGGTGCGTGGGCAGGCGTCGCTCGGGCTTGGGGGTGCGGGTCGCCCGGGGGGGATTCACCTCCACGCCGCGCGTCGCGCCCAGGAACCGGTAGAACGTCCGCAGCGCCGACAGCGCCCGCGCCATCGAACGACGCGCCAAGCCGCGCGCCTCCATGGCGCCGAGCCAGCCACGGATCGCCAGCCGGTCGACGCCGACCCAGGTCCAGGGAGCGCCGTAGAAACCGTCACAGAACGACGCGAAATCCGCCACGTCCCGCGCATAGGCAGTCACGGTGTGCGGCGAGTCGTTGCGCTCCTTGCCCAGGAACGCGACGAAGGCCGCGATCTCAGGGTTTGCGCTCACGCCGGGACCGCCACGGCGAGCCGCGCGGCGAACGTGTCGATCGCGGCCAGCGCCCGGTCGGCCAGACGCCGCTTCTTCTCGTCCTTGGCACGCACCGGCGGATCGAGCGGCTCGAGCAGGCCGAAGTTCGCGTTCATCGGCTGGAAGCGCGCCGGATCGGCCTCGCGCAGGTAACGATACAGCGCGCCCAGCATGGTAGTGGGCGGCGGCACCAGCGGCTCGTCGCCCTGGAGGATCCGCGCCAGGTTGATGCCGGCCAGCAGACCCGTCGCGGCCGATTCGGTGTAGCCCTCGACGCCGGTCAGCTGCCCGGCCACGAGAACCGCGGCGTCATCCCGGAGGGACAGGTGCGGCGACAGCGTCGCCGGCGCGTTGAGATAGGAATTCCGGTGCACGCTGCCGTAGCGCAGGAACTCGGCGCCGGCGAGGCCGGGGATCGTGCGCAGGACGCGCCGCTGCTCGGCGGCGCGCAGGCGCGTCTGAAACCCGACCAGATTCCACATCTGGCCGGCTCGATCCTCCCGCCGCAGCTGCACCACCGCATGGGGCTCGCGGCCGGTGCGCGGGTCGGGCAGGCCCACGGGCTTCATGGGACCGAAGCGTAGTGTCTCCGCTCCGCGGCGAGCCATCTCTTCCACCGGCAGGCACCCTTCAAAATACGGGATGCGGTCGAACTCGTGCGACGGCTCGTATTGCTCCGCGGCCACCAGGGCCGACACGAAGGCCGCGTACTGTGCCGCGTCCATTGGGGCGTTGAGGTAATCGTCGCCGTCACCCTTCCCGTAGCGCGAGGCCCGGAACAACGCCCCGTGGTCGAGCGAGTCGTCGGCCACGATCGGCGCGATGGCATCGAAAAACGCGAGCGCCGCGACGCCGAGGCGCCGCGCGAAGGCGTCGCTCAAACGATCGGAGGTGAGCGGGCCCGTCGCCACTACGGCGGGAGTGGGCAGCTCCGTGACCTCTTCGTGCACCAGGGTGATCAACGGATGGCCGCTCACGCGGTCGTGCACCGTGCGCGAGAACACGGCCCGGTCGACGGCGAGCGCCGCGCCACCCGGCACCCGCGCGAGATCGGCCGCCTGGAGCACAAGACTGCCCAGCCGGCGCATTTCGGCCTTGAGCAGCCCGTGGGCGTTGGTCGGCTCCACTGACTTGAAGGAATTGCTGCACACCAGCTCAGCCAGGAGGTCGGTCTGGTGGGCGGGTGTGGTGCGGGCCGGCCGCATTTCGTACAGCCGGACCGTCACGCCGCGCTCCGCCATCGCCCAGGCCGCTTCACACCCCGCGAGCCCGCCGCCGGCGACGGTGGCCGAGTACCGGGCGTTCAGGCCGCGTCCGGCTCCGCTGATCCGCTCTCCGGTCCCGAGTCTTCGAACCCGCACTTCATGCACTTGCGAGTGATTCTCCCATCCTTGGTCTCCTTCTTCGTCATTCCCACGAAGCCACAGCTCGGGCACGGTTCCGGGACCGGTCGATCCCACACCGAATAATCACAGTCGGGATAGCGGGTGCAGCCGAAGAAGTTCCGCCCTTTTCGGGTACGGCGCTCCGCGATGTCGCCCTCCCCGCACTTGGGACAGACGATGCCGAGCGGCACGGGGCGCGTGTGCTTGCACTTGGGAAACTGCGTGCAGGCAAGGAACTCCCCGAAGCGCCCCGTCTTGATCACCATCGGCGCGCCGCACTCCTTGCAGACCTCGTTCGATGGTTTGTCCGGGATCTTGTCGCGGCCGATCGGCTTGGTGAAGCGGCAGTCGTCCGGGTAGCGGCGGCAGGCGATGAACGGGCCGAACCGGCCGCTGCGCACCTCGAGCGGGCTGCCGCAGGTGGGACAGCGCTCCTCGGGCAGCTTCGAGAGGTCGTGGACGTCGTGCAGGATGGCGGGGATGTCCACGTTCCCGAGCGCGAGATTGAAGGGTCCCCAGAAATCGCCCAGCACGGACTGCCAGGGGAGTTCGCCTTCCTCGACCTTGTCCAGCTCGCTTTCCATCTGCGCCGTGAACCCGACTTCGAACACTTCCGGGAAACAGATCCGCATCACCTTCCACACCTTCTCGCCGAGCGGGGTCGGTGAGAAGCGGCGCTCCTTCGTTGTAGCATACCAGCGGCTCTGGAGGGTGCCGATGATTGTGGCGTAGGTGGAGGGCCGGCCGATGCCCTTCTCTTCCAGCGCCTTGACGAGACTCGCCTGGCTGAAGCGCGGTGGCGGCTCGGTGAAGTGTTGGCTGGGGATGACCTGGTGCAGCGTCGGTCGGTCGCCTTTGGCCATCACCGGGATGGGACCGAAGTCGTCGCCGCTCTTCGCCTCTTCCGGCTCGTGGCCCTCGCGGAACAGCACGCGGTAGCCGTCGAACAGGACCACCGATCCGGTGGACCGGAACAGGTAGCGGCCGAGGTCGAAGTCGACCGTGGTCAGTTCGTACAGTTCGGGCGTCATCTGCGAGGCCACGAAGCGCCGCCAGATCAGCTGGTACAGCTTGAACTGGTCCGACTCGAGATGCTGCTTCAACCCTTCCGGCCGGCGCACGACCTCGGTAGGACGGATGGCCTCGTGGGCGTCCTGCACCCGGGAGGGGCCTTTCTTGCCGGCATGCACGTTCGGAGTGTCGGGGAGATAGCGCTTGTCGTACTGCGTCGCGATGAACTCCCGCGCCTGGACGATTGCGCTGTCGGCGACGCGGACGGAATCGGTGCGCATGTACGTGATCAATCCGACCTGGCCCTCGGCCCCGACCTCCACGCCCTCGTACAGCTGCTGCGCCGCACGCATCGTCCGCTTGGCCGAGAAGCCGAGCTGCTTGGCCGCCTCTTGTTGCAGCGTGCTGGTGATGAACGGCGCAGGCGGGTTGCGGCGCCGCTCCTTGCGGGTGACCTCGGAGACGACGAACGCCAGACGCGCGGCGTCGGTGACGATCGCCTGGGCGGTTGCTTCGTCTTTGATCTCGGGCCTGTGCCCGTCGAGCTTGTGCAGGCGGGCCTGGAAGGCCTGGCCGTCTTTCTCGAGGTCCGCCTCGATGGTCCAGTACTCCTGCGGCAGGAACCGCCGGATCTCGTCCTCACGCTCGCAGATCAGGCGCAGCGCCACGGTCTGGACGCGGCCGGCGGACAGCCCCGACTTGATGCTCTTCCACAGGAGCGGGCTCGCCTTGTAGCCCACCAGGCGATCGAGAATACGGCGCGCCTGCTGCGCGTCGACCTTGTTCTGGTCGATCTCGAGCGGGTTCGCGATGGCCTGGGACACGGCGTCCTTGGTGATCTCGTGGAACAGCACCCGGCGGACCTTGCCGCCATTACCGAGCTGCGACGCGACATGCCAGGCGATCGCTTCGCCTTCCCGGTCGGGGTCCGTCGCGATCAACACCCGCTGCGCGCCCTTCGCCGCCTTCTTGATCTCGGCGAGGGTCTTCGCCTTCTCCTTGATCGTGACGTACTCGGGCGTGAAGCCGTTCTCGACGTCGACCCCGAGCTTGCGCGGCGGCAGATCCCGGATGTGGCCCACGGTCGCCTTGACGGTGTAGCCGCGGCCCAGATACTTGCCGATTGTCTTGGCCTTGGTGGGCGACTCGACGATCACCAGCGACGCCCCACCCTCCTCGGCGGCGGCCACCCCGGACTCGGGTGGCTCCGCGGCCGCGACGGCGGCCTTGCGCCGCACGCGCTTGGGCTTCGGCTCGGCCGACGACACAGCTTTCTTCTTAGCGGGCACCGATCAACCTTTCGTCAACTCACGGGAGCGCATCTTTACCATTCCCCCCGTTCCCGCGCAAGCCTCACCACCGCCGCGGCGACGTCCGCCGGCCGACGGCTGTCGGTCTCAACCTGCGCATCGGCCTGTATATAAAACGGCTCGCGCTCGCGCAACAACTCACGCATGCGCAGCTCCGGGTCTTCCCCCATCAACGTCGGCCGGTTCCCCGGCGGGACCGCCCGCGCCGTGGCCGTGCTCGGTCGCGTCTTGAGATAGATCACCAGCGCACGGTCCCGGGCTGTCGCGAGCGCGCCCGGTTGGGCCGCCCAACCGCCACCGGGGGCGATGACCGTGGGGCTCCCGAGCAGGGCCAGATCCATCTCCTGCGCCTCCAGCTGCCGAAACGCCGCTTCGCCGCGCTCGGCGAAGAGCATTTCGATCGGGCGCCCCTCTTTGCGGATGATGATCGCATCGATGTCCACGAAGGGCGCCTGGAGCGTGTCCGCGACGAGACGACCGACGGTCGACTTGCCCGACCCCGGCAATCCGATCAGGACGATGTGCCGGCTCACGACGCCGCCCCGCGCGGCGTGCGCGCCCGCACCTGGGCCCGATAGCCTTCGACGTTGCGCTTCATTTCACTGAGCGAGTCGCCCCCGAACTTCTCGATCATGGCCCGGGCGATCACCAGCGCCGTCATCGCCTCGGCGATGACACCCATGGCCGGAACGGCGGTGACATCGGACCGCTCCGATTGCGCCTGGGCGGCGGCGCCCGAAGCCAGATCGACGGTCGCGAGTGGCGCCATCAGCGTGGAGATCGGCTTCATGGCGGCGCGCAGCACGAGCGGTTCTCCCGTGCTCATCCCTCCTTCGGTGCCGCCGGCCCGGTTGGTGGCGCGACGGAAGCCGGGCAGGATTTCGTCGTGCACTTCGGACCCGCGACGTCGCGCCGCCTCGAAACCGAGGCCGAGCTCGACGCCCTTCACCGCCGGAATCGACATCACCGCCTGCGCCAACCGACCGTCCAGCTTGGAGTCCCAGGACGCGTGCGACCCCAGTCCCACGGGAAGTCCGAGCGCCACGACCTCCACGACCCCGCCCACCGTGTCGCCCGCCGCCTGGGCGGCGTCGATCCGCGCGATCATGGCCCGCTCGGCCTCGGCGTCGAGACAGCGTACCGGACTGCGATCGGCGCGCTCGTTCACCGGCGTCGGAAGGGGCTGATCCAGCGACGCGGTGACGCCGCCAAGCTCCACCACGTGCGAGCCGATCTCGATCCCGAATTCGGCGAGCAGCAGCTTGCACACCGCGCCGCACGCGACCCGGGCCGCCGTTTCCCGTGCGCTGGCGCGCTCCAGAATGTCGCGCGCGTCCGCCCGGTCGAACTTCAACGCGCCCGTCAGATCGGCGTGACCCGGTCGCGGGCGCGTGACGCGGCGCCGGCGCGCTTCGCCAGGGCTCGCCGCTTCGGGCGCCATCACGTCCTGCCAGTGGGTCCAGTCACGGTTCCACACCAGCATCGCGATCGGCGCGCCGATCGTCTCGCCGGCGCGGACCCCGGCGAGCCACTCGATTTCGTCGGCTTCGATCTTCATGCGGGAGCCGCGTCCGTAGCCCGCCATGCGTCGCTTCAGCTCCGCATTGACCGGCGTCGCGGAAATCGCCAGGCCGGCGGGGACGCCTTCGAGCACCGCGACCAGGCCGCGCCCGTGGCTCTCCCCTGCCGTCGTAAACCGGAGCGTCACCGGAGCCTCCTGATGGCAATGTAGACGGTGACAATAGCACGCGAGCCCGACCGGTCGGTCGGGCTCGCGCCGGAAGCGCCCAGAAAGCCCAGTCCGGTCACCGGGTTCCCGCCGGCCGCGGGGCCGGGAACGGGTTGGTGATGGGTGACAGTCGCACGGTCACGAGTCCCCGCGCGGTGATGCCGAACAGGTACTGGTTGCCGAGCAGGTCCTTGGCGACGCGGAGCGGACCGATGATCGGATCGCGCACCGGGATCGAGCCGATGACGCCGTAGAAGAACGTGTCGAAGATGTCGATGTTCCCGTCCGGCCGAGCCGCAAACAGAATGCGGTCGTTGGGGTTGCCGGAACCGCCGAAGGTCGGGGTTCCCGGGTTCCCCGCCTGGAAGGCGTGGTTGTAGTTCATGTCCATCCCCGGCGCGCCCACCGGCGCCACCGAAGTCCCCTTCAACCGGAGGCCCTCGTCCAGGAAGTAGATCGAATCCGCCCGGACGACGTTGGTGCCGCCGTTGAAGTTGGTGGCGATGGACGAAACCTTCACCCCGGTGTTGCTGATGAAGTCGCTCACGTCGACCCCGGGCGACATGCCGCCATCGAAATCGTTGTCACCACTGTCGACGGGGCCGTTCACCGTGTCGGGTGACGTGAAGCACGTCAGGGCCGTCGGCGCCCCGTGCGCCAGGAGCGCTTTGGTGGTGTAGCCCATGACGCGCGCGAACTGCGCCCTCACGCTACCGCCCTCACCGAAGAACCCGTGCGTGAAATTCCCGGAGTTGCGGGCGAAGGTCGTATCGCCCAGACCGAAGCTGTTGAGATCGACGTTGATGCCAGCGCACGCCGAAAGGACCACGCGGGTCTGGTTGTACGGCTGCCCTCGTCGCATCACGATGCGCAACGTATCGGTGGCCGAGCCAGCGGTACTGGAGCCGATCTCCCAGAACAGATGGGCGAAGAGCTGCGTCGTATCGATGGTATTCTTCAGTTTCTCGAGGCGCAGCGTCGCGCGTCCGTTGAACGGGATCGTGCTCGAGATCGTGGGCGTGGTCGAGTACAAGGCGAAGACCGAGTCCACCGAACACGTCGTCCCACCCGCCGGCCGGCACACGGTGGCGAGGTACTGCGGCCGGTCCGACAGATCGAAGTTCTCGACTTCGGCCGTGAACGATCCGCTGGTCGCGATGACCTTGTACTTCTGCACCACAAAGTTGGGCAGGTCCTGCCGCCACGCCAGTCGGCGGACCGCGGGCGTCACGTCGATGATCGACAGCTCCGTACCGCCCGAATTGGCCACGACGATCGAGTCGCCATAGGTGCCGAGCGTGTCGCGCGGCCACAGCGCGATGCCCCACGGCTGCGGGCCGGCAGTGGGGATGCCGTTCGCCACGAAGGACGTATTGGCGACCTGGAAGATCTCAACGCGCGAGAGCGTCGGGTTCGTCAGGTACAGCTCGTTGCGGTTGGCGTTGAAGATCGCGTCGGCGATCGCGCCGCCGCGTGGGAGCGGCCGGGTCACGCCCGCCACGACCGTGATGGTGTCGACCGCGGGCGTCGCGCCCACGACCCCACCCGCCTGCGAAAACGCGCAGTTCCGGGCGGTCGCGCCGTCACAGGCGTAGCCCTGGACCAGAATGTCGGTCGGGAACGTGATGACGAGGGCGCCGAGGTTCAGGCCGAACGAGCGGGTCACATCGGTGAGGTTGCCCGCCGACACGTCGATTGAATCGAAGCGCAGCAGCGTCCCGCCGGTCGTCGTCGTCTTCACCCCGATCCACGCGATGGCGCTCGGATCGGTGGCGTGAATCAGCACGCTGTCTGACACCTCGACGCGGTCGGTTACGCTGTGGCTGACCGACGGCGGCGCGTTGTCATTCGCCGCCGACAGTATGGTCACCGTGACGGCGCCGCTGAAGGCCCGGCGGCCGGCCGAATCCTCGGCGAACCCGACCACGGCGAACGTGCCGCTGGTGGCGTTCACCGTGAGCGTGTCGGTGAAGGTCACAGAATCCTGGAGCGGCGCCGCAAAGGACAGCGAATCGGTGCCGGTCGGGTTGGTGACCGCGGCGGCCGGTGACACAAGGAAGCCGATCTTGCGGATGCCGGTGTTCTGGACCGCCACCACCTGCACCGGAATGCCCCGACCGGTTGAGGCCACGGCGCCCGAGACCGGGGCCACGAGCAACACCTGCAGCGACTGCACGTTGGACAGGAAGATGAACAGCGTGTCTTCGGCGAAGTTCCCGGCGCCGTCGATGGCCCGTCCCACGATCTGGATATTGCCGCCCGCGCCCGAATTGGGCGGGAAGGTGACGGTCTTGTTGAACGTGAGGGTCTGGACCTGGCCCGTGAAATTGGTGTCGGTCGGGGGGGCGGCGTAGCCGCCGGTGAACGTCAGACGGACGGTCTTCAACGCCAGGTTGTCCGTCACGTTCACCGTAAACTGCAGCCCGGCGGCGATGTCCTGGGTGTCCCCCACCGTATTGCTCAAGGTGATGGTGGGTGGCGTGAGGTCGCGCTGGACCCCACCGGGGTTCCGCGCGGTCTCGCAGGCCCACACGGTCGCCGAGGCGGCCGTGAGGGCGATGAACACCCGGAGACGTTCTGCTGCCCGCATATGCGCTCCCGTCCTAGTTGCCGCCGCTCGGCGGGGCGAGGTCGTCCACGATATGGGGCGTGATCAAGATGATGAGATCGCGCCGCGTCTCGGTCTGGGACGTGAACCCGAACAGCCGGCCCACGATCGGCAGATCGACGAGGAACGGAATGCCCGATTTCGCCACGGTCAGGTTGGTCTCGGTGAGCCCGCCCACCACGATGGTTTCTCCGTCGTCGACCAGGACCTGCGCGTCGGCTTGCTGCGTCTGGAACGTGAAGCCGATGTCCACCGAGGCCGGCCTCACCGCCGAGCGCTCCGCGTGCACCTGCATCAGGATCTGCCGGTTGGCCGTCACGTGCGGCGTCACCCTGAGGTTGATGCCGGTCTGCTCGAAGCGGACCGTAGCGCGCGGCACGTTGCTCTGCCCCGTCCCCCCGCCGCCCGCTTGGGCGCTCACGTCCACCACGCGGATCGGCACCTTGTCGCCGACCAGGACTTCCGCCGTGCGGTTGTCGAGCGTCGTCACCGACGGCTCCGCTTGGACGTCGGCCAGCTCGACGCGTTGCAGCGCCTGCACGAACGTCGTCAGGTTGAAGTTCCCCAACGCCGTCGAGAAAATCAGCTTGAGCGCCGGGTTGACCACCTGCTGATCGGCATTCCCCAGCGCCGAAAGCGAGTTCCCACCCAGATCCACGAGCGTCTGGTCCGGGCTGAAGTTGCCCGTCGGAACGAGGGCGTCCGGGACGCCGTCCAGATCCGTGTCCACCGCTTTCGCGGTGGCGGGATCGGGTCGGGCCACCAGCTTGTTGAAAAACTGGGTTGTCGAGCCGAGGTCGTATTGGAGCCCCAGCTCCTCGACGTCGGTCCGGTCTACCAGGATGATCTTGGCCTGAATCGAAACCTGTGGCGTCCGGATGTCCATGCCGCGCACGAAGCTCTCGATGTCGTCGATGCGCGTCTGGACGTCGGTGATGACGAGCGCGTTGTTGACCGAGTCCGCCACCACGGAGCCGCGCGCTTTCGTCACGATCGACGCGACCGCCGGCACGAGCGAGCTGGCCTGCGCGTAGTTCACCCGCACCAGGCGCGTCTCCACCGGGACCGTCGAGTCGGCGCGGGCCAGGTCCTTCTTGTCCACCACCACGAGGATGCCGCCCGGCTGCGTTTGGACGGCGAGGCCCTGTGATTCCAGCACCGCGCGGAACGCCAGGTCCCACGGCTGATTCTTGACCTCGGCCGTGACCTTGCCGGTGATGCCCCGGCCCACCACGATGGTGCGGCCACTGAAGGCCGCGAATCCCGCCACCACGTCCTGAATGTCGGCGTCGTCCCACTGCACCGTGATGCGCGGCGCCTGCGATTGCATCGCATCGGCGCGGTGCAGCGACAGATAGTCGTTGACGTTCTGGAGCGCGCCGACGCGGGGCGTCGAGACGCGGGCCGGGTCGCCGGTGACCGGTGGGGGAGGGGCCGCGGGGGCCGCGGCCGCGGTGACCGGCGCGGACTCGGTCGCCCCGCTGCCGCTCGACCAGGCGCCGAACGACGTGCGCTCGGTTCCGATCTGCACACGGATCTGTCCGTCGCCGCGCTGGATCTGGTAGTCGGCGAGCGCGTCGAGCTCGATCACCACGCGGACGACGCCGGGCTGGAACTGCGCGTAGCGAACGTCTTTCACGCCGCCGCGGTTCTGGCCGTCGTACAGGGTCGCCGGGGCCCCGAGCCGAGCGCCGAGCAAATCGACCACCAGCCGCGCCGGCCGCTCGAGCGTGAAGTCCCGCACCTCCACTGCGCCCTGCAGGTCGATCACGACTTCCACTTTCCCCGCCACCGGCGCCACGCTCACCGCGCGGACTTCACCGTCCCGCCCGGCGTCGGCCGTCAGTCGTGGGGCCGCCGCGAGGACGAACCCTGCGGCCAGAACGATGCTGCGCTTCATGGCGTCTCCTCCTGCCTGGCGAGCGACAACGTCTGTTGCCGCTCAAAGCCGAATTCTTGAATGGTGAACACCACTTCGCGCGGCCGGATCTGCGTAACCCGCAAGCGACCGATGACGGTGCCGGCCTTGGCGCGATACCGCTTGCCCGTGGTGACGTCCCGCAGCACCGCGACGCTGCGCGCGGAATAGCGGTCGTCGTAGACCACGGTCACTAGTTTGAGATCAGTGATCATCGGGCGAACGTCGCCCGTCTTCAGCAGCGACACGAACGGATCGCGCCCGCCGCCCTGGAACGTGAACACCTCGCGCGTCAGCGAGAGCGGGGTCGTATCCGCCCGGGCGGTCGAGTCCGCCGGCGCGCCCTGACCCACCAGGGGACCCCCGCACGACAACGCGGCGATGAGCAGGTTACGGACGCGCATTCGCCGCCCCTCCCGCCGCGGGTGGCGCCGGAAGCCGCTTGACGTAGGTGCGCAGATCGAAGCTCGCCTCGAGCAGCGCGCCCAAGGTGTCCCCGACCAGCTTCTGGGTCTGCTGGGTCGCCGGCACGAGCGTCAGTCCCTGTGGAACCATGATGCGCGGCAGGCTCGCGACATCGGCGAGGAACTCCCCCACCTGGTCGAAGTGCCCGTACACCTGCAGCCGGTAGCGATAGATGTCGAACGCCGGCTTGGCCGGAGCGTTGGCCTTCGTGCTATCCGCCGGCTCGCGGAACGTCAGCGCCAGCGCGGGCCCGGGCTCCGGCGGCATCGGCTGGAAGCTGCCCAGCGAGACCCCACGCAACTTGGCCCGGTTGGAGATGTCCTCGAGCAGGCTGGGCACTTCGTTCTGCTCGGGCACCAGGCGACGCATCAGCCCGAGTGCGGCGCGATACCGTTCCGCCGCCCGGCGCGTGCTCTCGACGCTGCCACTGGCCAGGTCGGCCTTGGCCTTCCGGACGATAGTCCTGAGACTGTCGGTCTCGGTTCGGGTGGCGGCCGCGTGGGCCCGCTGCGGACCGTTGAACTTGGTCCAGACGAAATAGCCGCCCGCGAGGCACGCCACCGTGATCAACAGCATCACCTGGCCGCGTTGGTCCTGGGGAATACCGAGCGCCATCGACTACCTCACCGACTCGACCAGCGGCACCGTGCGGATGTAGAGCGAATCCGCCGGACGGTAGCGCAGGGCGATGTTGAATTGGGTCACGGGCCGGTCCTGCTCGACCACGGTGGCCGCCCGGGTCGGCATGACGTCGGCGAGCCACGGCGACGCCGCCAGCTGGCGCATGAACGTGGTGTAGGCCTGAATGTCCACCGTGCGTCCGTCGATCGAGATGTGCACTTCCGTCGACGCCATGGAGTCCACCGGCGTCGTCCCCGTCGTCGTGGCGGCCGCCGGCCCAGCCCCGGCGACGAACGAGACGTTGGTGATCCAGGTGTAGGCCGGCAGCGCCTTGGTGATCTCGTCCATGACATGGGGCCAGATGTAGCGGTCCGCGTCGATGCTGCGGATGATCGCCATCTCGGCCGACAGCGAGTCGCGCACCCGCTCGGACTGTCGTTTTAGCGCTACCTGGACGTCGAAGCGCCGCTTCTCCGTCTGGGCGCCGCGCAGCTCGGCCTCGAGCCGGGTCACGAGGGCGCGGTTCACGAAGTAGAAAGCCCCATTCCCCCCGATCGCGAGGACCGCGGCGGCGACGGCGCCGAGCAGCCACGGATCCTTGACGTTGGCGAGGACCGCGCGGAAGTCGGGCATCCGGAGCCTGCCGCCCCCGGGAGCCTTCCGCTTTTGTCCGGGAAGGAGATTGATCTGGATCATGCGGCGCGCCTCAGCGCCAAGCCGACCGACAGCATCAGCAGCGGGGCGACCTCATCGAGCGACACGGCTTCGTACACGGTGTCGCGCACCTTCAGGCGCTGCACCGGATTGGCGAGTTCTACCGGCACCTTGAGACGTTGAGCCAATGCGTCGTTCAAGCCCGGGACCCGCGCCCCGCCGCCGCTCGTGAACACGCGCGACAGACCGCCCGCCGAGCGGGACGCCGTCGCCAGGAACGCCGCCGCCCGCTCCACCCCCACCGCGATCTCTTCGCCACGCGCCTCCACGTACCCGGCGAGATCGGTGCTCTGCGCGGCCCCGGTGACAACCCGCTCCGAATCTTCGGCCGACAGCCCCTTCTCCCGCTGCAGGTCTTCGCGGAACCGGCGCGTCCCGACCGACAGGTCCCGGGTCAGCACGGGCACGCCGTCGTCCAGGATGTTCACGTTGGTCACTTCGTGTCCGATGTTGACCAGCCCGACGACACCCTGCATCGCCTCGGGGTAGTTCAACTCGAAGGCGTTGTGAAGAGCAAAGGCGTCCACGTCGATGATGGCGGGCTCGAGACCCGCCTCACGCAGCAGTCCGACGCGGCCCTCCACCAGCTCACGCTTGGCCGCCACGAGGAGCACATTCATCTGGAGCCCCTCGGCATCCGGGTCGAGGATCTGGAAGTCCAGCTCCACATTGGCCATGTCAAACGGGACATGCTGCTCGGCTTCCCAGCGGATCACGTCCCGAGCCTCGGCCTCGCGCATCCGATCCATCTGGATCTTCTTGACGATGACGTCGCGGCCCCCGACCGCCGTTACCACGCCCTTGGGCTTCACTCCGGCCGTCGAGAACAGGCCCCGAATGGCCTCGGCGACGATGCCGGGGTCCATGATTTCCCCCTCGACGATCGCGTCCGCGGCGACCTCGGTCGTCGCCACCCGAATCAGCTCAGGCTCGCTGCCGCGATGGTCGATGACCACCAGCTTGACGATTCCAGAGCCGATATCGAGGCCAACCGAGGTTTTCTTGGCACCAAACCCAAACAGGGCCATGTCTCCCCAAGCGATAAAGGACACGACGAGAACGGGGCAAGCTACAGTAAAGCCGAGCCCTTATCCTGTCAAGCCTCGAACCTACTTGAAGCCAATCAAACAACTATTGTCGGGAGATGGACTTAGGCCACTTAGAAGAGCTGTTTCCAGCCTCGAGAACGGAGCGGAACCAGCGCGCCTGATGACTGTAACGAATTAGACACCATGCACTTAGAGTATGTGATGGCGATTCCAGACAGCGGTCGGCCTGCCGCTCCGGCCCGGGCGGTAATAAGTGCCCCTTCGAGAGAAACCGAGCCTCCGGTGGACGCGGTTTGGACCCGCCCCCTCACCAGGACGAGCCCAAGAAAGCGAAATGAGCCTTCTATTACTAAGTCACCGTCAATTAATAAGATACCATGACCAACACCGCCCAGCAGGTGAAGATCCCCCGAAACATGGACGATGGGCCAGTAATCGCCGCACGGCGCGCTCGGATCCGATGGGTCACCCCAATTTCTGGGGTCGGACACGTTGCAGTCCCTCCCGGAAAACGTCGGGCCCATCGACCAGGAACCGGGCGACAGCTCGATGGTCGCCTGTGAGGAAAGCCGATCGAAAAGCCCCAGCCGTGCGGCTGGAAAGGCGGTGTCTATCGCGGTGAGCACGATGGGCGGTGCGCCTTCGACTTCAGAGCCATCCGTCGTGTCGATGACTCCCGCGGCAAGCCCAGCCACGGCGCTGTCCGGCGGCGGGCAGTCGGACCAGCCAAGAACGGGCTGGTCGCGTCCACTGACTCGCGCATCGTCTCCCAATACGACGATGCCAGCCTCGAGAGCCGCCGCGATCGTAAGCGGCACGGGACGGACCCGGACGACCCACCCCAGGCGGCTTAGTGTCGCGACGGTGGCGACCGCTGATCCCGGTGGATCTTCGGCCTGGACCGAGACCAGAAACAGTCCCCGGTTCAGCCGGTGAATCGCGCCCCGCCAGCTCGGCTCCGTCGAGCCGGAGCCAGACGCCCCAATGGCGATGGAGTCGAACGGATGCAGCAAGCGCCGCCCGAGCAGGCCGGGAGTCCAACCAACCAAGGCATCCGCCAGACCCGTTTCCGCGTGGGTCATGGCTCGCTGCATCCGACGACCGGCGCCGGCAGCGCGTCGCTCCTGCATGCCGATGAACACAGCCACGGTGAGGACCGCGGAGCCGATCACCAGGGCCCACAGGACGAGCCCGAGCGCTACGCCACGCCGATTGCGGACCATGCTCAGAAGCGGCGGTTGTTGCGCAGCGACACGACCATCACCACGCTGTCCACCGGTTGCAGCAGTCGTCCTCGACCATCCCGGATCGGGGCGAGGGTTCGCGCGCGCACCCGGATCTCAATCATGGCGACGCGAGACGGTTGGGCCGTGACCATCCCGCCGGAGTCCAGATAGGTGAACGCCAGGCCGTCGCTGGTGACCGGCCCCAACACCGGTTGCAGATCCGTCGCGGTTTGCAGCCCGACGTACCAGCGTCCGTCTTCACTCGAGCGGTACAATCGATAGCCCAGCGTTTCGAACCCGAGCACGGGAGCGCCGACGGTGATCCCCCAACTTCCCGGAGTCCGGTCCGGCGCCGGCCGTAGCGAGGCGGTGAAGCGGCGACCCGGCCGGCCGTCGGGGCACGTGTCCGGTGCGAAGGATCCGAACGACCCCGTCGCCCATCCATCGTCGTCCGGAGTGGCCGTATCTCCATCGGAGAACACGAGCAACGAGTCGGTGGCCGGATTGAAATCCCGCCAGCCGGCGAACGGGGAATCCCGCAGCGTCAGCACGAGAGCGCTCGGCCCGGAGCCAGCCCGGGGGGGCCGGCACAGCACGGCGAGCTGGCGCTGGGCGCGAATCGTGAGCGCGGCGGCCCCCATGGCGACGAGATCGCCGTCGATCGCGTCCAGCTCCCGGAGCTCCCCAGGGAGGAAGGCGGCGGCGATGCGCAGGTTCTGCCGCACGTCGATCTGTTGCGACTGGGCGCGGTAGGCGTCCTGCGTGCCACGCAGCAACCCCACAACCGCGGCGCCGAGCACCCCGAGCAGGCTGAGCGCCACCAGCAGCTCCGGCAGCGTAAAGCCGCGACGCGTCATCGGCGGCACCAGACGACGGTGGTCAGCGTGTCGGCCGGGATCGGAGCCCGAGCCGGCACTCCAAACGGAACAATCACGAGGGTCAGGCGGAAGGCGGAATCGCCCGGATCGCGCCAGCTCCAGTGGAGATCCGCGAGTGGCACGGAATGGTAGCGCACCGTCTCGATGCCATCCGCCCGGGAGTCGCAGCCCCGCGCCCGCGCCCGCTCCAGCCGGGCGGTGGCCGCCGCGGTGACGACGGCCGCGCGCTGCCCGATCCCGATCTGGCGTGTGAGGGCGGCGGTCTCCGCGGCCAGCCCGAGGGCGCCGATGGCGAAGACCACGAGTGCCACCAATACCTCGACCAGGGTGAAGCCGTTGCGTGACATGGCCCGAGGATACAAAAGGCGCCTGCGGTCGGCCAAGCGCACAATTACGCCGGCAGGGTCGTTTTCGTGCGTCTAAGACAGCGAACCCCGTCCACCGCAACGGTGAACGGGGTTCGGGAGCTACGGACTGCCCGCCGCTCAATGCGGAATAAGCAGGCTCCAGTACGAAGCGATGCTGAAGTTCGTCGGCTCCACCTCAAAGTAGTGCCCGCGGGCGAAGCGCCCCGTGGTGGGGAAGTAGGGCGGCGGACTCTCCAGGCCGCACGCGTCGTAGGAGTACCGCTTGATGTACCCCTGGCCGCTCGTCAGACCCACGGCGCCGCGCTGTTTCTGAATGATGCCGCCCGTGAGAAAGATGCAGCCACGCCCGTTGGTCGACGCGCCGCAGGACTCGAAACTCGTGGATCCCTGGTCGTAGTTCTGGACGGTGAAGATGTTCAGCGCCAGGACGAAACCGTTGATGAACTCGTCCGGGCTGTCGTCCCAGGACACGGCGCCTTGCGTGGACAGCCACGGGATCGGGTCGTTGAGCAGGTTGTCAGCAATGACGACATCGGTGCCACTGAACAGTCCCAGAATGTCGACGCAGGTGGCGGCCGCCGGGTTGGTGACGTAGGTGACGTCATCGGCGATGATGATATTGCCCGACGCCGCGAGGGTCACGCGGCCGCGCAGCTGGCCGCTCACCGCCACCTTGCCCTCGACATAAACAACGCCCCTGAAGTTCGGGTTCATGGCGCGGGTAACGGGCCACAGGTAGGGCGCTATCACGCCGGCCACGGCCGTCACCCGCGGATCGACGATACCCGGCCACGGCAGCCACGCCCCGCGGGTGTCCGCCGGCAGGAATCCCCCGCCGATATTGAGGATGTCCGAACCGCCGAGGTAGCAGCGGCGACCCGGGTTGGCGTTGCCTGGAGCCTGTTGTTTGAAGTCCGGGCCGACGCCGACCACGTGCCGCTCGAACGTGCTGAACACACCCGCGTCCAGGTGCCCGCAGTTGGGCGAATTGCGCACCCCGTTCAAGTTGCCAGTGCCGGCCCAGTTGATGGTGTCGGCCAGCACCCACGACAAGTTGGCGGTACTGGTGCTGGCGGCCTGATACACCTTCATGAACCCTTCGTCGTCCCCGGTCGAATCGCCATCGCTGTCCAAGTCGATCGCCACAAACTCGATCCGGGTCGAGGCCTGACCCGCGTTGCCCGCGGTGGAGCCGGCGATCGAGGTGTTGCCGGTGATCGCCTGCGCCTTGAGCTTGCCCAGGTCCGCGGTGGTCGGCATCGGGATGATCGGCACGTTCTCTTTGAACCCCTGCTTGAACGTACCGTAGCTCTTGCCGGTGATGGTCTGCGCCGTCGAGACGGCACCGAAGAACGTGGCACCGGACGAGTTGATGGTGATCTTGTCGTTCGAGTGCACGGGGCCCTGGATCTGGTCGCCGTTGGCGAAGACGATCGCGCCCTCGATGGTGGTGAAGTAGGCGTACTTGGAGAAGCTCTCCTGGAACACCTCACCCCGGCGCACCACCTGATTTCCCTGGGCGTCTTTCACCAGGGACACCACGCTGCCGAACACGCCGTACTGACCGGTGGTGACCCCACTGGGGCCCACATACAGCCAGCGCTTCACGTTCGGAATCACGGATCCGTCGGCGGCGTACACGGTCGCTCCGGCTTCGAGCACGCGGTAACCCGTATCGGGGTACTGCGTCTTGTTCCCGTTGATGAGCGACCGCGCCTCTTCCAGGCCGGCGTCGGCCACCGTTTCGAGCGTGCTGAGCCGGGCCTGGTGCTTCTGAATCAGGCTCGTGTTGGAGCCGA
The DNA here is from genome assembly GCA_964599725.1 of uncultured Gemmatimonadaceae bacterium. Taxonomy (GTDB): domain Bacteria; phylum Gemmatimonadota; class Gemmatimonadetes; order Gemmatimonadales; family GWC2-71-9; genus DASTHG01. The sequence continues at coordinate 5,235 of CAZRGT010000014.1, read as the reverse complement.
GCATCGCCGCACCGGCGATGATGGCCGCCACGGCGATCACCACCAGCAGCACCACCACCAACGCGATCCCGCGCTCGTTCTTGATCATCCGCTGCGTCCGCATACAACCGTCCTCTCTCCTCATGGAATGTTGACTTGCGCGCTCGGCACCAACGTCGAGTTGGTCGGCGTGCAGTCCTGCGCCGCGAGCCCATAGACGTATTGCGCACCCGACGTCACGGCGCGATCGGTGAACAAGTAGTTGGCCAGGCCGGCCGGTGGAATACTGAGATAGGGATCGCCCCACACCAGGTCCGTGGCCAGGCGCCGCCAGATGACGTAGCGCGTCACATCGCGCTCGCCCGAGGCCTCGTCGGTCGCGGCGTTCCAGTTCAGGTTTACGCCGCCCGCTACGGCATTCCAGGAGGCGGTCAACGCCGTACCGAGAAGCGGCATGTCACCGCACGTCTGTTTGTTGGCGAGGCCCACATTCGGCAGCCGGATGAAGCGGCTCAGCGCGCGCCGGCGCTCCGCCGTTCCGGTGAGACCGTTCGTTACGGTGAAGCTCACCTGCACCGCCCGCACGCTGTCGATGCGCGCCGCCGGTCCCGAGTCCGCCAGGGCCAGGTGGATCGGGATCGTGTGCCGCCACGGCAGCCCCGCGTTGGGCACCTGCGTAATGGACGCGACGCCGGCGACCACGGTTTGCCGGTAGTATTGAAAGAACGGCACCGCGCCCGTCTGCAGCAGATTCCGGGAGACGACTTCGGTCGCCAGGTTGTTGATCTGGCGGTACAGCACGTAGTCGTCGGTGCGCGTCGTGGTCGAATCCGGTCCGAAGAAGAACGTGATCGTCTCGGAAGCGCTGTTGGTGACGCCCTCGAGATAGTTGGTGTCGGGATAGATGACTGCCGTCAGCGGAATAGTGAACCGCTGCGCCAGGCCGACCGCGTCGGTGCTGCCGTTGGGCGCATCCGGGTTGTAGTAGACCGCGAATACGTCGCCGGGCGTATTGGTCAGGTAGTTCGCGTTGAACGCGACCACCGATCCACCGAGATAGATCAGGGGCGGCTGGATGTCGGGTGCCCCCGCGCCGGCTGTCCGCAGATCCTTCCCCAGCTCGTCGAAGGCAAAGCGGCCGTTCTGGAGCATCGCCACCCGCTGGCTACCGAGGCTGAAGCTCCGGCCCTGGGCACGCAGAAACGCCAGCGCCCCGGCCAGTACGAAGGAGAACACGACCAACGCGATCATCATTTCGAGCAGCGTCAAGCCGCGCTCGTCCCGAAGCCGTTGCTGGGTCATGGCGCCGCCACCGTCACCGTCCGCACGACCGGCGCGGTCAGGCCCGGGCCGGTCACCGTTACGGTGACTTTCTTGAAGTCGTTGGCGCCGCTGGTGGTCCGCACGATCGTGGTGACGCGTTTGAAGCCGGCCAGCGTCGGAAAAATGGTTTCCGTCTTGGCATAGGCGGTGTCGAGCCCGCTGTAGTTCGGATCGGACCGCACTTTCTCCACCCGGTCCATCGCGAGCTGAATCGCCGCTTCCTGATTCGCGCCTGTGGCCGCGGTGTGCACCGTCTTTCCGGTGGTATTCGCGAGCATCATCATCACCACCAGGAGAATGGTCAGGGCGAGGATGACCTCGATGAGGGTGAATCCGCTTCGGTTGTTCATGTCAGAATGCCCTCCGCCATACCGGTGGCCCATAGCGATACCAGGTCCCACGCCCGGTGGCCCGTTCAAGTTCGATCGCCCGCGTGTCCTCCACGTGGGCCCCGGAAGTCACCGCACGGGTCGATGTGAGGTAAAAGCCGCCCGCTTCACTACCGCTCCCATCGCGGTGGAACACCAACGCCGGGAACCCGCCGATCAGCTTCGTGAACGTCACCGGCCCCGGCCCCATCGGCCGCGCCGGCGCCCCGGCCCGGCCGAAGACGACGCCTTCGCCCAGCGCCACGCCGCGCTCCCGCTCACCGGAGTCCCGCAGCCCGTTGTTGTTCGCGTCGTCGATGACATGGATGACGCCGTTCGCGACGTCGAAAGTGAGGATGACGTCGTGCTGCTGCGTGATCGCCTGGCGCTCCGCCGCCAAGAGCGTCATGCCCACGCCCTGCATGTCCGACTCCAAGCGGTACTTCATCGTATCGATCTTCGGCGCCGCTATCGCCACCACGATGCCTACCACCACGAGAACGATCAGGATCTCGATGATCGTGAAGCCATTGCGTGGTTGGTTTTTCATGGCCATCCTCCCCTTGTCCGCCCACTCCATTACACGAAGCGTGCCTTGAGCTATCTGCCTGTTAATAAACGACTTACACGACTACAAGCGGTCCGCAAACGGCGCAAGTCTCTGCATTGGTGCAAGATACTGCACTAGTCGATCGCGTGCTGCCGCATCTTGTAGAACAGACTACGGACGCTGATGCCGAGCTGCTGCGCCGCCGCACGGCGATTCCCCTCGGCGGCCGCCAAGGCGGAGACAATGGCCTCCCGCTCAGCCACCTCCACAGCGTCGCGCAGCGTGCCGCCCGGCGGTGCCGAGGGTCCGCGCGCCGGATGGGTCGGCTGGCTCTTGAGATCATCGGCGCTGAGCGACTGGTTACCCGAGAGGACGGCAGCCCGCTCGATGGCATGCTCCAGCTCGCGCACGTTCCCGGGCCATGGCTGCGCCTCGAGCCAGGTCAGCGCGTCCGGCGTGAAATCGAGCGGGCGGCCCATCCGACCCGACAGGCGGACCGCGAAATGCCGCGCCAAGGGAACGATGTCTTCCCGGCGCTGCGCCAGAGGCGGAATCTGGATCGTGACCACGTTGAGTCGGTAGAAGAGGTCCTCCCGAAACCGCTTGGCGGCGACCTCGGCGCCCAGCGACCGCGCCGTCGCGGCCAACACTCGCACGTCCACCCGGCGGGTGCGCTGATCGCCCACGCGGCGGATTTCCCCCTCCTGCAGCACGCGGAGCAGTTTGGCCTGGAGCCCGAGCGGCAGTTCGCCGATCTCGTCCAACAACAGCGTAGCGCCTTCGGCCTGCTCGAACAGCCCCGCCTTGTCCGCCGAAGCGCCGGTGAAGGCCCCTCGCATGTGACCAAACAGCTCGGACTCGAGCAGATTCTCGGGAATCGCGGCGCAGTTGATACCGATGAACGCCGCGCCGGCCCGGGGACTGGCCCGGTGAATGGCGCGCGCGATGACTTCTTTCCCGGTGCCGCTTTCACCGGTGATCAACACGGTGGTCCGGTGCTCGGCGACCCGACTCACCAGGTCCAGCGCCGCCCGCATCGCCGGGCTTTCCGCCACCAAGGCCCTCGCCTCGGGGCCGCTGTCCAACTGGGCCCGCAGGCCTGCCACCGTGCGCCGCAGCCGCTCGCGCTCCTCCGCCTTCCGCAGGGTCAGGACCACTTCGTCCGGCCGGAACGGCTTCGGGATGTAGTCGTATGCGCCCTCCTTCATGGCCTCGAGTGCCGCGTCTTCGCCCCCGTAGGCGCTCATCATTACCACGAGAGCGGTGCCGCCCCCCTCACGGTACCCGCGCAAGAACTCGAGCCCACCCATGCGCGGCATCCGCACATCGCACAGCACGAGATCGAACGGTTCCGCCAATGCCCGGTCGAGCGCGCGCCGGCCGTCGCTCTCGGCCGTCACCTCGTAGCCGGCGTCGCCCAGCAACAACCCCAGGGATTGGCGCAGACCCGGCTCGTCGTCCACGATCAGGACGCGGCTCACGAGTCCGCCCGGGGGAAGAACAATTTGAAGGCCGCGCCCCCTTCCCGCGCTTGCTCGAGCCACACCACCCCGCCCATGTCGTAGACCGCCCGGGCCACGATCGCCAGGCCGAGGCCGGTGCCTCGACCCGGCTCTTTGGTCGTGAAGAAGGGCTCGAACACCTGCTCCCGATCGGCGGGCGGCACCCCCGCCCCGGAATCGGCGACGAAGATCAGCACCCCGGGCACGCCGGCGGCCAGCTCGCTGCGGGACGGGCGCCGGCCCGGCCCCCGCGGAAAGAAGGCGTCCGACGCGTCGCTGGCACGCCGTGGGGTGACACGTGCCGGCTCGTAGGCCCAGGCGCGCGCCCCCAACACCAGCTCCCCCTCAGGAGCCGCGTCCACGGCATTGAGCATGAGATTCACCACGGCCTGCTCCAGCACGTGGGCCCGGCCCAGGATGGCCGGCAGGTCGCCCGGCACGTCGAGCCGGGCCTGGAGGGCCCGCAACGTCCCTTGCGCCCGCAGCAGCTCAAACGCGGCGCCCAGAACGACCGCCAAGTCCACAGGCTGCAGTGCTTCCTCGTGCGGGCGGGCATAGTCGAGCAGGCTGCGAACGATGCGGTCGATCCGTTCCAGCTCGAGCGCCAGCGCGTCGACCACCTCGCGCTCGCCGCCGCGGCGCCGCAGCACTTCGACGTAGGTCGAGGCGCCCCCCAGCGGATTCCCGATCTCGTGAGCGATGCCGGCGGCCAGCCGGCCCACGCTGGCGAGCTTTTCGGCCCGCACCAGCTGGCTCTGGGCGTCGAGCAGATGATCGGTCATTCGGTTGAACCGCTCACCGAGCGTCGAAAAGTCGGCCGTTTCGGCCTGGGGAGCCCGGGCGTCCAGATCCCCGGCGATCACCGCATCCGCCGCGCCCATGAGCCGACGCAACGGCTCGAGCACCAGGTGCGTGACGAGGTAGGCTCCGAACGCGATGAAGATGAGAACGTCCCCCGCCACGACGGCCAACACGAGAGGGAAGGCGCGATCGGGGGCGAACGTGCTGGCCAAAAGACTCGTGGCGACGCCCAGGATCAGGGCCGTCGCCGCGAGAAACGCTAACTGGACGAGGAGAACAGTCCGCAGTGATGGCTTGATGGCGACGCGGGCCATTCACTGGGGCCCAGAAAAGGAACGGCGGGGAAACCCCCGCCGTTCCAACCCAACCATCACGCCTGGGAACTCACTGGCACTTCGGCTCGCCTTCTTTCGAAGCCGGGGCGATCGCGGTGCTGCCGATGAAGATCGCGCAGGTCTTCGTGGTGTTGAGGTTCGACAACGTCGCCGTCCAACCGTCCGCCGACAGCGCCAGCGTCGGGTTGTTGTTGCCCGTGGTCACGTTGAAGGAAATCCCGCCTGCGCCGATCGCTGTCGTGTACTTGATGGAGTCGGCGAAGTAGGCCTCTTCCGCCGTCACCAGGTTGCGGAGATCGGACTTCATCGAGGCGATGTAGGCCTTCTCCTTGGTGTTGGCGAACTTCGGGATCGCGATCGCGGCCAGAATGCCGATG
>CAZRGT010000013.1:0-15609 GCA_964599725.1 uncultured Gemmatimonadaceae bacterium | reverse complement strand
CGCGGCGGTCGAGGAGGGCATCGTGACGGGCGGCGGTGTGGCGCTGTTGTGGTGCCAGAAGGTCCTCGACAAGGTCCGCGGCGCCGACGAGGACGAGAAGACCGGCATCGAGATCGTGCGGCGCGCCCTCGAGGAGCCGATCCGGATGATCGTCCAGAACGCGGGTGCCGAGGGCGCGATCGTCGTGGGCAAGGTGAAGGAGTCGACCAAGCTGAGCTACGGCTACAACGCCCAGACTGACGAGTACGAGGATCTCGTCCTGGCCGGGGTCATCGACCCGACCAAGGTCACCCGCACCGCGCTGCAGAACGCCGCATCCATCGCGGGCCTGCTGCTCACGACCGAATGCGTGGTGGTGGAGAAGAAGCAGCAGGAGAAGATGCCCCCGATGCCCGGTGGTGGCGGCATGGGCGGGATGTATTGACAGCTAGGCGTTCAGACGTTCAGACGTTCAGACGTGGAAGTGGGACGGCGGCTCTTCGCCGTCCTTCTTCCGCATCTGCGAGCGACGGCTGGTCCCAAGGAGCTCGACCATGATTGACATTCATTGCTACAACTGCGGCGGGTTCATCATCGAGCCGAGCCAGATTTCGCATCGGCTGCCGCCCAGCCTCATGCACAAGGCATTCGGGGCAATCCCCACCAGCGCCCTCTGCACCTGCACGCCCCCGGTCGTCTACGGGCCCCCAACGGGGCGTTCGTCGTCGCCGAGTGCGCGGCGTCTCAATTAGGTAGGAGGCAGATATGGAAGCGAATCCCATGACCCCGATCACCATCCAGCGCTTCGTCAAGGAACTGGACAAGCTGAAACAAGAAGTGGATGGGGGAACGCTCGGAGCGGACGACTACGACGGCCGGCTGGCCCGCATTATTGGCGAGCTGCGGGAGCGGGGCTTGGACGCCGATCGCGCCGGGGCCACGGCGGCGCTCGCCGACGCCGTCACGCGGGGAGTCATCACGTCCCCGATGGAGGCCCATATCCAACACCGGCTTGGGCTGGCCTGACTTACGGCCGATACAGGGCCGGGAACCGCTGTTGCAGGTGTTTCAGCTTCGGCAGGTCGTTGTACACGATGTAGGGCTGCGTCAGGTGATGGGCCAGATAATCCTGGTGGTACGCCTCCGCCGGGTAGAAGCGGTCCAGCGCCACCACCTGCGTCACGATCGGCGACGAGTACTCGTGTGCCTGCGTCAGCGCCGTGACGTAGGCCCGCGCCTTCCGGCTTTGATCCTCACTCGTGTAGAAGATCGCCGACCGGTACTGGCTGCCCTCGTCCGGGCCTTGCCGGTTGAGCTGGGTGGGATCGTGCGCCACCGAGAAAAAGATCTCGAGCAGCCGGGTGTAGGTGATCTGTGACGGGTCGAAGGTGACCTCCACTGACTCCGCATGTCCCGTGGCTCCCGTGCTGACGCTCTCGTAGTCGGCGGTCACCGCCTTGCCTCCGGCATACCCCGAAACCACGCGGACCACGCCCTTCACGTGTTTGAACACGGCGTCTACGCCCCAGAAGCAACCGCCCGCGAAGACGGCGGTTTCTGTCGTGGGCCGAACGGGGACCAGCAGCAGTACGGCGAGCCAATAGGGAAGGATGGTCCGGCCTCTTCAGATCGGGTTCCCAAAGATACGCCGGCTCGGGACCTGCCGGATGTCACCCCTTGGGAATTTCCTTCTTCGGGTCGATGAACGGCATCGCTACCACGGTCGCGGCGCGGTCTCCGTCGGCCGGGACGGCGACCGCGAGGGTCGTGCCGGGTTGCGTAAGGCTCACCGGCACCATCGCATAGCCGATGTTTTTCTTGAGGCGGGGCGAGTGAATGGCTGAGGTGATGTGTCCGACGGGCGAGCCTTGGGCCCTGACCGACCATCTGGTCATGTTGAACTCGATCGGGTCCCCCGCGATCTCCACCCCGACGAGCTTCTTGGCCACGCCACGGTCCTTGATCCGGCGCAGGGCATCCCGCCCGATGTAGTCGCCTGGCTTACCCTCGTCCACCAGTCGCTCGAGCCCCACCTCGTACACGTTGTTCTCGAGGGTGATGTCCGCGCCCCAGTTGAGAATCCCGGCCTCGATGCGCCGGATGTCGGACGGTCCGGTGGGCCGCATGTTGTACGGCTTCCCCGCCGCCATGAGGCGCTCCCACAGCTCGTCGCCACGGCTGCCGTCGCGCAGGTACACCTCGTAGCCCACCTCGCCGCTCCAGCCGGTTCGGGTGACCACGACGGGGATCCCGTCCAGCGTCGTCTCGGAAAAGTGATAGTAGGGCAGCTGCACAACGCGGTCGCCGAACAGGGCCTGCACCACCGGCTTAGCCTTGGGCCCCTGAATCTGGAGCGGCGAGACGTCGGGTTCGCGGATCTCGACGCGCAGGCCGGCGTGCAGCGCCACCCCCCTGGCCCACAACAGCACGTCCGAGTCGGCGAGCGCGAGCCAGAAGTGATTCTCGCCCAGGCGCAGCAACACGGGATCGTTGATGATGCCGCCGTCCGGAGCGGTGATGACGACGTACTTCCCTTGGCCCACGGCGCAGCGCGCGAGGTCCCGCGGGGTCAGGAGGTTGGTGAAGTGGAACGCGTCGGGTCCCGTGATTTCCACCTGCCGTTCCACCGATACGTCCCATAGCGTCACCTCGTTGACCAGGTGCCAGTACTCTTCCTCCAGGTCCGCGAAGCGGATCGGGAAGAGCATGTGGTTGTAGGTCGTGTAGGCTTTGGCGCCGTAGCGTTGGGTCGCCTCGAAGAACGGGCTGCGGCGCAGGCGCGCCCCCCGCTGGACCAGGCGCATGTCGAATGGGGTGTGCATGCTCAGACCTTTGCCGGGGTGGCGAGCGCCTGCCCGGCCGCGAGGGCGCGCTCGTTCTGTTCCATGAGGGTCGGCTTGATGCGGTGGCGCAGGGCGCGTCGCACGCTCGCCTCGGTCACAACGCCGGTCAGGGCGACGAACGCGCCCAGCGCCACGACGTTGGCGGTGAGCTCGCCGCCCGGTCCGAGACTGCGCGCGGTCGCGACCAGCGGCAGCACGACCGTATCGGGGTCCGGCTCCTCCCCGGGCGGGATCGCCCGGTCGTCGACGATCCGCACGCCGCCGGCGGCGAGGGGGCGGCCGTGCTTGCGATACGCGTCGACCGAAAGACAGACGATGATGTCCGGGACGCGCACGTCCGGGAGCACGATCTCGTTGCGCGACAGCACGACCTCGGATTTCGCCGCGCCCAGCCGCGCCTCGGGACCGTAGCTCTGGGTCGACACGACGTGCAATCCGTCGTGCATCCCCGCCTCGGCCACGAGCACGCCCGCCAGCATCACCCCCTGGCCCCCCGCGCCCGCGAAGCGCACCTGGATCGGATCTCCGAACTTCACGAGCGCTCCGCCTGCCGCGCGCACAGCTCGGCGTACTGCGCCGTGTACTCCGGGGCCACCTCGCGCCGGAACACCCCCAGGGGTCGCTTGCCGGCCAGTCCTTCTTTCGTAATCGCTTCCTGGGGCAGGGTGAGGTCGCGCTCGTAATCGAGCATCGCCACCGCATCACCCAGCGCGTTGAGCCGGCCGTAGTAGGTGGGGCATTGCGTGAGCACCTCGACCACGGCAAATCCCGGGTGTCGCACCGCCTCGACGATGAGCGTCGGCAGCTCGTCGAAATCGAATGTGGTGCTGCGGGCGACGAACGTCGCGCCCGCGGCGAGGGCCAGCTGGACGATGTCGAAGGCGGGCTCGATATTGCCGAGCGGCGTCGTGACCGAGCGCGCACCGCGCGGCGTCGTGGGCGCCTGCTGGCCTCCCGTCATCCCGTAGATGCCGTTGTTGTAGACGATCGCCGTGAGGTCGATGTTGCGGCGGCACGCATGGATGAAGTGGTTGCCGCCGATGGCCGCCGTGTCGCCGTCCCCCATGGTGGCGATCACGGTCAGCCCGGGGCGGGTGAGCTTCAGTCCGGTGGCGAACGCCAGCGCCCGGCCGTGGGTCGTATGCAGCGCGTTGGCGTTGAAATAGAACGGCGTGCGCCCCGAGCAGCCGATCCCACCGACGAGCACCAGCTGCTCGAGCGGCAGCGCGAGGCGGTCCAGCGCGGTCGCGAGCCCGCGCGCCACCTGACCGTGGCCGCAGCCGGGGCACCAGACGTGCGGCATCGCTTCGATCTGTAGGTACTGCCGCAGGTCTTCGCCCACTCTAGGCACGGGCCACCTCACGGTCTTCCGTGGTACGCACGGCCGCGGCGATCTCCTCGGGACTGAACAGCATCCCGTCCGCGCGGCCCAGGTGGCGCACCGGGGCCGCTCCGGCGACCGCCGCGCGCACTGGCAGCACCAGCTGGCCCAGGTTCAGCTCGGCGACCACGATATCCTCCACCTGGGCGGCGAGGTCACTGACGAGCCGCTCGGGGAACGGCCACAGCGTTTGTAGCTCGAGCAGGCCGGCCCGTACCCCTTCACGCCGCAAGACCTGAACCGCGCCGGCGGCACTACGGGCGGTGATGCCGTAGGCGAGAATCAGGTGCTCGGCGTCCTCGAGGGCGGTGCCGCGATAACGGATGACATCATCGGCGGTTTCGACCCGGGCGATCGAGCGACGCAGCATCCGGTCCAGGTTCGGTCCGTCCGAGGCCCGAGGTCGCCCCGACGCGGCGTGTGCGAGGCCGGTCACGACGAACGGCGCGCCGTCGCCGAAGGCCTGGAATTCCGTTCCCGCAAACGGCTGGAACCCGGGGCCCGCGGGCGGGCGCCGGCTGACCACGGGGAGGGGCGGCAGCTCCACGTTCTCGCGCATGTGCGAGAGCATCGCGTCGAGCAGTAGCACGACCGGGAGACGGTAGGTCTCGCTGAGATTGAACGCGGCCACCGTCACCTCGTACACGTCGCGGACCGTCGACGCCGTCAGCACGATTGCCGCGCGGTCGCCGTGCGATCCCCATCGGGCCTGCATCACGTCGCCCTGGGCGGGCAGCGTCGGGAGCCCGGTGCTTGGACCGCCGCGCTGCGAGTCGACGATGACGCAAGGCGTTTCGGTCATCGCGGCGTAGCCCACGTGCTCCTGCATGAGCGAGAAGCCGGGCCCGGACGTCGCCGTCATCGCTTTCGCGCCGCCCCAGGAGGCGCCGATCACCGCGGCCAGTGCCGCGATCTCGTCCTCCATCTGGATGAACACGCCGCGCTCGGGTGGCAACAGCCGCGCCATCCACTCCATGATCTCTGTCGCCGGCGTGATCGGGTAGCCGGCAAAGAAGCGGCACCCGGCCTGCATCGCACCCAGCGCGCACGCCTCGTTGCCCTGGATCAGCTTCATGTGAGGGCCTCGAGCGGACGGAGCAGGGGGCGCTCCAGGACGAACACGAAATCGGGGCAGCGCACCGCGCACAGTCCGCAGAAGATGCAGCGGTCGATATCGCTCACCGCGATGCGTTGATCGGCGTCGAGCGAGAGGATCCCGCTGGGGCAGGCGGCGATGCAGAGGTTGCATCCCTTGCACCAGGCCCGGTTGACGTGGAGGGCGGCGCCCCCCTGTGCATAGCGCGCGAAGCCCGGGATCACGCGGCCCCCCCTCCCGCAACGCCCGTGAGGTAGCGGTCGATGCCACGGGCGGCGACGGTACCGGTGTGTACCGCCTGCACCACCGTCGCGCCGCCATTCACCGCGTCGCCCCCGGCGAAGTACTTCGGGACGCTCGTCTGCCCGGTGCCCGGGTCCGTCACCACGAGTCCGTGATCGAGCCGCAACCCGTCGATCCACGAGAAGAACTCCGTGCGACGCTGCTGGCCGATCGCCATGATCACCGTGTCGGCCGGGAGCAGGAACTCACTTCCCGTTACCGGTTCGGGCCGTGAGCGGCCCGACGCGTCGGGCGCCCCGAGGCGCATGCGCCGGCACTGGACCTGGTCCACGTGCCCGTTGCCGAGGAACCGGACCGGCTCAGCCAGGAACTCGAACGACGCGCCCTCGGCGCGCGCCTCGCGCACCTCGTGCGCATAGGCCGGCATCTCCTTTTCCGACCGCCGGTAGACGAGCGTCACCTGCCCGGCGCCGAGCCGGAGCGCCTCCCGGGCGACGTCGATCGCGGTGTTGCCGCCGCCGACTACCAACGCGTGCTGCCCCACGCGCGGGGGATGCCCGACCTTGAGCGCCTCGATGAACGGAAGCGAATCCCACACGCCCGGCAGGTCGTCGCCGGGGTAGGGCACTTCCGCGTCGTTGCCCAAGCCGACGCCCAGGAACAGCGCGTCGGCTCCCCGCTCGAGCGCCCGCAGCCGCTCCGGCCGGTCGACGGGGATGTCGAACTGGAATTGCACGCCCGCAACGGCGAGTCGTTCCGCCTCGGCAGGGAGCGGGTCGCGCATCAATCGGTACGGAGCGATGGCATACCGCACCAGGCCGCCCACCTCCGAACGGGCGTCCACGACGGTCACCGCGTAGCCCAGACGCACGAGCTCGGCGGCGCAGCCCAGTCCCGCGGGGCCGGCGCCGATCACCGTCACCCGCTTGCCGTTGCGCGGGCCCGCCGTGAGAGGGACCGCGGCGCGGGGCAACGCCCAATCGGCGGCGTAGCGTTGCAGTCGTGCGATCGAGACGGGACGGCGTCCCTGGTTGTCGAGGACACAGGCCCGCTGGCACAGCTCTTCCACGGGACAGACGCGGGCACACGAGCCGCCCAGCGCGTTCGCCGTGAAGATGATGGTGGCCGCCGTTTGCGGGTCGCCGCGCGCAATCGCGTCGAGAAAGGCGGGGACGTCGATCTCAGTCGGACAGGCGAGCGTGCAGGGTGCGCGGGCCGTCGGCCCACCGCACCGAAGACACCGGTCCGCCTCCCGTAGCGCGTCCGCCTCGTTGAGCGGCGTTTGCAGCGCCGCCGGCAGGGCGACGACGGGCTCGGCGGTAGGGGGGGCGGTGCCGTTCATTAGGGTCTAGCTATGCCGCGGCGTATGAAGAAGCCCCGAAGCCTGTGTGAAAATAAGGATTCCTTCACCTTGGCTTTCAGTTGGCTTGGCGCCATGCGGCGTTTCGTTGTGCCGTGGCCTTCACTTTGGCGGATCTGTCCCCCGGCGAGTCCGGCGTCCTGGCCGAGTTCGATCTTTCTGCTGACGACGCCGGGAGACTGATGGAACTCGGCTTTCTCCCGGGTGCCCGGGTGCGCGCGGTGTGCGCCGCGCCGGGAGGCGATCCCCGCGTGTTCCGGGTGGACGGCGCCGAGGTGGCGCTGCGACGCGAAACGGCGCGCCTGCTGATTCTGCGCACGTCCCCACCGTGAGCGGCTGTCACGATTGCGCCCTCGCCCAGCGGGCCGACGCGCCCGGGCCGCGCCGCATGCCGGTCAGCGTGGCCCTCGTCGGTCCCCCCAATGCGGGCAAGTCTACGCTGTTCAACGAGCTCACCGGGCTGCGCCAGCGCGTCGCCAATTACCCCGGCGTCACCGTCGAGCACCGCGTGGGGCGGGCGTCCCTCGGTCCGGGGACGAACGTGGACGTCATCGATCTCCCCGGCAGTTACAGCCTGCAGCCGCGCTCCGAGGACGAGCGACTGACCGACGATGTGCTGCACGGCCGCTGTCCCGATGTGCCGCGCCCCGACGCCGTCCTGCTCGTGCTCGACGTCACCAACCTGGGGCGCCACCTGGTTCTTGCCGCTCCGGTGCTCGCGCTGGGCCTGCCCACCCTCGTGGTCTTGAACCTGGCGGACGATCTGGAGCGCCGCGGCGGTGGCGTGGACACGACAGCGCTCGCTCGCCGGCTCGGCGCGCCGGTGGTCCTTGCGAGCGCCAAGACGCGGCGCGGGCTCGACACGGTGCGCGCCTTTCTGGCGGGCCGCTTCGCCGTGCCGCTACCCGTGGAGCTGCCGCTCGTTCGTAACATCCCCGCGTGCCGGCTGTGGGCGGGACGCATCGCCGACGAGTCGGCCTACCGGCCCCCGGCGCCGCCGCTCTGGACCCGACGCCTCGACGCCTTGTTCCTGCACCCGGGGGCGGGGCCGCTGATTTTCGTCACCGTGCTGCTCGCCGTGTTCCAGGGGATGTTCGCGGTCGCGGCGCCGCTCTCGGACGGGCTTGAATCGGTGCTGACCGGGGCCGGACGCTGGGCCGGCGCCGTGCTCCCGGCAGGGGCGGTGCGCGACCTGCTGCTCCAGGGGGCGTGGGCCGGCGTCGCCTCCGTGGTGGTGTTCCTGCCGCAGATTCTGGTGCTGTTCCTCTTTATCGGGGTCCTCGAGGACTCCGGCTATCTGGCGCGTGCCGCGCTCATCGCGGATCGCACGATGGCTCGGATCGGACTCCAGGGGAAGTCGTTCATCCCGTTGCTCTCGGCGTACGCGTGCGCCGTGCCGGCGGTGCTCGCCACCCGCACCATCGAGAACCGCCGCGATCGCCTCGCTACCATTCTCGTGGCGCCGTTCATGACCTGCGCCGCCCGCCTGCCGGTGTACACGCTGATCATCGCCGCTTTCCTCCCGAACACGCCGCTCCTCGGGCCGGCGTTCGGGCTCCGCGCCGCCGCGCTCGTGGGGCTGTATCTGCTCGGCTTCGCCGCCGCCGTCGGCACGGCCCGGCTGCTCAAGTCCACGATCCTGAGGAGCGAGCGAACGCCGTTCGTGCTGGAGCTGCCGCCCTATCGGCTGCCCACACTGCGCTCGCTCGGTCTCCGGCTGGTCGACCGCGGCAAGGCGTTCCTTACGCGCGCCGGAACCGTGATCCTCGCGGTATCGGTCGGGGTGTGGTTGCTGTCGCACCTCCCTCGGGTGGGGGGCGCGGCCCCCGACCTGACGCACAGCGTCGCGGGCACCGTGGGCCGGGCGATCGAGCCGGCCATCCGGCCCCTCGGCTTCGACTGGAAGATCGGCGTCGGGCTCGTGACCTCCCTCGCGGCCCGCGAAGTGATCGTGGGGACGCTTGGCACGATCCATGGAATCGCAGGGGACGAATCGTCGGGCGGGCTGCAGCGGGCGCTGCGACACGATCTCGCGCCCGGGGGCGCGGCGGCGCTGCTCGTCTTCTTCGCGTTCGCGATGCAGTGCGTCTCGACGCTCGCGGTGGTGCGCCGGGAGACGGGGGGCTGGAAGTACCCGATCCTGCAATTCGGCTACATGCTGGCGCTCGCCTACGTCGGCGCGCTGCTGGCCAATCGAGTCGTCACCGGCCTCATGTGATCGTCTCGGGTGCCCTTCGGCGTCACAGTGCCGAGGGGAACGTCTCCGGCACCTCGCCACGCTCCCACAACCCGGTGCGCTCGAGCGGCTCCACGGCGCGCGTCGTGTCGTAGTACAGCACGGCGTCGAACTGCCGCGGCAGGGTCGCCTGGAAGTAATGACTCAGCCGCTCCGTTTCCGGGTGGTAAATCACCCCGATCGCGCGTTCCAGGCGCGGCTCCAGCAGGTCGTGCACGGCGGTCGTGGGCAGTGTGAGATCGAGCAGGAAGTTCCGCACCCCGGCCTCGTGGAACAGCGACTCGTAGCTCCCCTCGAGCCCCGGCCGCACCACCTTTCGCTCGGCGGGCTGGTCCCAGTCCGATGCCGCCGTCACCGTTCCGGCGTTGGTCAGGAACCCGATCGAGACGACGTCCCGGCCGTGCCGCTGCCGCACCAACTGCCCGACGTTGAGCTCGCCGCCCGCGCCCATCTCCGTCGCCCGGGCATCGCCCAGGTGGGAGTTGTGCGCCCACACCACGACCTTCTCGCGCCGGCCGCGGCCCGCGTGGAAGGCCACCAGCGCCTCGAGCGTCTCGACCATGTGATGGTCGCGCAGATTCCACGATGCCACCCGGCTGCCGAACATGGCGCGATAGTAGCGCTCGGCGTTGCGCACCAGCCGGGCGTTCTGCTCGGCGTAGAACAGATCGTCGGGCTGGAGCCGCCCGTCGCGCTGCGCGTACTCCGCCGCCGAGCGACGCAGCTCTTCGAGCTGCTCCACCACCTCGCCCTCGCACGACGGCGCCAGCCCGAGCCGCGCCGCATAGCCGTACGCCTGCGGATCGTCGCCGAAATGATCGAAGCAGCTGTAGCGGTGCCGGGCCCGAATGGCCGCCTCCGGATCGACCAGACGCAGATAGCGCAGTACGGCGTCGATCGATGCGTGCAGCGCGTACAGGTCGAGTCCGTAGAAGCCGACCTGGCCGGCCTCGGGGAGGCAGTCGTTGTACGCGCGCAGCCAACCGACGAAGTCCAGCACGTCAGCGTTGCGCCACATCCATTGGGGGAACCGCTTGAACCCGTCCAACGCTTCGGTCGAGTCGGCGTCGCCACCCCGGCCTTGCACGTATCGGTTCACGCGATAGGCATCCGGCCAGTCCGCTTCTACCGCCACCGACGTGAAGCCCTTCTCCCGGATCAGGCGCTTGGTGATCTCGGCGCGGATGCGGTAGAACTCGTGCGTGCCGTGCGATGCCTCACCGATCAGCGCGAAGCGCGCCTCGCCCACCAGCGCGATCAGGGCATCGAAATCCCCGGGCGTCCCGACGAGCGGTCGCGCCGCTTCGCGGATGCCATGTGACAGCGTGCGATCGACGGTGGCGGTCATGGTCCTAGCGCTCCCGGTGGACCCGCGGCCCGAGCGGCGGCAACGAGGGAATCATCTCGTCCATGTCCGCTCGACGCTCTTCGTACAGTCCCTTCAGGATGTTGAGCATCGAGTCGCGATCCGTCATGCTGAGATGGAGGTGTGACGCCAGCATCAGCCGCATCACTCCGGAAGGGTCATGGAGAAAAGACTCGAGGTTGACGCCGTAGCGGCTCACGACGTCCGCGTACGCGAACGTGAGATCGGGGCCGACGTCCTTCGCCGCGACGGCGCCCAGCCCGGAGATCGCATGGCACTCGGTGCAGCCGCGTTGGATGAAGATCTGCGCGCGTGGATCGGGCCGCGCCGCGCGTCCCGCGAGAACGGCCAACAGGCCGACCCACAGCACCGCCACCCGTTTCATGGCCACCTCCCTGGTCCAGTGTAGGGGAGGCGCCAGCGGAAACCTGTGAACCACGTCGGAATGCTTCTTCATTCAGGGGCGGCTCGGCCGTTGGGGCGTCCTTAAAAGGACGCATCGCTCGCGCCGAGCCGGGCCTTCAAGCGTCCAAGAGGCGAAACAACGCGCCGGGCCACCCCGTTACGCTTCCTCTGGATACATTGTCAATCGGTCCCCGTTCCGGAGCTACGGTCATGAACGAGCGTGATCACCAGCCTATCGTCACCATCGCGTTCCTCGCCGCCCTGGCCGACGGGCGCACCACGCCCGACGAGGACAAGGAGCTGCGTGGCACGCTGGGACGCCTGGGCATCGCCGACGTCGACGCGGTCGCCCAGCGCGGTGCCGGCGACCCGGCCGCCCTCACCCAGCTCGCCGGGCGGCTCTCCGACGACGCGGCCCGTCGCCTCGCCTACGAGACGGCGCTCGTCGTCTGTCACGCCGATGGATCGCTCAACCAGCAGGAGACGGACTTCCTGAACAGACTGCGCAGCGCGCTCGGGTTGAGTCCCGCCACGACCGAGGGACTCGAGCGGAGCGCGGCCGCGCTGGCCGACGCAGAGGCCCGGGCGCCCACCGCGCGCGTCGAGGTCGGCACCGGGAAACCACCCTCGGACGAAGCTCTTGACAAGCAGATCTTGCAGCAAGCCATGATCACGGGCGCCGTCGAGCTGCTGCCCGACAAGCTCGCCAACCTCGTGATTCTGCCGCTGCAGCTGCGGCTGGTCTATCAGATCGGCCAGCACTACGGCCAGCGGCTCGACGCCGGCAAGGTCAAGGATCTCGCCGCCACCCTCGGTTTGGGTGCCGCGGCACAGGCGATAGAAGGCGTGGTGCGCAAGCTGTTGGGCGGTGTCGTTGGCGGGGCGGCGAGCGTGGCCGTCACGTTCGCGGCGACCTACGCCCTGGGCCACGTGGCGAAACAGTACTACGCCCAGGGACGGCGGCTCGGCCGGGACGATCTACGCCGGCTGTTCGGGCAGTTTCAGGAAGAGGCGAAGACGATCTTCCCCAAAGTCAAAGACGAGATCCAGACCCAGGCGAAGACGCTGAACCTCGACACTTTTTGGACTTCACGCCCGTAGGGCGTCCACCCTTTTCGCGGGATTTGTCATGCTCAAGCCCGTCCTCGGCGTCGCCGCCGTCGGTATCCTCGGCTTCCTGCTGCTCCCACTGCTCGGCACGCTCCTGGGCGTCGCCTTTTTCTTTGTGAAGATCGCCCTCGTCATCGGCGCCATCTGGCTCGTGTTCCGCTTGTTCCGCAAGCGCTCGGGCGACGAGGCGCACGCCGACTGACGCCGCGCCCCACCCTCGCTCAACGCGGGTTCCCCATCTAACGTACAGGGCGACGAGAACATCACGTTCCGTCGCCCTTGTCCTGTCGTCCGTCACCGGAGGATTCATGCGTTTCCGTATCGCCCTCATGCTGCTCGTGCCGGCGTCCGCTACCGCCCAGGCTGCATTGCCGGCCCGGCACGAACCGCGGCCCACGACGTCCGCCATCACCGCCGCCGACCTGATGACACGGCTCTACGTCTACGCCGACGACTCGATGGCCGGGCGCGAAGCGGGCACCGCCGGCAATGTCAAAGCCACCGACTACATCGCCGCTGAGGCGAGGCGCATGGGACTGCAACCGGCCGGCGACAGCGGCTCCTATTTCCAGACGGTTCCCTTGAAGTCGCGCAGCCTCGACCCGGCGTCGAGCATTACCGTAGCGGGCGCGCCGCTGCAGCCGTTCAGCGACTACCTGCCGCTGACGCGCCAGCCGGTCGCGAACGCGTCGGTTCAGACGGTGTTCGGCGGGATCCTGGGTGACACGTTGCACCAGCTGACCGAAGCCCAGGCGACGGGGAAGCTGGTCGTCCTGAAGACGGGCGGGTTCAGTTCGCTGCGCGCGATGCGACGCGCCCCCACGGTCGCCGGCGCCTGGGGCATCGTGCTGGTGGGCCTCGACAGCCTGCCGCCGCCGTTCCTCGCCGCGATGCGCCGCCCGCAGACGTTCATGGAGGACAATCAGCCCATCCCGCCCGCGCAGCCGCCGATTCTCCTGATCTCGAGCGCTGCCGCGGCGAAACTGTTTCCGAGGCCGCTCGATTCACTCGCGCTGGGCGCCGCTGGTGCCGGCGCCGCCATCGACGTGAAGTGGCAGGTGGCGCCGGCTCAGTTCGCTTCGCGCAACGTGGTCGCCATCGTCCCGGGCTCCGATCCCAGGCTCAAGAACCAGTACGTGGCGATCGGCGCGCACAACGATCACATCGGCGTGCAGCGCGTCTTCGATCACGATTCGCTGCGCATCTGGAATCACGTCGTACGCCCCGAAGGCGCCGATGATGGCGGCAAGCAGGCGACGCCGGCGCAGCAGGCCACCGTCGACTCGCTGCTCTCCGCGTATCGCGCTGCCCATCCGGGCGCGTCGCGGATCGACTCGATCTCCAACGGCGCCGACGACGACGGGTCGGGCACCGTCACCGTACTCGAGATCGCCGAGCGCATCGTGAGCCTGCCGCACAAGCCGAAGCGCTCGATGCTGTTCGTGTGGCACACGGGCGAGGAGAAGGGCCTGCTCGGCTCGCGCTACTACGCCGATCACCCCACCGTGCCGCGCGATTCGATCGTGGCACAGCTCAACCTCGATATGGTGGGCCGCGGCGAGGCTGACGACGAGGTGGGCCGGACCAAGGACGGTACCGCGATCCACGGCTCCCCGGCCTACCTGCAGCTGGTCGGCTCGCGCCGCCTCTCCACCGAGCTCGGCGACATCATCGAGCAGGTGAACACCCAGGGCAAACACAACCTGACCCTGGACTACGCCATCGACGCCGACGGCCACCCGTCCAACATCTATTGCCGCTCGGATCATTACTCGTACGCCCGTCACGGCATCCCGATCGTGTTCTTCACGACCGGGCTGCATTCGGACTACCACCAGGTGACCGATGAGCCGCAGTACATCGACTACGAGCACATGACGCGCGTGACGAGTCTGGTGGAAGCCATCGCGGTCCACCTCGGGAACCTGGATCACCGGCCCGTCGTGGATCACTCGAAGCCCGATCCCAATGGCCCCTGCCGGCAATAGACGGACCAGCGTTTCCCCAGGCCGGCGTTGCCAGCGGCCCGGGAGCTGAACAGCGTCCTACCGCCCGCCCTCGCGCTCGCCCGATTCCAGCTCGGTCCCGGGCCCGCCGGCCGGCCCGACGTCCGTCGCGTACGCGCTCCCCGCACCGTGGCGGTAGACCAAATCGCCTCCGCTATGCCCCACGCGGTAGCCCGCGCCCAGCAGGCCGACGGCCCCCAGCGCCGCGACGATGCGCGCCGCCCGCCCGGCCACTCCGGGGGCGAGCCCGGCCCCCGCGATGACCAGGAGGACGCCGGATAGCACGAGGAACAGCTCGGCCGCTTCCTCGTGGCTCTCGAGCGGGCGATCCCCGACGACGCGCTCGACGCGCTCCTGCTGCGCCTGACCACTCTTCACCGCGACGAACGCCGAGAGCGCGAGAGCGCCGGCGACGGCCAGGGGGAATGCCCAGGCACGGCGCGGGGCGGTGCCACGGCGAACCGCCCACAGGGCGCCGACGGCCACCAGGGGCATCAGCACCATGAACACGATCGGAAAGTGCACGACCGCGGGGTGCAGCGGATCGGGAATCATCGGTATATCCTCGGGATGTTGGGTTCGCCCCCAACCTGGGGAATCCGCCTGCGCCGCGGTATCCGACGTTCGACAGTCCCGGCCTGGTCGGCACGTGCCCCGGCAAATGACAGGGGCCTGGAATGACCGAGGAAACCGGACCGCGACTGCGACTGGTGCTGGCGCTGGTGCTGGTGGGCATCGCCGCGGCGGCCGCCATCGACCTGGCGCTCGACGCGCCCACTCGCTGGCTCTCGTTCCATGCGATCTACGAGCTCGTAATCGCCGCCGGTGGGCTGGTCACGGCGACCGCGCTGTGGCTCGGCTGGGTCGGGGCGGAGCGCCGGGCGGCCGCGATGCGCCGCTCCTTGGCCGAGCGCAGCGTGGAGGCCGACGTGTGGCGGGCGAGCGCGCGCAAAGCGCTGGACGGTCTCGCGCGCGCCATCGACACGCAGTTCCAGGCGTGGAAACTCACACCCACGGAACGGGAGATCGCTTTGCAGCTCCTCAAGGGGCTCAGTCACAAAGAGATCGCGGCGACCACCGGCCGCAGCGAGCGGACCGTGCGGCAGCATGCGGTGGTGGTCTACCAGAAATCGGGGCTGGGCGGCCGTGCCGAGCTGGGCGCGTTCTTTCTCGAAGGGCTGATGCTGCCCGAGGGGGAGCTGCGCGCGTGATCTTCACAGTCCGGCGAATCATCGCATCGCGCAATCCCTGACCTCATCTGCAAGGCTTTTTCGCCATCCCGAAGCCCCCGTTTCGCGCGCAACCCCATCGCGCAAAGCCGCTTAGGAGTCGTCGGCGATTGTGGTACGACCCATGCCTCTGTTGGTCGCCGACATTCGCCAGCGCCCAGCACCTTTGGAAGGAGTGGAGATATGAACCGCAAGGGTTTCACGCTCATTGAGTTGCTGATCGTGGTCGTGATCATCGGCATTCTGGCCGCGATCGCGATCCCGAAGTTCGCCAACACCAAGGAGAAGGCCTACATCGCCTCGATGAAGTCCGATCTCCGCAACCTGGTGACGGCGGAAGAGGCCTACTTCGCCG
>CAZRGT010000012.1:0-27138 GCA_964599725.1 uncultured Gemmatimonadaceae bacterium | reverse complement strand
CGCCGTGCTCGGCACACCGGCGATCTCGTTGAACGCCGACATGATGGAGCCGGCCCCGGCGTCCACCGCTGCCTTAAAGGGCGGCAGATAGATCTCACGCAGCGCGCGCTCGGAGACGTCGACCGTGTTGTACTCCCGGCCCGCCTCGGCCGCACCGTAGGCGGCGAAGTGTTTCGCGGTGGCAAGGATCGATTCCTGGAAGCCGCGCACCCGGGCGGCCGCCAGCACGGAGCCGAGATAGGGATCTTCCCCCGAGCCTTCAGCGATCCGGCCCCAGCGCGGGTCGCGCGCGATATCGACCATGGGGGCGAAGGTCCAGTTGATGCCGGCCGCCCGCGCTTCGCGGCCCGCGGCCCGCGCCGTCGCCTCCGCGAGCTCCGGGTCCCAGGTGCTCGCTTCGGCGAGCGGAATCGGGAAGATCGTCCGGTAGCCGTGGATGACATCGAGCCCGAGCAGGAGCGGAATGCGAAGTCGCGACTGCTCCACCGCCACGCGCTGGATGTCGCGCGTGGCCTCGGCGCCGTCGAGGTTCAGGAAACCGCCGACGAGCCCGCGGCGCACCAGCTCGATCTGCGCCGGCGAAACGGGGCCGAACACGGAGGGAAGGTTCAGCTGGCCGAGTTTCTCCTCGAGGGTCATGCGCGCGAGGAGGGAATCGATCCGGCGCTCGAGCGATTGACCGGCGATCGGCGCCGGACCAAGGGGACCACCAATGAGCGCGAGCAGGAGAAGCGGTGTGCGCATGACACTGGCCTCCGGTCGGGATGCGTCCTTCACAAGGTAGCGTGTACGGGAAAGCTCGTGATCACCCGAACCGCGTCGCCCGCCACAGCGCTACGCCGCCCGCGGCGAGGAACCCGAACAGCGCGAGCGTGAGCGCCGCGGCCCACCCCCAACCGATGTGGAGCGCGGGCACGCGGGCGACCAGGCCGAACCCCACGAAGGCCGCTGTCGCGAAGAGGACGAGCAGCCAGTCGAGCGGGCTGCGGCGGGCGCGCGCGGCCCCCCCCCCGTCGTCACCGGCCATCCGTGCCGCCACATAGGAGGGATCCACGCCGTAGCGGGCGCTCTCCCGGGCCCCCGCCTCTTGCCAGCGGCGGTACTCCCGGCCGGGCGTCGACGCGAGCGCAATCGCGCCCGCCCCCGCGGCCATCAAGAGCGAGCCCGCAATCACGGCACCCCGACCCCCGCCGGCCAGCTCGCCGAACACGAGGATGCCCCACAGGAGCCCCCACAGCTGGTTGGTGTTCGAGAGCGGGATGCCGCGGCTGATGCCGACGTACTTGGCCGCGTACTGCTGGAACAGGTCGCCCACGACCCACACGAACCCGGCGACGAGCAGCCAGAAGAGCACCGCACGGCTGCTGGAGAGCTCGTGCCACAGCTGGTTCGGCCCACCCGAGAAGCCGAGCGCCAACACCGTCATCATGCCCAGCTCGCCGATCGTGAAGAACGCGATGAAAGAGAGCGGATGCATGCCGGTGAGGTACGCCTTGCGGTAGGGGATATACATCGTGCCCCACAGGGCGCCGGCGGTGAGCGCAGCCACGACGCCGCGGAACGCATTGCCCCCCGGCGCATGAGCGGACGACGTCACGGCCAGCACCGTGGCCCCAGCGAACATGACGAGCGCGCCACCCAGCACGCCAACCCAGCGCGCCCGCCCCGCATCGCGCAGCTCGTTGAAGAGCAGCGTACCCCAGAGGATGCCGAGCAGACTGTTCGCGTTCCACAACGGGAACGCGATGGCGAGGCCGATGTCCTTGATCGCGAAGATCGTCAGCGTGTTGGCCACGGCCCAGAGGCAGCCCCCGAGCGCCGCCCAGACCAGCAGGTGCGGAGCCTGACGGACGTCGTCTCTGAGAGCGGCCGTGCCGCGCACCAGCGCCGGGAGGCTCCAGCGCGCGAGGAACACACCCAGCACCATCATGAACGAGATCACCACCGGCGATATGCCGAGCGTGACGAGCTTCGTGGGCGCCTCGGCAGCGCCGAGCCAGGCGCCCGCGGCAAACCCGGAGAGGGTCCCCACGCGCTGCAGCAGGCGCAGCCGCGCGGGGTCGAGCTCGCTCAGGCGATCCACCGGAGCACCAGGAGCCCGATGAGCAGCACGGCCACCGGGATCCAGAAGTGGATGTCGCTCACGATGGCGCGCCAGCGCGAATGGGGAGTGGGCGGCACGGGAAATGGAATAATGGCGGCTGGACGGTGCGTCGGCTAGTGCCGTTCCTCGCCATGTTCCTGCGCTGGCGTCAGCCGATCTCGGCAGGTATGATGGCGTTGCCGTGTGTCCGTTCGCCCGCTTCACCACGTGAATCCCGAACCGGGTAGGAGACGCCATGAAGCACAAAGACTTTTCGCGGCGTGAGTTTCTGGGTATCGGCGCCGCTGCCGCCGGTGCATCGCTCGCGGGGAAGACGATACTGCCGGGAGCTCAACTCTTACAGGGCCCTCCGCGGACCGTTGCCGTGAGCGCCCCCGTTCGCTTCGGCATCATCGGTGTCGGCATGCAGGGATCGGGACTGCTGGCCACCTCCATCGAGCTGCCCGGCGTCGAATGCGCCGCCGCGTGCGACCTGTACGACGGGCGACACACGCTGGCCCGAGAGATCGTCCGAGCCGATCTGCCCGTGACGCGCCGCTATCAGGAGCTGCTGAACAACAAGGACATTGATTGTATCGTGGCGGCCGTTCCCGATCACTGGCACATGCCCATCGTGGTCGACGCGGTCCGCGCGGGCAAGGACATCTACTGCGAGAAGCCGATGTCACACAGTCCGGCTGACGGGCTCGCCATGGTGGAGGCCGCCAGGACCAGCGGCCGCATCGTCCAGGTCGGCTCACAGCGCGTCAGCTCCCGGATCTGCGCCAAAGCCAAGGAAATGATCTCGCAGGGAATGCTGGGGGACCTGATGCTGGTCGAGGGCTGGCTGGGGCGAAACGATCCCACCGGAGCCTGGCAGTATCCGCCTCCTCCGGATCTCTCACCTCGCAACCTCGATTGGGATACCTGGCAGGGGAGGGTCCCGAAACGAGCGTTTGATCCTCTGGTGTTCGCCCGCTGGCGCTGCTGGAAGGAGTACGGCACCGGGGTCGCCGGCGATCTCCTGGTCCATCTGGTCAGCGGCATGATGTTCATCCTGGGCATCAACGAACCGCCGGCGCGGGCGATGGCGGTGGGCGGCATCCGGCGCTGGAAGGACGGGCGCAACATGCCAGACGTCCATGCCGTGCTCTACTCCTACGGTGAGCTTCCCGTGTACATGCGGCTCAGTCTCGGCACCGACATGCCGGAGACGTATCGCTTCCAGGGGTCGAAGGGAATCCTCGAGGTGACCGGATCCACCATCACGTACAGTCCGCAAAGCGGGGAAGATTCATACCCGAGCTATTACGCCGGGAGCTTCCCCCGGGCGATGCGCGAGGCATACCTCGCCCAATGGCACAAGGAAAACGACGCCAGACTGAGCCAGACCGCGATGCCCGAGACGATCTCCTTCCGCGGACCGGACTTCGACGATATCAGGCCGCATCTCTCGACCTTCTTCGAGGCGGTGCGCACGCGCACACCCGTGGTGGAGGATGTCGTGTTCGGTCACCATGCCGCGCTCGCCTGCCACATGGCCAACGAGTCCTACTTCCGCAGCAGCACGGTGAGTTGGGACGCGGCGTCGAAGAGCATGAAGGACTGATTGGATGGGTGACAAGATCGGCGTCGGGCTCATCGGATCGCAGTTCATCTCCACGATCCATGCACAGGCCCTGCAATCGGTCGCCGACGCGGAGATCCTGGCGGTCATGTCGCCAACCGGGGGGCACGCCAGGGACTTTGCCGCGAGATACCACATCCCCAATCACTTCACGGCCCTCGATGAGATGTTGGCCATGGACGACATCGACATGGTCGTCGTCGGTGCGCCCAACTTCCTGCATTGTGATATCACGCTCAAGGCAGCGCAGGCCGGCAAGCATGTGGTGATCGAGAAGCCGTTGTGCATGAACCTGGCCGAGGCGGACCGCATGATTGAGGGCTGCAAAGGGGCGCACGTGAAACTGATGTATGCCGAAGAACTGTGCTTCACTCCCAAGTATGTCCGGTTGAAGGGGCTGTTGGACGAAGGCGCCCTGGGCAGGCCGGTCTTGCTGAAGCAATCCGAAAAACATGATGGGCCGCACGCCGATCATTTTTGGGACGTCGAACGATCGGGCGGAGGGGTCACCATGGATATGGGGTGCCACGCCATCGAGTTTTTCCGATGGCTCAATGGCAGAAACCCCATCACATCCGTCTATGCCCAGATGAGCACCAGCGTCCACGCAGCGAAGACAAAGGGTGACGACAACGCCATCATCATCCTTGAATTCGCGAATGGCGTCACCGCGGTCGCCGAGGAGAGTTGGACCAAGCTGGGAGGTATGGAGGACCGCGCCGAGATCCACGGCTCCGAGGGCGTCGCCTATGCGGACGTGCTGCAAGGCAATTCGATCCAGACCTACAGCACGCGTGGCGTTGGGCATGCGGTGGAGAAAGCCGGGATTACCAAGGGGTGGAGCTTCACGATGTACGAGGAGATTTGGAACTATGGGTTTCCTCGAGAGTTCGAGCATTTCGTCGACTGCGTGAAGCACGACAAGCCACCCCTGGTGACCGGTGAAGATGGCAGGGCGGTGCTCGAGGTCATCTTCGCGGCATACGAATCGGCGGGCACGGGAAGAAAGGTGCCGTTGCCCTTTGCGACTGATGTCGACAAACCCTACAAGCTCTGGAAGAAGTGAACGTTCGCTACTGCGAGGACTATGACAGCCTGAGCCACCAGGCAGGCACGCTCGTCGTTTCTGAAATCACGAGGAAAAAGAACCTGCTGGTGTGTGCCGCCACCGGCAATTCGCCGATCGGTTTGTATGAGGAACTGGTACGCAAGTCGGAAACGGACAGAGAGTTCTTTGGCGAGATCAGCATCATCCAGTTGGATGAGTGGGGCGGCATGCGCGAGGAGGATCCCGGATCAGCGGAGTGTTACCTGAGAAAGCGGCTGTTGGATCCACTGGGGATATCCTCAGACCGGTACATCTCGTTTGACGCAACGGCCCCGGAGCCCGCCGAGGAATGCAGGAGGATTCGGTCGGAGTTGGATCAACGCGGGCCGATTGATGTTTGCGTATTGGGGCTTGGCATCAATGGCCACATCGGATTCAACGAGCCAGGGCCATTTCTGATACCCCATTGTCACGTGGCGCGCTTGTCCGACGAATCACGCCGACATGCCATGGTTCAGTCGATGGATACGAAACCTCATTTCGGGCTGACGCTCGGAATGCAGGAGATATTGGCGGCGAGGAGAATCATTCTGCTGGTGGCCGGTGCAGGAAAGAACCGAGCAATTGCCGGGTTGTTGTCGGGAGAGGTGTCGCCGACCTTGCCGGCCTCATTCTTGTGGCTACATCAGAATGTCGATTGTCTGATTGATCAACAGGCGATCACTTCGCCGGACTGATGCGCGGAACGCGTCTGGATCTGTGTCTCCTTCACCGTGGATGGCGCTATATTGTGGCCAAAGGGGGGTCCTATGACCTCATCCCCATCGCCCGTCCTGTCTGTCGGTCTGCTCATCGGACTCATCGCCGGATGCGGCCAGGGAACCGGCAAAGCCGCGCAGCAGAGCCCGCCTCCTGCCTCGGGCGTGACCTCCGACGACATAGCGCGGGCGCCCGGCCAGTCGATTGAAGAGTTGCTCCAGAGCCGGATCGCCGGCGTCACGATCACGCGCACCGCAGACGGCGGTATCGCGGTTCGCATCCGCAGCCAGACGTCCTTCAACGGCACGAACGACCCGCTCTATGTGCTCGACGGCGTCCCGATCCAACCGGGCCCCGACGGGAGTCTCACCGGCCTCAACCCATACGACATCGAGTCCATCGAAGTGCTGAAGGACGCCGTGAGCACCGTGATGTACGGCGCCCGCGGCGCCAACGGCGTCATTCTCATCAAGACGAAGGGGCCGAATCAGTGACCCGCCGCCGGCGCGGCTGACGGCCGCCGCGCCGGCGTGGCGCGGAACAGCAGCGGGCGATCGTTGTTTCTGGTCACCACGTACAGCTCCCCGCGCCGCGTCGTGATGCGCTGGATGTCGCGCGCCTGACCGGGCACGAAGAACCCGCTTTCCGCGGCGCGCACCGGCGTGAACTGCCCCCCGCCCGAGCCGTCGCCCCGCAAGAACAAGCCGTGGCTGGCGCTCATGCGGCCGATCTCCGGCTTCACCCCGTCGAAGTTGCCGGCCAGCAGCAGGTCCAGCGCGCCATCCCGGTCGAAGTCCGAGGCGAGGATCCCGTAGACCGGGGCGAGTTGTGCCTCGCGCGGTAGCGGAACGAGCGTGAACGAGCCGTCACCGTTGTTTCTTGCCAGCGCCGTGGCGAACGTCTGCGCCTGTTTCCGCACCGCCTCGGCGAGGCCCTGCGACCCGAAGATGTCCGCTGCCGTCTTCCCGGCGTAGTCGGAATACTTGGGATAACGCGCTGTGAGGTAGGGCAGCCCCCTGAGGAGATCGTCGCGCAGCACCAGCGGATAGCTGACCCCGTCGGTGTAGAGGCACACGATCTGCTCGGCGAATCCGTTGCCGTCGAAGTCCTTGACGTACATCGTCGCGGGCTCGTCCCGGGACGCGTGCAGGCGGGTGTTGAGCCCCAGATTGCCGACCACGAAATCGGGGAGCCCATCGCCGGTGAAGTCGCCGGCGACGATCCGATTCCACCAGCCATAGCTGTGCTCGAGCCCGGGAGTGGCCAGCCGCTCGAGCCGGCCGGTTCCCGTGTTCCGGAAGATCGTGATCGGCATCCATTCACCCGCGACGACCAGGTCCAACCGGCGGTCGCCGTCCACATCGATCCACAGGGCGTCGGTGACCATCCCGATGGTCGCCAGCTCGGGGGCCACCTCCTGCGTGACGTCGCTGAAGCGCCCCCGGCCGTCGTTCAGGAGCAGCGCGCTCGGGGGGTCGAGGCCGTAGCGCCAGGGCACGACGCGGCCGCCGACGAACAGATCGAGGTCGCCGTCTCCGTCGAAATCGGCCGCCGCCGCACGCGAGCCGCTGCCGTACAAGGGCGGCAGCCGGTCGCTCGTCTTGCGGAGGTTCCCCCGCCCGTCGTTCAGGTAGAGACGATCCTCCAGGGCCGGCGCCTGGTCCGAAAACTCGCTGCCCCCGGTGACGACGTAGAGATCGAGGTCCCCATCGCCGTCCGCATCGAAAAAGACGGCGCCCAGGTCCTCGGAAACCCGATCCGTCGCGAGCAACGGCTGGTTGGTGCTGACGAACCCGCCCTCCGGCTGTTGGATGAGGAGCGCGCTCGGCTGATCCTTCGCGCCTCCGATGAAAGCGTCTTCCATTCCGTCGCCATTCACGTCGCCCACGGTGACGAACGGCCCCTCGGTCGACAGCAGCTTCGGGATCAGGCGCTCCCGGTCGAAATCGACGAACGCGTTCTCCCGGTGCACGAACGGCAGCGCAACCTGGTCGGTGACGTCGGTGAAGAGCGGCGAGGCCGGCTGGGGTCGTGCGGGCCGCGCCGCTCGAGCCTCCGCCTGCCGGATGGTCAGGCGCTGGTTCGCCGCGACGGCGGGCAGCTCGCTGACGCGCCCATCCGGCCACTCGACCGTCACCGACTCGACGGTGTCGATCGGTCCCAGCCCGAAGGTCAGCACGTAATCGACGCTCGACTGGAATCCGCGCGTGGGCTCGAGCTCCTGGAAGAACTGCCGGCCGCCGCTGCGCAGGGTGACCTGCGCCCCGACGCCGAACCGGTTCGGGCCCAGGCCGTCGAGCCGGACCTGGAGGTATCGGTTGGCCGACTGCGTGCGGGCGTTGTTGCGGTAGACGAAGGCTTCCTCGTTGACGTTGCTTACCACCAGGTCGAGCGCCCCGTCCCCGTCCAGGTCGCCGTAGGAAGCGCCGTTGGAGAAGTTCGGCGTGTCCAGTCCCCAGGCGGCGCTCTGGTTCGAGAAGGTCAGATCGCCCGCGTTCCGGAAGGCGTAGTCCGGCAGCTTCGTCGATCCCATGGCGGCGATGAGCTGCAGGAAATCGACCCGCTCGCCCCGGGTGGCCGAGCGCATCGTCTCGTCGTTCGCGAGGAAGGCGAGGTAGTCCTGCGAGGTCAGGTCGCGGGCCATGCCGTTCGTGACGAAGATGTCCTTGAACCCGTCGAGATCGAGATCCGCGATCAGCGCGCTCCAGCTCCAATCGGTGCGCGCCACGCCGGCCATCTGGCCAATGTCAGAGAACGTGCCGTCGCCGTTGTTGAGCTGGAGCATGTTGCGCATGAACTGATAGTGGTAGCCGTGCTGCAGTTTGGCCTGGTAGGCCTCCCAGCCTTCGAACGAGGAGGTCGTCTTGAGCCGGTGGTCGTCCTCCGGCAGCATGTCGGTGGTGTAGACGTCCGGCCAGCCGTCGTTGTTCAGGTCTGCGACGTCGAGCCCCATCGAGAAGTAGCTGACGTAGGGCATCCGGCGTTCGACCGACTCGGTGAAGGTGCCGTCGCCGTTGTTGCTGTAGAGATAGTCCTGCTCGAAGAAGTCATTCGCCACGTAGAGGTCGGGCCAACCGTCGCGATTCACGTCGCTCACCACGACGCCCAGGCCGAAACCAATCTCGCCGCCGTAGATGCCGGCCGCTTCGCTCACGTCGGCGAAGTGTCCGCCGTCGTTGCGATACAGTCTGGCGCCGCCGAGCGGATCCCGCATCCGGCGGGTATTCTGCAGCCCGAGGGTGGAGACGGGGCGGGGCGAGTTGTTGATCACGAACAGGTCCAGATCCCCGTCGCGATCGTAGTCGAAGAACGCGGCCTGGGTCGAGTAGCCGGTGTCCGCGATGCCGTAGGCCGCCGCGGCCTCTACGAACGTGGGGACCCGGTGCGCGTTCAACCCCCGGTTCAGGTACAGCGCGTTGGCCCGGCGCCGTCCCTCTACGTTGCCGGCACGGCAAACGTAGATGTCGAGCAACCCGTCACCGTTCACGTCGGCGAGCGTGACGCCGGTCGCCCAGGACCCGTTCCCGGCCACCCCCGCTTCCTCGGTCACATCCCGGAAGCGGAAGCCGCCTTCATTCAGGTACAGGCGGTTGCCGCCCAGGTTCGACGTCAGCAGCAGCTCCGGCAGGCCGTCGCCCGTGAGATCGCCCAGCGCCACGCCGCCGCCGTTGAAGTAGTTGCGATAGGTGAAGACGTTCAGGTCGCGTGTTTCGGTCAGACGGTTTTCGAACCGGACGCCGGTGTGACTGGAGAGGAGCCGGGTGAACAGCGTGGGCGCGTCCCGGGCCGCGCCGCCCGCCCCGGAGCAGCCGGCGACCAGCCAGGCGCCCGACACCAAAAATCCAATAGCCTGCTCCCGGATGCGGGAGCAGGCTATCGGAACTCGTTCTGCAACAGCGCGCTTCAATCAGTAGCCAGGATTCTGCACCAGCAGCGGGTTGGCGTCCAGCTGCGGCTGCGGGATCGGCATCAGGATGCGATAGGCCTCCCCGTTCTGGTCTACCTTGCCGTTGAGCATCACCAGCGACCAACGGTCGAGGAAGTGCCCATGCCGGATCAGGTCCTGCCGCCGCTTGGCTTCACCCGTGAGCTCGAACAAGCGCTCGCGCAGGATCACGGACCGGTCGACGGGCCCCGCGAGCGGCTGCGCCGGATTGAACACGCGGGCGCGGAGCTGATTCAAGAGTGCGAGGGCCGCGCCCGAGCCTGGCGTCAACTCGTTCAGGGCCTCGGCCTTGATCAATAGGATTTCGCCCAGCCGGAAGTAGACGTAGTCGTTGCCGTTGTTCTCGCTCACGTGGTTCGGATCGGGCGGGTATTTCAGGATGCGGGCACCTTCGCTTTCGCTGGCCGAGTTCGCGTCAGCGATCGTGGCTGTGAAGACCAGCGGCTGGTTGTTCCGGTCGGTGGTCGGCAAGCCGGTCTCGAGATTGACCTGCGGTCCGATGAGGAAGATCTGCCGGCGCTGGTCGTTCGCATCGAAGGCGTTGTACGTCTCCGCCAGCGTGGCGAAGCCGTTCCAGGGCGCGGGGGTGAACTGGTTGTAGTGCAGCGCCCGCATCACAAAGTTGAGTCCCAGCCCGCTCGCGTTCAGGTGCTTGACGACCAGGATGTTCTCGGGCGACGTCTGATTGTTGAACGTGAAGTTCGAGCCGAAAGTGCTGGCCAGGCTGTACGCGCCCGAGTTCAGGATGCTGTCGGCGAAGTTGACGGCGTCCTGCCAGCGCGCCGCCCCGGGCGTCGTCAGACCGCCGGTTGTGACCGTGCCGGTGAACACCTGGGCGTTCAGATACATGTTGGCGAGAATGGCGTCGCAGGCGCCCTTGGTGAAGCGGCCGTTTTCGCCCGCGGGCCGCGTCAGCGGCAGCGTCTGGCGGGCCGCCTTGAGCTCCGACTCGATGAAATCGAACACCTCGGCCCGCGTGGCGCGCTCCCGCGGTTTGATCTCGATGTCGGTGACGATGGGCACGCCGCCGAAAAAGTCCATCAGCATGTAATAGTAGAAGCCCCGCAGTGTGCGCAGCTCGCCTTCGATGGCCGCCTGATTCGCCACGGTCACGCGCTGCAGCGCATCCAGCAGCACGTTGGCGCGCGCGATGCCGCCAAAGGCATCCAGCCACGCCCCGTTGATGATATCCAGGCCGGCGACGTTGTTGGCAGCCCACGTTTGGCGGTGAATATGGAGCCACATGCCGCCGTCATACCAGTCCTGGCCACGGGTCGGCACCACCATTTCGTCGGTGCTGATTTCGCTCAGGTTGTAGTAGGCCCAGGTCGTGTTGCGCAGCTGAGCGTACACGGCTGCCAAACCGCCCAGGACTTCCGCCTCGTTGCGGTAAAAATTGCCGGGCGTAATGGCGCTCGCCGGGGTCTCGCTGAGGTCGGTGCACCCCTGCATGGGCAGGAGCAGCAGCGTGCCCAGCCCCAGTACTCGGATCGGTGTTCTCACAGGTGTCTCTCCTCCTCAGAACGCGAGCTGCATGCCCGCCGTGAAGGTGCGCGGACGTGGATAGCTAAGATAATCAATACCGCGTGAGGCCAAGCCCGATTCCGCGTGGACTTCGGGGTCGAGGCCGGAATAGCCGGTCAAGGTCAGCAAGTTGTCGCCGGAGACGTAGACGCGGGCAGACCGGGGCGCTCCCGGTGGCCCGGGGAGGCGGAAGGCGTACCCCACCGTGATGTTTTGCAGCCGCATGTACGACGCCCCTTCGACCCAACGCGACGAGAAGATGGCGGGCTCTCGGATGTCGATCGGATCGGTCAGGGCGTCGCGCAGGAAGTTCTTGCCCTGGAGCGCGTTGCTCTTGGTGGAATAGACGAGCGCGGTGTTGTTGAACACCTCTTGCCCAAACGCGCCCCGGATCAGGACGTTGAGGTCGAACTTGCCCCAGGTCACCGTGCTGTTCAATCCGAGCGTGAAGTCCGGATGGGCATTGCCGATCGCGACGTAATCGTCACCGCCGGGCGCCAGTGTGGTCCCGCTCAGCGTGCGGCTGATTTCCCTGCCCGTAGAATCTCTGGTCACGGTGTACTTGTTGAACTGCTGCTTCCCCTGCGCATCCACGCCGACGTATTCAGGTCCGAAGAACGTGCCCAGCGGCTCGCCGGGGATGATGCGCTGGGAGACTACGTTCGACTGACCCTGCCCGCTGACGCCGCCCGAGGTGAGGAAGGAGTAGTTGCCGAGGTCCACGACCTTATTGCGCTCCAACGCGAAGGTGAGCCCCGCCCGCCAGGTGAACGTCGGCCGGGAAATGGCCAGGGCGTCGAGCGACAGCTCGAGGCCCTTATTGCGGATTCTCCCGACGTTCTCGAGCCGCGTGCTACACGTCGCCGGCTGTGCGACGGGCACGTCGAGCAGCAGGTCGGACGTATTCTTGACGTAGTACTCCAAGCTGCCTGAGACGCGGTTGCCCAACAAGCCGTAGTCCAGGGCGAAGTTGCTTTGCCCCGTCTTCTCGAACCTCAACTCCGGGTTGGCACAGCGCACCGGAGCGAACCCGATGACGGGCGTCTCGCCGAAGACATACTTCGCGCCGTCGTTGGCCTCCAGCGTGATCAACGATGAATAGGGCGGCACACCGGGGTTGCCCACCACGCCATAGCCGACGCGCAGGCGCAGGTCCGAGAACGGACCCCTGGGAATGAAGCTCTCGTCGCTCATGTGCCAGGACGCGGAGACACCGGGAAACGTCGCCCACTTATGGAGGTCGCCGAACGCGGACCGGCCGTCGCGGCGGACCACGCCCGTCAAGAAGTAGCGCTGTTTGTACCCGTAGTTGGCCCGGGTAATGAAGGAGATCCACCGTTCGTCGGTGCGGAACGACTGCGGGGTCACCTGCACGCTGCCGCTGCCCAGGCTGTTGAAGCCGGTGACATCGGTGAGGAAGTTCTGGGCTTCGGCCCGGAACTCCTCAGTCCGGTGCTGCGCGAACTCGTACACGCCCACGACGTCGAGGTCGTGTACGCCGCCCAACTGACGGCTGAAAGTGAGCATGGTCTGAAGCGTCTTGGACTGGTTGTCGCGATTTACTTGGCGTGCGAGCCCCCCATACTGCGCTCCGACCGGACTGGCTTTGGGGAGGTAGGTCTGCCGTACGCCCCCCGATTTATCAACGCCGAGGTTGATCTGGCCCGTGAGGCCCGGCAGCAGTTCGACCTCCGCCGACACGTTACCGAGGGTACGGTTCGTGGTGCCGAAGTCCTGGATCTGCTCAGCCAGCGCCACCGGGTTGCGCACCGATTGCGAGCCCGCCCCGATCTCGTAGTACTTTCCCGTAGAATCGACTACCGGCCGCGTCGGATTAAAGACGGCCACGTTCTGGAACACGCCGCCTTCGAAGCCGCCCGTGTTCTCATACGCGAGATAGTCGTTGTTCACCTGCGAGGTCGTCACATTGAGCCCGAGCCGGAGGTGGTTGTTCAGGGCGAAGTGCGTGGCGGAGAGGCGCCCCTGAACCCGTCGCAGGCCGCTGCTGAGCGCCACTCCCTGGTTGTTCATGAAGTTCAACGACGCCCGATAGCGCGTGATATCGCTGCCACCGGTGAACGACACGTTGTGATTGTGCGTCACGGCGGTGCGGTTCACGGCGTTGGCCCAGTCCGTGTTGGCCGTCCCCAGCGCGGCCAGGTACGAAGGGGCCAGACCCTTGGTCGGATCCGTATTGTAGAGCGCCACTTGGTCCTGCACGAACTGGCGGTATTCGTCTCCGGTGAGCACGTCGAGGGATCTGACAGGCGACGCCGTCGCGACATAGCTCTCGTACGCCATGGAGGCGCCGCCCGAGTGGCCCTTTTTCGTCTCGATCAAGACGACGCCGTTGGCGCCGCGGCTGCCGTAGATGGCGGTCGCCGAGGCGTCCTTCAGAATGGTGATCGAGCCGATGTCGGAGGGGTTGAGCAAGTTCAGCGGGCTGCGGGGCAGCGGGGGGCTGCCGCCAATGCCGATTCCGGCCGCTTCTGATTCCACGTTCGTGATGGGCACGCCGTCGATGACGTAGAGCGGCTCGTTGCTGGCGCTCAAGGACGTCGCGCCGCGGATGCGGATCTGCGCACCGGACCCGGGATCGCCGCTGTTCGTCGTGATGCTGACACCAGCGACCCGGCCCTGCAGCATCCCGTTCACGTTTGTGAGCACGCCGACATCGGCCGTGGCGGGTGCGACCGTCGCCACCGAGCCCGTGATCGCCTCGCGGCGCTGAGCGCCGTAGCCGGTCACGACCAGCGCTTCGAGCAGCGCCGCCTGGGGGTGCAGCGCGACGTTCACCGGGTTCACCGCTCCGGCGGTCACCGCGATTGCCTGGTCGAGCGGCGCATACCCGATCCGCGTCACCCGCACCGTGCGGGCGCCGGCGGGTACCTCGGTCAGTGAGAAGGAGCCGTTGGGTCGGGTCTGTGTGCTGAGCGGCGTACCCAGAACCCTGATGATGACGCCCGCGAGGGGCTGCCTGGTGCCGACGTCAGTCACCTCTCCTGTGATCGTGCCTGTGGGCACCTGCCCGCGCAATGGCGCGGCCCACAACAAGCCGCCGATCAATACCGGAGAGACAAAGCGAGCGAGTGACATACAAACCACCTCCGCCACAAGGTGATGCACGAGATATGGAGAATCCTACCCTCTCCAAATGGCCCTAATTGGGCCAGTTGTCAAGCAGGGGGGTAGCCAGGCTGGCCAGGTGGCCCGAGATGGCGTACGATATCGGCCCCAGATGAGCTTCGCTGCCCTGCTGCTCGCCGCCCAGACCGCCCTGCCCGGCGGTACGGTGCCGCCGTACGTGACCTTCCCCGAGCCCGGCCTGGACGATCCGGCGGCCTATGAGGGCTATCAGACGCGCGTCTATCGCGACGCGCGCGGCAACGCCGTCCAGATCTACCTGGACGCGAAGAGCGGCCGCGTGGTCCACCTCTGGGCCGATGCGCTCGACGAAAGCTTCGGCTTCACCGCGCGTGACACCACCGGATCGCCCGCCGCGCTCGCCTGGGCGGGGCTCGAGGGGACGACCGGGGTCGCTCACGGGCGCCGCTCGCTCGCTTACCGGCTCACGGCACCCGGCCCACTGCGTCTCGGCCTCCTCCTGCTCGGCTCGATGCGCGTCGAGCGAGACTTCCAATACGCCGGACGGCAACTCGATTCCCTGGGCGCCGCGTTCGTCGTGCCCGAGTTTGCGACGCTCGTGGACGATCTCGCGGGGCTCCCCGAATCGGAGCGCCGTCGCGCGCTGGCGCTGCTCGGCGCCCGCGATCTCGCGGCCTTGCGCGCGCGCCTCGTTCCGCGGGTGACGCTGGCGCGCTCGCCCGGCCGGTGGAGCGTGAGCGTCGCCCAGCCGAGCCTCGACGGGAAGAACCATCTCTCACTCACTCTGAGCGGCGACGCGCGGCGCGCATCCGCGCAGCTCGCGGGCGGCGTCGTGACCGTCCGTCCGGCGGCCGCCGGCCCGCTCGACGTGGACGTTGAGATTGCGACCGACGGCCCCCCGCTCACACCGCTCACGCGGGAGCAGATCTTCAACGACCAGTTTCGGCGCTTCTACGCCCGGGTGCAGGCCGACACGGCGCATCCGCTCCGGCTGCGGCGCCTGGAGCGCGAAGTTCGGGGGTTCGAGCTGCTCAGCTCGCGCCAGAAGCTGATGGCGGGGTTGCCGAACTATGCCACCTACTTTGGCCGCGACATGCTGATGACCGCCTTGCTGATGGAGCCCGTCTGGTCCGACACGATGGCGGAGCACGTGATCGCGGCGGCGCTGGCGAAGCTTGCGCCCTCGGGAGAGGTGAGCCACGAGGAAGCGTTGGGCGGTCAGGCGATCCGCGAGAACGCCGCCGAGTATCACCGCCGCCGCGACCCGGCGCTGCTCGCGCAGCTCCAGGCGGTGCGCGAGAACTACTTCATGGTGGACGACGACTTCCAGCTCCCCGTCGTCGCGGCGCGCTACGCCGCCAATGCTACGGTCCCGGACGAGCGCAAGCGCCGCTTCCTGCAGTCGCATCGGCAGGCGCTGCTGCAGAACCTCGCCTTCGTCGCCCGGCAGGCCGCGCCCTACGCGCGCGCGCCCGCGGCGACGAACCTGGTGGGGTTTCACCGCGACGACGACGGGTGGTGGCACGCGGGCAGCTGGCGCGACAGCCGCGTCGGCTACGCCGACGGGCGGTTCGCGTTCCACGTCAACGTGGTGTGGGTGCCGGCGGCGCTGCGCGCGGTCATCACGATCGACAGTGTGCTCCGCGCCCTGGGCCTCGCGGGCGTGCCCGAAGCCCAAGGGCTCGAGGCGGCGGCCGACACGTGGCGCGGGACGGCACGGCATTTCGTGGTGGCGCTCGCGCCCGCGGACGTCCTTGCGCGGGTGCGCGCCCGGCTGGCGGCGCTCCCGACCGCCGAGCGGGAGCACTGGGCGCAGGTGCTGGACCGCAGCGGTATGCCCGCCGACACGCTGCGCTTCTTCGCGCTCTCGCTCGACAGCGCCGGCCAGCCGATCCCGGTGATGAGCACCGATCCCGCGACGTGGCTGCTGCTCGAGAACCTGGGCTCGGCGCGGGAAGCCGAGTTGTTGCGTCCGTTCCTGTTGCCCTATCCCGTGGGCCTGCTGATCGACGGCGTCGGGCCCGTCGCCGCCAACGATGCCTACGCCCCGCCCGCGGTATGGGAGATGTTCGAGCGCGACCTGTACCATTCCCCCCGCGTCGTGTGGGGCCGCGAGGTGAACGTGCTGGTCGCGGCGCTCGCGCAGCGCGTACGCGGCAGCCCCGATTCGGTCGCCACGGCCGTGCTCTCCCGGACGATCGACGCGGTGACGCGCTCGGGGCTCAAACAGGCCGAGCTGTGGAGTTATCGGCTCGAGGGCGGTACGCTCCGGCCGTTCCGCTACGGCTCGAGCTCGGACGTGCAGTTGTGGAGTCTCACCGATCTCGCCGTGCAGTTCCTGCTGGCGCGGCTCTCTCCTACTCCTGGTGGAGGACACTGACCATGGGTTTGCCGGCGCTCGACATCCTGGTGATCGCGGCGTACTTCGGCATCCTGCTCGGGATCAGCTGGTGGTCCGCCAAGCAGAAGAAAGATGAAAGCGCGGACTACTTCCTCGCGGGCCGCGACATCGGCTGGCTGGCAGTGGGCGCCAGCCTGTTCGCCTCCAACATCGGGAGCGAGCACCTGGTAGGCCTTGCGGGCACCGGCGCCGCGAGCGGGCTGGCGGTGGGGCACTTCGAGTGGCTCGCCTGCCTGATCCTGCTGCTCCTGGGCTGGCTGTTCGTGCCCTATTACCTGCGCAGCGGCGTGTACACGATGCCGGAGTTCCTCGAGCGCCGCTACAACTCCGCCTCGCGGGCGTACTTCACCTGGGTCTCCGTGATCGGCTACGTGCTCACGAAGATCAGTGTCACGCTCTTCGCCGGCGGCGTCGTGCTGCGCGCGGTGACGGGCTGGAACTTCTGGACCAGCGCGGCGGTGCTGATCCTCGTGACGGGGCTGTACACGATCCTGGGCGGGCTCCGCGCGGTCATCTACACGGAAGTGATGCAGGCCGTCGTGCTGATCCTCGGCTCGGCCACGCTTGTCCTGGTGGGCCTCGTCCACGTCGGCGGCTGGTCGGGGCTCGAAGCCCGCGTGCCGCCCGACTTCTTCTCCATGTGGAAGCCGACCACTGATCCGAACTTCCCGTGGACCGGTATCGTGTTCGGCGCCCCCATCCTCGGCGTCTGGTACTGGTGCACCGACCAGCACATTGTGCAGCGGGTGCTCGCGGCGCGGAACGTGACCGAAGCGCGCCGCGGGACGATCCTCGCCGGCTACTTGAAGATCCTCCCCGTCTTCATTTTCGTGCTGCCGGGCGTCATCGCGGCGGCGCTGTACTCGGACATCAGCGGCGGTGCGGCCGACTCGGCCTATCCGGCGCTCGTGACGCGCCTGCTTCCCGCCGGGCTCAAAGGCCTGGTGCTCGCGGGGATGCTCGCCGCGCTGATGAGCTCGCTCGCGTCGGCGTTCAACTCGTGCTCGACGCTGCTCACCTGGGACGTGTACCGGAAGTGGCGGCCTCAGGCGACTGAGGCGCGACTCGTGGCGGTGGGGCGCGTGACCACGGTCGTCCTGGTCGGGCTCGGTTTGCTGTGGATCCCGTTCATGAAGTACATCTCGTCCCAGCTCTACATCTATCTCCAGAGCGTGCAGGCGTACATCGCCCCGCCGATCGCCGCCTGCTTCCTGCTCGGTCTCTTCTTCCGCCGGCTGAACGGCGCGGGCGCGGTCGCCTCGCTGTGGAGCGGCCTCTTCCTCGGCCTCCTCCGATTGGTCCTTGAGCTGATGAACGGGATCTCGAAGACCGGGCTGACCGACGGCACCGTCTGGGCGTGGATGGCGGAGATCAACTTCCTCCACTTCGCGGTGCTGCTCTTCGTCGTGAGCACATTCGTGCTCGTGGGTGTGAGCGCGCTCACGGCGGCGCCCACGCCGGCGCAGCTCACGGGGCTGAGCTATGGGGCCGCGACTCCGGGGACGCCGACGGGCATACAGCCCGGAGGAACCGAAGGGCGGAAGATCGACATCGGGATGTCCGTGCTCCTCGCCGCGCTGCTCGGGGTTCTGTGGATTATCTTCGCCTAGCGGCGCTACTGGCGCTGGCGGCGGCTGGGTGCCGCACGGCACCCCCGCCGGCCGCGCGCTACGACCCCGCCCGCGACCTGGGCACATTGTTCCACGACGTCCAGCTGTCGGGGATCTTTACGGACTCCAAGACGTTCGCCGATGCCCGGCCGCTCGTCACGCCGGCTGAGGTCGTCGCGCGCTACGACACCGCGCGCCGCGCGGCGGGGTTCAATTTCCGGGCGTTCGTCGAGCAGCACTTCGAGCTGCCCCGGCCGGTTGGAGAAGGCTTCCGGTCGGATCCGTCGCGGACCATGCAGGCGCACATCCGCGCACTCTGGCCGATTCTGACGCGCCCACCGGACAGCGCGGACGCGCGCTCGTCGTTGATCCCCCTCCCCAAGCCGTATGTCGTCCCGGGCGGCCGCTTCCGCGAGGTCTACTATTGGGACTCCTACTTCACGATGCTCGGGCTCGTCGAGAGCGGCCGGACCGACCTCGTGGAAAGCATGCTCGACAACTTCGCCCACCTGATCGACACGGTCGGGCACCTCCCCAACGGCAACCGGACCTACTATCTGGGCCGCAGCCAGCCGCCGTTCTTCGCCGCCATGGTCGGACTGTTCGCTCGCGCCACTGATTCCACGCGAGCGCTTCGCTACCTCGATGCGCTGGAGGCAGAGCACGCATTCTGGATGGAAGGAGCGGAGCGTCTGGTGCCCGCCCAGACCTACCGCCGCGTGGTACGGCAGCCCGACGGGGGGTTGCTCAATCGGTACTGGGACGACAGGCCCGAGCCCAGACCGGAGGCCTACCGCCAGGACTACGAGCTGGCGCAAACGCTTCCCGCGGCGGAACGCGAGGCGTTCTATCGCAACGTCCGGGCTTCGGCCGAAAGCGGTTGGGACTTTTCGAGCCGCTGGATGCGGGACCCGAGCGATTTACGGACGCTGGAAACGACGGAGCTGATCCCCGTCGATCTCAATAGTCTCCTCTATCACGCCGAGCGCACGATCGCCGCGCTGCGGGCGTTTCGCGGGCGGGCGGGCGACCGGGAGGTCGCCGACCGGTATTCGCGGGCGGCCGAGGACCGTCGCCAGGCGCTGCTGGCGATCGCGTACGATCCGGTCGGAGGATTCTTCTACGACGTGCGCTGGCGCACCGGCGAGCGCGTGACCGACCGCCCGACGCTGGCGGCCGCGGCCCCGCTGTATTTCGGACTGGCCACTCCCGAGCAGGGCGTGTACGTCGCCGCGCGTCTCGAACGGGAGTTCTTGAAGCCGGGGGGGTTCGTCACGACCCTCATCGCCTCAGGACAGCAGTGGGACGCTCCCAACGGGTGGCCACCCCTGGAGTGGCTGGCGATCGAAGGCGTGCGCCGCTACAGGCGGGATGACCTGGCGGATGCCGCCCGTGACCGCTGGCTCGCTTTGAATCGCCGCACGTATCGATCCACGGGCAAGATGACGGAAAAATACGACGTCGTTGATGTGAACCGGCGGGCCGGTGGTGGAGAATACCCGACCCAGGACGGCTTCGGGTGGACCAACGGGGTCGCCCTGGCGCTCGCCGCACAGCAGCAGCGCCGCTAGCGCAGGTAGAAAACGAAGCCCCCGGGGCGGCTCGATAGGCCGCCCGGGGGCTCCGCACATCGGCTACCCGGAGCCGGGGGATTGCTCCCTCCGTTCTTCATCCTGACGCCGCCGGTTGACTGTTGCGTCGCTCGGTAGGGCAATCAGGAGCTCCGGCTTCCATCCCCAAGCGGCCTGGCCGGGCCACAAGGTTCGCCGGTGCGAGTGCTGCGGGTCAGATCGGGTCGCGGACCGACCTTCCGCACTGCACGTCGAGGCACCACATCGACGTGGCAGAGGCACGCGACTGGCCTCTGCTATCCGAGTCGGTGAGAATCTCTCGGATCGACAGGCGCCTGAGCCCTTGTTGCGTTGGCGCCTTCCCCGAAATTTCCGCCCGGACTGGTCGAGCAGGCGTGGCCGGGACACGAGGCCCCAACCCTTCCCCATTCGACGCAGGGACTAATTTACGCATCGCGCGGAATCGCGCAAGTGCCGATGTTTCTTCGGGTTAGCTTACGTCGATGTGCATCGCGTGTGGAAACTAAACGACACCGCAGCCGGCCCTTGCAGCGTCCATCCACACAGTGTGGAGTTGTGTATCCACAGCCCTGCACGTTCCCACATCAGCTCAGGCCGGTTTCAGGAGTCGATGCCGACTTCGCAGTAGCAGTAGGGCTCTCCCGCCTGGGCGGGGAGGAACAGACAGCCGGCTCCGGCGGTCGCGAACCAGCCCGCCATGAGCAGCGTCGAACGATTGGTGCCGCCCGGCGGTGCATTGAACAGCTCCTGCAACCAGCGGCGGACGTGACGCAGCTCGGGCGCGCGGCGGCCGAGCAGCGCCAGCATCGCGCCCAAGCCCTGCGTCGCCCGCAGAAAGTGCGCGATCGCGTGACCCCGCTCCGCGAAGGCGTACGCCCGCAGCCCATGCCCGTCGTAGATCAGCTCGCACTCGACGGGATCGGCGTAGGGCTGGTCCAGACGCGGGCCGAAATAGGCGAAGAGGCGCCGCTCACCTTCGCGCCGCTCCACCACCGCTGCGGCGGCATCGGGACGAATCCACGCCGCATGTATGAGGTCGTCGTCACGCAGAATCCCGGCCGCCCCCGTCCATTCCACGACCGAGAGTGCCTGATCCAACGGGCATCCGACGGCATCGTCGAACGCCAGAAAACGCGGAGCCTCCGCGGCCCGGGCGAAAAAATGGCTGAGCGCCTCGGAGCGGTCTTCGAACGTGCGCGACAGGCGGGAGGTTGCGGGAACGGTCATGTCGAGATTATAACCCTTGGCCAAGGCATCTGTGGCCTTCAGGGTAACCACAAGATTCATTGAAAGATACGAATAATCCGATGTGCTCCCTAGCCGTACTCGGACTGATCAGCTCGGTCCTCACCATGCCGGCCCTCGCTCAACAACCGGATCCCGCTCCCGGCGAGTCGGCGACCGCTACGGTGCCGCCTCCTCCCCCACTCAATCCGCTCCAGGACAAGTACTTGAAAGGGTTCCGCACGGCCGCCCGCGGTGTAGCCCAGATCAAGGATGGGATCAACCGCGTGGTACGCACGCGGAGCTCGCACGACACGCTGCAGGTCCGTCTGGCGGCAAAGCGGCTCGGTGGTTTGTGCGGTGCCGCGCACGGGTTCCTCACGAGCGGTCGTGGACAAATGGAGCCACACGCGTACGAGCCTCCGACGCTGCAGCCGGCCCAGGACCTGGTGTCCCAACTCGACTCCCTCGCCCTCTCCGCGAAGACCTGCCAGGTGTCGGCGGGGAAGACACCGACCGTGGTCACTGCCCAGCTGCTTGGCCGGCTACGCAATTACGAAGCTGCCGTGGCCGCGTTCCGCACCGCGGTCGGGTTGCCGAACCGACAGTAAAAGCACGAACTGTCGCGACGATGGCTTGATGGTGATCGAGGCTACGATGTTATTGACAGCCCATGGGCGCGCCCGTACTTTTGGCCGCGGTTCAAGCAATACGTGGCACCGTCACCGGCTGTCTGCGCTCCGCGAGGACCAATGTGTCTCGCGGTTTTTGTTTGAGCCCGTCCCAGGTCGCGGTGACCTGCCCCATTTCAGTACAGAGGTAGAACAGTATGGCCAAGGGTAAGGTGAAGTGGTTCAACGACGCGAAGGGCTTCGGCTTTATCGCGCAGGAGTCGGGTCCGGACGTGTTTGTCCACTTCACGGCGATCCAAGCCGATGGCTTCCGGAGCCTCGCAGAGGGTGACGCCGTCGAATTCGATGTCGCCCAGGGTCCGAAGGGCTTGCAGGCGCAGAACGTCCGCAAGGTCCAGTGATCGCTGTCGGATCGCGGTAGTCACGCGGGCCCGGGGCAACCTGGGCCCGTTCTATATTCAGCGATGCGCTTCCTTCCCACCGTGCTACTCCCCTTGCTGCTCGGCGCACAGACCG
The DNA here is from genome assembly GCA_964599725.1 of uncultured Gemmatimonadaceae bacterium. Lineage (GTDB taxonomy): Bacteria > Gemmatimonadota > Gemmatimonadetes > Gemmatimonadales > GWC2-71-9 > DASTHG01. The sequence continues at coordinate 5,071 of CAZRGT010000012.1, read as the reverse complement.
CATCCCTTCCGGCCGCCGCTACACTGACCTACCGGGGATTCGCTCTGGCCGCGCCCTATGCGGATTTCCTGGCGCGCGCGCGCACGCTGGCCGTGCCCGGCGGCTCCGCCGTCGTTTGCAACACGTCTCGTCGTACCGCGCAGCTGATGGAGTGCGGGGTGTCGATCCGCGACCCGGACGACAGCGTGGAGCTCTACCTCGCCGCCTATGTCCTGGAAGGCCGGGTGGCGTTCCTGTCGTTCGGCGATTCGGGGACCGTCCCGCTCGTGCCGGCGGCGCAGCAGGAGCTGGTGTCCCGCTTCGGCTCCCCCAATGGCGCACGGGCCGGAATGTGGGAATGGCGCTCCGCGCGGGAGCGGGTGCGACTGACCTGGCGCGGCCGCGGCTCAACCCGTTGGATCTACATCGCGCTGTGGGACGAGAATGTGATGGATCGCATCGCCAGCTACGTACAGCGCCGCACCCCCCCTCGTTAGGCGCGTGTTCGTCGTTCGTTTCGCCATCGGCGCCGCGATCGTGTACGTCGCGCTGGCGGGCGCGGCCTGGCTGTTTCAGGATCGCTTGGCTTTCCCCGCTCCGCGCGCCCCCCTGCCCGACCCGGTCCGAATTGGATTGGCGCGGACCGAAATCGTGAAGCTCGTGATGAAGGATGGAACGCCGCTGGTCGGCTGGTTTCTGCCACCCGCTGCGGACTCGCACCACCTTCCCTCGCCTGCGCCCGGCCTGCTGTGGTTCTACGGCAATGGCGAGAACATCGCGACCATTTGGCCCGTGCTACGTGAATTCCAGCCCCCGGGCGTCGCCCTGATGGTGGTGGACTATCCCGGCTACGGAGCGAGCGGCGGGCGTGCCACGGAAGACGGCCTGTACGAGGCCGCCGACCTGGCATACGGCGCGCTGGCGGCCCGGGTCGATCCGGCGCGGATCTTCGTGTATGGGCGCTCGCTCGGCAGCGTCGTGGCGACGCACGTGGCGGCCACCCATGCCGTGCGCGGTCTCGTGCTCGAGTCACCGTTCACGAGCGCTCAGGAGATGAGCCGGCGACATTACCCGCTGTTCCCCTCGTTCATCGTGCGCGTGCGACTCGACAACCTGAGCCAGATCCGCCGCGTGCATTGTGCGGCGCTGGTCTTCCATGGGACCACCGACCGGCTGGTGCCGATCGCCATGGGTCGACAGATCGCCGCGGCGGCGCCCGGGCCGGTGGAGTTCGTGTCGATCGAGGGAGCCGGCCACAACGAGACCTATGACGTGGGCGCCGAGGCCTACCGCAATAAGCTGTGGCAGTTCGTCAGATAACCGTCACCGGCTCCAGGCGATCGCGCTCTTCCTCGAAGCGGCGTTCCGCTCGATCGACCGCGTGGCTCACCTCCGGGAGCTCCACGTCCGGGTACTTGGCCGACGGCGCGAGCCGGCCAGTGAGCTTGCGTACCGCCACGAGGGCGCGCGTGACCTCGCAGCGGTCCGGATCGGGATCGGTGTGACCGGTGACGAGCAGCTCCTCGAACAGCGGCAAGGCGATCGCTTCTCCCAGCACGTACAGGGATTCGAGCAGCCGCGGTCCAAGAAACCGCCGCAACAGCTGGTCACCCCGGACACGCTCGAACAGCTCGACCAGGATCGGGGCCCGGCCGGGATAGTAGCGAGCGGCCTCGACCGCCACGGCGACGAACGCGTGGTGTGCCTCCGGGGCGCGCAAGTACTTCTCGAATTGCGGCCAGGCTTCCGGCGGGTGCCGTTCAGCCAGGGCGAGAAAAGCGAAATAGCGACGGGCGAAGGGCGAGCGTGTGTCTTCAATCACCGTGCGCAGACCCGCCGCTCCCCAGCGAGCCCCGACCAGCGCCGCCGCCGTCGCATGTTGCCACCGCTCCAGCTCGGGAATGCGGAACGTGACGAGGTGCTGATCGGCCCAGGCATGACTGCGCTCCAACACCGCCAGCAGGCGCCGGTCGAGGGCCGCGAGCGCCGGCGCGAGCGCCGGCGTGTCGGCCCGACGCGCGCCGGCCAACGCCGCCCAGGCGACTTCCGTCAGCTGCTCGCGCTCCCAGGCGGCTTCGAATCCGTCCGCCGCCGCGGCTGCCAGCAGCGGCTCGAGCGCCGCCGTGAACCGATACAACCGATCGCGCGCCTCCATCTCCTCGAACATACGCCTCGAGACCCGCCCCGGCGACCGCCCCGATGCTGCGGCATTGCGCTCCCTTTCTTGGCGGCTTAACCTTGCCTCCCGTCCCCCGATGATCCTCCCTTCGATCGTCCGTCGCTTCCGGCCGTCGCTCGTCACGGTCGCCGCGCTGACCCTCGTCTCCTGTGCCCGGACAGCGGGTCCCATCGTCATCGGCCTGGCCGGCCCGATGACCGATCCACTCGGCGTCGCCCAGCTCAAGGCCGCACGTCTCGCGGTGGATCAGATCAACCAGCGCGGCGGCCTGCACGGCCAGCCACTCAAGCTCCGTATCGTGGACGACAGCGGCAGCGAGAATGCCGCCTTCCTCGGCGCCAGGTCCTTGTACGACGATGCGGCGGTGGTCGCGGTCGTGGGACACGTCACGTCGGGCACGAGCATCGCCGCCGCCCGGGTGTACGGCGCCGGGGACCGGCCGCTGCCCATGATCTCCCCCACCGCCTCGAGTCCCGAGCTCTCCGGCATCAACCCGTACACGTTCCGGGTCTGCCCCAGCGATCTCTCGCACGGGCCGGCGTTGGCCCGCTATGCCCACGCGCGCCTCAGTGCCCGCCGGGCCGCGATCATCTACCTGAATGACGACTACGGCCGCGGCGTCCGGGCGGCGTTCGCCGCCGAGTTCGGGCGCCTGGGCGGCACGGTGGTCGAGCAGGATCCCTTCCTGGGGAGCACTTCCTCATTGGAGCCGTACGTCAGCCGCATGCGGGGCGCCGGCGTAGACGTCCTGATGGTCGCGGCTGACGTCCCCGGTGCCGAGCTCGTGCTCCGGGAACTACGCCGGCAGGGCCTGCGCTGGCCGGTGATCGGGAGCGATGCGCTGGTGGGGATCGAGGCGGATGGGCCGCTCGCCGAAGGGATCCACATCTCCTCCGCGTACCTCTCGGACCGGCCGGGCGAGAAAAACGCCACCTTCGTGCTCGACTTCTTCCGCGCCACCCAGGGCGAGCGCCCCAACGACGTGGCCGGTCTCACCTACGACGTGGTCCAGCTCCTCGCCCAGGCGATCGACGCTGTCGGTCCCGATCGACGCGCCATCCGGGATTATCTGGCTTCGGTGGGGCCGCAGCGCCCCGCGTTCGAGGGCGTGAGCGGGCGCATCGCGTTCGACGCCTCCGGTGACGTGCCGGGCAAGCCGCTGACGATTGCGATCGCCCGGAACGGCAAGCTGGTCGCGGAAGTCAGCGAATGACCCTGCGCCGCCGGCTCAACACGGTGCGGGCGCGCATCCTGCTCGGCCTCGGCGCCCTGGCGCTGGGTCTAGTGCTGACGGCGACGACCGGGACCATGGCGTTGCGCACGATCCGCCACCGGATCACGGTCGAAATGAACGCGCTGCGCACCGCCACCGGCGTCAGCACCGGTCTCTTGACGACCGTGTTCACGGAGCTGCGCGCCGCCGTGCAGTACATCGGCGTGCCGAACCCGCGCGCGCGCGAGGAGTTCGAGAGCGGTGCCGACAGCGCCTTTGCGCTCGAGCGGCGATTGGAACGGCTTGGCGATCTGACCGTCGAAGACCGGCTGATGGTGAACCGGATCAAGCGACAGCAATCGTCCATCCAGGTCGAGTACGCATTGGCTCACGCCCTGCGCGACCTCGGGCGCAGCGGCGAGGCGCAGGCGCGCGCGACCGCGGTCCAACCCTCCGTGAGCGAGCTGGTGCAGCTGGTGCGCGGGCTCTCCGCGCGTCAGTCGGAGAAGGCCGGTCAGGCGGCCGAGCGGCTGGCCCTGCTGGCGGGGCGGCGGGAAGTATTCCTCTGGCTCGTGCTGGCGGTGTTCGTGGCGCTCGGCGCCGTCGCGTCGATGCTGACCGTGCGCTCCGTGGAAGGTCCGCTGGCGCGCCTGGTGACCGCGGCCGAGCGGTTCGGTGCGGGAGACCTGCGGCCGGTCACCTCGGGCGCCATGCCGCGGGAGTTCCAGCTGCTCGCGAACGCATTGCGGGAAATGGCGGAGCGGCTGCGCGGCATCGTGCGCGAGGTCATAGGGGAATCGGACCGGATCACGACGTCCGCCGGCGATCTCTCGGCCGTCAGCGAGCAGCTGGCGGCCTCCTCGAGCGAAGTCTCCACGGCGATGGTCGACATCTCGGGCGGCGCCGAGCTGCAGCGCAACGAGTTGACGGCGATCGAGAGCGGCCTCGACAAGCTGCGGCGCGCGGCCGGGGAGATGGCCGAGACGGCGGCCCGCGCCGCGCGCCTGGGGGAGGAGATTCGCGCCGCGGCCACCCGGCACCACGGGGACATCCAGGCGGCGGGCCAGTCGCTGCTCGGCGTGCGCGAGGTGGTGCTGACCACCGGCCAGCAAGTGACCCAGCTGGTCGAGCAAAGCGCGTCGATCGACGATTTCGTCGACCTGATCCGTCGCATCTCCTCGCAGACCAACCTGCTGGCGTTGAACGCCGCGATCGAGGCGGCGCGGGCCGGGGAGCACGGACGCGGCTTCGCCGTCGTCGCGGAAGAAGTGCGCCAACTCGCCGACGAATCAGCCCGGGCCGCGGATGAGGTGGCCCGCACCACCGTGGCGATCCGGAAGCAGATGGACGGGATGACCACCGTCATGAGTGACGGGCAGAACCGGGTGCGCGGGATCGAGGCGGTGGCGGAGGGCGCGGCGACGGCGCTCGCCGAAATCGCGAACGCCGTCGGTGAAGTGGAACAGGCCGCTGCCCGGGTCACGGGGGTGGCCCTCCAGAACCGGGAAATCGCCGAAGATCTGTCGCGGAAAACCGCGCAGGTGGCGTCCAAAGCGACCTCACACGCCGCCGGGGCCGAAGCAGTCTCGGCGGCGGCCGAGCAGCAGGGCGCGTCGACCGAAGAGCTGGCCGCCGGGGCCGGCACGCTGTTGCAGGCGGCGGAGAAGCTCCGCTCGCTGGTGAAAGGATTCCGGGTGTAG